>NZ_CP150253.1:3122500-4194708 GCF_037975435.1 Bacillus sp. FSL P4-0290 | reverse complement strand
CTTCCGGCACGTCCCTCCTTTTCTTAGAAAATGGCGTCTTTCTCTGTTATAGAACACAAAAAAAGAGCAAATGGCGCTTACCATTCGTACACATTAAATGTTGAAAACATATAATATAGTAGATAAATAGCTTTTCGACAAATTTCACAACTTGTGGACAACCTTCTACACAAGCTGTGTGAAATCAATCCACAACTTATCCACACTTTGTGGATAAAGAGGAAAGGTAGGATTAGTAATCAAGAGTTAAAACACAAATATAATACCAAAATAAACGAGAGCTTGCAATGGTTGTCACAATCTTATCCACAAAGCGGACAACCTGTTGAAAAAACCTTGTCCACAGGGGTTGGTAATGTGAAAATGTTGTCGATAACCTCTGTGGATACTAAAAAAAGCCGAAAAAGATATCCACATGCGTGATTTTAGGGGCAAATTGTTTGAATTTGTCTTTTTTCCGTAAAATTAAGGAATCTAAAAAATAAGGTTTCGAAAGTTGAAAAGGTATGGTATCCTATTATGGTTGCAAGAAATAAAAGCACTAGTGAAGTTGACAATGAATAGGTAACGCAAATATAATAAGTAAGACTGTCTTTAACAGCTATTCCTCGAGGGAGGTGTCATAAATGAAAAGAACATTCCAACCGAATAACCGTAAACGCAGCAAAGTTCATGGCTTCAGAAGCCGTATGAGTTCAAAAAACGGTCGTCTAGTTTTAGCACGCCGTCGCCGCAAAGGCAGAAAAGTATTATCAGCTTAGGCCACTGAATAATGTCAGTGGTCTTTTTTCACGTTATGGGAAAAGATAGATGTGATGCGTAATGAACCGGGGCATGCTTCCTGGTTCAGATGCATCTCATGTTCATAATAAATTTTAAAAGTTTCTGCCAGCCAGTATCGGAGTGAGTCATTTGAAGAAGCGAAATCGTTTAAAGAAAAATGAAGATTTTCAAAAAGTGTTTAAACATGGGACATCAGTTGCAAACCGCCAGTTTGTCTTATATACGCTTGATCAGCCTGAAAATGATGAACTGCGTGTCGGGCTTTCCGTCAGCAAAAAAATTGGCAATGCCGTGATGCGAAATCGGATCAAACGTTTGATTCGGCAGGCCTTTCTTGAAGAGAAAGAGAGACTGAAGGAAAAGGATTACATCATTATTGCCAGAAAACCGGCGAGCCAGCTGACATATGAGGAAACGAAAAAAAGTCTGCAGCATCTATTCAGAAAGTCTTCATTATATAAGAAATCTTCGTCAAAGTAGGCATCACCACTGCTTTCTTACAACTTTTAAAAGCGCTTCCTTTCTGGTTGATCAGAAAAAGACACCATTTAAAACTGAAAGATGCTAAAATACATACAAGTATGCTTTGCAATAAAAGAGTGTAAAGATTAATTATAGGAGGAAATGTTGTTGAAAAGGAGAATAGGGTTGCTATTAAGTATGGTTGGCGTATTCATGCTTTTGGCTGGATGCTCGAGTGTGAAAGAGCCGATCACTGCAGATAGTCCGCATTTCTGGGACAAGTACGTAGTATATCCATTGTCTGAGCTTATTACGTATGTAGCGAAATTGACGGGAGATAACTACGGGCTTTCAATTATTCTAGTTACCATTTTAATTCGTTTATTAATTTTACCGCTGATGATTAAGCAGCTGAGAAGTTCGAAAGCGATGCAGGCTTTACAGCCGGAAATGCAAAAGCTTAAAGAAAAATACAGCTCAAAGGATCAAAAAACGCAGCAAAAGCTTCAGCAGGAAACAATGGCTTTATTCCAAAAACATGGTGTCAATCCATTGGCGGGATGTTTCCCGATTTTGATCCAGATGCCGATTTTAATTGGATTCTATCATGCGATCATGAGAACACAGGCGATTTCAGAGCACAGCTTCTTATGGTTTGACTTAGGAGAAAAAGATCCTTACTATATTCTTCCTATCGTTGCCGGTGTCGCTACATTTGTTCAGCAAAAACTGATGATGGCTGGCAATGCGCAGCAAAATCCGCAAATGGCGATGATGCTTTGGATTATGCCAATTATGATTATCGTATTTGCGATCAACTTCCCGGCGGCTCTTTCTCTTTATTGGGTAGTCGGTAACTTGTTTATGATTGCGCAAACTTTCCTCATTAAAGGACCTGATATTAAAAAAAATCCTGAGCCGCAAAAAGCCGGAGGAAAGAAAAAGTGAGGAATGTGACTGCTGCAGGGCGAAATGTCGATGAAGCAGTACAGTCCGGATTGCAAGAGTTGGGATTAACGAAGGATAAGGTAGAAATTACTGTTATTGAAGAGGGAAACAAAGGGTTTCTCGGTATTTTCGGTAAAAAGCCTGCGATCGTAAAGCTGGTTGAAAAGATTGATCCGATTCAGCAAGCGAAGTTATATCTTCAAACGATTGCCGAAGCCATTGCCGGGAAGTCTGATGTGACTGTTCAAGAAAGCAAAAAGACAGTGAGATATCATATAACAGGTGAAAAGGCAGCATTGTTGATTGGGAAAAGAGGACAAACCTTAAACGCCCTTGAAACTTTGACACAGCTTGCCCTTAACCGTTATCCAGGCCAATATAAAAATGTGACGGTGGATGCAGAAAACTATCGTTTGAAAAGAAAAGAAACACTGAGCCAGCTGGCCATCAAGCTTGCTGACCAGGTTTTGAAAACGAAAAAATCCATCCAGCTTGAGCCCATGCCGTCCAGCGAAAGAAAAATTATTCACGATACTCTTTCTGGATATGCAAACCACCAGATCAAAACATATTCAATGGGTGAAGGCGAAAATCGTCATCTCGTTATTTCCCATAAAAGATAGCATAAAACCGAAGTCCGATAAAAATTGGATTTCGGTTTTTTTGTATCCGAAAAATCTACTTTTCCTAGTAATATCAAGGTTTTGCCGTTTAAGTTTTTTCTTTTTAGGTGTATCCTGTTGATAAAAAGGAAGTTCAGGAAATAAAATTAATTGTTATTCACATGTGGATAAGTTAAAGTAATAAGGGACGAATTTCTATTTCTGTGGATAACAAATCTTCCACTTCGAACCAAACTATGTTATCTTTTAGTTTTGGCATAATAAAAATTTTTTTATATAGATGAAGTATAAGTAAAGAGAGGTGAACAACATGGATACAATTGCGGCAATTTCTACACCGATGGGAGAAGGCGCGATTGCGATTGTACGGTTGAGCGGACCAGAAGCCATTCAAATCGCAGATAGAATTTATAAGGGACCGAAGGGGAAAACACTCAGCTCGGTCGAATCACATACGATTCATTATGGTCATATCGTAGACAGACCTTCGGATCGTGTCGTTGAGGAAGTAATGGTATCAGTGTTAAAAGCGCCGAGAACTTTTACACGGGAAGATGTTATCGAGATAAACTGTCACGGGGGAATTGTGACTGTGAACCAAGTGCTTCAGCTCGCATTGAGAGAGGGAGCGAGACTGGCAGAGCCTGGCGAATTTACGAAACGTGCGTTTTTAAACGGGCGTATCGATCTTTCACAGGCGGAAGCGGTTATGGACTTAATCAGAGCGAAAACGGACCGGGCAATGAACGTTGCTATGAATCAAATGGAAGGGCGTCTTTCTGCTTTGGTGCGCCGTTTGCGCAGTGAGATTTTAGAAACACTGGCCCATGTTGAGGTGAATATCGATTATCCGGAGTATGATGATGTAGAGGAAATGACGCATCAGATTTTAGTCGAAAAGGCAACCGCCGTGAAAAAGGAAATTGAGGCGTTGCTGAGGACTTCTGAGCAAGGAAAAATCTTGCGTGAAGGTCTTTCTACCGTCATTATTGGCCGGCCAAACGTAGGAAAATCATCTCTTCTGAACAGCCTCGTTCATGAGGCAAAAGCCATTGTAACCGATATTCCCGGAACGACGCGGGATGTGATTGAGGAATACGTGAATGTAAGGGGCGTCCCGCTTCGTCTGGTTGATACAGCAGGTATTCGTGAAACAGAGGATATTGTTGAGCGAATCGGTGTTGAACGTTCTCGCCAGGTCCTAAAGGAAGCGGACCTGATTTTACTTGTGCTTAATTATAGTGAAGAGCTTTCTGAAGAAGACGTGAAGCTTTTTGAAGCCGTTGAGGGCATGGATGTTATCGTGATTTTGAATAAGACTGACCTTGAGGCGAAGATTGACACTGAACGTGTCCGTGAGCTTGCCAATGGACGTCCAGTTGTTACGACATCTCTTTTAAAAGAGGAAGGCATCAATGATCTGGAAGAAGCGATTCAATCACTGTTCTACACGGGTGCCATTGAAAGCGGTGATCTGACTTATGTCAGCAACACACGTCACATCTCTATTTTACAGCAAGCAAAACGCGCCATTGAAGATGCGCTTAGCGGCATCGAACAGGATGTCCCGATCGACATGGTGCAAATTGACCTTACAAGATGCTGGGAGCTTTTAGGGGAAATCATTGGAGATTCTGTCCACGAAAGCTTAATTGATCAGCTCTTTTCTCAATTCTGTTTAGGAAAATAATTAAAGGAGGAACTAGAATCATGGGGTATGAAGCAGGCCAATACGATGTGATTGTGATTGGCGCCGGGCATGCCGGTGTTGAGGCTGCCCTCGCATCTGCACGCCAAGGCGCCAAAACGCTTGTCTTGACCATCAACCTAGATATGGTTGCATTTATGCCATGTAATCCGTCTGTCGGCGGCCCCGCAAAAGGGATTGTCGTCCGCGAAATTGACGCGCTCGGCGGAGAAATGGGAAGAAACATCGATAAAACACATATTCAAATGAGAATGCTGAATACAGGAAAAGGTCCTGCGGTTCGTGCATTGCGTGCGCAAGCAGACAAATTCCAATATCAGCACGAAATGAAAAATACGCTTGAAAAAGAACCAAACTTAACATTGCTGCAAGGAATTGTGGAGCGGCTGATCGTTGAAGACGGCGAATGCCGAGGCGTTATTACACAAACAGGCGCACATTATCGTGCGAAAGCAGTTGTCATGACGACAGGGACATATTTAAGAGGACGTATCATTCTTGGCGATCTGTCTTACTCAAGCGGCCCGAATAACCAGCAGCCTTCTATTAAGCTTTCTGAGCATTTGGAGGAACTCGGTTTTGACCTTGTTCGTTTTAAAACAGGTACGCCGCCTCGCGTTAAAAGCGACACGATTGATTACAGCAAAACGGAAATTCAGCCTGGTGACGATGTGCCTCGCGCTTTCTCATATGAAACAGTGGAATATATCACAGATCAGCTCCCTTGCTGGCTGACATATACAAGCCCTGAGACACATGAGATTATTGACAGCAACCTGCACCGTTCACCGATGTATTCAGGTATGATCAAAGGTACGGGCCCAAGATACTGCCCATCCATTGAAGACAAAGTTGTCCGTTTTAATGATAAACCGCGTCACCAAATCTTCCTTGAGCCGGAAGGCAGAAATACACAGGAAGTCTATGTCCAAGGTTTATCTACAAGTCTTCCAGAAGACGTACAGCAAAGAATGCTTGCAACGATTCCTGGACTTGAAAACGTGCAAATGATGAGAGCCGGCTATGCGATCGAGTATGATGCAATCGTACCGACACAGCTATGGCCGACACTTGAAACCAAAAAAATCACAAACCTTTATACTGCAGGCCAAATTAACGGAACATCCGGTTATGAAGAAGCTGCGGGACAAGGGATTATGGCGGGAATCAATGCAGGACGAAAAGCGCTTGGAAAAGAAGAAGTAATTCTAAGCCGTTCTGACGCCTATATTGGTGTTCTGATTGATGACCTTGTGACAAAAGGTACCAATGAGCCATATCGTCTTTTGACATCACGTGCGGAATACAGATTGCTGCTTCGCCATGACAATGCTGATTTGCGTCTGACAGAAATCGGACATCGCATTGGATTGATTTCTGATGAGCGCTATGCGGCTTTTGAGAAGAAAAAAGCGGCGATCGAGGCGGAGAAAAAACGTCTTCATTCTGTAATTATCAAGCCGTCTCCGGAAAATCAAGAATATATCCGATCTCTTGGCGGAAGCGAATTGAAAGATGGAGTTCGCGGCACAGACTTGATGAAACGTCCTGAAATGAACTATGAAACAGTCACAAAACTGGCGCCGCCAGAAGTGCCGGTTCCTCAAGACGTGGCAGAACAAGTAGAAATCCAAGTGAAATATGAAGGATATATTGAAAAATCTCTTCAGCAAGTGGAAAAACTGAAGAAGATGGAAAATAAAAAAATTCCAGACCGAATTGATTATGACGCAATTAAGGGGATTGCGACCGAGGCGCGTCAAAAACTGAAAAATGTACGGCCTTTGTCTGTTGCCCAAGCTTCCCGCATTTCCGGTGTAAACCCGGCGGACATTTCAATTCTATTGGTGTATTTAGAGCAGGGACGCATTGCGAAGATAGCCGAATAGAAAGGATGACGGCATGAATATTGAAGAATTTACTTCTGGTTTGGCGGAAAAAGGGATCTCCCTTTCTCCCCGTCAGCTAGAGCAATTTGAGCTGTATTACGACATGCTGGTTGAATGGAACGAAAAAATCAATCTGACTTCAATAACAGAGAAAAAAGAAGTGTATTTAAAGCATTTTTATGATTCCATTACAGCTGCTTTTTATGTCGACTTCAATCAGGTGAACACGATTTGTGATGTCGGAGCGGGAGCGGGTTTTCCAAGTCTGCCGATAAAAATATGCTTTCCGCACCTCAATGTCACAATCGTAGATTCACTGAATAAACGGATCACGTTTTTAGAAAAGCTATCTGAGGCTTTGCAATTGGAGAATACAACATACTGCCATGACAGAGCTGAAACGTTCGGGCAACGGAAAGACGTGCGTGAAAGCTATGATATTGTGACAGCGCGAGCAGTTGCGAGATTATCTGTTTTGAGTGAGCTTTGCTTGCCTCTGGTGAAGAAAAACGGTTTATTTGTTGCTTTAAAAGCCGCATCAGCGGAAGAAGAACTGAATGCAGGCAAAAAAGCAATCACGACGCTTGGAGGAGAACTTGAGAATATCCATTCTTTTAAGCTGCCTATTGAAGAAAGCGATCGTAATATTATGGTGATACGCAAAATAAAAAATACACCTAAGAAGTATCCAAGAAAACCGGGAACTCCTAATAAATCGCCAATTGAAGGGTAATTTAGACAGCCTGATATGACAATACCATCATATTTTCATCAAAATTGATGGATGTACAGCAGGAAAAACCATGAGAAAATAGAATTATAAAAATGGCAGTTTTTAAAGGTGGTGTAGGTACATGAAGCATTCATTCTCTCGTTTCTTCGGGCTTGGTGAGAAGGAACAGGAGCCGGAGATTGCTGAACATGATACAAACAAAGAAGAGATTCTGGAAATACCGGTAAATGCTATCGTTCCCAACCGTTTTCAGCCACGCACCATTTTCTCAGATGAAAAAATCAAAGAGTTAGCAATGACCATTCATACACACGGCATTATTCAGCCGATTGTTGTTAGGCATACAGAAGAAGAAGGCCAATACGAACTCATTGCAGGTGAAAGACGCTGGAGAGCGGTGCAATCGCTTGAGTGGGAAAAGATTCCGGCAATTATTAAGGATTTTTCCGACACGGAAACCGCTTCTGTGGCGTTAATCGAAAACTTGCAGCGGGAAGAACTGTCTTCTATTGAGGAAGCGCATGCTTATGCTAGGCTGCTTGAGCTGCATGATTTAACACAGGAGGCACTCGCACAGCGCTTAGGAAAAGGGCAGTCTACAATCGCGAATAAGCTTCGGTTATTAAAGCTGCCTCAGCCGGTCCAAGAGGCAATTATGGAGAAGAAAATCACCGAGCGCCATGCCAGAGCACTGATTCCGCTGAAACAGCCTGAGCTCCAAGTCACACTGCTCACAGAGATTATTGAGAAAAGTTTAAATGTAAAGCAGACGGAAGACCGCGTGGTGAAAATGCTGGAGCAAGGCAAGAGAAAGCCAAAGCCGAGACGCAAAGCATTCAGCAGAGATACAAGAATTGCGATGAACACGATTCGCCAGTCACTATCAATGGTGGAAGACAGCGGTGTAAAATTGAATACAGAAGAAGAAGAATTTGAAGAATATATTCAATTAACGATTCGCATACCAAAATAGAAGCTCTCCTGAAAAGCAGGAGAGCTTTTTATATTTTCAATAAAAGGTAATCACTTACTTTTAGTGAAAATTATTATATTAGAATTCTTTTCTTTGAGTTTGTGGATAAACTCTTCAGATTTTTGCGGTGAAATTACTGCATGTCCCCATCCCTCCTGATAATATATTGTGATGGCATGGCGAGAGCCGATCAGACGAAAACCGGACCATAGTTTCTTTTTTTGAACGACTTTATCGATTTTTTCATAAGGAATTTGATGTTTGATCAATCCGGCTTTAATGATCAGATGGTGTTCCTTCAATACATATTTTAGGTCAATAAAGCTCCAAATGATGAGTCCATTTAAAAGAGTCAGCAGAATAAAAATGATCCAGCCGGAAACTCTCATATTTCCCAGCACAAAAGGAACAATGGCATCTGCTTGTATCAGTAATATGAGAAACACAATCATCAGCGTAACGGGTACATCTCTCTTCGTTTGATAAACCATTTTCTCACCATCCTGTTTCCACGTTCTGTACTGTGACTTCTTCTTTTTTTCTTTAAGAAATTCCTTTTTTAAGTCAAAAAAACATAGAAATTGCAGAATTTATAAGAGAAAGCATAAAGCGTGCTTGAATTTTCAATTATTTCCCTTCTGATTCGGAACAAAATGATGAAAAAAATGAAACGCTTTAATCTTTTTTTGATAGAATAGAAGCAAGATAGTACATGTTCATGTGAAAGTAGGTGACATCGTGGGAAAAATCATAGCAATTACGAACCAAAAAGGCGGGGTCGGCAAAACAACGACGTCTGTCAACCTTGGGGCATGTTTGGCTTACATAGGGAAAAGGGTTCTGCTGGTAGATATTGATCCGCAGGGAAATGCGACAAGCGGATTAGGGATTGAAAAAGCCGATGTAGAGCAGTGTGTGTACGATATTTTAGTAGATGATGCAGATGTAATAGATATTATTAAAGCAACGACAGTAGAGAACTTGGATGTGATTCCTGCGACGATTCAGCTTGCAGGGGCTGAGATCGAGCTGGTTCCTACAATATCAAGAGAAGTGAGATTGAAGAGAGCGCTTGAAGCAGTAAAGCAAAATTATGATTATATTATCATTGATTGTCCGCCGTCATTGGGCTTGCTGACGATTAACGCCCTTACAGCCTCGGATTCCGTTGTGATTCCTGTACAGTGCGAATATTATGCCTTGGAGGGTCTCAGCCAGTTATTAAATACAGTACGTCTTGTGCAAAAGCATTTGAATACTGATTTAATGATTGAAGGTGTATTGCTGACAATGCTTGATGCCCGGACAAACCTTGGCATTCAAGTGATTGAAGAGGTTAAAAAGTATTTTAGGGATAAAGTATATAAGACAGTTATTCCGCGTAATGTCCGTCTGAGTGAGGCACCGAGTCACGGAAAACCCATCATTTTATACGATCCGCGGTCAAGAGGTGCGGAAGTATATTTAGATTTAGCAAAGGAAGTGGCTGCGAATGGCTAAAGGCCTTGGAAAAGGGATTAATGCGTTATTTAATCAGGTAGATTTGTCTGAAGAGACAGTTGAAGAAATTAAAATTGCCGATTTACGCCCTAATCCTTATCAGCCAAGAAAACACTTTGATGACGAGGCATTAGCTGAACTAAAAGAATCTGTGCTGCAGCATGGCATTCTTCAGCCGCTTATCGTCAGAAAATCTTTAAAAGGCTATGATATTGTTGCGGGTGAACGGCGTTTTCGAGCGGCAAAGCTGGCAGGTTTAGATACAGTTCCGGCTATTGTCCGTGAATTATCAGAGGCGTTAATGAGGGAAATTGCTCTATTAGAAAACCTTCAGCGTGAAGATTTATCTCCGCTTGAAGAGGCTCAGGCATATGACTCCTTGTTGAAACACTTAGATCTCACACAAGAGCAGCTCGCCAAACGTCTTGGGAAAAGCAGACCGCATATTGCGAATCATTTAAGACTGCTGACACTGCCAGAAAATATTCAGCAGCTTATTGCCGAAGGTACGCTTTCTATGGGACATGGACGCACGCTCCTTGGCTTGAAAAACAAAAATAAGCTTGAACCGCTGGTACAAAAAGTGATTGCGGAGCAGCTTAATGTTCGCCAGCTTGAGCAGCTGATTCAGCAATTGAATCAGAATGTTCCACGTGAAACAAAGAAAAAAGAACTTGTGAAAGATGCGGTTCTAAAAGAACGGGAATCCTATCTCCAAAATTATTTTGGAACAACAGTTAATATTAAAAGACAGAAGAAAAAAGGCAAAATCGAAATTGAATTTTTCTCTAATGAAGACCTTGACCGGATTTTAGAGCTTTTGTCTGAACGAGAATCGTAAATGAAGAAACCATCTTTCAAGCAAAGATGGTTTTTGTTTTATATGCGCCCAGTGAGTCTTTGCAACGGGTTAAGGCGTTCTTGCCTCCACTCTGTCCGATCTGTTAAACTCAATCCTTCCGCGAGAACATTGGCCATATTCATGACCAAGTTGAGTCTAGTATTTTGCAATACAAAATATTCCATAAAACCGCTCACATTCACGATTCCGTTAATATGAAGATCTCCCACTTCAGGAAGGTCTTTTTGTACACCGGCGCCGGGCTTTAATGGCCCGTCCCCGATTTGAAATGAACCCACACTCTTAACGCGGCCTAAGCATGCATCGACTGCTATAATAAATGGGTTTTTATGTAATTTATGAATGTCATTGATTTTATCCTTCATGTTCACAGCATGGACGGGGTCAGATAAGGTTCCGTAGACATGGAATCTGGTGAGCTGCATCTGTTTGAGTTTCATTCCTACGAGCGGGCCTAATGAGTCACCGGTTGAACGGTCTGTTCCGATACAAACCACGACAATTGGTTTGCCGGCAGCTTTACGTAAGGATGAAGAAAGGATGGTTTGGATTTGTTTTGCCGCTGCAGCATCTGTATGTGAAACATATTGCTTTACTCGTTCCTGAGAGGAAAAAAGCCCGCCTTTTCGATTCATGGGTTTCACTTCCTTGTTATAGTAGGTAACAGAATTGCTATGGTGTGTGTAGTTATGTAAGGTTGTTTACAGTATATCCAGCAGTATGGTTTTTTATGCTTTGTGTATGGCACCGGAGATTTTAAAAAAGTAGAGGGCATGATATGAATGGTTAGTGGGCGATTACAAGTATTGTCCCTCATTGCCTCGATCATGATCAAGCAATTGTCTGCTTATGAAACACTTTATAGATAGGAATGGTTAATGAGGTTCATTCCTTCATTCCACTGCAAAATGATATATTTTTAGACTGCCTCCATTAGCAGTCTTTTTTTTATGTGTATTTCGTATGATAATTTCACCTTGTGTTCAAATGTCTATGAAAATATGGCATGTTTGCTTTCCTTTATTTATATAGTAACAATAACGGGAACAAGCTGAACTTTGTCTATGAGGTGATAGTGTTGTGGAGAGCCGGAATGAAGTGGATGCTGCTCATATTAGGGAGCCTGATCGGGGCCGGATATGCGAGCGGTCAGGAGATATGGCAGTTTTTTGGGGCGGAAAGCGGACTTGCTATTGTGCTGTTTACAATTATGTTCATTTTCTCGTCTTATATTGTGATGAAAATCAGTTTTAAGGTTCAATCCACTCATTTTCTGCCGGTTCTGGAGCATTTAATGGGGCCATGGCTGGCGAAAATTTATGATGTCCTCATCATTTTTTATTTGTTTTCGACGACTATGGTGATGATTGCCGGAGGCGGTGTGACCCTGCAAATGTACAAGCTTCCTTTCTGGTGGGGAATCACGCTGATTTGCATCGTGACAGTGTGTTTGTTTTTGTGGGATGTGAAAGGAATATTATCTATAAATAGTATTTTGATTCCTGTGTTAGTAGCGGGGCTTTTATATGCGCTGATCTCCTTTCAGAGCACACATCACCATACGTGGACGATTGATTTGTCCCAGCAGTATAACTGGCCTGCGAGCATTACGTTTACCTCTTTAAACATCCTTTCAGTTGTTGCGATTTTATCCTCTGTTGGGAAAGAGATGAAAGGGCTCGGAGAAGCAAAAATCGCAAGTGTGGCAAGCGGTCTTATTTTTGGCGTGATCTCATTTGTTTATAATGAAACGTTGGTGGAGCTGGCGGGCTCCCTTTCTCAGTTTGAAATACCGCTGTTTGCCGTTCTGGAGGGTGCGCCTTATTTCCTTTTTTTATGTATGACGGCGGTGCTGTGCCTGGCGATTTACACGACGACGGTAGCTGGTTTGCTGGGGCTGTCCAGCCGGCTGATGGCGTTTATTCATATGCCGAGATGGATGATTGTGTTGATTTTGTTAGTGTTAATGGTACCTTTTACTTCTTTTGGATTTTCTGATTTGATCGCGTTCTTGTATCCGATATATGGGATGCTCAATTTGTATTTGTTAGTTTGTCTGCTCTTATATCCTATTTTGAGTAAATGGAAATAAGAGGATGGATTTCTTTTCGGGTATCTTGATTGCTCTTATGATCAGTTTTTTTGTACAATAGATACAGCAGTTTAGGAAAAGAGGTGAAGGGTCTTGGCGGATAAAGACTTTGGCCTGAATGATATCGTAGAAATGAAAAAACCGCATCCATGCGGAGCGAACAGCTGGAAAATTATACGCATGGGAATGGATATTCGAATTAAGTGTGAGGGATGCTCTCACAGTGTTATGATTCCGAGAAGAGAATTTGAAAGAAAACTAAAAAAAGTACTAGTCAAGCATGAGGAGCCTACTTCATAAATAGGCCGACACTCATGCTTTTTCATATAGAAGGTAAGGAGAAGACGGCGATGAGCAAAGTGCATCAGTCGGCATGTCCGCTGAATTGTTGGGACAGCTGCGGCTTTTTGGTGACTGTTGATGATGGAAAGGTAACAAAAGTGGACGGAGATCCAAACCATCCGATTACGGAAGGTAAAATCTGCGGCCGCGGCAGAATGCTTGAGACAAAAACAAATTCGCCTGATCGGCTTCGCTATCCAATGAAAAAACAAAATGGCGAGTTTGTGCGGATTTCTTGGGAGCAGGCACTTGATGAAATTGCCGATAAACTTCGGGAAATCAAGGAAACGTCGGAGACGACTGCTGTTTTGCACAGCCATGATTATGCGAATAACGGTCTGTTAAAAGCGCTTGATCAGCGTTTTTTTAATGGATATGGCGGCGTGACCGAAATCGTCGGAAGCATATGCTGGGGCTCCGGCATCGAGGCGCAAAGCTGGGATTTTGGCCGTTCGTACGGTCACGGCCCGCTTGATATTTACAACAGCAAGCATGTTGTTGTGTGGGGAAGAAATGTATCCAGAACAAATATGCACTTATACCACCACTTGCAGCAGGTGAAAAAGAAGGGCGCCACGATTACGGTGATTGATCCGATCTTCAACCCGACTGCTAAGCTTGCTGACCGCTATATCTCTGTAAAGCCTGGAATGGACGGCTGGCTTGCGGCAGCCGTTTTGAAGGTTCTGATTGAGACGGGAAGAACGGATGAAACGTTTATTTCTGAGCATTCTGTCGGTTTTGATGATGTGAAAGAGTTTTTGAAAACTGTTTCTCTGGAAGAGTTTATTGTGAAAACAGAAACTTCTATGGAGGAGCTGGAGTATCTGGCCGGTTTGTATGCTGATGGTCCGGTGTCTACTTTTATGGGGCTTGGCATGCAGCGATATAAAAACGGCGGGGGAACGATTCGTTGGATTGATGCACTTGTTGCGGCAAGCGGAAATGTCGGAATTAAGGGCGGCGGCGCGAATTTCGGAAATGTCCAGATTGGCGAGAGCTTTGCAAAAACAAAGCTGACGTTGCCGGAATTAAAAACAACATCACGTTCTTTTTCAATGATGACGCAGGCTGAAGAAGTGTTGACCGCTGCTGATCCTGCGATTGAGATGATTATTGTGACGTGCGGAAATCCGCTGACTCAGGTGCCGAATACAAATAAGGTGAGACAAGCATTTGAAAAGGTTCCAATGACGGTCGCGATTGATTCCATTATGACGGATACCGCAGAGCTGTGTGATTATGTTTTGCCGACTGCCACTGTTTTTGAAGAAGAAGATATCTACTATTCCAGTATGTATCATCATTATGTTCAGTACGGGAAGAAGCTTGTGGAGCCGCAGGGTGAAGCGAAATCGGACAGCTGGATCTGGTCAGAGCTTGCAAAACGTCTTGGGTTTGGCGAGCTGTTTGAATACAGCACTCAAGAATTTTTAGAGATGGGGCTTTCTTCATTGGAAGCAGAGGATGTGACACTTGAGCGTTTAAAAGAAAAAGGCCACCTCCCTCTTCCAGTAAAACAGGTGCCGTGGGATGATTATCAGTTTTTGACGCCGAGTGGAAAATTTGAATTTACTTCGTCGCTTGCTGAGCAAAAAGGATTTAGCGGCTCGCTTCAATTAAATGTGCCCGAAGAATCTGTTTTCCATAATGAGGAGTTAGCTGGAAAGTACCCTTATACGCTCTTATCCATTCATCCGCAGCGTTCCAATCATTCACAGCATGTGCCGTTTATTGAAAAGCTTCAGCACGTTCAGGTCGATATTTCTCCAGATATAGCGGCTGAGCAGGATCTTCAGGATGGAGACGAGGTTGTCATCTTTAATGACCGCGGACGCTTGAAGGGCAAGGTGAAAGTGATGAAACAGGCTCATGCGAAGACGATTAATATAGATGAAGGCATGTGGGCGGCTTTTGGAGGGTCAGTCAATGCACTGACAAATGATACAAATTCTGATAATGGAATGGGAAGTACGCTTTTTGACTGTTTAGTAGGCTTGAAAAAAGCATAATCAAAGGGATTGGCAGGCTGAAAATGCTTTTTTGTCAGCTTGTCTTTTCCAGTGAACCTCCTTATAATTGCTCTAGGTTCAAAATACGCTCATACAATGACGGTTTTATATAGAGGAGATGAAAGAATGGCTTTAACAGCTGGAATTGTTGGTTTGCCGAACGTCGGAAAATCAACACTATTTAACGCAATTACACAGGCCGGTGCCGAATCAGCCAACTACCCGTTCTGTACAATTGATCCGAACGTGGGAATTGTAGAGGTGCCGGATGATCGTCTGCAAAAGCTGACTGAGCTGGTCAACCCGAAGAAGACTGTGCCGACTGCTTTTGAATTCACTGATATTGCAGGGATTGTAAAGGGCGCATCTAAAGGAGAAGGACTCGGCAACAAGTTCCTATCTCATATTCGCCAAGTTGACGCGATTTGCCACGTTGTCCGTGCTTTTTCCGATGACAACATTACACACGTTTCCGGAAAGGTTGATCCGATTGATGACATTGAAACGATCAACCTTGAGCTGATCCTCGCTGATATGGAAACGGTTGAAAAGCGGATTACACGCGTCAGCAAGCTTGCGAAGCAAAAAGATAAAGACGCTGTATTTGAGTTTGAGATTTTATCTAAACTGAAAGAAGCGTTTGAGAGTGAAAAGCCTGCTCGATCTGTAGAATTCACTGAAGAGCAGCAAAAGCTTGTGAAGCAGCTCCATTTACTGACTTCGAAGCCTATTTTGTACGTGGCCAACGTAAGTGAAGATGAAGTTGCTGATCCATCTGGCAATGAAAATGTAGCGAAGATTCGCGAGTACGCTGCCGGCGAAAATGCAGAAGTTATCGTTGTATGTGCAAAAATCGAATCTGAAATCGCTGAGCTTGAAGGCGAAGAAAAGCAAATGTTCTTGGAAGAGCTGGGCATTCAAGAATCAGGTCTTGATCAGCTGATCAAAGCGTCTTACTCTCTTCTAGGCCTCGCAACATATTTCACAGCCGGAGAACAGGAAGTCAGAGCTTGGACATTCAAAAAAGGCATGAAAGCCCCTGAGTGTGCAGGAATTATTCATAGTGACTTTGAGCGGGGCTTCATTCGTGCTGAGACAGTTGCTTATGAGGATCTTCTTGCGGGCGGCGGTATGGCAGGAGCTAAAGAGGCAGGAAAAGTCCGCCTTGAAGGGAAAGAATATGTGGTCCAAGACGGAGATGTTATTCATTTCCGATTTAATGTATAGGATGCAGTTGTAAAGGGACAAGAGCTTTGGTATAATATAAAATTGTGAGTAATAGAATTATTGCTCCTTGCCCATTATGGGCCGCTTAGTCCAAAAGGAGGTGCAAACAGATGAGAAAGTACGAAGTTATGTACATTATCCGCCCAAACATTGACGAAGAGTCTAAAAAAGCAGTTATCGAGCGTTTCAACAACGTTCTGACTTCTAACGGTGCGGAGATCACTGGAACAAAGGATTGGGGTAAACGTCGTCTTGCTTACGAAATCAACGATTTCCGCGACGGTTTCTACCAAATCGTAAACGTTCAATCTGACGCTGCGGCAGTTCAAGAATTTGACCGTCTAGCTAAGATCAGTGACGATATCATTCGCCACATTGTTGTTAAAGAAGAAGAATAAGCAATTTTGAAATATATAATGGTAAAAGGTGGTCTTTCTTATGCTTAACCGAGTTGTATTAGTCGGAAGACTGACAAAAGACCCAGAGCTTCGTTATACGCCAAACGGTGCGGCTGTTGCTACGTTTACTCTTGCTGTGAATCGTACATTTACGAACCAGTCCGGAGAACGTGAGGCCGATTTCATTAATTGTGTCACTTGGAGAAGACAAGCCGAAAACGTTGCAAACTTCTTGAAAAAAGGAAGCCTTGCAGGCGTAGATGGCCGTTTACAAACAAGAAACTATGAAAACCAGCAAGGACAGCGTGTCTTCGTGACAGAGGTCCAAGCTGAAAGTGTTCAATTTCTTGAGCCGAAAAACGGCGGCGGTTCTGGTTCAGGTGGATACAACGAAGGAAACAGCGGCGGAGGCCAGTACTTTGGCGGAGGCCAAAATGATAATCCATTTGGGGGAAATCAAAACAACCAGAGACGCAATCAGGGGAACAGCTTTAATGATGACCCATTTGCCAACGACGGCAAACCGATTGACATCTCGGATGATGATCTTCCATTCTAATGTGATTATCGCCTAAAATGAAAAAGAAAGGAGGGAAATGACAATGGCAGGAGGACGCAGAGGCGGTCGTGCGAAACGCCGTAAAGTGTGTTATTTCACTTCTAACGGTATCACGCACATCGACTACAAAGATGTAGATCTTCTTAAAAAGTTTGTTTCTGAGCGCGGTAAAATTTTACCACGTCGTGTAACTGGAACAAACGCTAAATACCAACGTAAATTGACTGCAGCGATCAAACGCGCACGTCAAATGGCTTTACTTCCATACGTAAGCGGTGAGTAAGCTGATGCGTAAAGAGCAAGAACCTTCGGGTTCTTGCTCTTTTTTATAGGGGGAGGATGAAACATGAAGTTGATTTCATGGAATGTAAACGGCCTGCGGGCTGTGATGAGAAAAATGGATTTTCTCTCTTATTTGAAAGAAGAGGATGCAGATATTATATGTCTTCAGGAAACGAAGATACAGGACGGCCAGGTTGATCTCCAGCCTGAAGGCTATCATGTGTACTGGAATTATGCAGTGAAAAAAGGATATTCCGGCACAGCTGTTTTTTCTAAGCAAGAACCGCTGCAGGTCATCTACGGTATCGGAGTAGAAGAGCATGACCAAGAAGGCAGAGTGATTACGCTGGAATTTGAAAACGTGTATGTGATGACTGTTTACACGCCCAATTCCAGAAGGGGATTAGAGCGGATTGATTACCGCATGCAATGGGAAGAGGCTTTATTGTCTTATATTCTTGAATTGGATCAGAAAAAACCAGTGATTTTATGCGGTGATTTGAATGTAGCCCATCAGGAGATTGATTTGAAAAATCCAAAGGCGAACCGGAATAACGCTGGATTTTCAGATCAAGAAAGAGGGGCATTCACTCGTTTCTTAGAAGCTGGCTTTGTTGATTCTTTCCGTCATGTTTATCCTGATCTTGAAGGCGCTTATTCCTGGTGGTCGTATCGTGCCGGCGCCCGGGACAGAAATATCGGATGGCGGATTGATTATTTTGTTGTTTCTGAAAGACTTAAGGAACAGATTGAAGATGCCAGCATATCAGCGGACGTCATGGGTTCCGACCATTGTCCTGTTGAACTTATCATCAATATATGATGAGATAGCAGTAAGGATTTTACACTTACTGCTTTTTTTATATGAAAAGGAGAAAGAGATGGCAAATATAAAAGAGATCGCAAGACTGGCAAATGTATCTGTTTCGACTGTCTCGCGTGTATTGAATCACCATCCTTATGTATCTGAAGAAAAGAGAAAGCTTGTTCATCAAGTCATGAAGGAATTGGATTATACGCCAAATCGAACCGCAATCGATCTCATTCGCGGGAAAACCCATACGGTCGGTGTGATTCTGCCTTATAGCGATCATCCCTGCTTTGATAAAATCGTTAACGGAATCACCAAGGCGGCTTTTCAGTATGAGTATGCAACGACCCTTCTCCCCACCAATTATAACCCCGATATTGAAATCAAATATTTAGAGCTGTTAAGAACGAAGAAAATAGACGGTCTCATCATTACTTCCCGCGCCAATCATTGGGACAGCATTTTAGCTTATCAGGAATATGGGCCGATCATCGCTTGTGAGGATACCGGAGACATTGATGTTCCTTGTGCTTTTAATGACAGAAAAACTGCTTATGCAGAGAGCTTTCGCTATTTAAAGAGCCGCGGGCATGAGAATATTGCTTTTACGTGTGTCAGAGAAGCTGATAGGAGCCCGAGCACGGCTGATAAAGCTGCGGCCTATAAAGCTGTCTGCGGAAGGTTGGAAGACCGCCATATGCTGTCCGGATGCAACGATATAAATGATGGTGAGCGGGCAGCTGAACATTTTTATATGAGCGGGAGGGTTCCGACTGCTATTTATGCAAATAGTGATGAAGTGGCAGCTGGAATTCATCTATTTGCCAAAAAGAGTAATTGGGATGTTGAAATCATAGGCGAGGGGAATACTTCTATCAGCCGTGTTCTTGGTTTTCCGTCGCTTGATTTGAATCTTGAGCAGCTCGGCATCGCAGCATTTTCTCTATTTTTGCAGGATGAACCCGCTGATATCAAAATTCAGCATAAATTTAAGAAAAAAGCTTGAACTGAAATGCATTTCATACCTTATAACTTCATTGAAGGCGAAGGAGGAGGAAGAAATGCATATTGAACATACAGCGGTCTGGGTCAATGATTTAGAGCGAATGAAATCTTTTTATGAAACGTATTTTAATGGCGAAGCGAATGATTTGTATCATAATGAGAAAAAAGATTTTAAGTCTTATTTTATTACGTTTGATTCCGGAGCAAGGCTGGAGATTATGAAAAAAGGGAATGTGACCGATCCGTCCTCACAAACAATGACAGGCTGGGCACATATTGCCTTTTCCGTTGGGAGCCGGGAGAAAGTTGACGAACTGACTAATCGATTGAAGGCGGATGGTTTCGCAGTAGTTAACGGCCCGAGGACAACAGGAGACGGCTACTATGAAAGTGTGATTGAGGATGATGAAGGAAATTTGATCGAGATTACAATCTGACATCTGGAGTGACTTACATGCTGAGGACAGAAAAAGAAAAAATGGCAGCCGGAGAATTATACAATTCGGAAGATCAACAACTATTACTAGAACGCAAACATGCGAGACAGCTGATTAGACAATATAACGAAACACCGGAAGATGATGCAGTGCGGACGGAGCTTTTGAAGGAGCTGCTCGGTTCGGTTGGGGATCAAGTCACGATTTTGCCGACATTCCGCTGTGATTATGGCTATCACATTCATATCGGAGATCATACATTTGTTAATTTTGACTGTGTCATTTTAGATGTGTGTGAGGTGCGTATCGGCCGTCATTGTTTGATTGCGCCAGGTGTACATATCTACACGGCCGGTCACCCTCTTGATCCGATCGAAAGGAAATCCGGGAAGGAGTTCGGTAAGCCTGTGACAATTGGAGATCAAGTTTGGATTGGAGGCCGGGCGGTGATTAACCCGGGAGTGACAATCGGTGATAACGCAGTGATTGCTTCTGGATCTGTTGTCACTAAGGATGTACCCGCTAATACTGTTGTAGGCGGAAACCCCGCGAGGATTTTGAAGCAATTGTAATGAGATCAGTGCGGCAGATCCGCACTGACTTTTTTAAATCTGTTTCGCATTCGTATTAGGACCGAAGAAGATTAACAGCAAGGAGCATGCGAGCCAGCAGCCCCCAATAAATAAGAAGACGCTGATATAGCCGAGCTGAACGGCAATAAATCCGACAAGCAATGAGCCAAAAATGTTTGAAAAACGGCCAAGACCATAGGCTAAACCGCTGCCAGACGAGCGGTATTCAGTCGGATAAGGTTCAGATGTATAGGCGTATAAGTTCGAGGTAAAGACCCGTTCTGTGATATTCACGATAAAACCAAATACAATGATCATGATGGGAATAAAAGTCATACCATATAAGAGCCCGGCGATGGCCGTCAGAAACGCACTCGCAGCTAAAATCC
Organism: Bacillus sp. FSL P4-0290; assembly: GCF_037975435.1. Taxonomy (NCBI): domain Bacteria; kingdom Bacillati; phylum Bacillota; class Bacilli; order Caryophanales; family Bacillaceae; genus Bacillus; species Bacillus sp. FSL P4-0290. The sequence goes on along the minus strand of NZ_CP150253.1, from coordinate 4,174,101 downwards.
ATTTTCTTTGAAATCTTTCGGAAATCATGGAGCCGAGCAGTGCACCAAGCGGAGCGCCGATGGAATGCAATACGTTATACCACAATGTATTTTCCATGGTGACGCCATTGCTTTTTAGCAGGCTTGGAACCCATGAGGCAAATCCGTAAAACCCAAACGTTTCAAAAATCCATACAGCAGATAATACGATGGTGATTTTGAGGTTTCTGCCTTTCAATAAGCCGGCATAACCTGCATTCTGCTTAACAGTTTCGCTTACTTTAGGCTGGGATGCTGCCGGAAGCGGGCCTTTCTCCTTTTCAACCTGTGCCTCAATTCGGTTGAGGATCGCATCGGCTTTCGCATATTCCCCGCGATTTTCGTGCCAGCGAGGCGACTCTTCCAGCCGTCGAATAAAGAAAAAATAAATAAGGCCGACGGCACCCCATACAAATACTAGCCTCCATCCCCATGAACCAAGAGGAATGACAAAGGCAGACACAATGTTGGTGATCGGAACCCCGATCAATCCAATCATGGCACAAAAAGAAATATATTTTCCACGTACACTTGAAGGGAAAAATTCCGCCAAATAGCTATTCGTAATGACCATGGCGGCTGCAACGCCAAATCCGGTGAGAAAACGGAATGTCATTAAAGATGGAATGTCCCATGCCGCAGCATTGCATAGCGATGCGATTGAGAAAACAAAGACAAATAGATTTAAGGCTTTTTTGCGGCCGATTCGATCGGACAGCCGTCCGCCCAGTGAAGCGCCTAAAAACATGCCTAAAAACGAAGCAGCCGTTACGTTAGCAATAGTTGAAAGCGGGATGCCCCAATGCTCGATCAGTGCCGGCGCTACATTGCTGAGGGTAAATAAATCTGCGAGATCAAAGAAATAAACAATGCCGAGAGCGGTTAACACTTGGAAATGAACGCGTGAAATCGGAAGGCGGTCTAAACGATTCGCTGCGTTTGAGAAAGGATGTGTATTCTTTTGTTTGAAGATCGTATTCATAAAAAACCCCCTTTTAGTAGTAAGAAAAGACTGAAAATTCCCCTCTTGGGACTATTATAAGTATCTTGGTTCATTGGCAACAGAGTTCAAATCACTAGATGGAAGAACTAAATTCACACTTTATATTTTAATTTTGCTTGAAAGATTTCCAAAACAGTAGATTCATAGACCAATTTATGCAAATATATAGTAATATTCTCATTGAAAGGAAGAGACATAGAAGGAATGAATTCATTTATCCGTCCTATAGAAGGAAACAATACGTTGTGGAGATATTTTTTCGCTTTTTTGGTGATGGTAGGGTTATATGTATTCGGGAATATAGCTTACCTTTTCGCTATACTGTTCACGGTTATTGTGAATCCCAATATCACGTTTGATTTGGATGAAGCTGTGCTGAGTGATCCCCTCGTAGATCTTTATTTGTCCCATGTGATTTATTTATTCGCCATTCCGGGAGTTTGGCTGGCTGTGCGCTTTATTTTGAAGCGGCCTTTCCGAACTGTGATTACACCAAATTCAAAGATGAATTGGCGGAGAATTTCCTTTGGTTTTATTGCTTATTTCTTGCTGATGATCGCCGTACAATTGATTGATTTTGCGATTCATCCTGATAGCTATTCAATGCAAGAGTTTAATGCCTCACGCTTTATCTGGCTGCTAGCGGCTGCCCTCATTTTGGTTCCGATTCAGACATCAGCTGAGGAACTGTTTTTCAGGGGATTTTTGCTTCAAGCTTTCGGGAGATTGACGAAAAATCCTCTATTTTTGACACTGATTGTCGGAGGATTGTTTGGCGTATTGCATTTTGCGAATCCAGAAATGAACAATGGCGCTGTCTGGGCAGGAATTGAGTATTTAACATTTGGTTTTGTGTGGACCTATTACACGATTAAAACTGGAAGCATCGAAATATCACTTGGCGCCCATGCCGCGAATAATATGTTTTTGTGTATGTTTATTACAGAAAAAAAACAGTGTGTATGGAGGAATTCCTTCTCTGTTTACGGTTACGCGGGGGAACCCGATGTGGGAGGCTTTCTTTACGATAGCGGTCAACCTTGTGTTTGCGGGGATCGCTTTATGGTACCATAAGAAATCAAAAAGTAAGCAGCAAGGGTCTTAATCCCTGCTGCTTATTAATGTGTGGATCGCTTCTTCAATATTTGTTGTCGGCTGCTGGCAGGCGAAGTTTTCACAAATATAAACGGTTGTTTTGCCGTCTATGATGCGGTAGTCTGCAGCGAATGGCGCAATGTCTTTGCATTGATCAGGATGCTCTGCTACCAGAATGGAGTCGTTAGGCTTAAAGGCTTTTTGGAGCTCTGTTATGATTTGTTTTCTGGCTGGATCGTCTGCGCTTCCAAAAATCACGATTTCTTTTTTAGGCATTAGATGCCTTAACACACTTTGCATAAAGAAAGCATGGCCGCTCGGATACGCGTCGATGTCTGGCTTGAACACGGAAAACATCGTTTCCGCTTTTTCGATCAGTGATAAGTCGCCGGTGACTTGGCCGAGACGCAGCAGCTGAACAGCTGCCACACTGTTTCCGGAAGGCACGGCGCCGTCGTACACTTCTTTTTCCCGTACGATTAAGGCTTCTGCATCGTGTCCGGTGAAGTAGAATCCGCCATGCTCCTCATCCCAAAATAAGCTGATCATATCGTCTGTCAGTTTCTTCGCTTTTTGTAAATAAGAAAGATCAAACGAAGCTTCATAGAGATCCAGATAAGCCCATAGGAGAAAAGCGTAATCGTCGATAAAGCCTTTGGTTTTCACTTCGCCATCACGATATCGGACCATCACACGGCCGTCGATGATTAATTTGTTTTCAATAAATGTGATGGCGTCTTTCGCTAGGCTGAGATATTTCGGCTCCTGGTATACCTTTGCCGCTTTCGCAAGACCCGCGATCATCAGCGCGTTCCATGAGGTAAGCACTTTATCATCGACATGGGGATAGGTTCTTTCCTCGCGTGTCTTCAAGAGCTGCTGTCTTGCGTCTTCGAGTTTGAGGCTGAGCTCTTTTTCGGTTAACCCGGCATCCTCTTTGATTTGTTCTCGCTTTGTGTGAATGAGGTTAGGAATATTTTTGCCTTCAAAGTTTCCTTCTTCAGTGATGTCATACACTTGGCAATACAGCGTTCCGAGATCGTCTCCGAGCGTTTTTAGAATCTCTTCCTTTGACCACACGTAGTACTTTCCTTCTTCTCCTTCTGTATCCGCGTCTAAAGCAGAGAAAAAGCTTCCGTCTTCATGAGTCATTTCCCTCTGAATGAACGTAATGATCTGCTCACAAATCTCTTTATAGCGGCTGTTTTGCGTGACCTGATAGGCTTCTGTATAAGCGGTCAGCAGCAGCGCATTGTCGTACAGCATTTTTTCAAAGTGGGGAACGAGCCACTCGTCATCGGTCGAATAGCGGGCGAACCCATAGCCGATATGATCGTAAATGCCGCCATTCGCCATGCTGTCCAGCGTTTTCGTCACGTTGTATAAAGCGTTCTCCTGCCCCGTATTGTGATGATAACGAAGCAAATACATCAGCATATGGGGCATCGGAAATTTCGGTGCCTGCCCGAAACCGCCGTAGATCGTATCAAACCCGCTGGCAAGCTGCTGGAATGTCCGGGAAATCGCTGACTCGCTAAGGCCTTCGCCTGATTTGGCGGCTGTTTTGGTCTGCAGATGTTTAGCGGCGTTCTCCGCAATATCCTCGACATGCTCACGGTCGTTCGCAAACGTCTCAGACAGATGCTCAAGCACATCAACAAAACCGGGACGATTGAATTTGCTCGTCTTTGGAAAATATGTACCCGCGTAAAACGGCTTCTGATCAGGCGTGATAAACACATTCAGCGGCCAGCCGCCCTGCCCGGTCATCAGCTGGCAGATTCTCATATAAACAGAATCCACATCCGGCCGCTCTTCCCGGTCGACTTTAATCGCCACAAACCGTTCATTGAGAAGACGCGCGATTTCTTCGTCTTCAAAGCTTTCGTGAGCCATAACGTGGCACCAATGACAAGTCGAATAACCGATGCTGACCAGAACCGGCTTGTTTTCGCGTTTTGCTTTTTCAAAAGCTTCTTCTCCCCACGGGAACCAGTCCACAGGGTTGTGGGCGTGTTGGAGTAAGTATGGTGATTTCTCATTGATTAATCTATTGGGTTTACTTTTGTTTGGCATGGGATCACCTTCTTCCTATAATTAGTGTATATTTAACTTAACACATTTTCTCAAAAATACTCCCTATTTCTTTATATAGCTGACTGTTCTTTAGTATTGTACTTAGGAATACGTATTACCCCCGAAGCGGTTAAAACGCCTAATATAACTAACACAGCCCCAATAACTTGAAATACCTTTATCGGTGTTCCAATTGCAAATGAAATAATCATCGTTACAACGGGAACAAGGTTGAAAAATAAAGATGTTTTACTAGCCCCAATCTCTTTAATCCCCTGATTCCACCATAGGTAACCCAAAACACTTGTAAAGAAAGCCATAAAAGCAATTGCCCCCCAAACTCCAATCGGGATGTTCGATAAAGAAACAGGTTTGGATGTAAATAAGGAAACTACTATTAAACTAACAGCACCAATAACCATCGTATAAGTGGTTGTAGATAGCGGTGTACCATCCTTTACAAACCGACGTCCAAGTACGCCATAAAGTGCCCAACAAACGTTACCTGTAAAGATTATTAAGTCTCCTCCTGAAATTGATAAGGTTTTAATGGTTTCGATAGAACCTTGTGTAATGACTAACAATACACCGATGAATGCAAACAATATGCCGAGTACTTGTTTTTTTGTCATGTTGTCCTTTAAGATAATTCGAGCGAGAATTGCTGTTAATAAAGGATTCAGCCCCATTATTAATGCTCCGTTAACGGGAGATGTATATTTTAAACCAACAAAAAACAAGGCATTAAATCCAAAGATTCCTATAATTCCAAGAACAATGTATGAAACGGCGTTTTTCCGTAATTGACTCTTCTTTATACCTTCAGTAAAAATCAAAATGATGAGCATCACTGCAGCCGCTAAACCGAAACGCCATGCCGCAGAAGACGATGGAGAAAAATATCCAACTGTATATTTTGCAAGATTAAAAGTAGCTCCCGTGAAAATAGAGAAGCCAAGTAACATTATGTATATATTTAAATGTTTCATTTGTTTTCCACTTCCTCTTTCAAAATTGAATAATATGTATCCAGTTTTCCTTTTGTAGTAGAAATCACTTCTTCCAGCTCCCTTTTTTTAATTTCCATTTTCTCTAAGTGCTTGGTTAAAATCTCAATACGTTTATTTATAGATGGGGAGAGTTGTGCCGATTTAACATCCGAATTGATTTTTTCCAAAATGCATCCGTCTTTGACAAACTCATTAATATCCTCTAAAGACATACCTGTTTCCTTTAAACTTTTCAGGAATAACATGAACTGAATATCAGTCTCCGTATAAAAACGCCTTCCACTGTTTTTTCGTTTTGGTGGTGGAAGTAACCCAATCTTTTCGTAATATCTTAATGTATACGAACTAATACTAGTCTTCTCAGCAGCTTTACTAATGGAATACAACAACATCATCCCTCTCATTTAATTAAAGTTAGTTTACAATTTAGAGTTAACTCTAAGTCAAGCAAATAAAAAAACCTGCTACCGCGTGGTTACGGATTACAGGTTTTAGAAAATGAATGACATAAAAGGTAAAACTGTATTATTTGAACAATTGTATTACCATTTAAAATGCCTTATGTTATTCCACACGAGTTGATTATCCTTGGCTACCAACAACACGTTATTGCACATATAAAAAAAGAAGCCACTATTTAGGCAGCTTCTTTTTATTTTTCTTTAGAACTTAATAACTCTAAATCTATACTTACTTCCTTTGAACTCAAATGGTAGATGTGCATATAATTGTTCACTAGAGTGAGCTGAAAATCTTGTTTCTCCTTTTTTTACATCATAAACAACAACGGTATGGAACCAGTTTCCGGAGTTTTTATTATAGACTTGCACTACATCTCCAGTTGAAACTTTCTTTGATACTTGTGAGGCAGTTAAGTTAGAATAAACTTTATGTTTTTTAGTACCAGTCCAGTAGCCATAGAAATCTTTAACTCTGACCCAAGAAGTAGAGTAATTAATTTTGTATGTTCCCTGGACTCGATATTCCTTAACTGTAAACCAACCCGTTGTAGTCTGGGTATAATGACTGCCATAATAACCTTTCAAGCTAGTAGGCATTCCACCTGCGTGAACCACTTGAGATGCGTAGTTTGTACAGTCACCGCCACTACCACCTAGATATCCATATAAAGAGCTGGATGTGTTCTTCGAATTTTTTGTCATATATTTTTTTGCATTTGTTCTGTTATAACTTGAAAGAGCATTAAACTCTAATGAAGGTTGGGACTGTAAGTCTTTTACTTCATTATCAACTTCAGTATTTTCATCTTCATTTTTCACTCTAATTTCTTTGATTTTTTTATTTAACAAAGAATTACTTAACACAAAAGGTTTTTCTTCTTTATCTTTATTATCTTTTGTAGCTTGTTCGAATTGATATTCTTCATTCTCGGCTAGGTAGATGCTGGAATATGTTTGTATTAAATTTTATTATATTTTTTGAAATCTAGTTTTGTTGCGGGCTCTAAGAAATTAACAAATTGTTCTGATCCAATTTTGTAATTCTTTTTATTGTCCTTAAGATACTTTATGACTTCATTTTGTGCATCCTTTAATGTATAAGAATCCGTAGAAAAAGTTTCAGTTTCTTTAGCTAAAGTTACTTTTGGTATGACGAATAAAGATAGTATCAAAGATACTATAATGAAACAAAAAAATCTTTTTTTCACTTTCTACACCTCTGTTTTTCCATAAGCTAATTTGGTATAATCACTAGTGAAACCATTATTTACTATATCATTCTTTTGGTTTATATTTAATTTTTTTCTAGAAAAATATAGGAGTAGAGTATGTGAAAAAAAGAAAAATAATGAAAATAATCATTCCGATAGTGGTTTTATTGGGGATATTTGTTGTTTTGTATTCGATATATGATCAACAGGATCTTTATAAAGGGACAAGTAAAGACAATGAATGGAAAGTTTCCATTGAAAAGTCAAGTAAAACATCAATTGGGCCAAATTATTTTCTAAACTTATACTGGCAGGGTAATGAAAATAAAGAAAATAAAATCACTATTAAACAAATTGAATTGATGGTCGATGGAAAAGTTTATGAAGAGAATGGTCCTTACTCTCTATCTGAATATAATGGTGAAAGTTTAAAAGACGGTGGGGAAAAACCTGACCACATTTCAACCTTTGAATATATGCCCGAGGAAGATATTAAGGGTCATAGGTTAGAAGTCAGAATAACATGGAATCAACCCAAAGAAAAGACGACAGTCTTTAAATTAGAAGAGAAAAAGTTTTTAAACTTGGGTTTCTAAAAAATTATAACTATTAAAAAGGCAGCCGAAACTGGTTGCCTTTTTGGTTATTCTAAGAGAAATGGCACCAATGACAAGTCGAATAACCGATGCTGACCAGAACCGGCTTGTTTTCGCGTTTTGCTTTTGCAAATGCTTCTTCTCCCCACGGGAACCAGTCCACAGGGTTGTGGGCGTGTTGGAGTAAATAAGGAGACTTTTCAGCGATTAATCTATTGGGTTTACTTTTATTTGGCATGGGATCACCTTCTTCCTAAGTTGGTTATATTCAGGTTACCACAGTTATCCTAAACAAATACAATAACTGACTGCTTATCGATAATTGTGATGTGAAAATATAAACTAATGTTTCATTTTGCCACTTGAGATAAATGCGAATAACGTTTTTCCTTGTTTCGCAATCTGGTCAAATTTTTATAAAAAAAAGTAAAAGTTTAAACCTTAGTCTATATATAATAAGATCATATCAATCAAATGTAGGGGGAGTTATTATGAAGTGCAATAAAATGAACAGGGTACAATTAAAAGAGGGAAGCGTATCAATGACCCTATAAACTGCGTCTGCCCTCATTAATGGAGGGGAAATTGTGAATACGTCATATTCACAGTCAACTTTACGGCACAATCAAGTTTTGATTTGGCTTTGTGTTCTATCATTTTTCAGCGTATTAAATGAAATGGTTCTGAACGTCTCATTACCTGATATTGCCAACGAGTTTAATAAACTGCCAGCAAGTGCAAACTGGGTGAATACTGCCTTTATGTTAACCTTCTCCATTGGAACAGCTCTATATGGAAAGCTATCAGACCAGATGGGCATCAAAAATCTGCTTCTATTTGGGATTATGGTAAATGGCTTAGGGTCGATCATTGGATTTGTTGGACACTCTTTCTTTCCTATTCTCATTCTAGCCCGATTTATTCAAGGAATTGGTGCAGCCGCATTCCCAGCTCTTGTGATGGTTGTCGTTGCGCGCTATATTCCAAAAGAGAACAGGGGGAAAGCATTTGGCCTGATCGGGTCCCTGGTAGCAATGGGAGAAGGTGTTGGGCCAGCTATTGGGGGAATGGTTGCTCATTATATCCATTGGTCGTATTTGCTGCTTATTCCAACTGCAACAATTATCACCGTTCCATTTCTTATAAAATTGTTGAAAAAGGAAGAGAGAATAAGAGGACACATTGATATGGCAGGGATTATATTGATGTCTGCAGGTATCGTATTTTTTATGCTGTTTACAACATCTTATAGATTTTCTTTTCTGATCATCAGTATCCTTGCTTTCTTCATATTTGTGAAACACATTAGGAAAGCTCAGGACCCTTTTGTTGACCCTGAATTAGGGAAAAACGTCTTTTTTGTGATTGGAACCCTTTGCGGAGGACTAATATTTGGTACAGTAGCAGGATTTGTCTCTATGGTTCCTTACATGATGAAAGATGTTCACCATTTAAGTACTGCAGCAATTGGAAGCGGCATTATTTTCCCTGGAACAATGAGTGTCATCATCTTTGGTTACATTGGGGGATTGCTTGTTGATCGGAAAGGTTCCTTGTATGTACTAACTATTGGAAGTGCATTGCTTTCTTCCGGTTTTTTAATCGCTGCCTTTTTTATAGATGCAGCACCATGGATCATGACAATTATAGTAATTTTTGTTTTTGGGGGTCTATCTTTCACAAAAACAGTTATATCTACAGTTGTGTCTAGCAGTTTGAAAGAAAAGGAAGCGGGCGCTGGAATGAGTTTGCTTAATTTCACGAGCTTTTTATTAGAGGGAACGGGTATTACGATTGTAGGCGGTTTATTATCTATCGGCTTCTTAGACCATAGGCTGCTGCCTATTGACGTTGATCACTCTACCTATTTGTATACCAATATGCTCATACTTTTTGCAGGGACCATTGTTATTTGTTGGCTAGTAATCTTGAATGTATATAAACGTTCGCGGAGGCATCGCTAAATGAGTGAAAGGATCAATCTTGTGAAAGTAATCCAAGGTTGATCCTTTTTTGTAAAATGAATAAACATGGCATCAATAGCATGTTCTTTAGATTAGCCATCGTTAGCTATACCCAATAGATACGAGAACAGGCTTGTTTTCGCGTTTCGCTTTTTCATATGCTTCTTCTCCCCAAGGGAACCAGTCCACAGGGTTATGAGCATGTTGAAGTAAAATAAGTAGACTTCTCAGCGATTAATCTATTGGATTTATTGTTAGTGGGCATAGGATCACCTCTTAGCCGATTTACTTAAAAGAGGGAGAATGAAATATACTATAATGTTTAATTATGTTAATGCGTCCTTTCCAGTCTTCTTTTCTTTTAATACAAGAGAATGGATATTTTTAGCTCTGTTAAAATTTGATGTTGATAATTCAATAGTATTAAGGAGAACCCATTGGATTCCCCCTTTAGTTCAATAAGAAAAATAACTGTCGAGTGTTACCTTACAATGTATATTTTGGAGGAGTAAGATTTTTTTAGCCATTCCAATGATAAACGATTTGCACAACGCCAGAGGAAAATGTTCTTGTATTCACCATTTTTAAATTTATCCTCTGTTTTACATCAATAAACAACGGTTTTCCTTCTCCCAAAACAACAGGGTGAATAGATAATCTAAATTCATCAACAAGCCCCAAATTTATAAAAGTTGTAATGAGACTCGCTCCACCATATAGCCAGATGTCTTTGCCAGACTTTTTCTTCAATTTATTTACTTCTTCAAGAATATTATCATTTATAAATATGGCTTGATTATCAATCTCATTTTGTGTTCTGGAAAAAACATATTTCTTTTTACTATGAACCAATTTCCAAAGTTCCTTTTCTGTATCAGGATCTTCATTTTTTGGAATATATTGTACCCATAAATCGTAGCTTTTTCTGCCATATAAAATAGTATCAATTTGATTTAAGAAATCAGTAAACCCCATATCAGGGTCCATAATGCACCAATCAACTTCTCCATTTTTCCCTTCAATAAAACCATCTAAAGTAACTGCTAAATCTAAAATGATTCTTCTCTGTTTTAAGTTATTTGTCATAACTATTCATCCTTTTCCATAAGAAGTTGGTAGAAATTCTTCTCCCACTCTCGCACCAGATAGACTAAGTTGCGTTTATGGACTGAGTGAAGAACAGTATCCTAAAATGAAAGTGCCCACTACTTTTCGCAGCTTGATTAGCCGGAACACTCTTTATCTTCACTTGGTTAAATGAAAGCTCTGCTCGATTAAGTTATAGATTTCGCCTTCTGGATCTGTCCGTTCTAAAACAATTGAAATCCAATGTTCCTTATCCATATGATATCCGGGTAAGATATTTTCCCCGTTTCTTAAGCTATCACTTATTTCAGGGGGACATTTTAGATTTAGAATATCTATTTCGCCATGACCATCCAAGCCTAATTTTTCTGGGAGAACATTCATGATAAGACCGTACCATTTTTTGTTTGATGTATGTCTCAAAGAAGCATAGTTTGGGTATTTCACCCACGGGTAATCAGGCGATGTACCGTATTTTTCTTTGACGTGTTTAAAGATATCTTCTCTTGTTAACATACTCAATCACTCCTTTATTCACTCTCATTCTTTCATAGAAAAAACAAAGGTCAACGGATTTTTGGTAGTCTTTTGGACATGTCACCAATGGCAGAGTTATATCTAATGCTTCTAATCCCCACGGGTACCATTCAATGGCGGGTTGAAGGAAGTATGCTTTTTCATATTGATGAATCTATTATTGTTAGTAGGCACGGGATCATCTATTCCTTTTTACTGTACCACAAGCCTCTGTTGAAATACCCCATTAAGACAGTGAAATAGAAAAATCGCTATATATAAAAGGTGATGGATGCTGTTCTTGATCGAAACGAGTATGCTAATATAATCTCGTTTAGGAGGGGATTGATATGATCAAGAAAATGGCTCAAATGAATTTGAAAGATTTCAATAAACCAAATGAACCTTTCGTTGTTTTTGGGAGAATGATACCTGCTTTTGAAAACGGTGTTTGGACATATACTGAGGAACGATTTTCTGAACCTTATTTTAAACAATATGAAGATGATGAAATGGATGTTAGTTATATTGAAGATGAAGGGAAGGTTGTCTTTTTATATTATGTTGAAAACAACTGCATCGGCCGGATTAAGATTCGTTCTAACTGGAATGGGTATGCACTAATAGAGGACATTGCCGTTGCAAAAGACTATAGACAAAAAGGCGTTGGAACAGCATTATTACATAAAGCGATTGAGTGGGCAAAGGAGAATCGCTTTTGTGGTCTTATGCTTGAAACACAAGATATTAATGTTTCAGCTTGTCGTTTTTATGCCAAACATCACTTTATAATAGGTGCAGTTGATACGATGCTTTATTCCAACCTTCCAACAGCAAATGAAATTGCGATTTTTTGGTACTATAAATTTTAATTTATCATAAAATTATTGAACGAAACGTAGCTTGTTTTGCGTTTCGTTTTTTCAAAGAAGAGGTTTTTTAACCCCTTCTTTTTTTTGATAAGAATTGTTTTTCCACAATAGGCATAAAAACGTGAAGGATCATTCCTCCCAAACAGACGGTTAATAGGGTTCCGATGCCGATAGGGCCTTTAAAGATGATGGCTAATACTAAGAAAAGAGCGTATACCAATGTTCTTGAAAACAAGATTGTTCTTTTGGAGAGATCTCGGATAATAAGTGTTAAATGATCGATGGGTGTTGATGCGAATTTCGTCTGAAGATAGATGGCTGTTCCAAGACCGATGAGCATCAAACCAATTCCGAAACAAATCAGTTTGCTTAACAACGCATTTAGATAGATGGTGTTTTTTACAACAAACAACCATAGGTCAATGCCTATTCCAGTAATGAATGCTGTAATTAAGCCTAGCAAAATAGGTTTTTTTCTCGTTAATATAGCGTTGCAGATTAAGAGGATCACAGAAATAAGGACCTCCCAGCTCCCTACGGTAAGACCGATTTCTTTTGACAGACCAACCAAAAGGGCATCGAAGGGTGATGTGCCCAGTCCTGATTGTATGGTTAAGGAAATGCCCAAACTTAATATGAGTATGCCTAATCCGTAAAAAATATATTTCATGTTATATTCCGCGATATGTCTTTTGTCATCAAGACATGAGGGATGCCGTCTTCCATAAATGCCTGTGAAGAAATCTGGTAGCCCAGTTTTTGATAAAAGCCTGCTGCTTGTGTTTGACCATGCAGCTTACATGCAGTCAATCCTTTTTCTTTTATGATTTCTTCTAACCCGCTTACGATGACTTTCCCCAATCCGTACTTACGGTAAGGTTTTAGGATGCAGATTCTTTCCAGCTTTGCTGTATGGCCAACGATGCGCACACGGCCCGTGCCGACAGGCTGATTCTCATGATATACCAAGACATGCTGGCATTGTTCCTGGAGCGTATCAAATTCATCGAACTCTTCGGATTCCGATACATGTTGCTCCTCAATGAAAACCGTCTTTCTAATATTCAAAGCTTCATGTAAATCAGCTTCAGTTGTTATTCTTTTTATATTCATTATGAATCAATCCTTTTCTGATATTAGTCTGGACTGTACAGCATGCATGTGGTCTTATAATAGTAAGGTTAAAACATTTTTGTTGTAATTGCAACAAAAATACGTGAGGGGTTTTAGGAATGAATGATATTTTGCGTGAGATCGGCATGATAGCAAGAGCGTTGGATTCCATAAGCAACATCGAATTTAAAGATTTAGACTTAACAAGAGGGCAGTATCTCTATCTCGTACGTATATACGAAAATCCGGGAATTATTCAAGAAAAATTGGCGGAAATGATAAAAGTGGACCGGACAACGGCCGCGCGGGCCATTAAGAAGCTGGAAATGCAGGGATTTATTCAAAAACTGCCGGATGAGCAAAATAAAAAAATAAAAAAACTGTTCCCGACTGAGAAAGGGAAAAAGGTATATCCATTGTTAAGAAGAGAAGGAGAACATTCCACGGAAGTGGCCTTGTCCGGTTTTACTTCAGAGGAAAAGGAAACCATTTCTGCACTCCTTCATAGAGTGAGGAAGAATATAGAACGTGATTGGGAATATGTGAAGAAGGGGAACAAAAGGGATTATTAATGGACAACGTTTACAATTTGAGCTGATGCTGGCGAAAATCGGCGTCTCCTCCTCAAGAATCCAGTCAGCTCGAGCGTGGGTGAAAATAGTCCGTTCACTTCTGTTTTCTTTTGAACTATCAAAAAATCTCCAAAGGGAGTGGTTTGCGTGAACTTGAGACAACTATCAGAACATGTCTATCAATGTGAATTTGAGCTTGATGTGCCTCTTCGTATCCCGGTTCATACTTGGTTTATCAAAGATGGTGATGATGTTTATATTGTTGATACGGGAATAGAACGTTTTGCTGAAGCTCAAATTAGAGCAGCGTTAGCGATCGGCAATCCAAAAGCCATTTTGCTTACCCATGGCCACAGTGATCATATCGGAGGTGCATCAAAATGGTTAGATAGATTTGATATTCCGATTTTTGCGCACCAGAAAGAACTAAAGTACATCAATGGGGAAGAGCCATATCCGAACAAAAATGAAGTGGAGAACACAGGGGTAGCCCATATTGTCCAGCCGCTGACGGAGCAAAGGCTTGCTCACCTGCCTCTGAAATACTATTTAACACCTGGCCATTCGCCGGGGCATGTCGTGTATGATCATAAAATCGATCGTACGCTATTAACGGGCGACCTTTTTATCACAAGTAAGGAGGATTTACACCCACCTATAAGAAGATTCAGTGTTGATATAAATGAGAACATCGATAGCGGCTCAATCATAGATCAAATCAAACCAACGCTCATTTGCTCTTCACATGGCGAAGAAATCCTTTATAACGAAGAATTGTATAAAAACTATGTGGTAAGGTATAGGGATTAATGGAAGTGAAAAACATAAGCTGAAAAATCTCCAGCATGGTGAAGCCCTCGATCCGATTTACTCACACCCAAAAAGAAAAAATGGCAGCTGCCTGCCGCAGAGGCTTTTGCGGAGCTTGTTTTACATTCGATTCATGAGCAAAAGGAGTGAGTGTCAGGCTCACTCCTTTTCTATTTAAATTGCGGCTGTGAGCTTTGGTTTTACAAATTTCATGAAAATCCCTCTGACTAATGGGCCCATAATCAGTAATTGCAATGGATAGGCCAGGATGAAATTTTTCAACACCATCATAAGGTAAGCACTGAAGAGGCTGTCCCCGTTCAGCCCATTTGCCAGAACCGCTGTCACTAAACCGAACACAGACATACAAAGTACCATGCCAATCACCATACAAGTTGACATGGCAAGGATGACATAAATTTTTTTAGTCTTGTCGAACGACATGCGGAATGCAATCTTCTTGGCGAGGGGGCCTACTAACAGTAAATCGAACAGGAGGGCGACCATAAAACCGATGGCCATTTCAAAAACGGTCATCAGTGAAAAATCCTGAATGGCTCCGTTGATGATGGCATTGTAAATCGACATGACGCAGACCATTCCAAAACACATCATCACGCCAAATATAAGACCCTCTTTTTTATTTGCTGGCATACAATCATTCCTTCTCTCCATAATCGGTGATTAGTATACCAATGAACTGTTCATGCTCATAAGTGACAAATTTGTGAACAATCTATAAAGCAGAATCGTCTTGTTTTGTCATCAGTACATGCGGAATGCCGTCCAGCATAAATTCTTCTGATGCAGTCTGATAGCCGAGCTTTTCATAAAAGCCTGCCG
This sequence comes from Bacillus sp. FSL P4-0290, assembly GCF_037975435.1. Classification (NCBI taxonomy): domain Bacteria; kingdom Bacillati; phylum Bacillota; class Bacilli; order Caryophanales; family Bacillaceae; genus Bacillus; species Bacillus sp. FSL P4-0290. The sequence goes on along the minus strand of NZ_CP150253.1, from coordinate 4,158,855 downwards.
CCTGTGTCTGGCCGTGCAGTTTGAAGGCAGAAATGCCTTGTTCTTTCACAATACGTTCTAATGCATCGACGATCACTTTTCCCAAACCGAATTTGCGGTAAGACTTCAGAATGCAGATTCGTTCCAGTTTCCCCGCGTGGCCAACGATACGGACACGTGCAGTGCCAACAGGTACATTCTGATGATAAGCCAGGATGTGCTGGCAGTCACCGTGGAGTGTATCGAACTCATCGAATTCATCCGAAATGGGACAGCCTTGTTCCTCTACAAATACTGCCTTTCTGATTTCAAACGCTGTATGTAAATCCTGTTCTGACGCGATTTTTTTGACATTCATGTTTGAATCCTCCCTACTCAGAAAAATGGCTGATCACATATTGTTTAAAGGTCTCAGCAACCGGTGATAAAAACCTGCCTTTTATCCAGGCAATTCCTATGACACGCTGACATTCCGGCCAGCTGACGCGGATTTTGGTGATTTTGCTTTGGTCTAAGCCTTTCAGGTCTGGGAGAATAGATATGCCCAGTCCGGCTGCCACAAAACCTGCGGCAGTAGCTGCTTCTTCTCCTTCAAACATAATGTTCGGCTGTATATCGGCCTTCTCAAACAGCTCATCGACCGTCATCCGAAGCGCATAGCCCTTTTTCAATAAAATAAAACGCTCCCCGGCAATCTCATTCAGGGTAATGCTTTCGCGACTGGCTAATGGATGATCATTTGGCACAAATACAAAGAGTTCTTCACTCCACAGCTTGATCCATTGGATCGGATTTTCAGGCTTAATCGAAGCGAGGAGACAGAGGTCCAGATCTCCGGATTTTAATCGTTCAAGCAGCCAATAAGAGTGGTTTTGCTTCAGCTGGAAGGAAATGTTGGGGTATTCCTGCTGAAAGGAGCCGATGAGATCGGGCACGAGCGTGGTGCCTAATGTATGTAAAAAACCGAGAGAGACTACGCCTTGGTCTGGCTTTAATAAGGCTTGGATTTCTTCTTTTCCTTCGGTATACTCCTTCATCATCGCCTGAACCCGTCGTAAAAAAATGTGTCCGTATTGATTTAAGCTGATGGATCGTCCTTGCCTGTCAAATAGCGGGACGCCCAAATGATTTTCCAGCCTGGCGATAGAGCGTGAAAGTGCAGGCTGTGTGATGGAGAGGCTTTTTGCGGCTTTCGTGACGTGCTGCATCCGGGCCAGTGTTTGAAAATATTCAAGTTGTTCCCATTCCAATTATCATCTCTCCTTATTACATATAAGCATGAAAACGATATTTTATATGCATTATACAACATATATCAACGGTGCTAAGATAATAATATAAACAGACTCAAGGATGTTTGAATTCGGAAGAAATAAAGGATGATTGTTTATGAATGGCAGTGCTCCACAACATGATGAGGGACCGATAAAGTCCCGATGACATACATTCGAAAAGGCACACCGGTTTTTCGAAAAATTACGTTTGCTTTCTTCGCTGCGGGTTTCAATACATTTGCGATTCTATATTGCGTACAGCCGCTCATGGAGGAATTCACGCGGGAATTTCATGTGACGCCTACTGCGGCGAGTCTTTCTTTATCTGTTACCACAATGCTGTTAGCTGTGAGCATGCTTGTCTTTGGTTCATTATCCGAGGTGTGGGGACGCAAGCCTATTATGGGTATTTCCATGCTGGCCGCATCGGTTCTCTGTCTGGCATCGGCCTTTAGTCCGAGCTTTCATACACTGCTCGTATTGAGAACCATTCAAGGCGTTGCGCTCGCAGGCCTTCCGTCGATTGCGATGGCTTATCTTGGGGAAGAAATTGAACCCGGAAGTCTTGGATCAGCGATGGGGCTATATATCAGCGGAAATGCAATCGGCGCCGTTTTCGGAAGGATCGTTTCCGGGCTCCTGAGCGAGTACTTGAATTGGCATATGGCGATGGGGACAATTGGTGTCATTAGTTTGATTGCTAGTGTTATATTTTTTATGAATTTGCCGCCATCCAGGCATTTTACGCCAAGAAAATTGAAGCTCGGGAAATTGGGAATGTCTCTGATCGGCCACTTGAGGGACCGTAAACTATTCAGCTTGTTTCTCATTGGTTTTTTGCTGCTCGGAAGCAATGTTGCATTGTTTAATTACATTGTGTATGTGCTGTTGGGCCCGCCGTATTCGCTTAATAAAGCATTTGCCAGCTGGATATTTATTGTGATGATTGTAGGCATTTTCAGCTCGTCTTTCATTGGAAGAATGGTTGATCGATATGGCTATCCAAAAATACTGGTGATGAATATTTTCATCGTCATTGCAGGTGCTTTATTCACGATAAACAGTATGCTGGCAGTGAAAATTCTGGGGATTGCCCTCTTTACATTCGGTTTTTTCGGCGGACATTCAGTTGCCAGCAGCTGGGTGGGCAGGAGAGCCCTTCATAACAAAGCACAGGCTTCATCGCTGTATTTGTTCTTTTATTACGCCGGTTCAAGTGTTTGCGGAACAGCCGGAGGGCTATTCTGGTCTGCTTTTCACTGGCTGGGCGTCGTCGGTATGATCACCTTCATGCTGCTGGTTGCGTTATGGCTGTCGGGATACTTGGCAAGAAGTGTGAAAATGCCGGATAAAAGGAACGAAAAAGGATTGAATTGATCAGTAAAAAAGGACCGTTAGCGGGTCCTTTTTTATTTCCAATGGGCAGGGGTTCGTACAGACAGCGGCAGCTTTGTGTTCGAATCGCCGTTGGCGGCGTTCACCTGTGCCTGTGTCAAAAAGATGCTCCCGGTCAGGTCGGCGCCGCTGAGATCAGCGTCTCTCATATCTGCACCGATAAAGTCTGTCATTCTCAAATCGGCATTTCTCAGATCGGCGGCTATGAGCAGCGCCCCTCTTAGATTTGCTCCTCGCAGATCAAGCCCTTTCAGTTTCGCGCCGATCAGGACACTTCCCCGGCTGACTTTTTTCGGGAGTTTTGGATGGCGGGCTTGGGCACGCACCAGCTCACTCGTTTTTAACAGCCATTCATTGACCTCAGCTCGATGCTCGTCCACCTGCAGTGTCAGCAAGCGTTCTTTGCTGCCTGGTGAGCCTTTCTATTTTTTCGAAACTGGTTCTCAGTTCAGGATGAATCGGCTTGGCTATATCTATAGAAAGAGCTTCATGTAAATACCAGAGCATTTCGTGCAGCTGCTGCATGATAGGAAAAACGTCAAACATCTGGTTGGCCGTTTCGGGGCTGTTTCGCCAATCCTTTCCCTCATAAGTGATTTGGGATACTTTTTGGCCGGCGCCAAAGCATTCATATGCAGAGCAGCCTCGAAATCCTTTTTCTCTGAGATCTTTATGTATAGAACATTGATAGTTTGATTGTAAGTTGCGGCAAGGTGTGCCCCCGTCTTTATCAAAAGCAAAATCTGCCGACTTCGCATAAGGCAAGGCGACACAGCACAGGCCAAAACAGTGCTGGCAATCCGCACTTAAATCATGATGTATATTGTCATGTAACGTTACTTCCGCAGACAATAATGTCCACCCCTTCACTTGGGTACTTTGTTAAATATATCTATTTGATTATATAGGAAAATAGGATACTTTTCATTTTGTTTTCACGGTTTCAGTGAACTAACGATGTATAATATATCCAATCATGATGATTGGGGGAATTCATTTGGAACAGCAATTGAAAGACATCATCTCTGCGTGTGATTTGGCAATCCAAAATGAAGATTTTGATACACTGATGAATTATTATTCGGAAGATGCCATTTTAGTTGTGAAGCCGGGCATGATCGCGCGAGGCAAAGAAGAAATCAAAAAAGCGTTTATTACGATTGCGAACTATTTCAATCATCATATTGTCCCGACACAAGGGGAAATGATCCTGTTGGAAGCAGGTGACAGGGTACTCGTTCTTTCTCAGACACTGCTTGATTCGGATATAAAGGGCTCCGAGTATGCGATGGAAAGAAGGGCGACCTATGTATTTAAAAAGAATGCGCAAGGCGAGTGGCTTTGTGTAATTGATAATTCATATGGTACGGATTTAATTGGTGTGTAAGATATGTCTTTGATGTGCCATTCCTGCATATAATGATTCATTCAGCTGATTAGGGAAGGTGACACAATTGAATGTGTATGACATCAGAATGGCTCCTTATTGGTTTTATGAAGGCAGAGGACTTGTTCAACATCCATACGTATTTCGGCAGCCTGTCTCCTCACGTGCAATCATTGCATCTACCCGCGGCGATGTAACGGGAGACGGCGTTATTGACGAGGTCTTTCTAACTGGAAATCAAATGCCCGGCAGCCCGTTATGGAGAGATATCACATTGGTGATCCGTGATGGCAGAACCCATCAGGAGCAGCAGATTCAGCTTCAAAACAATATGGGATACAATCCGTCACTTTTTCTGGGGGATATGACGGGCGACAAGATTGAGGATGTGGCAGTGGTAATGGATACAGGGGGAAGTGGCGGTGCTATTTATGCATATGTGTTTGCCTATCTAAACAGGCAGTTCCGGCGAATTTTCAATTCAGATGTATTGAATGATGAATTAAAGTACAGTGTGAGGTATCAAAATCAATATAAAGCGAGCGTCATCAGTCATCAGCAAAACGAAACGTATATCCTCGACCTTACTTACAAGGGCAGGGAATATTTGAATGAGATTTATAACAGCCAAGGTGTGTTAAAAATGCCGATAGAAGGATGGGTGAATCCTTTATCGGGCTTGTATCCGGTTGATTTTGACAGAGACGGCGTATACGAATTATTGGCGTACCAGCGGATAGCGGGAAGGTATAACGCCGACTCATTGGGATATGTTCAAACCGTATTGAAATGGAACGGACGGCGTTTTGCCGTTGACCGGCAGAATGTTTCGATTGTTGGCGGTGCTGTCTCGTAATCCTGATGGCTGTCACCCTATAAAGGGTGACAAAACACTACAGGTGTTCTGCAACGACAACCAAATAATAAGATAAACCGGTTTGCTGCTCTTCTAACATTCCTCTATGGAAATCATCTTGCATAAAAAAACGTGTTTGTTTTACGTAATCTTCTTTACTTGTCGGATGCCCTTTCTGATTTAGGAACTTAAGATGATTCATGACATGCTCTTGCACGGAAGGGTCATGATACGTTACACCATTTCTTAAAAAATCAGCCATCCTATCAAGAAAATGTTTAGCCTCTATTGCCATTTTGTTCATTTCATCGACATTGATTGTATGTGTATCCAATTCAAAATCGTAACGCTCTTTTAAATACCCATTTTGTTCTGCTAAAGATTGTTTCCATTCTTCAGCGCTTTCAAATCCTTTAAACATTACCTTATGATCCATGTTTTCGCCTTTTCTCGTGTATTCTAAAGATGTGTTGACTGTTTGAATGAGACGCTGATACTTTTCAATTTTCTTTTCAAACAGCTTTTTTTGTTTTTCTAATGTACTTGTTCTTTCAGCATCCTCATTTAATAATCTTTTGATTTCTGACAAAGGAATATCTAATTCTTTGTAAAAAAGGATTTCCTGCAGTCTTTTTAGTTCGTCAGCACCATAGTACCGATATCCGGCTTCGCTTATTTCTTTTGGGGCTAGCAAGCCGATTTTGTGGTAATGATAAAGCGTTTTGATTGTGACATTCGCAATATTGGATAGTTCTTTTACTGTTAATTTCACCATCCGACTCCTCCTTTCTTCTTTCACTATGAGGCCTTACCTTTGGTTGGAGTCAAGGATAAAATGGTGGTGTTTTCGTCCGAAGACAGCCTAGTGAATGTGGGAGAAAGAAAATAACACCTGGCGGATTCAAAGAAAAGAGTGCTTTTCAGCAAGCACTCTTCATTCCAGTTTAATTCGTTTTACATCCCCTAATACAAACACATAAAAAACCAATCCCAGCAACAGCACAAAACCAGCTACCAGAAAGCTGAGGGTAAAGGAGCCTGTCACATCAAACAAATACCCTGTCAGTGACGCAGCAATAATGCCTCCGAACAGGTTGTTTGCGAGATTCACCATGGAGCTCAGCATGGATACGGAACCGATCGGCGCGAGTTCTGCGGAGATGGACCAGCCGACCGGAGCGGTTGCGGAAATTCCGGCGAGTCCGATGGAAATGCAAATAATCGCTACGGTAATATTGTTCGTCAGAATGGAGCCTAAAAAGAAAAAGCCAAAGCTCATTCCGACTATGATTACGGTTCGGTACACCTTGGTGTTAGGATAGCCTTTCTTAATAAAATAATCGACGAGCCAGCCGCCGACGGCAATTCCGGAAATGGTTGAGATCAGCCACGGCACTGCCGTAAATAAACCGGACGACATGAGATCCATACCGTATGTATGTTTAAAGAAAGTCGGAAGCCAGGTGAGCAGCAGGTTGAATGTATACCCGTACCCTGTAAATCCGATCATTAAGCCCCATACTTTCCGATTGGTGAAAAGCTTTTTTAAAAGCGGGCCCGTTTTGTAAGGGATTTGCTCTGTTGTAATGGCATTGTGTTTTTGAATATAGTTTAGTTCACTTTTAGAAATGCGTTTGTGCCGTTCAGGCTGTTCATAATACTGCCAGAAAAAGATCGTAAACAGCACATTGATGCATCCAATCGTCAAAAAAGCGACACGCCAGTCAAATGTTGTGACAAGAAAAGCGACCAATGGCGCGCCGATTACATTTGAAAACTTGGCGGCCGAATCGAACAGTGAGTTTGCCAATCCCCGCTCACTTGGAGGAAACCAGAGAGCGGTTGCTTTAGAGGCAGCAGGGAACGCAGAGGCGCTCGTCAGCCCAATGAGAAACCGGAACAGATACAACAGCAATTTTCCTTGCAAAAAAGCAAGAAGGATCGTTAAAAAGCTCCATATTGTCATTCCAACCCTCGTGACCCATGCGACCCCAAAACGGTCCAGCAAACTTCCGACAGGCAGCTGCATCAGTGTATAGGAATAGGTGTAAATGGAAAACACGATGCCGAGTTCAGTTGCAGTAAGGTGAAACGAATCTTGTATCGCAGGGGCCGCTACCGAGATGGCCACTCGGTCAAAATAATTAAGAATAATAATGCCGCTAAGTAACGAAGATATGTACCATCTGGTATGCCCAGGCCGTTTCACGCGCTCTTGACTCATGATGAAAACCTCCTCTGTCATAGCATGATCTCCTGATAGAAAAACCATTCAAATTTTAAATACCACAGCGCGCTTTTATATAAACGGCAGGAATTTGACTGGAACAGATCGGTGCTTTAGAATGAAAGTAATAAAAATGAACACTCCAAAGGGGAGTAGCTTTCACAGTAAAGTCGTCATTACGGGACAAGTTGTCCTCGGCTTTGCTGGCAATCTCATTTGTTAGCGAGACCTTTGCCAAATCTGATTTGGTGAAGGTCTTTTTGTTTCAGGAACTTCACCAAATTGGTGGAGTTTTTTCATTTTTACCAAAAAGGGAGAGGAGCATCAGAATGTCTAAGCTGAAAAAGTGGCTGAAGCGTGAATTGGTGAGGAAAGGGCTGCCGTTAGCGAAAGAGAAATTGATTCCGATCTTAAAAGAAAAAATGAAAAAGAAACGATGAGGAGGCTGAAGATGAAGATCATTTTGACAATACTTGCCGGAGTGGGACTTTTGAGTGCAGGCGGATGCGGCATGCTTGATCAGGTGAACGACGGATTGAACTATACGAGTGAAGCAGCGGGGTATGTGGAGAAGGTGAAGACATTTGCAGAGGAAGCGCCTGAATTGGCTGAGAAAGCTGTAAATGACACCGAGGCGAAAGAAAAACTTGAAGCGCAGCTTGAATCGATTCAGAAGGATGCCGCTGATTTTAATGAATTAACGCCGCCTGATGCCGCAGCGGAGATTCATCGAACCATTCAGGAGCATAACGAAACCTTGCAGAAAAGCGCTGAAGAGGTGTTGAAACAAGCCGAGGAAGGCAAGGTATCGCTTAAAGAATTGGAGCAGTCAGACCTGGTCCAAAACGCAAAGCAAATTACTGATATGATGGGACAAATTGAGAAGATGGGTGAATAAGAAAAAGCATCCCGATGCGGGATGCTTTTTGCTTATTCAGCCATTGCGTCTGTTAAGACAGGAACGACTTGTTTTTTACGGGAAACAACGCCTTTTAAGAGGGCTGTGTTGTTTTCTAATGTAACGTTGAACGCTTTTTCCACTTTCGCTGCTTCGTTACCGATTGCAAGAGCAAGTGAATCATTTTCTAAGATATCAGTGATAACGAGAAGGAACAGATCAAGATTCTTCTCAGCCACAACTTTTGAGATCACAGCTTCTAATTCAGCTTGGCGTTTTTTTACATCTTCAATGTCCACTGTGTTTACTTGTGCGATTTCGACTTTCTTGCTGCCGAGCGTAAATTCTTTCGCATCAAGAGAAATGAGCTCTTCCACTGTTTTTTTGCTTAGATCAGCGCCTGCTTTCAGCATGTTCAAGCCGTATTCTTCAGCATTTACGCCAGCGATCTCCGCAAGCTCTTTTGCTGCTGCTACGTCTTGGTCCGTGCAAGTTGGAGATTTAAATAACAGGGAATCAGAAATGATCGCAGACAGCATAAGGCCGGCAATTTCTTTCTCGATTTTCACGTTATTCTCTTTGTACATTTTGTTTAAGATGGTAGCCGTACAGCCTACAGGCTCAGCACGATAGTAAAGCGGCTCAGCTGTTTCAAAGTTAGCGATGCGGTGATGGTCGATAACCTCTAAAACCTGAACCTCTTCAATGTCTTTGATGCTTTGCTGGCGTTCGTTATGGTCAACCAGGATAACGGCGTTTACTTCGTTTGCAGCTGTTTCAACAAAGCGCGGGCTTTCTTGTTTGAAATAGTCAAGCGCGTATTGTGTTTCGCCGTTGACTTGTCCGAGACGGACAGGCTCAGCATTGAAGCCGAGTTTGTTTTTCAAATCAGCATAAGCAATCGCAGAACAAATCGTATCTGTGTCTGGGTTTTGGTGTCCGAAAATAAGTATCTTTTCCATGATAGCTCCTATCCTTTTTTTAAGTAGTGTAATCTTTATATAGTTTAACACGTCTTGCTGCAGGTGTAATCATGCAAACCCTTAAAAATTGATGTGAATAAGAAGCATTTTCTTTGAGCTAAGGAGAAAAGGTGTGTAAAATACTGGGTAGCTTAGTTGCAAAATGTAATGTAGTATCAAAAAAGGTACTATTGGAGGGTCAAGAATGAGTGGAAAAAAGAATATATACCCGAACAAAGAAGGCTGTCCAGTTGAATTTACTCTAGATGTCATTGGCGGAAAGTGGAAAGGAATTCTTTTTTATCACATGATAGATGGCAAGAAACGATTTAATGAGTTTCGGCGAATCTGCCCGAGTATTACTCAAAGAATGCTTACTCTTCAGCTGAGGGAGCTGGAAGCGGACGGCATCGTGCATCGTGAGGTTTATCAACAGGTGCCGCCCAAGGTTGAGTACTCTCTGACGGAATTCGGGCGAACGCTTGAACCGATTGTTTTGCAAATGAAAGAATGGGGAGAATCCAACAGAGACGTGCTGGAATCTTATCGTTCGAACGGCTTACTGAAGGATCAGCAGAAATAGCAGCAAAGGGAAAACTCCTTTGCTGCTTGTTTTATTTCATTGAAATGGCTCTGTTGGCGTTTCTGACATCGTTTTTCAACAGTTCAGAAAGGTTGTAAGACGGATAATATCCATGCTGATACATGTATCGATAAACTTGGGCGTGCAGCTGGATGGCAGCATTCAGCTGTTTGACCAGTACGTTTCTTAATTGAGGTGTTGCTGTTTCTGTAATTGCGATGGCATAGCTGCGGACAGATGTTTTAGCAAAACCGAGCAGGTCACCGCTGTAAAATGGGTTATCTGCGCGTTCTTCTTCCTCATCTTCTCTGTGCGGAGCCTGTGGAAAGAACGGAAGAAGCTCTCTCAAATTTTGCTCAACGCTCTGAATAGACACGTTATAAAGCTGTCTGAGCTGAGGGTCTTTTACTTCTCTTATCATTTTCTTCAGTTTAATGAGTCCGTTTGATTGAAAAGCAACCAGCTCGTGCATTTCTAATGTTTCATGCCAAGCCAATGTTCTGCGTTCATCCATGTGAAAATTCTCCTTTATCGATCAGATTCCATATCAGCATATGCCCAACGCTCAATGTTGTTCATGATGTTTTGAAGTTTTTAAAAAGGGAAATTCACCTTATATAGGATACGTGTTGAGAACATGCACAAAGAGGTGAAACACAATGTGGGACATGATAAAGAACTTTTTCTTGTTTAGCAGCGGCGTTCTGCAAGCAACAACCCTTTTACTGGTGATCTTAATTTTTATGTATGTCAGAAAAACGAAAAAGAAAAACAAGGAATCTTCTGGCTTTATGGATGATAAACATTAATTGTGATGGGCATTCTTTTCAAAGAATGTCTTTTCATTTTTCATGTTTCACATGAAACATTAGCGTCATTTTACTTGCGATTTGGACTTATGTTAAAATATAAAAGTAAAATTTAGAGATGATATAAAAACATTCGGTGTAACGTATGTTGCAGCGATGAAAAAGAGCAGTCGTTTATGCTGCTCTTTTCTATTCGTATGTTCAGGATGATACGAGGTGACTAAGTGAAACAAACGAGAGCTTTAATGGAAGGTGCTATTTTAATCAGTCTGTTTGCGATCATCACGCTTCTGGTCGTTTATGTTCCTGTGATTGGAACAATTCTGTTATTTGCACTGCCGCTGCCAATGATCTTGTATACGATCAGACATGGATTGAAGCTAGGGATATGGATGGGCGCTGTCAGTCTTCCGGTTGTTTTTATTGTCGGGTCCTTTAACGGGCTTATTGTAGCTTTTATGTCAGCTTGCGCCGGCATTGCCATGGGACATTTTTTCAAAAGGAAAGAGCCCGGGCACGCCATTATTTCGGGCGCTCTTATTTATATGCTTAGTATTGTCTTCTATTTTGTGATAAGCATTCAGTTTTTGGGTATCAATATCATTGATGAGGCGATGACACAATACCGGCAATCTCTTGATATGGTAGAAACTGTAGCGAAGCAGTCGGGCAATGCTGGACAGTTTGAGAAGCAATTAAAACTGATGGAAGAACAATTGGGTATCGTTCAATATCTTTTTCCAACAGCTATTGTGATGGTAGGAGTTATTTTTTCTTTCCTCAGTTACCTTATCGCTAAGCCGCTCTTAAGGCGATTCTCCCCCGATATTCCTAATCTAAAGCCTTTTAGAGAGTTGAAGTTTCCGCAAAGTGTTGTAGTACTGTATTTGATTATTGTCATGCTTTCATTTTTGCCTTTAGAAAAAGGCCAAATGCTGTACTCTATCGCTTTAAATGGGGAGTTTATACTCGGGTTTCTGATTTTCATCCAAGGTTTATCATTTATCTTTTTCTATTGCCATAAGAAACAATATCCAAAGGCTGCGGCTGTGATTGCTGTCATACTTGGGTTTGTGCATCCGGTCTTCATGGCAGCCATTCGCATTTTAGGCGTTTTAGATATGGGCTTTCATATAAGGAATAAGGTGAAGTGAACATGAGTTTTACTCACATGGTGGGGAGTGATAGAAATGCCAAGCTTTTATGAAAAACCGCTGTTTCGGTATCCCATCTATGCATTGATTGCTCTGTCAATTATTACAATCCTCATCAGCTTTTATTTTAACTGGATATTAGGAACCGTCGAAGTGCTGCTGCTGGCAGTTATTTTGTTTTTTATTAAGCGTGCTGATTCTCTTATTCGACAAGAGATTGATGCTTATATTTCTACGTTGTCCTACAGGTTGAAAAAAGTCGGTGAAGAGGCATTGATGGAAATGCCGATTGGAATCATGCTTTTTAATGACCAATATTATATAGAATGGGCAAATCCGTTTCTTTCCTCTTGCTTTAATGAAAGCACTTTAGTGGGGAGATCACTTTACGATACTTGTGAATCGGTAGTGCCGCTTATCAAACAAGAGGTGGAATCGGAAACGGTTACATTGAATGACCGCAAGTTTAGGGTTGTCATCAAACGGGATGAACGTCTCTTATATTTCTTTGATGTAACAGAACAAATCCAGATTGAAAAGCTATATGAAAACGAAAGAACCGTCCTGGCATATATTTTCCTTGATAACTATGATGATGTGACACAAGGATTGGATGACCAGACGAGAAGCACGATGAACAGCCAGGTGACATCTTTGCTGAACGCTTGGGCGCAGGAGTACGGGATCTTCTTGAAAAGGACGTCTTCAGAACGCTTTATTGCTGTACTTAATGAACACATCTTAACTGAACTCGAAAATTCAAAGTTTTCGATTCTTGATGAAGTGCGGGAAAAAACCTCGTTTGACGGTGTAGCGCTGACGTTAAGCGTCGGTGTCGGGGCTTCAGTTTCTTCCCTGAAAGAACTTGGCGATTTGGCGCAATCCAGCTTGGACTTAGCACTGGGACGCGGCGGAGACCAGGTAGCCATTAAGCTGCCAAACGGCAAGGTGAAGTTTTACGGCGGTAAAACAAACCCAATGGAGAAACGAACAAGGGTGCGGGCCCGCGTGATTTCTCACGCCTTAAAGGAAATCGTCACCGAAAGCAGCAATGTGATTATCATGGGGCATAAATTCCCCGACATGGATTCTATCGGCGCAGCGATCGGGATTTTAAAGGTGGCTCAGGCAAATAACAAAGATGGTTTTATCGTGATTGACCCAAATCAAATCGGATCAAGTGTGCAGCGTTTGATTGGGGAAATCAAAAAATATGAAGAACTGTGGTCAAGATTTATTACGCCTGAAGAAGCAATGGAGATTTCCAATGATGACACACTGCTTGTGATCGTTGATACACATAAGCCGTCACTCGTCATGGAGGAACGGCTGGTCAATAAAATTGAACATATCGTGGTCATCGACCATCACCGAAGAGGTGAGGAGTTTATCAGAGATCCGCTGCTTGTTTATATGGAACCATACGCTTCTTCCACAGCGGAATTGGTGACAGAGCTGCTTGAATATCAGCCGAAGCGTTTAAAAATCAATATGATTGAAGCAACAGCCCTATTAGCTGGTATAATAGTGGATACAAAGAGCTTTTCTCTCCGCACGGGCTCGCGGACTTTCGATGCGGCTTCTTATTTAAGGGCAAAAGGCGCCGACACGGTGCTGGTGCAGAAGTTCCTGAAAGAAACCGTTGATTCCTATATTAAACGGGCGAAGCTGATCCAGCATACGGTCCTCTATAAAGATAACATTGCGATTGCTTCTCTTCCTGAAAATGAAGAGGAATACTTCGATCAAGTGCTGATTGCGCAGGCTGCCGATTCGCTGCTGTCGATGAGTGAGGTTGAAGCTTCATTTGCGGTGGCGAGACGGGATGAACAAACGGTTTGTATCAGTGCGCGGTCGCTTGGCGAGGTAAATGTTCAGATCATCATGGAGGCCCTGGAAGGCGGAGGGCATTTAACAAATGCGGCGACTCAGTTGTCCGGCATTTCAGTTTCTGAAGCGCTGGAACGGCTGAAGCACGCCATAGATGAGTATTTTGAGGGAGGCGTACAGAGATGAAGGTTATTTTCTTACAAGATGTAAAAGGAAAAGGAAAAAAAGGCGAAGTCAAAAACGTAGCAGACGGTTATGCGCATAACTTTCTAATTAAAAAAGGCCTCGCGGTTGAAGCGAACGCGTCAAACATCAGCGCGCTAAACGGACAAAAGCAGAAAGAGAAAAAAGAAGCCATTGCTGAGCTTGAGCAGGCTAAGAGCTTGAAAGAGACATTAGAAAAACTGACTGTTGAGCTTAGCGCAAAATCAGGTGAGGGCGGCCGTTTATTTGGCTCAGTGACAAGCAAGCAAATCACTGAACAGCTCCAAAAAGACCATAACATTAAAGTAGATAAGCGGAAGCTTGAACTGCCGGACGGCATTCGTGCATTAGGATATACAAACGTGCCTGTGAAGCTGCATCCTGAAGTGCAGGCTGTGTTAAAGGTACATGTAAAAGAAGAAGCTTAATAGAAAAGAGGCTTGGATTCATCCAAGCCTCTTTTTTATTCCACGAGATAAAGAGTTTGCTGGCTTTCTCCGCCAGGTCCTCCTCGCATTCCCTGCACGCTGTTCGTGCTGCTGGAGGAACCGCTGTACTCGTCAGATGTTATTTCTTTTCCGTTTTTCTTAATCCAGGAAACAAGTTCGCTGTTGCCTGAGTTGTTTTCTGACAGAAGGAAGTATTTCACTTTGCCTTCTTTGATCAGTTTTTTCAGTTCCGACACACTCAGAATGGGATCCGTGCCGTTAAATCCGCCCATTGCCATAACAGATTCATTTTCGTAAATGATGTATGGCGCAGCTGTTACGGTTGTCAAAGTAGCAAATAAGTATTCTTCGCCGGTATTGTGTTTTCTCAGATAGGACAGGAGCCCGCTGTCGACCTCTGAAGAGAACATGTTCCCGCCGTTTGCTGAGCCTTTGAGCTGCGGGCCGGATTCAGGAAGGACGCTGTTGCCACCGTATAGAAGCGGCGTTGCTGACCAGTAAACAGGTGTGAGAAGCAGAACGCACAAGCTGATGATGGTCAGCAGCTTACTGAACGGATGGCTGCGTTTAAGCATCAGAAGTGCAAGGGTGATGCCCAGCCCTAAGAGCCCCAGGACATACATCCATACACTGCCGATTTGGCTTGTATAAGCGCTCAGAATATACATCTGAAACACGGCTGTGATCAAGACGGCTGCCGGCAGAAGATAGCTGGACCAGTCTTTATTATTTTTGTATAAGCGGTGCATCGTATACCATCCGATACCAGAAAGGGCGGCAATCGGCGGTGCCAGCATAATCAAATAATACTGGTGGAAGAATCCTGCGATGCTGAAGAAACCAGCCACGGGAACAAGCCAAGCCGCCCAGAATAGCGTTTCTTTCATTTTAGCAGCATGTCCGCGGCGATCACGGTACCAGCTGACGATTGCGCCCAGTAATCCGATCAATGAGAATGGAAGCATCCAGCTGATTTGGCCGGAAAGTGCTGATTGGAAAAGACGAAGCGGGCCAGGATCACCGGTGCCGAACATATTCATGCTTTTTCCGCCGTCAGGCCCTCCATTTCCAGGCCCGTTGCCACCTGTGGGAGGTGTGCCTCCGCCTCCATTGAGAGCGCCGGTTTGTCCGTTAGGCGGCTGAGGCGCCTGTGAATGGTTTCCGAATGATTGATTTCCGTTCTGAGAAAAAGATGAACCGTTGCCATTTGGCGCTTGCATGTTGTCTTGATTCTGCATGTTCCCTCCGCCAGCAGCATTCATATCACCCTTTGCAAGGCCCGTAGTTTGCCCAAGCAGACGCTCTGTGCCGTTGTAGCCAAAGGCCAGTTCTAGCACTGAGTTAGTCTGGCTGCTTCCTACATAAGGCCGGCTTGAGGAAGAGGCTGAATCCACTGCAATCGCCCATGAGAGTGAAAGGCCTGTCAGAAGGACAAGAGACAGAAGCAGGGACCCGATTTTTTTCTTCAGAGAAACCCGAGATGCAATCAGGTAGAATAACACAAATGCAGGCAATACCATAAACGCTTGCATCATCTTCATATTAAAGGCGAGCCCAATCAGGGCAAATGCTGTCAGCAGCCAAACCAGCTTACCTTGTTTTACTGCCCTAAGCAGACAAGCTGAACCGAGCAATAAGGTAAAAACAAGCATGCTGTCGATATTGTTTGTCCGGCTGACAGCTACTGCGATAGGGGTCAGTGCCATGACAAGTGCGGCAATGCGGGCCGCTCCAATTCCAAAAGTCGGCTTAATCATTCTGTAGAGAAGGAATACAGACCCAACTCCGGCAAGAGCCTGGGGAATGATGACACTCCACGTGTGAACACCGAAAATCAGTGCGAAAATCGTTTGAATCCATAACACGACAGGAGGCTTATCTACTGTCACAAATCCAGAAGGGTCAAATGACGCATAAAAGAAATTATGGAAGCTTTGCGTCATGCTTTTTACAGCCGCCAAATAGTACTGGTTCGCTGTATCATCCTGCCAAATGTGATACGTATTCAAAAAAGCTGCTCCCAGCAAAATAAAAATAAGGGCTGCGTCGAATCGTTTGGTTTTCATCGTTTTTCACCTCTTTATGGTGTCTAATTGTAAAAAACAAATATGAAAAACTTATGAATAAACCATAAATATTCAAAGAAAAAAGCGGAGATATTTTCCCCGCTTTTATGCTGAATTTCTTTGTTTTTCTGACTGGAAAATGTATCGATCTCGTCCGGCTTCCTGTCCGGCTGCTCCCATTACGATCAGGGCAGCAATGAGAAGCACAATCGGCATCGTCCAAGAATGCGTCTGGTCAAAGAGATAGCCGACAAAGATTGGCCCGACTGCTGCCAGCAGGTAGCCGAATGACTGAGACATGCCTGACAGCGCAGCGGCCTGTTGGGCATTTTCACTGCGGAGACCAATCAAAGTGAGCGCCAGACTAATGCTGGAGCCTTGTCCGATACCGATAATGATCATCCAGATGGCAAGCAATGTATGGCTTCCGCCCGCTAATAATCCGCAAAGGCCGATCAGATAAACTGAGGCCAGCGCCGCAACGATACCGCGCTGCTGTTTCACACGGTCAGCTAAAACTGGTGTCAGAAAAGTGGAAGGCAGACTCGCAAATTGCATGAGTGATACCATCCATCCGGCTGTTGCCGTGTCAATCCCGTGTGAACGGAGGATTTCAGGAAACCAAGCGATGCTGCTGTAAAATAAAAACGATTGCAGGCCCATAAAGATGGTGACATACCATGCCATTTTGGAAGCCCAAATGGAACTGGATTGCAGCTTCATTGTCTGGTTTGCCGTATCTCGATGGCGCAGCTGAGGTATCCAGATCAGCAATGCAAGCAAAGCCAGCCCGCCCCATAAGAGAAAGGCTTGTTTCCATCCGCCATTCATCTGGGTCGCTAAAGGAACGCTGACACCCGATGCTAAAGCTGCGAATATATTCATTGATGTCGTATACAGGCTGATCATGATCCCTGGCTTTTCAGGGTATTTATGTTTGATTAAGCTTGGCAAAAGTACGTTACCAATCGCAATCCCGACGCCGATAAGTGCCGTTCCGAAAAACAAAGCGGCAGTATAACCGGTAGAACGAGTCAAAACACCGATAAGCAGTATCACGAGACCTAGCCATAAAGTTCGCTCATTTCCGAGGCGCTGTCCAACCTTAGGTGCAAGCGGAGAAAGAACTGCAAACGAAAGCAGCGGCAGTGCGGTCAAAAAACCGGCTGCCCCATTGGACATGTGCAGCTCTGCCCGGATAGAGCTGATGACCGGACCGACTGAAGTGATCGCGGGCCGTAAGTTAAAGGCGATAAAGATAATGCCGGTGATCAGCCAAAATGATTGGATTTTTTTATTATGTGGATGTGGCAAAGCAGTTACTCCTCTTTTCTAACATATACATGATATTATCCCGAAACAGGTAAGCAAGTATGTGAATGAAGGCTATGATTTGTCCTCTTTTTGCAGTTCAGCCATTTTGGCAAGCAGAATATGCTGAGGCATATGCATGATCTGTTCAAGCGGCAGATTCAAGGACTCTGCAAGCTTTTGTGCAGTTTCAGCAGAAATTTGCAAAGGTCTCACAAAAGATCCCTCCTCTCTTCTGTCCATTGTACAAGAATCAGATGTGAAATGTAAGAAGATGTCACAAAGGAATAGAGCAATCGGAAAATGACCGTTATAAAAGAGGTAAGGAGGGTTCTTATGCACGCACCGTTGTCTTTATTAAAACAAATGCTGAAGGAACACCAAATAGACACTGAAAAAGCTGTCACTTTCGAAGAATATATAGCAGTGAGGCTAAAGCTTCAGGAGCTGATGGGGAAATTTGCTTCGATCGGGGAGTGGGATCTGTATCAAAAAGCGGCAGATTTGATGATGCACATAGGCATCCAATGGATGAAATAAACCGATAACCGCTAAAAAACCCTCGCTGCAGCGAAGGCTTTCATTCATTAAAATGAGTGTTCTTCTTCCACATTTTTAAACTGGTCATAAATTACAAGCTTAGACGGACTGTTTTCCTTAGCCACCTGTTTGGCCTTTTCAATAGCGGCGTCTTTAGACGTATACAAAGCTGTCGGCGCTACATTCTCCACCTCAATAAACCAGCCGTCCGCATCAACATTAGGCGTAATCGCATATTTCTTTATCATCTTTCATTCCTCCCTCATGTTTTATTGCATTTTTCCCGCCTTGTTACTGTCCGAAACGATCCAATCTGCTAACTGAAAAAAACAGGAAACAGACAATTTTTCTATTTTTTTTCTGTAGAAATGGTAGAATGGAGGTTGGAGATTTTTTAATGAGAGGACGGTGCTTAGCATGACAGACCTTCTGAATGACCGGCTTCCTCCGCAAAATATAGAAGCCGAACAAGCCGTGTTAGGCGCTATTTTTTTACAGCCGTCTGCTTTAACACTGGCTTCAGAAGTATTGATTCCAGATGATTTCTATAGAATGTCCCACCAAAAAATCTATAATGCGATGCTGGTGCTCGGTGACCGAGGTGAACCGGTTGATCTGGTGACAGTAACATCAGAGCTTGCGAACACAGACCTGCTGGAAGAAGTAGGCGGCATTTCATATTTGACAGATATCGCAAACTCGGTGCCGACAGCGGCTAACATAGAATATTACGCGAAAATCGTTGAGGAAAAATCGATTCTTCGCCGATTAATCAGAACTGCGACAACGATTGCTCAAGACGGGTATACCCGTGAGGATGAGGTCGAGGATTTGCTCAGTGAAGCGGAAAAAACGATTATGGAAGTGGCACAGCGCAAAAACACGAGTGCCTTCCAAAATATTAAGGACGTCCTTGTCCAGACCTATGATAATATCGAACAGCTTCATAATCGAAAAGGTGATATCACGGGAATTCCAACAGGGTTTACGGAGCTTGACCGGATGACTGCGGGTTTCCAGCGCAACGACTTGATCATTGTGGCTGCCCGTCCGTCAGTAGGGAAAACAGCCTTTGCCCTGAACATCGCACAAAACGTGGCGACAAAGACCGATGAGAGCGTAGCAATTTTCAGTCTTGAGATGGGTGCCGAGCAGCTCGTTATGCGTATGCTCTGTGCCGAGGGAAATATCAATGCCCAGAATCTCCGTACAGGTAACCTGACCGAAGAGGATTGGGGCAAGCTGACGATGGCAATGGGAAGCCTGTCGAACAGCGGGATTTACATCGACGATACACCGGGTATTCGAGTGAGTGAAATCCGTGCCAAGTGCCGCCGCTTAAAGCAGGAAAGCGGGCTGGGCATGATTTTGATCGATTACCTGCAATTGATTCAGGGAAGCGGTCGTTCAAAGGACAACCGTCAGCAGGAGGTATCTGAAATTTCCCGTGAACTGAAGTCGATTGCCAGGGAGCTGCAAGTCCCTGTTATCGCCCTTTCTCAGCTTTCCAGGGGTGTTGAGCAGCGTCAGGATAAACGTCCGATGATGTCTGATATCCGGGAATCAGGAAGTATCGAGCAGGACGCGGATATTGTCGCGTTCCTTTATCGTGATGACTACTATGACAAAGAAACCGAGAATAAAAATATTATCGAAATTATTATCGCCAAACAGCGTAACGGCCCGGTAGGAACCGTGTCTCTTGCGTTCGTAAAAGAATACAACAAATTCGTCAACCTGGAACGGCGTTTTGATGAAGCAGGCGTTCCGCCCGGCGCATAGGCCCCAAGAGCTGCTCTTGGGGTTTTTTTTCATTCGAAAGATGGAAGAAATACCGTTCGCTCAGCGGATGAAAATTTGAAAGCGTTTTAATAAAATGGTGCAAAAAGGAGATGGTAACAATATGGGAAAACGTTTTTCGTCTTTTCAAGCAGCACAAATCCGAATTGCGCGTCCTACGGGCCAGCTTGATGAGATTATTCGTTTTTACGAAGAGGGACTGTGTTTGAAACGAATAGGAGAATTTTCAAAGCATAACGGGTATGACGGTGTCATGTTCGGCCTTCCTCATGCCGATTATCATTTGGAATTCACCCAGTATGAAGGGGGAAGCACTGCCCCCGTTCCCCATTCCGACAGCCTTCTTGTTTTTTATGTGCCGAATGCAGTTGAACTGGCAGCGATCACTTCAAAGCTAAAGCACATGGGCTATCAAGAGGTCGAATCAGAGAACCCGTACTGGAGCAATGGGGGCGTGACGATAGAGGACCCGGACGGCTGGCGGGTCGTTTTTATGAATTCAAAAGGGATATCAGGCAAGTGATTCTTTCTTATGCTAAAGGATGAAAGTTTCGCAAGCTTTTTATGACAAAACCGTGAGAAAACGCTTATAAAACGAATGAAAGCGAACGAATATAGATTTACAATAATTTAATGTTCGGATTTACAATTGACTTTCTGTTTCTTCACTGATAAACTTGATTTGTTTGAATAGAATCGTTTTGAAAGGTTAACGGAGGTGCACGGACATGTCTTCAGTAGTTGTAGTAGGTACGCAATGGGGCGATGAAGGAAAAGGTAAAATTACAGATTTCCTATCAGAAAATGCAGAAGTGATCGCCCGTTATCAAGGCGGAAATAACGCAGGGCATACAATCAAGTTTGACGGAATCACATATAAGCTTCACTTAATCCCGTCTGGAATTTTCTATAAGGATAAAACGTGTGTAATCGGAAACGGAATGGTTGTAGATCCGAAAGCATTAGTCACAGAGCTTGCGTATCTTCATGAGCGCAACGTGAGTACAGATAACCTGAGAATCAGCAACAGAGCTCACGTCATTTTGCCGTATCATTTGAAATTGGATGAAGTGGAAGAAGAGCGTAAAGGGGCTAACAAGATCGGCACAACGAAAAAAGGAATCGGCCCTGCTTACATGGATAAAGCAGCCCGCATCGGAATTCGCATCGCGGATCTGTTAGACCGTGACGCGTTTGCGGAAAAGCTTGAGCGCAATCTTGAAGAAAAAAACCGTCTTCTCGAGAAAATGTACGAGACAGAAGGGTTTAAACTTGAGGATATCTTAGACGAATATTATGAGTACGGCCAGCAGATTAAAAAATATGTTTGCGATACATCTGTTGTCTTAAACGATGCTCTTGATGAAGGGCGCCGTGTATTATTTGAAGGCGCACAAGGGGTTATGCTCGATATCGACCAAGGAACATACCCGTTTGTTACGTCATCTAACCCGGTTGCCGGCGGTGTCACGATCGGTTCTGGTGTCGGCCCGACCAAAATCAAGCACGTTGTCGGTGTATCAAAAGCATACACGACTCGTGTCGGCGACGGTCCTTTCCCGACTGAGCTGAAAGATGAAATCGGCGATCAAATCCGTGAAGTCGGACGCGAATATGGAACAACAACAGGCCGCCCGCGCCGTGTCGGCTGGTTTGACAGCGTTGTTGTCCGCCACGCCCGCCGTGTGAGCGGAATTACAGATCTTTCTCTGAACTCAATTGACGTCCTAACAGGAATTGAAACGTTGAAAATCTGTGTGGCGTACCGCTACAAAGGCGAAATCATTGAAGAATTCCCAGCAAGTCTTAAGGCACTTGCTGAATGTGAGCCGGTTTATGAAGAAATGCCAGGCTGGACTGAGGATATTACAGGTGCGAAGAGCTTGAGCGAGCTTCCGGAAAATGCGCGCCATTATCTTGAGCGTGTGTCTCAGCTGACAGGCATTCCGCTTTCTATTTTCTCTGTCGGTCCAGACCGCTCACAAACAAATGTCCTTCGCAGTGTGTACCGTGCGAACTAAATAGAATATGTCTGCAAGCCCCTATATAAGGGGCTTGTTTTTTGTTTGAAAGCTGCATATAAGTTGGTCTGAGAAAAAAATATGAAAAAAAACCAAAAAAGTTATTGCCACTTCTATTTGTTCGTGATATTATAAATCTCGTTGTTACGGAAACTGCTTCAATAGAGTACAAGATGAGAACTAGATCTAAGTCGTTTGCTCTATAGAAATTCCGACATCTTTAAGAGCCATTAGCTCAGTTGGTAGAGCATCTGACTTTTAATCAGAGGGTCGAAGGTTCGAGTCCTTCATGGCTCACCATTTCGTGAAGGCCCGTTGGTCAAGCGGTTAAGACACCGCCCTTTCACGGCGGTAACACGGGTTCGAATCCCGTACGGGTCATTGATTTACTTTAGCGTTATTGCTAAATTCCTTATTTGTCTGTGAGAGCTGACACGACAGCTCTCCGGGCAATTACTGTAAGGTCCGGTAGTTCAGTTGGTTAGAATGCCTGCCTGTCACGCAGGAGGTCGCGGGTTCGAGTCCCGTCCGGACCGCCATTTTACTTTACTTAGTAGAGAAAAATAAAACATTTGGCTCGGTAGCTCAGTTGGTAGAGCAACGGACTGAAAATCCGTGTGTCGGCGGTTCGATTCCGTCCCGAGCCACTTACCAAACGCATCTGCAATCGTAGGTGCGTTTTTTCTTTTAGGAAAAAGGCAAACATGAGGAGTGTTATAATAGAAGAAAAAGGGAGAACCGGCCCTGCGGCCGGTTCAAAGAAGAAGACGTCATTGATAAAGACGCACTCCGGTGAGGGGAGGTTTCAATAAAGTTATCTTTTTTAAAAAAAGTTGACCAGCATGACAATAGATAAACAACTGGCGATAAAGGTGAAACATGTGTTTTTTTTCTAAACCTTTATTTTTTTTATCTTTTGACCTTAAACCGTTATAATAGACAAGGACCCATTCTTTACATGGGCCATAAGTGATGAAACGAATGTTATATAGATGAAATGAAGTCATTCGGCAGGAGGAAAATCAAAATGATGGATAAAAAGATCCTTGTAGTAGATGATGAAAAACCGATTGCAGATATATTGGAATTTAACTTAAGAAAAGAAGGCTATGAAGTGCACTGTGCCCACGACGGAAACGAAGCCGTTGAAATGGTAGAAGAGCTTCAGCCTGATTTAATTCTTTTAGATATTATGCTCCCGAATAAAGACGGCGTTGAAGTATGCCGCGAAGTCAGAAAGAAATACGATATGCCAATCATTATGCTGACGGCTAAGGATTCAGAAATTGACAAGGTTATCGGGCTTGAAATCGGTGCTGATGACTATGTCACAAAACCATTCAGCACACGCGAGCTCTTGGCACGTGTAAAAGCGAACCTGCGTCGCCAGCTGACAACAGCGCCTGCGGAGGAAGAGCCTTCCTCTAACGAGATTCATATCGGCTCTCTCGTTATCTTCCCTGACGCGTACGTTGTATCAAAACGAGACGAAACAATCGAATTGACTCATCGTGAGTTCGAATTGCTTCATTATTTAGCAAAACATATCGGACAAGTGATGACCCGTGAACATTTGCTTCAAACCGTTTGGGGCTATGATTACTTCGGCGATGTCAGAACGGTTGACGTAACAGTCCGCCGGCTTCGTGAAAAAATCGAGGACAACCCGAGCCATCCAAATTGGATCGTCACACGCCGCGGTGTAGGTTATTACTTGAGAAACCCAGAACAGGACTAATGCCCATATGAATAAGGTTGGTTTTTTTCGGTCGATCCAATTTAAGATTACCTTGATTTATGTGCTTTTGATTATCATTGCCATGCAAATCATTGGTGTGTATTTTGTCAATCAGGTAGAGAAGTCGCTGATCAGCTCTTATGAACAATCGCTGAATCAGCGAATCGACAACCTTTCTTATTATATCGAACAAGAATATAAGAGCGATAACGACAGTACCGTCATAAAGGATGACGTCAGCCGTATTTTGAATGACTTCACGAAAAGTGATGAGGTTCGGGAAATTAGCTTTGTAGATAAAAGCTATGAAGTGGTCGGTTCTTCAAAGCCGTACGGTGAGGAAGTGGCTGGGAAACAAACGACCGATCTGATTTTCAAAAGAATTTTTTCTACCAAACAGTCGTATTTAAGAAAATATTATGACCCGAAAAGCAAAATCAGAGTTCTTATTTCCGCGAAGCCCGTCATGACTGAAAACCAAGAGGTTGTCGGCGCGATCTATGTTGTCGCGAGTATGGAAGATGTCTTTAATCAAATGAAGACGATCAACACGATATTGGCGTCCGGCACAGGTTTGGCACTTGTTTTGACGGCTCTTCTCGGTATTTTTCTAGCAAGAACCATTACCCACCCGCTTTCAGATATGCGAAAGCAGGCGATGGAGCTTGCGAAAGGGAATTTCTCTAGGAAGGTTAAAAAGTACGGGCATGATGAAATTGGGCAGCTGGCCACAACGTTTAACCACTTAACGAGAGAGCTTGAAGATGCCCAGGCGATGACTGAAGGAGAACGCAGAAAGCTAGCCTCTGTCATTGCCTATATGACAGACGGCGTAATCGCTACAAACCGAAATGGAGCGATTATTCTCTTAAACAGCCCGGCGCTGGAGCTGTTGAACGTTTCACGTGAAACAGCCTTAGAAATGCCGATTACGAGTTTGCTGGGGCTTCAAGAGAATTATACTTTTGAAGATTTAGTGGAGCAGCAGGATTCTATGCTGCTTGAAATTGAGCGCGATGATGAATTAACGGTGCTTCGCGTGAATTTCTCTGTGATTCAAAGGGAACACGGCAAAATTGATGGTTTAATCGCTGTCATTTACGATGTAACCGAACAAGAGAAAATGGATCAGGAACGCAGAGAATTCGTTGCGAATGTATCACATGAGCTGCGGACGCCGCTTACGACAATGCGCAGCTATTTAGAAGCGTTAGCTGAAGGCGCGTGGGAAAATAAAGACATTGCTCCGCGCTTCTTAATGGTGACGCAAAATGAAACAGAGCGTATGATCCGACTTGTCAATGATCTGCTTCAGCTGTCGAAATTTGACAGTAAGGATTATCAATTTAACCGGGAATGGATTCAGATTGTCCGGTTTATGTCGCTTATTATTGACCGTTTTGAAATGACAAAAGAGCAGCATGTGGAGTTTATCCGTAATCTGCCGGACAGAGATCTGTACGTCGAGATCGACCAGGATAAAATTACGCAGGTGCTCGATAATATTATTTCTAACGCTTTAAAATATTCACCGGAAGGCGGACATGTCACGTTCTCGATTGATGTCATTGAAGAGGAAGAACTTCTCTATATCAGCGTGAAGGATGAAGGGATCGGCATTCCGAAAAAAGATGTCGAAAAAGTCTTTGACCGCTTCTACAGGGTGGATAAAGCGAGAACGAGAAAACTTGGCGGCACCGGTCTGGGATTGGCGATTGCCAAGGAAATGGTACAGGCGCACGGCGGAGATATTTGGGCGGACAGCATAGAAGGAAAAGGCACGACGATTACATTTACTCTTCCATATAAAGAGGAACAAGAGGATGATTGGGATGAAGCGTGAAAATATAAAAACGATATTACTTACGGTACTCGTCGTCATCAGTCTTGTTTTTACATGGGGGATATGGACGTTCCAGCCAAACTTTTCTGAAGGCTCATCCTCAACAGAGTCTACTGTTCGTGTGAAACATAAAATCGAAAAAACCACTCAAAAGCTGTCTGAAACGGTAAGGCCAAGGGACATGTTTATCCATGATGACGGCGCTCATTACAAAGTGGATGACAATGCCCTCTATGAAGAAATTTGGTCTGACTTGCCACATTGGGATGTGAAAGGAATTAAAGATATTTCGGATCAGTATGACAAGGCTGGATTCAAAAGCTGGTTTTATGGAATAGGCGGTTCTGAAGCCAAGCTTGACTTGCAATTCAGCGATACGATTCCGATTGATATTTTCCAAACGCTGTTTAAATGGTCTAATCAGTCGTTTGAATACAGTTCGTTTGACCATATTCTGATCCCGTTCAATGAAACAAAAGCGAACAAGAAAATCTATTTGGTGTCTTACAGCAAACAGCTCATTCTTGAAGTGACGGTTGAGTCAGCAAACTACCGGAACATTATGAACGACTTGAAAAACAGGCAATCAAATATGCCGGCGTTCAGTTTGTTCTCCATTGGCTCAAAGAAAGAGTTCTTGCTGCCGAACAAACCGCTTACGATGGACAAAAAAGAATTTGTCACAGAATCGATTAAAACAAATACCTTTAAGCAGGCTTTGTTTAGTGATCCGAGCATTGTAAGAGAAGATTCGAATTACAACAACAGAAATGTGCTGACAGATGGGATCAGCCGGTTAGATGTGAATCTAAGTCAGCGACAGGTGCAATTTCAGCAGCGCAATTTGGTGCAGAGCACATCCTATCAAACAGGTGAATTAATCAAAAAGAGCCAAAAATACCTTGAGGATACCGGAAGCTGGACGGATCACTATCAATTTTTCAATATCAATGACAGCCAGCAGCTGAGCTTCTATATCTTTATGGATCAGATCCCGGTCATTAACAGCACCGCCAAACCTTTCGGAGCGACATCGGCGATTACGGTGCAATGGGCGAATGATGATATTCTCAGCTATAAGCGGCCGAATTACAGTCTCGGAACGAATCCAATTAAAACAAGTGAAACAGAGCTCATGAGCGGCAGCGAAGTGAAGATGCTGCTTTCTAAACAAACCGCTTATGATACGGACAAAATTGATCAGATCTTCCTTGCTTATCAATTGGTATCAACATCAACCAACGATGATCCTCTCGTTGAACTGGAACCGGTTTGGGCGATGAAAGTAAATGGAAAAATTGTGCCGATTACAAAGGATTTATTGAGGAAGGAGGGGGCTAACAGTGGAGTGGAATAAGACAAAATCAATCTTCATCGTTGCCTTCCTCATTTTAGATATTTTCTTAGGCTATCAGTTTTTTCAAAAATGGCAGGCTACCGGCAAAGAATATGAAGTCATTAAAAATGATGTCGAGCATGACATGAAGGCCGATCATATCACGTATGAAGGCTTGAATAAGGAAGCGACAGAAGGCTATCGGATCACGGCAAATCAAAAAGCCTTCACCAAGGAGGAAATTGAGGCGCTGAAGGATCAAAAGCCTTTGATGGACATGCCTAGTGATGATCATAAAGTAACGAGCCTGAAAATGAAGTTTGCAAATCCAATAGCCCTATCAAAGAAGGATATCGAGGACGATGCTCAGGCACTTGTTTCTTCAAAGATTCAAGATGGCGAAAAATATAAGCTTTGGAAGGTTAATAAATCGAAGAAAGAAATTATTTTCTTCCAAACGTACGAAGGCCATTATATTTACCAAAAGACCGATAATCCCGCTAATATGATCGGGCAAGTGGTATTGCACTTAAACGGTAAAAACGAGGTTGTGTCGTACGACCAGACAACGCTTGAGACCTTCAAGCAAATCCAGAAAGAAAGCTTAATTACTGAAATGGATGCGGTTGAGCTATTGTACTATCAAAATCAATTAAAAGAATACAGCACTGTGAAGAGCTGTAAATTCGGCTATGTAGCACAATATCCACTGACAAGTACGCAGGTGCTGGCGCCGGTATGGAGAATTACGGTCGAGTACGAGAAAAAAGTGAACGGTGAGAAAAAGACAGTACAAGAGTATTTTACTGTGAATGCTTTGGAGAGTACGATTTTAGATACAGATCAATGAAAATAATGGAGTGAGACAAACATGAGCTTGCAATTTAGCGTACTTGCGAGCGGGAGTACGGGAAATGCGTTTTACCTCGAAACAGAGGATCACGCATTTTTAGTGGACGCCGGTTTGAGCGGGAAAGCCATGGATGGGCTGATGGCGCAGATCGGGCGTAAGCTGGATGATGTAGACGGCATTTTTGTGACGCATGAGCATAGTGACCATATTAAGGGCCTTGGTGTCGTCGCCAGAAAGTACAAGCTTCCGATCTATGCGAACGAGAAGACTTGGAAAGCGATGGAGAATCAAATCGGCAAAATTGACACCGATCAAAAGTTTGTATTTCCGATGGAGACGGTAAAGTCGTTCGGCGGACTTGATGTTGAATCGTTTGGCGTCTCCCACGATGCGGCGGAACCGATGTTTTATGTGTTCCATTATAACGGCCGAAAGCTCGCGTTAATGACAGATACGGGATATGTCAGCGACCGAATGAAAGGCATTATCCGTTCAGCGAATGTGTTTGTGTTTGAAAGCAATCACGATGTCGGTATGCTGCAAATGGGAAGATACCCATGGAGCATTAAGCGGCGGATTTTAAGTGACGTCGGGCACGTTTCAAATGAAGATGCTGCCTTGGCGATGACGGATGTCATTGGCGATGAGACGTCTCGTATTTACCTGGCGCATTTGAGCCAGGACAACAACATGAAGGAGCTGGCAAGAATGTCTGTGCAGCAGACATTGGCTTCTAAAGGATTTGTGACGGGTGAGACATTTGACTTATACGACACTGATCCGAAGAAGGCCACTCCGCTTTGCGCTGTATAATTTTTCTATGTAAATCATGACTATTCTAGGAGCTTCTAACCCACAATATAACCATATTAACGTTCTTGGAAAGGATGGAATATGGTGGATTACGAACGTGAGGAAGAACATACTACTCCTGAACAGCCAAAGAGAAGCAAAAAAGGATATTTTCTTTCAAGCCTGATTGGTGTGATTGTCGGTGCCGTATTAATGGCGTTTATCATGCCGTACCTTTCAAATGAAGGGCTAGATACAGGCGCCTTAGATCAGCAGCAGAACAATAACGGACGGGAATCAATCAGGACGGTGAATGTCAGTGTCAACAATACGGTCACCAAGATTGTCAGCAATGTGTCGCCCGCCGTTGTGGGTGTGGTGAACATCCAAAAATCAGATATACGGGGAGAGAGCGGCGAGGCTGGGAGCGGCTCTGGCGTCATCTATAAGAAAAATGACCATTCCGCTTATGTCGTGACCAACCATCATGTCATCGAAGGCGCTTCCCAAATTGAAATCAGCTTGAAAGACGGATCGCGTGTATCAGCTGATCTTGTCGGCAGCGACCAGCTGATGGATCTGGCCGTTTTACGGGTGAAAAGCGATAAAATTAAAGCAGTCGCTGATTTCGGAAATTCAGATAAAGTGAAGTCTGGGGAGCCGGTTATTGCGATCGGGAACCCGTTAGGCCTTGAGTTTGCTGGCTCTGTCACACAAGGCGTCATCTCGGGTACGGAGAGGGCGATCCCAGTAGATTCAAACGGTGATGGACAGCCTGACTGGAACGCAGAAGTCCTGCAAACAGATGCGGCCATTAACCCTGGGAACAGCGGCGGCGCTTTGTTAAATATGGATGGGAAGGTCATTGGCATCAATTCAATGAAAATTGCCGAGTCAGCGGTTGAAGGGATTGGCCTGTCCATTCCATCTAAGCTCGTGATCCCTGTGATAGAGGATTTAGAGAGATACGGAAAGGTCAAACGCCCGTTCCTTGGCATTGAGATGAAATCGCTAAGCGACATTGCAAGCTATCATTGGGATGAAACATTAAAGCTTCCTAAGAATGTCACCAATGGAGCGGTTGTGATGGGTGTAGATGCCTTTTCACCTGCCGGAAAAGCGGGGCTGAAGGAACTGGATGTCATCACGGAATTTGACGGATACAAAGTAAATGATATTGTTGACCTGCGAAAACGGCTTTATCAGAAAAAAGTCGGTGACCGGGTGAAGGTGAAGTTTTACCGCGGCGGAAAAGAAAAATCTGTTGACATCAAGCTGTCGTCCGCAGACCAATTAGGAAGTTAATCAAAACAGTCTGGCATCGTTTGCCAGGCTGTTTTGATATGCAAAAAAACTGAACGGGGGTCACGCCCGTTCAGTTGAAAAGGATATATCGAATATGAAGAAAAATACAAGATGAATGTTACACGTGAAACAGCAGCAAATGGCTGTTAACTGCAAATACCTCCATTCTCAGCATTCACTTTAATGGTTTGTACCGTGTGGTTGCTGGCTGTGATGGTGATGATGTACACATAGGTGCCATTTTCTTTCTTCAATGCAGAAGATGTGACGGTGCCTATGCACTTGTTCAACGCAATGCTTTGTGCTTTTGCTTTTGTGATCGCGGCTTGTTTATTTTCAACGTGATGCTTGACGATTTTTCCGCTGCTGCAGTTAATGTTAAAGGTGTGAATTTTGCCATCCTCACCAAGCACTTTAATGACATAGACATAAACGCCATCTGCTTTCTTCATTTGTGCTGATTGAACTGCGCCTTTGCACTTCTTTAAAACGACAGTTTTTGCTTTAGAGAGCGTAATAGAAGCCTGCTGCTGGGTTTGAACTTTAGCAGTGTCCTCTTTATGCAGAACAGCCGCGTGTGCGGATGATAAAGAACTGATTGAAATGACCGCGCCTAAAGCAGCTGCAGAACATATTTTCATATTCATTTGTAGGTCCTCCTTAGAAAAAGAACTGAACGCGGGTCACACACGTTCAGTTTAAAAGAGTATTTAGAAAAAGGTAGACATGAACTTAGAACTTTGTGTTAAAACAAGACTGGTGTTATACGTTGAATTTCAGTTATTTTACTGCTGGCAAGCAGTTATTTTATTTGCAAATGCTTCCGTTTTCAGCGTTCACTTTCACTGTATGTTCAGTGTGGTTTTGGGCAGTGATTTTAAACACGTAAACGAATGTGCCGTTTTCTTTCTTCAAATCAGTAGATTTCACTGTGCCTTTACATTTATTTAGTGCAATTTGATGTGCTTTTGTTTTTGTAACGGCTGCGTTTTTCTTTTGCACTTCTTGTTTTACGATTTTACCGCTGTCACAGTTGACATGAATTTTATGAGTGCTTCCATCTTCGCCAAGCACTTTGACAACGTAGATGTATGCGCCGTTTTCTTTCTTCAGTTCAGAAGATTGAACTGCGCCTTTGCATTTGTTGAGTGCGATTTGATGCGCTTTTGTTTTAGAAAGATGTGCTTGTTTCTTTTGCTCGTGTTTTGCGACTTTGCCGTTTTCTCCATTGATATGGAACGTGTGAAGGCTTCCGTCTTCACCCATTACTTTCACGACGTAAGCGTAAACACCGTTTTCTTGCTTCAGCTCAGAAGATTGAACCGCACCTTTGCAGTTTTTCAAAGCGATCGATTGGGCTTTTGTTTTGCTGATATAGCTTTGTTTCTTTTGAACATCATGTTTCACAACTTTGCCGCTGTTGCAGTTGACGTTCATCGTATGCTGTTTGCCGTCCTCACCGAGAACTTTCACAACATATACGTATGTGCCATTCACTTTCTTCATTTGGGCCGTTTGAACAGTACCTTTGCATTTGTTCAAAGCAACCTGTTTTGCCTTTGCTATTGTGATGGAAGCCTGTTGCTTCGTCTCAACCTTCGTTGATGTATCATCCTTTTGAATGACAGCGGCGTGAGCAGAAGTGAAAGAACTGATTGAAATAATCGTTCCCAGTGCAGCTCCTGATAAAACTTTAGTGATATTCATGTGAGATTCCTCCTTTATTTCATTGTTGGCTGTACCAACTAAGGCAATTGTATAGGCCGAAGCTGAAAATCAAATGAGGGCTGGCTGAAAACTTGCTGAATTCAGCTGATTTTTAGGGAAGATTCAGTTTGTTTTCAGTTAAAAACGAATAATAGGAGGGGAAGGGAAAAAACTAATCAGAGGTTTATGCCAACTAAGGAGAGAGCACAGCATGAATAGGATGAAAGGCATCAAGATTTTGCTCGTGGACGATGAACCGGCGATATTAGATTTTTTGACAATGGGTCTTGAAAATGAAGGCTTTGAAGTGAAGACAGCAGCTGACGGAATGACAGCGATGAACACCGTAAAGACATTTCAGCCGCATGTGGCCATCTTGGATGTGATGATGCCCGGAATGGATGGACTGGAAGTATCGAGGATGATGAAAAAAACCGGCCATACCGCCGTTATTATGCTTACGGCCAAGGATGAGGTGGGGGTTCGGGTAAAAGCGCTGACAGAGGGCGCTGATGATTATATGATCAAACCCTTCAGCTTTGAAGAGCT
Organism: Bacillus sp. FSL P4-0290; assembly: GCF_037975435.1. Lineage (NCBI taxonomy): Bacteria > Bacillati > Bacillota > Bacilli > Caryophanales > Bacillaceae > Bacillus > Bacillus sp. FSL P4-0290. Next base: position 4,126,987 of record NZ_CP150253.1, on the reverse strand, counting down.
GCTGGCGCGAATCTATGCGAGAATTCGGGATCACTTTCCCAACCTGTTTGAAGAATTCGCGCTCGGTCCGTTTCGAATTGATGATCGGCGCAGAGAAATCCGCTATCAGGAAGAGGTGCTCAAGCTTTCAGCAACAGAATACGAGCTTTTAAAGTTTTTGGTGCTGAATCACGGCCTTGTGCTCAGTAAAGCAAGGATTCTGGATAAAGTATGGGGGTATGATTTTTACGGAGAAGAGAATATTGTTGAAGTGTACATTCGATCCTTGCGGGAAAAATTGAATGACAAAAAGCATGAAGTGATCCGAACGGTTCGGGGTGCGGGCTATCGGGTGGATATTGAATGAAAAAACGATTCAAAACACTGCGCTTTCAGCTTTTATTCCGTTCATTATGCATTCTCGTTCTTCTATTGGTGTTTGTCGGCGCTATGCAATATGTGTTTGGAAAACGCCTCTTATATGAAAACCGAGCTGTCAGCATTCAAAGTTATATCAACTCAACGGAGCCAACCATCTGGAATAATATTAAAACATACAAAAGCCATCCCGACAGCTCGGAAAAGTCAGATGGTGCTGTCCGTCCCGCCTTTATCTATCCGGGCGTGACCATTGTTTTTATCGATAAGAAAACAAAAGACAGTACGGTATTGTCGACCGATCCATATGCGGGAGCACCGCCAACAGTGAAAAAAAGTGTATATGATGAGGCATTAAAAGATACGATGGCCTTGCATTACAAAATCACGAAAAATGAATCCGGCGAGGAAGTGCTGATTGTGTTTCAGGCTATTACTATTGATGGAAAAGAAGCAGGCGTGATCCAAATGAGTACTTTAACAGAACCACTGAAGGACGTACTGCTCCGGCAAATCAGCATTTATTCCACGCTCTCGCTGGTTGCGCTCCTGCTCGGGCTTTTCACGTTCTTGCCTGTGGTCAGACATACGCTTAAACCGTTATCACAAATGGTACATATGATGGGAGAAATCAATGCAGGAAATTTGAATAAAAGGCTTCCTGTATATCGAAAACAAATGGAAATCGACACGCTCGCTATTTCGTTTAATCGCATGCTGGAGCGGATTGAAACGTCATTTAAAGCAGAAAAAGAAGCGAAGGAGCGCATCCGGCAATTTGTATCAGACGCTTCACATGAATTGAGAACGCCTTTAACGTCCATACACGGCTTTATCGAAGTGCTGCTGCGTGGCGCCGCGCTTCAGCCGGAGCAGAGAGATAGGGCGCTGAATAGTATGTATGAAGAGTCGAAGAGAGCCACTCGGCTGATTGAGGATCTGTTGTTTTTAGCAAAAATTGATCGGGTGCCGAGCTTTGAAATGAAGAGAGGAAATCTCGATGCGCTCATAAGGGAGATGGAGCCGCAGCTCAGTCTGCTTGCGAAAGAAAGAAGGCTGCAGCTGCTGCTTGAGGATGACGCTAAAGCGGTGTTTGACCGGGATAAGATGAAACAGGTCATTCTGAATTTGGTTTATAACGCGGTGCAGTATACAAATGAGAGAACCGGTGCCATCACCATTTCTCTGCAAAAAGGCAGTTCCGGCGTGATGCTGATGATAGCAGACAATGGCACAGGCATCGCGCCGGAACATTTGCCGCATTTATTTGACCGGTTTTACAGGGCAGACCCATCCCGCTCCCGAAAATATGGAGGTTCGGGATTAGGCCTTGCCATAACGAAATCGATTATCGACAGTCACAATGGGACGATTGACGTGAAAAGTGAAATCGGCAGAGGCACTGTTTTTCTGATCAGGCTTCCTGCTCCGGATTATTCGTTAGACGAGTGAGAAAATTTCTTCAGCCGATATTGGAGGCTTTGTCTGCTGATGCCAAGCTCCTGAGCAGCTTTCGAGATGTTATGGCCGTGTTTTCTTAACACGTTCTCTATCACATATTTTTCGAAGCTTTCCATTTTTTCTTTTAAGTCCGCGGCTGGCTGGTGTCTTGGTGTTTCCGGCTCTGGGATGTCAGCCGGCTTGATTTTCATGCGGTATTGATAGGGCAGATGGGAAGCCGTAATCGTTTGCTCGTCCGTCATGAAATTCATTGCGCCTTCGATCATATGCTCAAGCTCGCGAATATTTCCCGGCCAGTCATAAGAAAGGAAAAATTGCTTCACGTCATCGCTGATGTGTTCAACATTCATTTGGAATAGATGATTGTTTTTCTGGATGAACTCCGACGCGAGAAGCAAAATGTCTTCTTTTCGTTCCCGAAGCGGCGGGATGATCAGTGTGACGACACTCAGCCTGTAATACAAGTCCTTCCGCATTCGTTCGCCTGCAATTGCATCAATTGGGTCTTCATTCATCGTGGCAATAATACGTACGTCAATCGGTGTATCCTTTGTCGAACCGATGCGCCTGATTTTCCGTTCTTGAAGGGCGCGCAGCAGCTTCGCCTGAAGGCTGAGATTCAGCGAGTTGATTTCATCTAACAGCAGCGTGCCGCCGTGGGCTTGTTCAAACAGGCCGGGCTGGTCGACAGCGCCGGTAAACGCGCCTTTTTTCGTTCCGAACAAGATGCTTTCCACAAGGCTGTCTGGCAGTGCCGCACAGTTTTGCGAAATAAACGGGCCGCCAGAACGATCGCTTCCATTATGGATACTTTGCGCGAACAGTTCTTTTCCCGTGCCGGTTTCGCCTGCTAGAAGGACAGATGATGACGTACGGGTTGCCCGCTTGGCGTTTTCGATGACGTCTTGAATGGCCGGACTGGTGCCGAGAATACTGTCAAACGTATAGGTTGTGCTGCCTTTTTTGTTCATATTCTCCCTGATCAGCCGTTCAAGCTTTGTCACATCCTTGGCAATTTCAACAGCGCCCCTGATTTTGCCGTCTTGGACGATGGGATATGTATGATTGATCGTCGTAATTTCCTGGCCTTTATTATTGAAATAGCTCTGTTTGACGTTTTTAATCGTCTTGCCTTCCTGAAGAGCCTGTACCAGTGTGCTGTCCTGCTGCTTTGAAAACATAAACACATCCATCAGGTTTTTATTCAAGACGTCATGCTTCTCCATATCTTCAATCTGCATCATTTTATTGTTATAAACGATTGTGTTTCCATGCTCGTCTACCACGTGCAGGCCAACATCGATTTCATCTAAAATGCTCTGAAAAACCAATGTGAGGAATTCGCTGTCTTTGACCACTGTATGAACCTCCCTCAATTATTTTCTTAATATTGCTTCTATTTTATAAAAAAATGGAGAGGGTATGCAAAAGAATTTTGCACTTGCTGGAATTTTTGCTCGAAATATCAGAATGTTTTTGCACCTTGTCCTCGAAAATTGTAGAAAACACACGAATTCTTGATTTGGCACAGAACTTGCATTTATATAAAGGGAAAGCAGGATAACATGTTGAAACAGAAAACAAGGGGGAATTCAAATATGCCAGCTTTATCTAAATCTAAAGAAATTATTGATCAGACGTCTCATTACGGAGCCAACAATTATCATCCGCTCCCGATTGTTATTTCTGAAGCGCTGGGTTCTTGGGTAAAGGACCCGGAAGGCAATGAATATATGGATATGCTGAGTGCTTATTCTGCGGTAAACCAGGGGCACAGACACCCGAAAATCATTCAGGCATTAAAGGATCAGGCTGATAAAATCACCCTCACGTCACGCGCGTTTCATAACGATCAGCTTGGGCCGTTTTACGAAAAAACAGCTAAACTGACAGGCAAAGAGATGATTCTGCCGATGAATACAGGAGCCGAAGCGGTTGAATCCGCGGTGAAAGCGGCGAGACGCTGGGCGTATGAAGTGAAGGGAGTAGCTGACAATCAAGCGGAAATTATCGCATGTGTCGGGAACTTCCACGGCCGCACGATGCTGGCGGTATCTCTTTCTTCTGAAGAGGAATATAAACGAGGATTCGGCCCGATGCTTCCGGGAATCAAACTCATTCCTTACGGCGATGTGGAAGCGCTTCGACAGGCCATTACGCCGAATACAGCGGCATTCTTGTTTGAACCGATTCAAGGCGAAGCGGGCATTGTGATTCCGCCTGAAGGATTTTTACAGGAAGCGGCGGCGATTTGTAAGGAAGAGAATGTCTTGTTTATTGCGGATGAAATTCAAACGGGTCTCGGACGTACAGGCAAGACGTTTGCCTGTGACTGGGACGGCATTGTTCCGGATATGTATATCTTGGGCAAAGCGCTTGGCGGCGGTGTGTTCCCGATCTCATGCATTGCGGCGGACCGCGAGATCCTAGGCGTGTTTAACCCTGGCTCACACGGCTCCACATTTGGAGGAAACCCGCTTGCATGTGCAGTGTCTATCGCTTCATTAGAAGTGCTGGAGGATGAAAAGCTGGCGGATCGTTCTCTTGAGCTTGGAGAATACTTTAAAAGCGAGCTTGAGAGCATTGACAGCCCTGTCATTAAAGAAGTCCGCGGCAGAGGGCTGTTTATCGGTGTGGAATTGACGGAAGCCGCACGTCCGTATTGTGAGCGTTTGAAGGAAGAAGGGCTTTTATGCAAGGAAACGCATGATACAGTCATTCGTTTTGCACCGCCATTAATCATTTCCAAAGAGGATTTGGATTGGGCAATAGAGAAAATTAAGCACGTGCTGCAAAACGCATAAATCTGCACCATGGCGGGATATTCACTTCGTTTGTATAAATTTACAACAGAAAAATCAGCACTCCCTATTTGCTCAGCTACAGTATTTTAGTATAATGTATCTTTATGAGAAGAAGTGAATTTTATATTAAATAGATAGAGACTCTTTGGACAGCAAACTGGGATAGCACCATGCAGATGTTCCAGCTTAGATCCAATACAAGTTGCTGAAGGGGTGCAGAATGTGAATACAAACCAAGATAACGGAAATCAGCTCCAGCGGACAATGAAATCGCGCCACTTGTTCATGATTTCATTGGGCGGAGTGATCGGAACCGGTTTCTTCCTTGGAACCGGGTTTACCATTAACCAAGCGGGACCGCTCGGCGCGGTTCTGTCCTATTTAGTGGGCGGCTTTATCATGTTTTTGACGATGCTCTGCTTAGGAGAGCTGGCAGTCGCCTTTCCTGTGTCGGGGTCCTTCCAGACCTATGCGACAAAATTTATCAGCCCGGCCTTCGGGTTTGCGTTCGGCTGGCTGTACTGGCTCGGCTGGGCGGTTACATGCGCCATTGAATTTTTATCAGCGGGGCAGCTGATGCAACGCTGGTTTCCGCATATAGACGTGTGGATCTGGTGTCTGGTCTTTGCGGCACTGATGTTTATTTTAAATGCGATCACCACAAAAGCCTTTGCGGAATCTGAATTCTGGTTCTCAGGCATTAAAATTTTGATTATCCTTTTATTTATTATTCTCGGCGGAGCTGCCATGTTTGGCCTGATTGATCTGAAGGGTGGAGAGCAGGCGCCGTTTTTGACACATTTTTATGAAGACGGGTTATTTCCGAACGGCATAAAGGCAATGCTGATTACGATGATTACTGTGAACTTTGCGTTTCAGGGGACTGAGCTGATCGGGGTTGCAGCAGGAGAAAGTGAAGACCCTGAAAAAACGATTCCACGGTCAATCAAACAGACAGTATGGAGAACGCTTGTGTTCTTTGTGCTTTCCATCATTGTCATTGCCGGCATGATTCCGTGGAAACAGGCTGGAGTCGTGGAAAGTCCATTTGTTGCCGTATTTGAGCAAATCGGAATCCCATATGCAGCTGATATCATGAACTTTGTTATTTTAATCGCGCTGTTATCTGTTGCGAATTCAGGTTTATACGCATCGACACGTATTCTGTACGCGATGGCGAATGAAGGACAGGCCTTCAAAGCGCTCGGAAAAACAAATCAGCGCGGTGTACCGATGTACTCGTTAATCGTAACGATGGCTGTGGCCTGCCTATCACTTCTGACAAAGTTTGCGCAGGCTGAAACTGTATATATGGTACTGTTATCTTTGGCGGGTATGAGCGCGCAGGTCGGCTGGATTACGATCTCGCTTTCCCAAATCATGTTTAGACGCAAATATATCCGCGAAGGCGGGAAGATAGAAGATTTGAAATTTAAAACACCGCTGTACCCGGTGCTTCCGCTGATCGGCCTAACATTAAATACGGTCGTGCTCATCAGTCTTGCATTTGATCCGGAGCAGCGTATCGCGCTGTATTGCGGCGTACCATTTATGGTCATTTGCTACATCATTTATCATGTTGTCATTAAAAAACGCCAGCAGGCGAATCGTCAGCTAGAGCTTTAAAACCTTGTCCGTAAGTCATCTTTGTTAGAACCCGCATAGGACATTATCTTAAATGTTGAGGTGGAATCACAGATGGATAAAACGATTTCGGTTATTGGAATGCCAATGGATTTAGGACAAGCACGACGCGGAGTAGATATGGGCCCGAGTGCCATCCGGTACGCTCATCTGATCGAGCGGCTGTCAGACATGGGGTATACGGTTGAAGATCTCGGTGACATTCCGATCAACCGCGAAAAAATCAAAAATGACGAGGAACTGAAAAACCTGAATTCCGTTTTGGCGGGAAATGAAAAACTCGCGCAAAAGGTCAACAAAGTCATTGAAGAGAAAAAATTCCCGCTTGTCCTGGGCGGTGACCACAGTATTGCGATCGGCACGCTTGCAGGCACAGCTAAGCATTACGATAATCTCGGCGTCATCTGGTATGACGCGCACGGCGATTTAAATACACTTGAAACTTCACCATCGGGCAATATTCACGGCATGCCGCTCGCGGTCAGCCTCGGCATTGGCCACGAGTCACTGGTTAACCTTGAAGGCTACGCGCCTAAAATCAAACCGGAAAACGTCGTCATCATTGGCGCCCGGTCACTTGATGAAGGGGAGCGCAAGTACATTAAGGAAAGCGGCATGAAGGTGTACACAATGCACGAAATCGACCGTCTTGGCATGACAAAGGTCATTGAAGAAACCCTTGATTATTTATCAGCATGTGATGGCGTCCATCTGAGCCTTGATCTGGACGGACTTGATCCGAACGACGCACCGGGTGTCGGAACCCCTGTCGTCGGCGGCATCAGCTACCGGGAGAGCCATCTGGCTATGGAAATGCTGTATGACGCAGGCATCATTACCTCAGCCGAATTCGTTGAGGTTAACCCGATCCTTGATCACAAAAACAAAACAGGCAAAACAGCAGTAGAGCTCGTAGAATCCCTGTTAGGGAAGAAGCTGCTGTAATAAGAAAACCCCCGCATCCCGCGGGGGTTTCAGCGTGTCGACAAACCCTCGCATTCGTTGTCAGGCCTGCGCTTCGGTGCTCACGAATTCCAAACATTCGCTGCGCTCCAATGCTCGTTCTTCCTAGACTTCAAGGGTTTTCAATCACGCTGAAAAGATGAAAGAATCCTAAAACTACAAACCGTTTTAGGATTCTTTCGTTAAATTGAATCCCCGCACCCGCGGGGGTTTTTCATTTATCCAATCATTTTCTCAGCGACTTTCATTTCCTGTGAATGGGTTTGATGGTCTGCAATAAACCAACCTGATAAAATCACCGCTGCGACGCCTGCGCCAATCAGAAATCTTTTCATTTATATAACCTCCGTTCGTTTAATCAGTTCTTCAATTTGTAATGCTTCATAAAAAAAGTGGGCAGCTTCTTTGTAAAGCTCAAGTTCCCTATACCGTTCGCCAGCCAAAATGGAAAGTTCTCTTACACTGTCATACTCTTTCTTGGACAACAAGTCATCCATATGTTGTTTGCATAAGTGAAACGTTTCCGCATGACCCCCTTCTGCATAAATGGCATATAAAATGTCTATTTTTGCCTCACATATTCTATTCGGCTCAGTATTCAATTTTTCCTTCACTTCTTGGTAATAAGATAAGGCCTGTTCTTTCTTTTTGATCTTAAACAGCTCTCGTATCAGCAGGTAGGCAGAATGATAATAATAGGCGGAGCGGGCATACTCTTCGTTCCGTAGAGCCTCCTCTAATTTCGAAACCGCTTCTTCTGATTTGCCGCTTTGCGCATGAAGAAGGCCGAAGTTATGCAAAAGCTGGGCTTCAAAAAAATGATCCTCTAATTCACTCGTGATCCGAATTGCTTCGTCCAAATAAGCCTCAGCTTCTTCAAACTGGCTCATCTCTGTAAAATTGCCTGACATGGTAATCAGGGCTGAAGCCAGCTTCTTTTTATAATCGGTTTCTTCCCTGAACGTTTTGACCGCTTGCCGTGTATGATTGAGGGACACAATATTTTGTCCCAGCTTATAATAGAGCTTTCCGACCTTCAGGTGAAATTCAGCTTTCTCAATCGGATCGGGAATGTTGTCGAGATACTGCTCTGCATCTTTATACAGCCCAATGGCAATGTCATAATTATTTTTATAGGCCTCATACATGCCTTCAAACAGAAAAAAGTAATATTTCAGCATGTCAGACGTAGCATTCATATGAGAAGGCTCCTCATGCTGAAAGCCCTGTCCTCTCGCCTCGTGAAGCAAAACCTTGTGGCGCAGTTCCAATAAGGAGAAGTAGGCAAGCACCTCCTGATCCTCTTCCATGTCATCCAATAAAGGCTTCACTTCTTCAAATAAACGGGAGGACTCTTCCACTTCATGTTTCTTGATAGCAAGGTACCAATCGTTGAGCATGCTAGCGATTTCTGCGGGTGCGATCTTATTCATGTGAAACTCCTTTCTCTAGTGACTTATCAATCTCAGTTGCTTATTCTGATAGTAACACCTCTTTCTATTTTATGTAAAATCCTCTAGTCAATATATGAAGGAGAGATGATATGACAATCATGCTGACCCCAATGCAGTCAGAAGAATTTCGGTCTTATCTCACATACACAACAAAGCATTACGCGGAAGAAAAGGTAAAAGCGGGAACATGGCTACCTGAAGATGCACAGCTTTTGTCTAAGCAGGCGTTTACTGATCTGCTTCCGAGAGGGCTGGAAACACCCCATCACCATTTGTGGAGCCTCAAGCTGAATGAAAAGGATACCGTTGGCTGGCTCTGGATACATGCTGAACCGGAGCATCCGCAGCAGGAAGCGTTTATTTATGATTTTGGGTTATATGAACCGTATCGGGGAAAGGGCTACGCAAAGCAAGCATTGGCGGCATTAGATCAAACGGCACGCAGCATGGGAATCCGCAAGCTGTCCCTTCATGTCTTTGCCCATAATCAGACGGCGCGAAAGCTATATGAGCAAACCGGATTTCAAGAAACAGACGTAGTGATGAGCAAGAAGATTTAACGAAAAGGGCCTGATAAAGGCCTTTTTCTGTAAACAATTTCTAAAAATTCTGTAAATAACCTAGTTACTTTCCTTATTTTCCTAATATAATGTGGGTGAGGAAATTACCTTTCCTACACTCACAAGAAAAGAGGAGATGTAATGAAGTTGAAGAAACGAGTGTCGATGTTTTTGGTAGCGCTTACAATGTGCGGCGGCCTGTTTGTTACTCCCGCCAAAGCCGTAAAGACCACAAATTATGCTGAAGAAATCGCCGCACTGCAGCCAGGCACGACACCGGAAGAAATCATGAAATCTGCCAGCCAGATTGCCAAACAGCAGCACGTAAAGCAGGACGTTATCCTAAAACAGTTCTATAAGGAAATCACGGCTGATAAAGCAGAGGGAGACCGGCTCGCGAAGGAAAGCGGCATGTCTATCATGGGCGGCTCGTCCGGCACGAAAAAACTCCCGACAAGCGCGAAAGGCAATATCTATTACACGAACTCCTACACAGCCTACTACAATCACGGCCACGTCGGCATGTACTCCGCTGCTGACAAAATTGTTGAATCTGTCCCGAGCGACGGCGTCAGGCAGATCGCTTATAATGCCAGAGACGTGGAAGACAACTCCATTGTGCAAACCGTCAGCGTATCCTCATCTCAAAAAACAGCTGCTGCCGACTGGGCGGTATCAAAAGTGGGCGACCCATACTCATTTAACTTCGTCAATAACAGAAATACCGGCCATGACGGCGCCAAAAACTGTTCAAAGCTCCTATGGTCTGCCTTTTTGCTGAAAGCAGGCATTGATATAGACAGCAACGGAGGCTTAGGCGTGTATCCGCGCGACATCACAAGTTCTTCGTATACGACAACCATCATGACCATTTACTAAGGAGAAGGATATGAAAAAGTGGATGATTACCATCGCCATGCTGATTCTCGCAGGAATCGCACTATTTGTCTTCATTTCTCCTCTCAAAAGCCATAAAACCGTGAGTCAGCAGGATCTCAGAAACCCCGATTTCCTGGATGACAAAGAAGTCCTGCTGTATTTCTCATCCTCTGCAGATCAAGATGCATTTGGCGGCGGGAAAAGCTACGCCCTGTTTATCAGCCAGGATGGGTCGCTGTCTTCATTTCAGATGAAGGGCCTTGAGCTGGGATCAGCCAAGGTTCACGGCGACAGCGTGATGCTGGAGGACAAAAACACGATTTATACGATTAAAGACGGCCTGAGATCTCATAAAAGAACCTATCAGCACACAGGGGACAGCGCAGGCTTTCTGCAAAACACGGACGGCTTTTACACCTTATACAACTCCGGCTACGACAAAAAGAAAGAAGGATACCGCTCAGAGCTGTACCGCCAAATGGACGGAGAGTGGAAAAAAGACGTCATCCCCTACTACATCCGAGCCTCCGGTTTTCATGATGGCGCCATTTACGCACTCGTCCCGACAGCTGACGGAAAAGGCTATCAGCTCCTTCAGATTCAAGCAGATCAAAAGAAGCTCACTTATCACAAAGTAACGGAATGGCAGTACCGGGAAGGAGCCTCAGTCGAATCCCAGCTTGCTGTGGACGACCAAGCTGTTTATGTTATGGTTCGCGGCCAAAAAGCCCACAATCTCTATCAAATGGTCAAGATCAACAAAAAAAGCGGCAAAGTAGAGCTGCACGATATCGCCGAATACAAAAACGACGAACAAACGATATACAGCTCCATGCCCTTCAGCTTTAAAAACAGCTTTTTCCCTTATGACGGGAACCTGTATTTCATTGACGGCTTCGGAAAGGTACACAAAATCGATGCCAAGACAGGAAAAACAAGCATCGCCTTCACCCTTTCCCCGGACAAAATGAAAGCCGATTTCAAAGAAATCACCCAAAAAGGCAGCAGCCTCTATTTCTTCACATACACGTATCACAAGCCTGCCTACATTGAACAGTACAATCTGAAAACCGGAAAGAAAATGAAAGAAAAAGAGATTGGGAAGGTAAAGGATGTCGTGACGCCGAAGAGTCATTTGAAGCTGTATGATGTTGAGGTGATGAAGAGGTTTTAAGGCAAGGAGGTTAGTATGGGAGCCATCGCCGTTTTATTTATCGTTTTTGGTTTTCCGATCAGCGCAGGTGTATTTGGTATAGCGGGTCATTTTTTATTTAAGAGGTTTTGGGTGGCACCGCTCATCGTCCTTATCGCGAGCTTGATATTGTTATTTACGTTAGCTTCGGGCAATAGCTCATTCATGTTTTGGGTTGTTATGTATACGGGGATTGCGTTAGTAACCAGTATTGTCACATTATTTCTCAGGAAATTTTTTGAGTGATCTCTGTTTATGAAGAGACTGGTATGAAGTCTCTTTTTTTGTTGAACCGAAGTTTGCAGAGATTTTGGGTATGTTTTAGAAACGAATCTAAAGGAGGAATTACATGAAAACCAAACGGGTTATTCTTCTGGCAGTTATGATCTGCCTGGTTTCGGCCATTACTGTGTTCTTGTTAAATGGATGTAAAGTCGACTTCTTAGACATCGGCGGAACCATTATTGGCTGCTTTCTTGGCATATTTGTTGTTATAAGAATACAGAAAAAACAGTCGTGAGAAAGGGAAAGAGTCATGCCGAACCGAAGTCATGTTCAAGGACGGAGAGTCCAAACACATGAATGGGAGGAATGGCGTTGACAGGAAACAAAGCGGTTGTGTACAAAGGCAAAGGGACTGTAGCGGTGGAGGATATCGGTTATCCGGAGTTAATCTTGAGGGACGGGCCCGGCGTCCCGAAGGCGAATGTGAATCGAAAATGTGAGCATGGGGTTATTCTCAAAGTCATTACAACCAACATTTGCGGAAGCGACCAGCATATGGTCAGAGGCCGCACAACGGCGCCAGAAGGCTTGGTGCTCGGGCATGAAATTACGGGAGAAGTCATTGAAACGGGGCGTGATGTTGAATTTATCAAAAAAGGAGATATCGTATCCGTTCCTTTCAATATTGCCTGCGGACGCTGTGTGATGTGCAAAACGCAGAAAACGCATGTGTGCCTGAATGTCAATCCGGACCGGCCGGGATCTGCTTACGGCTACGTCGATATGGGTGGCTGGGTCGGCGGCCAGTCTGAATATGTCATGGTGCCATACGCTGATTTTCAGCTTTTGGTATTCCCTGATAAAGAACAGGCGTTAGAAAAGATTCTCGATTTGACCATGCTGTCCGACATTTTCCCGACCGGCTTCCACGGAGCTTACACAGCGGGCGTGCAAACAGGTTCAACCGTTTATATCGCGGGAGCGGGGCCTGTTGGCTTGGCAGCTGCACATTCCGCTCAGCTCCTAGGCGCCTCCACCGTGATTGTCGGCGATCTGAATGAAGACAGACTGGCACAGGCGAGAAGCTTCGGCTGTGAAACGGTCAACGTACAAAAACACGACCGCCTCGGCGAGCAAATTGAACAAATACTAGGTGAACCGACAGTTGATGCCGCAGTGGACTGTGTCGGCTTTGAAGCGTCTGGGCACGGCAATCAAGGAGAAGCGCCTGCCGCCGTGCTGAACTCGATCATGGACGTCACCCAGGTCGGAGGCAGCCTTGGCATTCCAGGCTTATACGTGACCGAAGATCCCGGCGCAAAGGATGCGGACGCCAAAACAGGCTCATTAAAAATCCGCTTCGGACTCGGCTGGGCCAAAGCCCACACCTTCGTCACCGGACAAACGCCCGCCATGACATACAACCGCAATTTGATGAAAGCGATCCTGAGCGGCAGAGCGCAGATCGCAAAAGCAGTCAACGCCACCGTCATTTCTCTGGACGACGCGCCAAAAGGCTACAGCGACTTCGACAAAGGCGCAGCCAAAAAATTCGTCATCGACCCGCATGGGACATTGAAGTAAAAGAAAAAGCCGGACGTTCTCAGAACGCCGGCTTTATTGCTGATAATCCGTTTCTTCAAAGCGGTTTCCCTTTTCATCCTGTACAATGAATTCCCCTTCGATTTTGTCCAGTCCAATCAAAATATAAGGGTTTTTCTCATTTGCCGTAGGAGCAGGTTTTCGTTTCACAGTTACAATCGTTTCTTTAGATGAGAATTTGACGTCTGACACTTCAAGCTTCTTATCTTTCTCGCTGCTTCCGAGAGACACAATAACCATTTTTCTCCCTTCTAAAATGGTGAAGACTTGATATCCTTTTACATCATCATGTATTTGAAGGTAATTAGCGTATATTTCTAAGTCTGGACTGCCTTCACCGATTCGATCCTTCTCCAACACCCAATAAGACGGCTGACACCCAACAAGCAGCAACATGATCACAAAAAGCCAAACCCATCTAAAGCGCAAATGCAAACCTCCCCACACATCGGTTACATCCAAACTAACATACGGGCGAAATAGAGTCATCAACAGCTTGTTTGTCGAATTGTGGATAAAACTCAGCCCGAAGCACTACTAACATGTGAATAAATAGGTTATATTGAGAAGAGAACATTTGTAAAAATGGAAGAAAACATCGGAGGATTTGAACATGAAACAAGCGTATTATTCCTGTGAAGAACACATCGAAACGGTGCTGGATATGTACATAGACGACCACGAGCTGCCGCCCGAAATCAGAAAAATCGAACATACTAACAGTTTATCCACAGCCTGTGAATTATGTGGAGACCCCGCAGTATATATAGTGGGGAACGAATGATCTTACACAAAATACAGAAAAGATATCCACAATTGTGGACAACATATATGAATAACTTGTTTTTAAAGTGGGGATGACCTGTGAATATCAATATTGTGACAATCGGAAAACTAAAAGAAAAATACCTCAAGCAAGGCATTGAAGAATACACCAAACGTCTTTCGGCCTACGCAAAAATCGACATCATCGAACTCCCGGACGAAAAAGCGCCGGAAAACCTAAGCGACCAGGACATGAAAATCATAAAAGACAAAGAAGGCGACCGCATCCTATCCAAAATCAGCCCCGACGCCCACGTCATCGCCCTCGCCATCGAAGGAAAAATGAAAACATCCGAAGAACTAGCCGATACAATAGATAAGCTGGCTACATATGGAAAAAGCAAAGTCACCTTCGTCATCGGCGGATCACTCGGATTGAGCGACGCAGTGATGAAGCGAGCGGATGAAAAGCTGTCGTTCTCGAAAATGACGTTCCCTCATCAGTTGATGCGGCTTATTCTGGTGGAGCAGATTTATCGGGCTTTTCGGATTAATCGTGGGGAGCCGTATCATAAATAGAGGCAAAAAATCTGAAGATAAGGTGGATATTATTAGGAGCATGTAAACAAGTGGATAAGTGTAAATGTTCTCGAATCAATAATTTAAGTTCAATTTTATGATTTGACATTCACTATCATTTTTTAATCTAATGGTGATTTGCTTTACTAAAAGCAGCAGTAAGTGTTTTTGTTTTCTCTAACAGAATGTTTACCAATCAGGAGGAATAACTTTTGTATTTGAAGTTCAACTACTTCCCTTAACTTTATATCAACATCTCTCAGATCCTTTTTAATTTTGGTAAGAGTCAATCGAGTGTTTAGTAGAGAGCAAACCAAATAACTTATTAGAATTTTTGGGGAAAGCACTCAATAGACTACCTATTTATGCTTCTTATCCCTGTTTTTAAATTTTAACCAACTAATCTTTCCATTATAGACGGGGTTATCTAAATGAATGCTCATATAGCTTTCAAGAGGCTGTAGGCATATTAAATGCTAAGAAACATAGTATTTTAGCTTTATGGAACTTAATAAAATCTGACATTAGAAAACATGCTTAGGCTCCAGAAGAGGATACCCTTTAACCTTAATGTAGAAACTATACTAATCAACTTCATAACATTGGTGGAAATTCAGACAAATTTAGGTATCAACAGATTAGTTCTGAATTTACATTTTAAAACTTCAAAAAAACTTGATATAGAGAATGTATCTAACTTTTTCGATTAAATTACATATTTTTTAAGAGGTATATGGATAATGATATCTGCTCAAAAAGAATTGTTAGCAGAAATGGAAGCAGAATATAGATCTGATATGAAAAATTTTAAGAGCACCATTTTCCTCATAGTTTATTAAAATTCTGAAGGAGCAAGGTATGGCTAATTATATATTAAATTCTATATCAGCGGATGTCGTTTTGTCAGTTGACGAGTACGGTTTTCAAACTGTAATTGATGATTTTAAGAATGCCAATTTCATAAATATTGTTACTTATAACATTACAACCCACGGAGAGCTATTAAGTTTTATAAAGGAAATACCCTATGACATTCCAGTGAATATAGTTTTAAATATCCCAAAGAATTCTTTTGGTAGCCCTGATGCATATAAACAAATAAACTGGTATTTGAATACTCTCGAAAGACAAAAATTCAATGCCTTAAATATTTACTTTAATTTTTCTAATCACGTCAAGTTAGTAATGACAAATAATAAGGGCATATATAGGATCGCAGGATAATGATCATGTAACAAGAATAAATAATAATATTTTTGAAACTATAAAATCTAAATCTATTAGATATGCTACATCAGATTATATTCTAAAGATGGAAGAAATACGAGTGTTATGGGGGATATATTAGAAATCCTACGATATAATCTCTTTACTTTTATTGGAGAACCACCCTATACTCCCTGAAGTTGAATTATTTAATATTGAACAGGCTATTTTTCCACAGGAAGAATGGGCTAAGTTTAAAGAGTAGATGGGAGCTTATTCGACATTATCGATAATATTAGTGATGAATATGATCAAGTATTTGATAACACAGAGGCTGAGGTTTTGAAAGTAGAACTAAAATCAATTAAACTCCTTTATATCACAGTTAGATTCCTTTGCTGAATATTTATTTTCTTGGAAATGTCTTTGATAGATTTTATGAAGTGGATAATGGGGATACTGACTTGGCTATGGAATATGTCCCTAGGTAAGCTATATGAAGAAAAAAGTTGCAAATTTAGTTACCTTAATGGTAAGGAAATACTAAAAATGTTTGATCAAATCAAACCCATAATAAATAAGATACTTGATTTAGTTGAAGAGATAAAATACGAGATGCTAAAAAAATCCGTTTGCGAAAATCAAGATTTAATAGATGGTTAATTAATTGTTTAACATGTATTTCTTTATAAGTTCATAAGTGTTTCAGGGGTTAATTGTTAAAAACATAGAATTTTGAAACCAAGCTGCCTAAATAAAATAATAGAAAAATTTTATATTTCTAAATACTTAAGTATTTAACTATAAAAAGGAAGTAAACTATACTTATATATCTAAGATTAATAATAGTTTAAAGTGTTTAGACCAAAAATTGGCATATTCTTAAAAGTAGAGAGGGAGCTTCTAAAAAAATATTTCAAAATAAACTTTTTGCTTTGATCCAAAAGCAGTATTGATTTGACTATATGTAGATAGATTTATTCCTAATAAGTTTAGACCACGCTGAGCCTTACATAAGTAAAAGAGGTTTTAGTAAAGAGAATCTATTAGTGATTTTAGAACAGCAGAACTTGCAGGTTAATAAGATTAACAATAGATAATAATGTAAGAATACCCTTTAATTTGGCTATGTCAAGAAGAGATAATTAAACTATAACCCAGTTACTAAGAGTGAAAATTTAAATTCGCCATAGCTGTTTATTCAAGTCTACTATCATGTTGATATTGACCGTATGGTGAATTTACTGGAGGTCACTTTATTTAGGTTCGAAACAAGAACATTATCAACACTTTATTTGAGACTAAAAAGAGAATTAACAGAAGCTTAAGGAGGATCACAAGTAAAGAAAGGGTACATTAAGTATTTTACTACAAAAAGCAGTATAATTTATGAAATTTAACTTCAAAAAGAGACTTTTAATTTGGAAATCCTTTTTCAATTGATTGATTTGAGATTATCTTTTCCTACCATATTAAATACGGCATTTCACCTTAAAATTTATTGCCCAAACGAAACGTATATTCCTTTCCGCAGGTTTATAGTATGCATATCGTTTCGAATTTTTGAAAAAAGGCTATACAGGGAATAACAATATTTATAATCAGGGAGGGTCTCTCTGTGGCAGATAAATTTCCTCCAAAAGTACGCAGTAAAATAATGAAGTCAATACGTTCAACAAGTAAGCTTGAAGAATTAATATGTAAAGAATTATGGCAACGAGGGCTTCGATTCAGAAGAAACGTTAAAGACTTATTTGGTAAACCGGATATTGCAATTAAAAAGTACAAAGTCGTAATCTTTCTTGATTCATGCTTCTGGCATAACTGCCCAGTGCATGGTCACCTCCCAAAAAGTAATGTTGAATTCTGGCAGACTAAACTATACAAAAATGTTAAACGGGATTATACAGTGAATAACTATTATTATGAACAAGGGTGGAAAATTTTGCGAATTTGGGAACATCAAGTTAACGAGGATTTTGAAAAGGTCATCGATGGTATTATTGAATTTGTTGAAAAAGCGAAGCAACAAAAATAAAGAGCTCCCAAATGGAAGCCCTATGTTTATCACTTATTCAAACTTTCTTTTCCACTCCAACACATCCACTATTATTGTTTATAATCATTATCAAATTGGTAATTTTTCTGTGAGCCTTTCTGAATACGTTGGTTCTATCCTACCACATTCATTACTTAACTTTAACACGCTGAGAGTGCTTGATCTAAAGCTTTATTAAACTAATCCTTTATAGTATCACGAGCTTTTAATTGTATTTAAATACTCTTTAATGAATCTGATTATATAAAGCCCCTCTTTTTTTCTTCTATAGTAAATTCCACTACAATGACTCTTAAAATCATTCAAGTATATTTTTTGTTATAAATTTAAAAGTTTAATGTCTTGTTTTCTACTTGATAGGAAGTGCTTCTCTCACTATAATCATGAAACAATGAAATTATTTAAACAAGGAAGAACTCTAGTTGTTTGTCTTTTTCATTTGAAAAATCTTCTTTTAATTCAACAAAGCCCCCTACTTGTTCAATGGAGCTAACCATTTGTTTGGCGATGGCTTCAACAACTGGAACTGCAACAGAGTTACCAAATTGTTTGTATGCTTGAGTATCAGATACTGGTATAATAAACTCTTCGGGAAAACCTTGTAATCTTGCACATTCTCTAGGTGTTAATTTACGTGGGTTTTTATTCGCACCTTGGTCAATTAGGATTTCACTGCCGTCCTTGTAATATCTAGCACTTATTGTATTTGTATAAGGACTATCTTCATTAAACAAGGAAAAACCAAATCCGTTACCTTTTTCTTGGTGCTCTTTCTTTCGTCGCAGATGACCCTCATATAATTTATCTGAAATGGTGTACTTTTCATCTACTTCTCTTTCTAGGATATCACCTACACGGGTTGGCTCTAATGTTGGTGTAGGGAATTCAAATGGAACCTCAGCACCTTTATGGTCGTTGTTAAATCCTACAATGTAAATTCGTTCTCTATTTTGTGGTACACCAAAATCCGCTGCTCTTAAAACACGGTAGTAAACAGTGTAATTGAGTTCATCTAAGATTCTTAAAATTGCTTGCAAAGTTTGTCCTTTATTATGTCCTTTTAACTGTTTCACATTTTCAAGAAGAAAAGCTTGAGGTCTTTTTTCTTTAATGATCCTTGCTATATCAAAGAATAGAGTTCCACGAGTATCTTCAAATCCCTTTTTTAAACCTGCTTGAGAAAATGGTTGGCAAGGGAAACCCGCTAATAGTATATGATGTACAGGTATTTCCTTTTCGTCAATTTGAGTAATGTCACCATGCGGTTCTTCGCCATAGTTCACTCTATAAGTTTTTGCTGCAAACTTATCCCATTCAGAAGTAAATACAGTTTGTCCACCTTGCTTTTGGAAAGCTAATCTAATACCGCCTATTCCAGCAAACAAATCGATTGTCTTGAATTTAACTTTTTTGGGATTCGTAAATGGTGGTTCTTCTGGAAAGTTTAAAATTGATTGGAACTCAAGCATAGAGGGTTCGGATTCTCCATTTTCCCATCTTCTTAATGTACGGTCACCGTTTTTGGATAAACCTAGCGCATCAGCAAACTCCTTTTGTGTTAAGCCTAGTCTTTGTCTTTTGTTTTTTATTTCTAAACTATACAATAAGTGTCACTCCTCGGACATCTTGTCCTGTTTTTATCACAAATTATACATAAAACAGTTGTATAAGTCTAGATTTTTGTTGATAAAAGATTGAAATAGTTACATAAATATAACAAAATAAGAATAAATACCTAAGATAGGAATGATCAAATGAATATAAGCGAGTTTAAAAATATTATTAAATCGAACAGGGGCACCATGATTCCTCGTTCTGATGTTCTTTTAAATTTAGTGATGAAGGAATCACCGTATAATGAAAAGGATTCTTCTTTTTTCTTAGAAAATGCAAATGAAATTTTGTTTTATTTGAGAAAAGAATGTTGGGAGAAATACCAGTTGCTAGAAAAAGAGCTAGATAAGGTGCTGATGGGTACTTTGATTAAAGAAGATCCGAGCATTATGAAGTATTTCTCCCAACAAGGTGATGAAGCGGTGTTAACAGTTGAGGATGTCCAAGACATTCTAGCCAACTTTTTAGATCATCATGGGAGTCATTTATTTGAGTTATCAAAGAGTCATACAAATTCAAGAAGGTCTAGAGCAGGTAATGAGTTTGAATTTATCATGGAAACGATATTGACACGTTGTGGGATAATGTTTGATAACCAAGGTGTAATTGGTTCAAAATTGTTTAACACTGAAAGATTAGGAAAACTAGTAGACTTTGTAATTCCTGGGGTTGTTGAGTATAACACTGAAAGAAGAAAATGTGCGTTAGTGTCAATGAAAACAACCCTAAGGGAAAGATGGCAGGAAGTACCTGAAGAAATGAAACGTACAGGCGCTCAAGAGATGTTTTTACTCACATTGGATAAAGAGATATCAAGTAATACTGTTGAAAGTTTGTCTTCACACAATATTACTTTAGTTGTACCAGATTGCTTGAAAGCTGAAAAATATGTAGCTTACCGCAGTGTTTATGGTTTAACTAAATTTTTGTTTGAATTAAAGGAGTTAAACCAGTACTGGCTTTCTCAAGAAGATCTAGGACAAGACTTCTATAAAAAAAAGGTTCTAAGTATTGAAAAACACTTGCAAAAAGTTACTGACGAATATGAAAAAGATTCTTTAATCTCCCTAAAGGACTATTTCATGGCTAAGATCTAAGAAGAGTAAAAAAAAGAGCGTATCAATTGGTACGCTCCTCGTTTTCTATGGGATCTACCTTATTCATTTACCTCACTTGATACACTTATTTGGTTATTGGTTTAGATGAGGTCTGTAGATCTAATGGCTTACGTGAGGGTCTTATAAATTAGCATTTCTTATTCTGGCACCAATAATTGTCATTTGCATGACACTCTGTTTTTTTGACTTATAATTGAGTGAATGCGAGTACAAAATGCGGAACCAAATCAGAAAAATCAATTTCACTTTCAATCCTCCCCAGATATAATGGAAGTTGAGTGGGAAACGATTTCGTGTTCAAATACGTTACCATGGATTTGTTGTACTAGAATTTTTGGGAATATACGGTTGGTCATAAAGCTATTGTTTTAAAGTAAACTATTTTTTATCACTTTATCTTAGATAAGGGGAAAGAAAATGAATACGAAAAATCAACTTATCGAAATATTTCAAAAGTTCATTTGAGCATTTGAAATATTTTCTTATTGTTGAATGAGCGGACAACCAGACTTAGTTGAATGAGATATTGAAAAACCGCAAAAAAGAGCCCAGAGAAAGTCATCTCTGAACCCCACACCCCTCACTTCATATACCGATACTCCCGCAAACTCTCCAAAATAGCCACTTCCTGCAACAGCTCCTCACCAACATTCGTTTCCTTCACTTTCTTCCGCTCGAGCTCTTTGTCCACTAATCGCTTCACCGTTAAGACGTCGGTTCCGGTGCTTAGGACTTCTGCCTTGGAGTTGAAGTGTTTATGGGCGACGAGCTGCATGCCGTAGGAGTTGTATAGCAGCGTGTAGCCGGCGATGCCTGTTGTGGATTGGTAGGCTTTGGAGAAGCCGCCGTCGATGACGATCATTTTTCCGTTTGCTTTGATTGGGTCTTCTCCTTCGATTTCTTTTACAGGTGTATGGCCGTTGATGATATGGCCATGATCTGGATTGAGGCCGAATTCTGCTAGGATGTTTCGGCAGGTTGCCTCGTCTTCGCGTAAATAATAATACGGGTTTTTCTTTTCTTTATGTGTTTCCTTTTCTTTAATGAAATACCGCTCAAATGTCGTCATGGCACGTTTTCCGAAGAGGGAGGAATACTCGCCTGTCCATAAATACCAGGCCATATCTGTCGCCAGATCATCGGTTTCTTCCGGGTGGGCAAACGCTTCCCGTAAGAATCGTTCAAATACATCAAGCAGCTCACGGCCCGCATATGATTTATCCTTAATCATCATCGTTTCCATATTGCCGTTTTCATCGACAGGAATACAGCCGTGAATTAACAGGTTGCCGTTATATTTTAAATAAAGGCTGCCTTTTTTCATCATGAAATTCATATGGCGGCCCAGCTTTTCGGAATGCTGTACAGAGAATAGCAGCTTGTCTATGACTTCTGCTTCTTCTTCTAATAGCTGATCAGGCTGTTCGGGATTAATCGTCGCAAAGCAGGTGTTTTCCAGTTGATATGTTTTTCCGTTTAGCGTGATTTCGTTTTTGTCATAATCTATTTTCTCTAATAACAGCCGCTCTTCCATATTAAAGTTCGGCCGTCTCTTGATAATCGGGCTCTCAAGCTTGAATTGGATCATCGCAATCGCTTGATGGATTTTGGTGATTTGCTTAATCTCATCCTCTGGTCTGTTGTCGTCTGCTTTTGGACGGAACGCTGGATTATCGTCATAATATTTTTCGGCCAGGTTTAGCAGCGGTCTCAGGTTGATGCCGTACACGTCTTCAATAATATCCAGGTTGTCGTAGCGGGCACAGATGCGGATAATATTGGCCAAGCACACTTTGGAACCGGCATAGGCGCCGATCCAAAGGACATCGTGATTTCCCCACTGAATATCGACAGAATGATAGTTGATCAGTTCTTCCATAATCCTATCCGGCTGCGGTCCGCGGTCGTAAATATCGCCGACCACATGCAGATGGTCGACCACCAATCGCTGAACGCTGTAAGCAAGGCCGGTGATCAGCTTATCGGCTTGGCCAAGTTCAATAATCTGATCAATGATTTCGGAGTAATATTGCTCCTTGTTGCCAGCTTGTTCTGTTTTGTATAACAGCTCCTCCGTAATATAAGCAAACTGGGCAGGCAGTGCTTTGCGCAGTTTGGAGCGGGTATACTTGGAGGAGCAATATGAAACGAGCTTAATCATTCGATGAATCGTTTCTTTATACCACTCGTTTAACGCTTCTTTCGCATCAAAGTCATGTTTGATTAACTTCAGTTTGTCTTCCGGATAATAAACCAATGCTGCTAATTCATCAATTTCTCTATCGTAAATGACACCGCTGAAGATGTCGCGTATCTTCTCTTTGACTCGTCCTGAACCATTACGCAGCACGTGCTGGAATGCCTGATACTCCCCGTGCAAATCACTGACAAAATGCTCAGTGCCCTTTGGCAGGTTCAATATCGCTTTCAAATTAATGATTTCTGTTACCACTTTTTCTTCACAATCGTATTTTTGTGCGAGTAGATCTAGGTACTTGCTTTCCAAAACCGTCCATCCCCTTTTTAGAATAAACCCCTCTTTATGAGCATGTGCATGATAAGGTGAATTTAAAAGTATGTCATTGTTTTTCATCATTGGACCTTTATATGATAGTACCGCATAACTGCTTTTATAGACAATTGAAACGAGTGAATAAAGTGAAACACAAAAAAACCAGATGTTAAATCTGGTTTCCTGTTCAAAGCAAACTATTATTGTTTTTCTTTCACCATCTTTACAAAGAGGAAAAAGATAATGAATACGATAAAGTAGTTCATTGGATTCTTAACGATGCTCATCTCTAGTGAAATCTGTAAGAGTATCCAGAGCGCAAAGATGGCTAGTATGGCAGGAATGATAATTTTGTACATGTCGACCACCTACCGTAGTGAAGAGCCCTATAATAAAAAACTATTAGCCTGTACCACAAACTGCGACTGCTCATAATTATACGAAATCTTCGAGTAATCAAACGGCTGCCCATTTGTCAGGTGAAAAATACTTTCTATATACAGCTTCGGCAGTCCAGCCTCTAATCCCAAATATTCCGCTTCTTCCTCATTAAGCTGGCCCACGTGCAGAAACAAATCAGAAAAACCAATCTTCAACCCCAGTCCTTCCCGGATGTAATGGAAGATGGAGTGGGAGACGATTTCGTTGTTTAAATACGTCACGATGGATTTGGTGTAATAGGATTCTTCGTAGCAAAGGGTCTGGCCGTTGATGTAGCGGACCCTTTTGACATAGTAGATGTCCTCGTCCATTCCGATGTTCAGGTTTTCCGCCGCTTCCGGTGTTGGCTTTCTCACGTCCAGTTCGATGACTTTTGAGGTGACGTTGAAATCCTCGAGATCTTTTTTAAATCCCTGATTCGACAGAAGGCTGATATAGCCTTTTCGTTTATGTTTTCTGACGAAAATGCCGCTTCCTCTGACCTGAAAGATCGCGCCTTTTTGCTCTAATAGCTCGAGGGACTTTGTGATGGTGCTTTTGCTGACTTCAAACTGGGCCATGAGGGTTTCTAGGACTGGCAGTTTGTCTCCCTGCTGAAGCTGGTGTTCTTCTATATATGTTTCAATTTCCGTTGCGATTTGCTGGTATTTTAACATACGCATTCCTCATTTATTCGTTTAGTTTCACTTGTCAAAATTATAGCATAAACCGCTTACAATGATAGTTAGTGCGTTAATATTTTGTTTCGGCATTGATAAATTATACCGGTACAATTATAATGAAAGCGTAACCAAAACAAAGGGGTGGGTGAAAATGTCGGGGAAAGTGAGAGATTATACGAGACTAGCAAAAGACATTTTAGAGGCCGTAGGCGGGGAAGAGAATGTGATTGGGGCTTCTCGCTGCGCTACCAGACTTCGATTGGTGCTGAAGCGGTCTACCCCTAAAGCGAAGGATATCGTGAAATCGATGCTACCATCCCGGCGTCATTACGGTTGTCATGGTGGCGCCTACAAAGCCTGCGTTCAGCGTCCGGCGTCGAATTGCTTGCGCACATCGGACTGGATAGAGTGACATTAGACGGCACGTCTTTTTCCTTGAAGGTAAAAGAAGGCGATACCGAAAAAAGGCGAAGTGCTTGTTGAGTTTGATAAGCTTTCATTGAAGAGATTGAGGAAAGTGCATTACATCAAAAAATATTTACAGTCGTAAGCTGAGGAGGAATTAAACATGGGAAACATGCCAAAGGATTTTTTATGGGGCGGTGCTTTAGCTGCCCACCAATTTGAAGGCGGATGGAATCAAGGCGGTAAAGGGCCGAGTGTCGTCGATGTGATGACAGCGGGTGCGCACGGCGTGCCGAGAAAAATCACGGACACGATTGAAGAAAACGAATTTTATCCAAACCATGAAGCCATTGATTTCTATCACAGATACAAGGAAGATATCGCTTTGTTTGCGGAAATGGGATTAAAATGTCTGCGGACGTCCATCGGCTGGAGCCGGATTTTTCCGAAAGGCGATGAGGCTGAACCGAACGAAGCTGGTTTGCAGTTTTATGATGATGTGTTTGATGAATTGCTGAAGCATGGGATCGAGCCGGTCATTACCCTGTCTCACTTTGAAATGCCGCTGCACCTGGCAAGAGAATATGGCGGCTTTAGAAACCGGAAAGTCGTGGACTTCTTCGTCAACTTCGCAGAGGCTTGCTTTACCCGTTACAAAGATAAAGTGAAGTACTGGATGACATTTAACGAGATTAACAACCAAATGGATGTGAACAATCCGTTGTTCCTATGGACGAATTCAGGTGTTGTGGTTGACGAAAACGAAAACGCCAAGGAAGTCATGTATCAAACGGCGCACCATGAATTAGTGGCGAGCGCATTAGCTGTGGCAAAAGGAAAAGACATCAATCCAGAGTTCCAGATCGGGGCCATGGTATCACACGTGCCGATTTATCCTTTCTCCTCCAATCCTGAAGATGTGATGCTGGCTGAAGAAGAAATGAGGCAGCGCTATTTCTTCCCTGATGTACAGGTTCGCGGTTATTATCCAAGCTACGCGTTGAAGGAATTTGAACGCGAAGGCTACAACATCACATTCGAAGACGGCGATGATGAGATTTTGAGAAACGGAACCGTCGATTACTTAGGCTTCAGCTATTACATGTCAACAACTGTTAAAAGCGATGTGAAAAATGATAACACTGGCGATATTGTAAATGGCGGCTTGCCGAATGGTGTCGAAAATCCGTACATCACTTCGAGTGACTGGGGATGGGCGATTGATCCAACCGGGCTGAGATATACGTTAAATCGTTTTTATGACCGATACCAAATCCCGTTATTCATCGTTGAAAATGGCTTTGGCGCAGTGGATACGCTGGGGGAGGACGGCAAAGTTCATGATCCGGAACGCATTCAATATTTAAAATCGCATATTGAAGCATTGGAAAAAGCGGTCACTTACGACGGTGTTGATTTAATCGGCTACACGCCGTGGGGCATTATTGATATTGTCTCCTTCACAACTGGCGAAATGAAAAAACGCTACGGCATGATCTATGTTGATCGTGACAATGAAGGAAACGGATCCATGAAGCGGTATAAGAAAGATTCCTTTGAGTGGTACAAAAATGTCATTCAAACAAATGGCGAGGAACTATAAGAAGCTGGCCCGAATCGAGCACTTTTACCGGAGTGCCTGGTTCGGGTTTTTGGCATGACCAGACCCGATATCCAATAATGGGAATAGATTACTAGCGCTGATTGCTATGTTATGATTTCACCTGTAAGATCCTTTTTTGTATAATTTAATATTAGAATGGAAGAAAGGGAGAGAGTTTGTGAGTAAAAAGGGATGAAAGCGGGTGTCCGGCTGAAGTTTTAAGATCATGATAGAGTTCCCTAAGCAAATCTCCTGAAAAAAATTTGGCGAGGAAGGGGCAACATCACATTGAAAAACATTTTAATAAGAGCTGGCATATCACCATTTGATACATTTAATGCAGCTGAAATGATTGTTCGCAACTCCATTGGCGGCAACGTAGGAAACCTAGTATATGCCTACAGTGTGTTTCGCACGCTGATGACAGAAGGAACGACGATTACTCCTGATTATTATCGGATTAATCCAGCGGATGCTGAACAAATTAATAAAAATTATGATATGTATATTATTCCGCTGGCAGATGCATTCCGCGAGGATTTCGTGCCTTCTTTACGGAAATATACCCAATTAATTAAGAAACTAACCATTCCGGTTGTTGTGATTGGTGTTGGTTTGCGGGCTCCGTTTGAACCAAAATTAAATGAAGGTTTTCCTTTTGATGAGGATGTAAAAGCGTTTGTAAGTGCTGTGCTGGAGAGATCAAATATGATCGGTGTCCGGGGTGAAATTACAGCGAAATACCTTTCCAGATTAGGCTTCCGTGAAGGCATTGACCATACGGTGATTGGGTGTCCTTCTATGTATGCGTTTGGCAGAGAACTGAAGATAAGAGAAACTAATATCACAACAGAATCTATGGTGACGGTTAACTCATCAAGGCTGTCTCCAAAGCATGTGCTGGACTTTATTACGAGAAGCATGAAAGAGTTCCCGAATCATTACTTTATCCCGCAATGGCGAAAAGAAATGATTCTGACGTATGCGGGTGCGCCTGCGCTAGCGAAGCCTGCTGATAATTATCCGGTCAGCATGGAAGACCCGGCTTATCAGAATGATAGAGTCCGATTCTTTTTAAATGTGCCGACTTGGCTGGATTTCCTGAGAAAAGCTGATTTGAGCTTTGGCGCAAGGCTGCATGGAAATATCGCAGCGACGATTGCCGGTACACCGAGCCTGTTGCTTCCGAAAGATGCCAGAATGCGTGAATTAGCTGAGTACCATCAATTAACGCATGTCATGGCAAATGAGATAACCGATCAGACAAAACTGTCAGAATTAATTGAAACACTTGATTTTCATCAGCCTGAGAAACGGCAAGCGCAAAACTTTGACCATTTCATCAGCTTCTTGAATCAAAATGAATTAGACCATATTTATAAAGAGAAAGCGATTCCTGATACCGTTCCTTTTGACGAAAAACTATCTAACACGAAGCTTCTTCCGCCTGTGACTACAGTTAGCGGCTGCAGTTCCACAGAAACAGCGAAACGCTGGGAAGCGCTGATGGCATTAGAAAATGCCAAAAAGGAAAAAACCATTAAAGATCTGAAAAAAAAGGTCAAAAAGTATCAGGGCACGTTAAATAGAAAATCAGTGCGTATCGCTTTAAAAACAGCAAATATGCTGAGTGTGAAGTGACCATTCACTAACATTACAACTATATTACAGTTGTATAAAACTTGCAATATTATTGGAATAAAAAAGAAAGCCGCTATCCTGCCAATCTGGCAATATAGCGGCTTTCTTATATTAGTTACGGATTAGGTAATCAAACGCGCCGAGGGCGGCAGTTGCACCTGATCCCATAGAAATAATAATTTGGTTGTACGCACTGTCTGTGCAGTCGCCGGCAGCAAATAAGCCTGGTACGCTTGTTGCGCCGTGTTTGTCGACAATAATTTCGCCCATGCGGTTGCGTTCAACCGTTCCTTCTAACCATTCTGTGTTTGGCACGAGACCGATTTGGACGAATACACCTTGAAGTTCAACGTGTTTTTCTTCGCCTGTTTCGCGGTCTACATATGTGATGCCGTTAACACTCTGATCACCTGTGATTTCTTTTGTTTGTGCGTTTTTTACAACAGTAACGTTAGGCAGGCTGTAGAGACGTTTTTGCAGGACTTCGTCTGCTTTCAGTTCCGGTGCGAACTCTAGCACAGTAACATGATTGACAATACCTGCAAGGTCAATCGCTGCTTCAATACCAGAGTTTCCGCCGCCGATTACCGCTACGTCTTTGCCTTCAAACAATGGCCCATCACAGTGCGGGCAGTATGCGACACCTTTGTTTTTGAACTCTTGTTCACCTGGTACGTTGACATTGCGCCAGCGTGCACCTGTTGAAAGGATCACTGTTTTACTTTTCAGAACAGCGCCGTTTTCGAGTTCAAGTTCGAACAGATCTTTCTTCTCAAGGCGTTTCGCACGCTGAAGGTTCATGACATCAATATCATATTCCTTCACATGCTCTTCAAGACTTGCCGCAAGCTTCGGTCCTTCCGTCGCTTTGACGCTGATGAAGTTTTCGATGCTCATGGTGTCGAGAACCTGTCCGCCGAAGCGTTCAGCGACAACCCCAGTGCGGATGCCTTTACGTGCAGTGTAGATCGCTGCACTTGCACCAGCAGGTCCGCCTCCAACAACAAGAACGTCAAACGGCTCTTTGTCAGCAAACTCAGATGCATCTGCGCCGCTGCCCATTTTCGCAAGGATTTCTTCAAGCGTCATACGGCCGCTTCCGAAGGATTCGCCATTCAGGTAAACGGTCGGCACTGCCATGATGTTTTTGCTTTCAACTTCTGCCTTGTATGCTGCACCGTCAATCATCGTGTGCGTAATGTTCGGGTTCAGCACGCTCATCATGTTTAAAGCTTGTACAACATCAGGACAGTTGTGGCATGTCAGGCTGATATAAGATTCGAAGTGGTATTCACCGCTGATCTTCTTCACCTGATCAATGACTTTTTGGTCCACCTTAGGCGGTCTGCCGCTCACTTGGAGCAGCGCCAACACTAATGATGTGAATTCGTGGCCCAGAGGGATACCGGCGAAAGTCACGCCAGTGTCTTCTCCGACACGATTGACACTGAAGCTTGGCGTTCTGTTTAATTCAGCTTTTTCAACTGAAATTTTCGATGACATGGAAGCCAGCTCATCAACGAGAGCCAGCATGTCCTTAGAAGTGTCATCTTCGCCTGCGCTAACTTTGAGAACAATGTCATTCTCAATTAGCTGCATATATTGATTTAATTGTGCTTTGATGTTTGCATCAAGTACCAATTGAATGCACTCCTTAGATTTTACCTACTAGATCAAGGCTAGGTGTAAGAGTTTCGCCGCCTTCTTCCCATTTAGCCGGGCAAACTTCACCTGGGTTTTGACGAACGTATTGAGCTGCTTTTACTTTGTTTACAAGGTTGCTTGCGTCACGGCCGATACCGCCTGCATTGATTTCAACAGTTTGGATAACGCCGTCTGGATCGATGATGAATGTTCCGCGGTCAGCAAGGCCAGTTTCTTCGTCAAGAACATCGAAGTTGCGAGAGATCGTTTGAGATGGGTCGCCGATCATTGCGTAAGTGATTTTGCTGATTTTTTCAGAGCTGTCATGCCAGCCTTTGTGTACGAAGTGAGTATCTGTAGAAACAGAGTAGACTTCAACACCTAATTCTTTAAGAGCAGCATATTGTTCTTGAAGATCTTCAAGCTCAGTTGGGCATACGAAAGAGAAATCTGCTGGGTAGAAGCAGAATACGCTCCATTGGCCTTTCAAATCTTCGTTTGTTACATCGATGAATTCACCGTTTTTGAATGCTTTTGCTTCGAATGGAAGTACTTCTTTACCGATTAAAGACATAATGTATATTCCTCCTAAAAATGTATTAGAAAGCATAATCGCTTTCAATAATAATTCTAATTATATATGAATTATTAATTAATATATATTTTTTGTCAAGCCATAACCTACTTTTTTTCATCTTACTAAAGGTGTGACAGGTAGGATTTATGCATTTCTTTTATAACAAATGAGAGGCTGATTCTCAATTAGACAAGGTTTTCAGGGACTTTTGTAAATCAGAATGACAGGCCGTTTTGGCATTTGAACATTTTATGACATCATGGTCAAGGGCAAAGGACAATGGCCAAAAGCAGAATAGAACGGAACAGCAAGCTGCTGTCACATGATGATCTTGGGGATTGTTTCTAGCTATTATTGTATCACTGTTTATGATATTTAAAACATAACTTATGTCTTCTGTTGTTTGGGATAGAAGAAAAAAACACGGTTCAGTTGAAAACTGACCGTGTTTTTGATGACAGGTTATTCAGACCAATTCGTATGGAAAACGCCGTCCATATCAGTCCGTTCGTACGTGTGAGCGCCAAAGTAATCGCGCTGCGCCTGCAAGAGGTTCGCATTGGAACGCCCTGTGCGGTAGCCGTCGTAATAAGAGAGCGCGGTAGTTAAGCATGGGAAAGAGATTCCGGTGCTGATGCCCTCGCAAACGACTTTTCGCAGGCCTGTTTGATAGGCATGGAGCTTATCTGTGAAATAAGGCGCGATCAGCAGGTTAGCCAGATTTGGCTGCTCACTGAATGCTTCGCTGATCACGTTTAGGAAATCAGCGCGGATGATGCAGCCGCCTCGGAAAATCAAGGCGATGTCTTTGAGCGGCAGATTCCAGCCGTAAAGCTCAGATGACATCTTATATTGGGCAAAGCCTTGTGCATAGGCGCATACTTTCCCCATGTAAAGAGCCTGTCTGACGTATTCAATCCAAGTGTCTTTATCCAAGTGTTTTTCTTCGGCTTCCGGGCCTGCTAATACATCTTGAGCTGCCATCCGTTCTTCTTTTAAAGATGACAAGTAGCGGGCGAACAAGGACTCTGTGATGATCGTGGACGGGATGCCGTTATCAATCGCCTGCATGCTCGTCCATTTTCCGGTGCCTTTTTGGCCGGTTTTATCAAGGATGACATCGATCAGAGGCTGTCCTGTTTTTTCGTCTTTTTTGCGTAAAATCTCAGCTGTAATCTCTATTAAATAGCTTTTCAGCTCACCTTGATTCCATGTTTCAAAAATAGATGCAATTTCATCTAGCGGCAGACGAAGCGTTTCTCTTAGAAACGTATAAGCTTCTGCAATCAGCTGCATGTCGGCATATTCAATGCCGTTGTGCACCATTTTTGTAAAGTGCCCTGCCCCTTTTGGTCCGATATAGACACAGCAAGGGTCATCTCCGACTTGGGCTGCGATTTTCGTCAGGATAGGAGCGGCTTTCTCATAGACGTCGCGATCTCCGCCCGGCATGATGGAAGGCCCTGTTAACGCACCGACTTCACCGCCGGAAATGCCGATTCCCAGGTAGCCGATCCCTTTTTCCTTCAGCTCGTCATATCTTCTTTCTGTGTCTTCATAGTGGGAGTTTCCTCCGTCCATGATGACGTCGCCTTCTTCAAGCAAAGGCTTTAATGATTGGATGACGGAATCTACGGGTTTTCCCGCTGTGACCATCAAAAAGATTTTTCTTGGTTTTTCTAACGATTGAACAAAGTCCTCAAGCTCGTAATACGGGCTGAGAGATTGTCCATCCAGCTTTTGGATAAGCTGGTCCGTTAAATCTCTGGTGTAATTATAGACAGCGACGTTTTCGCCTTTATTTGCCATGTTTAAGGCGATGTTGCTTCCCATTACGCCTAAGCCTATGACACCAATCGAATTGAACATGTGTTACAGCTCCTTCTTAATTTCATACAACTAAACTTAACAATAAAATGAATCCCAGTCCAGCAACGGAAATAATGGTTTCCAGCAATGTCCATGTGGCGAATGTTTCTTTCATGCTTAATCCGAAGTATTCCTTGAACATCCAGAAGCCGGCATCATTGACGTGTGAAGCGATGACACTTCCGGCACCTGTTGCGAGCACGACTAACGCTAGGTTAACATCAGAATGGCCCAATAACGGGATGACCAGACCTGTTGTGCTTAGTGCGGCAACAGTCGCTGATCCTAGAGAAATGCGCAGGATCGCCGCGATGAGCCATGCCAGAATGATTGGCGATAATGCCGTTCCTTTGAATAAGTCTGCTACGTAATCGCCGACACCGCCGTTGATCAGCACTTGTTTGAAGGCGCCGCCTCCTCCGATGATCAAAAGCATCATGCCAATTTGTGAAATGGCAGTTGAACAAGAATCCATCACGGTTTTAACTGGAATGTTGCGCTTGATGCCCATTGTATAGACTGCGACCAATAACGAAATAATCATAGCAGTCGATGCGTTTCCAATCAATCTGATAAAAGCTAAAACTCCGTTATCTGCAAACCC
This sequence comes from Bacillus sp. FSL P4-0290, assembly GCF_037975435.1. Lineage (NCBI taxonomy): Bacteria > Bacillati > Bacillota > Bacilli > Caryophanales > Bacillaceae > Bacillus > Bacillus sp. FSL P4-0290. Next base: position 4,094,547 of record NZ_CP150253.1, on the reverse strand, counting down.
GATTGTTTCTTGAAGCAGGTCGATAATGGTTGCGACCGACATGATGATAATCGGGAGCATTGCAGTAAAGACACTGATTCCAAAGCCGGGTGTTTCTTCAAGGTTAAACGTTTTTTGTGTGCCGAGTGATGCAATATTGCCGTTTTTCGCAAATGATGCAGGAACGATTTTTTTCGCGAACTTTGTAAATAACGGCCCTGCGATGAGCACTGTCGGAACAGCAACGATAAAGCCGTACAGCAGCACTTCTCCAATATTAGCGCCATACTCACCGGCGATCGCCGTAGGTCCCGGGTGCGGCGGCAGGAAACCGTGTGTAACGGATAGTGCCGCGACCATCGGGATTCCGAGAAATAAAATAGAAATCTTCAATTCTCTTGAAATCGCAAAGACAATCGGAATTAATAGAACCAGTCCTACTTCAAAAAATAACGCAATCCCAATAATAAATGAGGCAATGACAACGGCCCATTGAATATTTTTCTCACCGAATTTGTTGACGAGCGTCATCGCAATGCGCTGTGCGCCTCCTGAATCCGCGATCAGCTTGCCCAGCATCGCACCGAGTCCGAAGATGAGCGCGATGTGGCCAAGAGTCCCCCCTATTCCTGCTTCGATGGAGCTGACAACTTTATCGAACGGCATCCCGAGTGCCAGTGCCACGCCGAACGATACGACCAGCAGGGAAATAAATGTGTTTAATTTTAAGCCCATAATCAGAAATAGTAATGCTAAGATCCCAAGTGCAACGATGATTAACGGCATGGTAATGCCCTCCCCTTCATGTCATGTACTATTTGTGTGTGATTAAGCCCCTCTGATAATCTGCAATTTGTGTATATTGATTTTCTAATAATCTTGATAGATTGATGAAAATCGGCATTAATGTTCTGTATTCCTTGGCTGAGTCTTCGATCGGCGTATGTCTGTATGTGCTGCCGATCATATCGGACACGGCGTCGAAAGAATCGATTTTTCCTGTTGCATACAGGCCTAAAATGCAGGCGCCGAGACATGAGCTTTCGTAGCTTTCCGGAACGACAACCTCTGATTCGAAGATATCCGACATCATTTGGCGCCAAACCTCCGACCTTGCAAAACCCCCTGTCGCTTGGATGCGGGTTACCGGGCCATCCATGCATTCAGTTAACGCCAAGAACACCGTGTACAGGTTGTAAATGACGCCTTCCAATGCCGCGCGTATCATATGCTCTTTCTTATGCGACATGGTCAGGCCAAAAAATGAGCCGCGTACATCCGGATTCCACAACGGAGCGCGTTCTCCGGCGAGATATGGGTGGAACAGCAGACCGTCAGAACCGGGTCTGACGCGTTGGGCAATTTTCGTCAGCACGTCATATGGATCAATGCCCAGCCGTGTCGCTGTTTCGATTTCGGAGGAGGCAAACTCGTCTCTGATCCAGCGAAGGACGATGCCCCCATTGTTCACAGGTCCCCCAATAACCCAATGCTTGTCCGTCAAGGCATAGCAGAAAATTCTCCCTTTTTCATCGGTTTGCGGCTTGTCTATAATCGTCCGGATGGCACCACTTGTTCCGATGGTGACGGCGATTTCGCCCTTTTTAATGGCGTTGACGCCGAGGTTGGACAGCACGCCGTCGCTGGCGCCGATGACAAAAGGCGTTTCCGGATCGATTCCCATTTGGATCGCTATTTCCGGGCTGCAGTGCTGAAAGATCTGGGTTGTCGGCACGAGTTTGGATAAGTGATCCGGCGTGATGCCTGCGATGCGCAGTGCCTCTTCGTCCCAATCCAAGCCTTTCAGGTTCATCATGCCTGTCGCTGATGCCAAGGAGTAATCGATGACATACTCATTGAACAGCTGTTTAAAAATGTATTCTTTGATGCCGATATATTTTTTTGCCTTGGAAGCGATTTCTTTTCTTTCATTCGTGATCCAGGCAATTTTACTTAACGGTGCCATCGGATGAATCGGTGTTCCCGTCCGTTTGTACACCTCATGTCCGTTCAATTCCTCTTTGATCCTATGCGCCCAGCCTTCACTTCGGTTGTCGGCCCATGTGATGCATGGCGTCAGCGGCTTGTCATTTTCGTCGATTGCAATGACGCTGTGCATGGCGCTGCTGAATGAAATGAAAGAGATCTGTTTTTCGGGATGCTGTTTTGTAATTTTCGCTGTTGTATGGATGACTGCCTGAAAAATCTCTTCCGGGTTTTGTTCTGCTGTTGAGATGTCCGGTGTATAGAGCGGGTAGCCGATGCTTTCTTTCTGTACCACATCCCCGTTTTCACTGAACAGCACAGCTTTTGTGCTTGTCGTGCCGATATCGATTCCTAACATATAACTAGTCATTGCTGTATTCAGCTCCTTTTGCCAGCATTTGTTGTGAGAGCCATAGGTCTTCTACCTTATCCTGCACATCATCAAAGTTTTGGTGAAGAGACTGAATCATCAGCGCCCTATCCTTTGTTTTGATGGCTTGAATATAAAGCTCGTGGTTATCTAAAATCCTTGTGAAGTCTTCATACTTTTCCTTTAACCGTACCCGCATCGATAAAAGAATAAAGCTTTCCATGACGGGTTTTAGATTGTTCCAGATCATCTGAATGTATGAATGATCAATCGCTCGGATAATCGTTTCATGGAACAGCACATCTTGAAATGAAAATTCGTCAGCATCCTCATATTTGATTGAGACTTTCATCATTTCAAGAATTTTGCTGAGATCCTTAACTAAAGGCTCAATGTCTATTTTGACAAGCCGTTCAAAGACAAATGTTTCTAATAGTAACCGCACATCATAAATTTCCGCGATTTTCTTCTCAGTTAAACCAATTACGACCGCTCCCATTCGTTCTAAGCGGATGATTTTTTCGGATGCGAGTATTTTTAGCGCTTCGCGAACCGGCGAACGGCTTACTGAAAACTCGGCGGCGATTGTATTTTCTGATAAAATGGTACCGCTTTCAATCAGGCCTGAAACGATCCGCATTCTCAGCTCGTATGCGACACGAACTCCGGTTGACGCTTTTGAGAGCCATTTTGCGGGATACAACAGGTCTTTGGAGTCTAGCATACACTCACCTTCCTCACTCAAGAAGTATACTTGTATACAAGTATGATAACGTGAATATTTCTTTTATGCAAACACTTTCATTTCTAATTTTTAATAAAATTTTTCCCAATCATTATGGTATTTATTTCTAAATGGAATATGGTACATTGGAGATAACTAGCATAAGTGAATCATGTTTTGAAAGAGGCGATTTGGATGAAAATCATCATTGCACCTGATTCTTTTAAGGAAAGCTTATCAGCTCTGGAGGCAGCCGAAGCGATAGAAAGAGGTTTCAAATCGGTCTTTCCGGGTGCTGATTACAGAAAATTGCCGGTGGCGGACGGCGGCGAGGGAACCGTTCAATCTCTGGTCGATGCGACCAACGGAAGGATCATAGAGCAAGTTGTCACAGGGCCGCTGGGGGAACCGGTGAAAGCTTTCTTTGGCATGATGGGAGATGGGAGAACAGCTGTGATTGAAATGGCTGCTGCTTCAGGGCTGCATCTGGTGCCTATTCATAAGCGAAATCCGCTCATCACTACAACAAGGGGAACGGGAGAATTAATCGGAGCGGCTCTTGATGCAGGAGCGGAGCGTTTGATTATCGGAATCGGCGGAAGCGCCACGAACGACGGGGGAGCCGGGATGATTCAGGCATTGGGCGTAAGGCTTCTTGATAACTCAGGCAGCGAGATTGGTCCAGGGGGCGGCGCGTTATCTCAGCTTGCATCAATAGATGTGAGCGGGCTTGATTCCAGATTGCGGAATGTCAAACTGGAAGTTGCCTGTGACGTGGACAATCCGTTAACAGGACCAAAGGGTGCTACGGCTGTTTTCGGACCGCAAAAAGGCGCGACGGCCGACATGCTGGATGTACTAGAACAGAACGTAAGCCATTTCGCTGATATGGCAGAAAAAGAGCTCGGATCAACCTTCCGAGATACAGAGGGTGCCGGTGCAGCGGGCGGTCTTGGATGGAGCCTGCTGACTTATCTTCAGGCTGACCTGAAAAGAGGCATTGATATTGTCCTTAATGCGATTGATTTTGAAAGTATCGTTCAGGATGCAGATCTTGTGATTACCGGCGAGGGACGAATCGACAGCCAAACGGTTCATGGAAAAACACCGATCGGGGTGGCCAAGGCGGCTAAATCATACGATGTGCCCGTTATCGGCATTGCGGGATCAATTTCCCGAGACAGTAATGCCGTCTATCAACACGGGATCGATGCGCTTTTCAGCATCGTCCCCGGAGCCGTGCCGCTAGAAGACGCGTTTGAACATGCCGCGGAATATATGGAAAGAACGGCGCGGGACATTGCAGCGTCTATCAAATTGGCGAAAACGATGTTTCTGATATAGCCGATGCACATGCCAATGCATAGCCATCCTCCTTTTTGGGTAGAGACAGTTAACACACAATGAGGAATTCATCCCAGAAGGAGGACGCAGATATGACTGTACAAGAAATCAAAGGCAAAAAACTAGTAAAAGGCATTGCGCCAAATGTGGAGCCGGAAGCTCTGTTAAATGATAAACGAAAAGTATTTTTGTTTGGTTCCCCTAGTTACACAAACATTGGCGACCAAGCGATTGCGTATGCGGAAGAGAAATTTGTCAAAAATCATTTTCCGTATTATGAATACATTGAGATTATGGATTATGCGACGGATGAGGGCATTGAACTGGTGAAGGAGATCATTCGTGAAGACGATATTGTCTGCTTTACAGGCGGAGGGAATTTAGGAAACCTTTATCTTGATATTGAGGAAGACAGAAGAAAGGTCTTTTCGGCGTTTAAAGACTACAAATCAATTTCTCTGCCACAATCCGTTTATTTTGAGGATACAGAGGAAGGACAGAAGGAAAAGAAAAAAACACAGGATGCGTACCATCAAAATACAAACTTAACGATTGCTGCGCGTGAGACGCAAACACTGGATGTTGTGAAAGAGACCTTCAACTCCAATGTGATCTTTACACCGGACATGGTGCTTTCCTTGGATATTGTGCCGCGAGAGCTCGAGCGGGACGGCGTTCTCTTTATTTTAAGAGCGGATAAGGAGAAAGTGACTGACGAAGATTTTATTTCACAGATGAAGCAATGGGCAGAAAAAACAACTTACACAGAGCGTACCGATACGGTGCTGGATACGGTAGACACCATCGATTACGCTGATCGTGAAAAGCATTTTATGGAGATGCTGGACCGCATCGGCTCCAGTAAATTGGTGATTACCGACCGCCTTCACGCGATGATTTTCTCGATTATCACCAAAACACCTTGCCTTGTCTTTGGAAACAGCTATGGCAAAGCCAAACATTCATACCGGGATTGGCTTGAAAGCTTAAACTTCATTGAATATACAGATAAGAATGATGTTGAGGAGCTGGAGCGCATGATTGACCGCCTGCTTCAAGCAGAGCCGAATGACGTTGATTTATCTAAGGACTTTCAGCCGCTGATTGATTTTTTTGCTTCTTAAACGAAAAAGACTGCCCTCCCCCGGGGCAGTCTTTCTTTGTTAAATATGAAACAGCCAGACGACGAGCGGGCCGAAGAATGAGCCGAGCACCGCACAAAGCGTCATGGAGACGGAACTCATGGATACGGCCAATTCCCCATATTCCAACGCTTTGGAGGTACCCAGTGCATGGGAGGCGCTGCCTAATGCAATGCCTTGTCCAAGGGAACTGCGTATGCGAAGCCATTTTAGGAAAAGAGGCCCGAGGATGACGCCTGAAAAGCCCGCAATCATGACAAATACGACTGTCATGGAAGGGACGCCGCCAAGACCGGCGGCGATCTGAATAGCGACAGGGGTTGTGATCGACTTTGGCAGAATGGATAATAAGAGATCATGATCAATCCCGAATGCTTCTGCGAAGATCAGCCCGCTGATCATTCCCATGCATAATCCGACCAGGACGCCGCCTAAAATGGGAACACAATGTTTGACAATGATATGCCATTGTTTATAAAGCGGATAGGCCAGTGCCACGACAGCCGGCCCAAGCAAAGAATTGATCCATTTCCCCCCGATCATATAGCCTTCATAGGAAACATGGAACATCATCAAAACCGCTACAATCAAAATGGTCGTTGTCAGAACAGGGATCAGAAATGGAAGCGGGAATCGCTTATAGAGTTTGACCATCGCTAAATAAGCGGCAACTGTTAAAAGAATTATAATGATCGCGATACATGCTTGCTGCATTTCTCTTTCTCCTCCCGTTTTTTAGCTTTTTTCTCTAATAGCTGGCTGGCGAATCCAGCCGCAATGATCGTGACGATGGTGCTCAGAACGACTGTAATCAGCAGCATCAGGCCATTGAATGAAATGAGAGACGGATAGTTTATCACTCCTGTCATTGCCGGGATGAACAACAATGGAAGGAAGGATAATAAAAACCCTGCTCCGTCTTCAATGATGGAGACGGGAACAATACGGAGGCCCAAGCAGATCAGAAGCAATACCAATCCAACGATGCTTCCTGACACGGGTAAATGAAACAGATGCTGAATGGCTTCCCCGATCATAAAAAATACATATAATATCAACACTTGCAAGATAATTCGTATGACTTTCACATCAAGTGCTGCTCTCCAATCAGAACAGCTTCCTCCTTTCTGGTGCTTGCTTCTAGGATGGTTCTGAGGAATCGCTTTACTTTCTTTTTATATGATTGTACTATACAAGTATAATGATTGATTTATTCATATAACGACTTGTATTTATTCAGTTAATGTACATTTGTATTATACAAGTATATATGATGTTGTCAATGCCGGAGATTGGAATAGGGAGCGAGAGCGATTGCAAAATCAAAATCCAGTTGAATTAATTGAATATGAGCTGACGACTTTTATCAGGAGAGCTGTTTATCTGGATCAATCAGAGAAAAGAACAGGGAATTTGGAGAGATCTTCGTACTTATTACTGAGACAATTGGATGAGTTTGGCCCTGCTCGTGTTAAGGAATTGGCAGAATCGTTTAAGCTTGATATTTCTACTCTTTCAAGACAAGCAGCTGCATTAGAGGCAAAGGAGCTCATCTATCGTTTCTCAGACCCGTCTGATGGGAGAGTCAGCCTGTTTACCATTACAAAACTCGGCAAACAACTATTAAAAGCCGATCAGCAAAAGCGCCTTGAACGTTATGAACAGATGCTGAAAGAATGGTCAACACAGGAAAAAGAGATGTTTGGCGAGCTGCTGCAGCGTATGAACAAGGCTTTTATCGATTAACTGCTGAAAAACCCATGGTTCGCTGGAACAGCATGGGTTTTTCTTATGGTCAGAGATTATCTGCATCGTTTGGCGGCAGCCCAAGCCACTAGTCCGGCAACAACAGCCGCCGATACAATGGGGCGCTTCGTCGCTTTTGTGTAGTAGCTTCTTGACCTCATCCATCCTTTATTTGTGCCTCTGTCATGCATACCGCAGCCCGCATCATAAAGAGCGCTTTCTTCTCGCGGTTTGGACGGTCTTTCGGCATGCTGGCTGTGATACATGATTTTTTCCATCAGTCTGTCGGTCAGACGAGGGAAAAGCGCGCCCAGCATGGCGATAGCTTTGGCCTGTGAGCCGATGTACATGTCGCGCTTAGGGTGTTCGGCGGCAAACAGGATCGCTTCGGCGACCGCTTCCGGCGGATAGATCATGGAGCGGTAATGAGCCGGCTGTTTGTCGAGGTAGCTGTGCGCATGCTCGTTATATGGTGTGTCAATTCTGCCCGGGTGGATGAGCGTTACCGAGACGGGCGCCTGTTCCTTTTCAAGCTCCATTCGGATGCTTTCCGTCCAGCCGTGAAGCGCAAATTTGGCAGACGCATATGTGGATTGAATGACTGTTCCCCTGTCTCCGAACAGGCTTCCTACATTAATGAGTGCGCCCGGCACACCTCTGCCGGTGTAGTGTTTGACAGCCGCTCTTGTTCCGTAAACAGGTCCCCAGAAATTTGTGTCGAACATGCGCTTCATGTCTTCGACGGTGACGTCCATGGCATGTCCGAAAGTCGAGACGGCCGCATTGTTGACCCATGTGTCAAAGCGGCCGAATGTGCTGATCGCGGTTTCTGCGATGCGGTTGACGTCCTCTTCTTTTCCGACATCCGCCTTTACCCATATGGCGTCGTGCCCTTTTTTCTTTAGTTCATCAGTGAGCTCCTTCAGCGCGTCTTCATTTCGCGCTGCTGCCACGACCTTTGCGCCTTTTTCAGCTGCCATTCGCGCCGTGACAAGTCCGATTCCGCTTGAAGCGCCGGTAATGACGATCACCTGATCCTTAAGCTTTTTCAGTTTGAGCTTTGTTTTTACGGCTGGGTTTTGTCGTTCAAGCTGTTCTGTATTCGTGACTGAATGATCGATTGTCATTGAGAGATCCCTCCTAGACGCTGTTTTTGTACATTACCCCATCCGGAAGGGTCTTACCCCTTTTGACAATCACAGGGTTCTTTTTTATATTATATAAGTCGCTCTACCATACCTAGGAGGGAATGTTTTAATGACTAGCAGAGGAGATTCACGTGAAAAAATCCTTCACACGGCGTCACGTCTGTTCCAGCTGCAAGGATATCACGCGACAGGTTTGAACCAGATTGTAAAGGAAAGCGGTGCTCCTAAGGGATCGCTTTATCACTTTTTTCCGAATGGCAAAGAAGAATTAGCAATTGAAGCGGTTACATATACAGGGAAATTGATTGAACATCTGATACAGCAAAGCATGGATGAGTCCTCTGATCCAACAGAAGCGATTCAGCTTTTTATCAAAAAAACAGCCAGCCAATTTGATAACACAGAAAGCATTAAAGGTATTCCAGTCGGTTTGCTGGCGAGTGAGACAGCGTTAATCAGTGAACCGCTGCGGACGGTTTGCATGAAGGTGTTTAAAAGCTGGGAAGCGGTTTTTGCCAGAAAATTAATGGAAAACGGATTTGCAGAAGAAGAAGCAAATCAGCTTGGAACGCTGATTAATTCGATGATTGAGGGCGGCATCATGCTTTCGTTAACGAATAAAGACAAAACGCCCCTTCTTCTCATTGCCGAACAAATACCAGTGCTGGTGAGAAAAAAAGGGTAGCATTTTGTTATCCTTTCTCCTACAATTATATAGAACGGTCTAGACAAATAAATGATAATATATAGACTGGTCTAAATTGGAGGAAGCGATAATATGAAAACATTATGTACACATTCATTGCCTAAAGAAAAAATGCCTTATTTGCTCCGGAGCGGAGAAGGCGAGCGCTATCTGTTCGGCAGACAGGTTGCCACGGTGATGGCGAATGGGAGGAGCACAGGTGATTTGTTTGAGATCGTGCTTCTTTCCGGGGGAAAAGGAGATGCCTTTCCGCTTCACGTCCACAAGGACACACATGAAGGAATTCTCGTTTTGGACGGGAAACTGGAACTGACACTTGATGGTGAACGCTATTTATTAATATCAGGTGATTATGCCAACATTCCGGCGGGAACACCGCACAGCTACCGGATGCAGAGCCACAGAACAAGACTGGTATCTTACACGATGAAAGGAAACGTAGCGCACTTGTATTCCGTTATTGGGAATCCGTATGATCACGCTGAACATCCGCCGTACGCAAGCGAAGAAGTCTCAAACGAGCGATTTGCAGAAGCAGCCGCTGTAGCGGACATTGTATTTCTAGATGAAGAAAAGCCTGCATGTTCGGCCAAATTAGCGGAACTTACAGAGCTGCCAGATGGAGCCGTTCCATACGTTCTTGAATCTGGAGAAGGAGATCGCCTGTTGACTGGAGATCAGCTTCACCGCATTGTGGCTGCACAAAAAAATACAGATGGCCAGTTTATCGTCGTATCATCTGAAGGCCCTAAAGGTGACCGAATCGTTGATCACTACCATGAACATCATACAGAAACATTTTATTGCCTTGAAGGCCAGATGACGATGTGGGCAGATGGCCAGGAAATTCAGCTGAATCCGGGAGATTTCCTGCATGTCCCTGCAAATACCGTTCACTCCTATCGCCTTGATTCTCACTATACAAAGATGGTGGGCGTATTGGTTCCTGGTTTATTTGAACCGTTTTTCCGGACGTTGGGCGACCCGTATGAAGGCCACATCTTCCCATGTGAGCCTCAGGCTTTGCGTTTTGATCGCGTTTTGCAGAATATCGAAGCATTAGATTTAAAGGTGATGAAACCATAAAGATGACAAGATTGTAAGGTTTTCATGCCGGCCTGACACCTAAATCGATGTTTCCGCGCTTCATTTTTTCATACCCTTAAGGTACAGAAAAAAGGAGCGTGATGGCTATGTCTTCATTACAGCCGACTTTGGCAAATGAGCGGATCGGTGTGCTTGATGTGCTGAGAGGAATGGCGATTTTCGGCATCTTATTTGTCAATCTGGCACATTTCAGTTATCCGGATATGTATTTGTCTATGCTTGGAAAAGAGAATTTTTTCATGGATAAGTGGTCTGAAGCTGATTTTGCCGCCGCAGACATACTGAAATTCTTCATTCAAACAAAATGTATTTTATTGTTTTCCTTTTTATTTGGATTTGGCATGGTTGTCATGATGGAGAGAGCAGAAAACAAAGGGAAACGGTTTGTTCCGTTATATGTGAGAAGGTTAATGGCGCTTCTCTTGTTTGGAACGATTCATGCCTTTTTGATATGGGACGGGGATATTTTAACAGAATATGCCCTGCTCGGATTTGTCCTGCTCTTGTTTCGAAAAGCAAAGCCGAAAACACTGCTGATATGGGCGGTCTCTTTGTATCTTCTGTTTTCCATTCCGTTCATGTTGACAAGTTTTGATCAATCAAATGGACAGGAATGGGTACAAGCGGTAACACAGCAGGCAAAACAAGCGATTCATGTTTATGGAAGCGGCAGCCTGAAGGATATTGCAGAACAGCGGATCCACGACCGTCTTGTTTACATGTCTTCGAATGGCATGCTTACGTATAATCCGCTCAACTTCTTCTTTGCATCCATTCCATATTTCAGCATGTTTTTGCTGGGAGCTGCGGCAGCGAAATCTCGGTACTTGCATGAACCAGAAAAGCATCGCAAAGGACTAAAACGATTGTGGATGGCTGGGCTTGTCATCGGCATCGGCGCCCAGGTGCTGTACAGTGTAACGGATAAAGAAATATGTTTGCTGATTGGCGCGCCTTTCCTCATGTTTTTCTATGTTACAACGGTTGTCTATCTTTATCATAAAACAAGAGTGAGAACAGTGCTGCAATCATTCTCCGCTGTTGGGAGGATGGCATTTACCAATTATCTGATGCAGTCTATTGTATGTACTTGGATTTTTTATCATTACGGCTTGGGCCTGTATGGAAAAGTGTACCCTGCTGCCGGTGTGCTCATTACAATTGCTGTTTGTGCCGTTCAAATGGTCTTCAGCCACCTTTGGCTTCGTGTCTTTCGGATGGGGCCGTTTGAGTGGCTGTGGAGAAGCGCTACGTATCTGTCGTGGCAGCCTATTGTAAAGAAAACAAAAGTCTAGATGCCTATTGGCGTCTAGACTTTTTTCTATTATTTATACACGACACGTGTTTTGCAAATGATGTCATGCAGGCCTTTTTTCTCTCCAAAGGCGATCATGATAAACCCGATATAAAAGATGATTCCAGATAAGATATAGGCAAAGTAACGGCCAATTCCCTGTCCGACAGAAACCCGTTCACCTTGTTCATTGACCACTTTCAGGCCAAGAATTTTTTTGCCAAGTGTGCCTTGCATTTTAGAAGCTGTGAGCAGCCCGTAATATAACACGCTGATGACGATCATGATCAGCATAGTAGGCAAAAATGCAAGCGTCATGTATTTCACTAAATACTCTTCTTCCGTCATGTAAGGGTTTGTTGCCACAGCCCCAGCTACAAAAACAGAATTGATCACAAATAGAATAATATAACTAGGAACAGATACAATAATGCCATCAATAAAATAAGCTAAAAAACGAATCCAAAATCCTGCTGGTTTTTCCATGTATTTTTCTCTCTCCTCTGAATTAATCTGGAATAGTATACTTTGAAAAACAAGTACATGCAATATAGTATGGTGATAAAATCCTGATATTACAGAAAAATGAGTCTTTTATCCTTTGTTTTTTACTATATAAATATACTAGAAATAATCATATCATTTCTGTATGTTCTGGATTTTTAAAAAATATAATGAATATAACTTTCAACTTACTTATAATAAAAAAGGTTAATATTTCTATTAAAGGAGGAGTTTGATGTCTAAAAAAAATAGCGTGGCGATCATGACAACCATTTCTGCGTTTCTTTTTTGCGCCGTGATTGTGGCGGCTTCACTTTCGCCGCTGGCCGGAACGGGAGCGGCGGCCAATCAGTTTAATTCGGTTGGCATGTGGTCAGCTGTCGGTATGATCCTTGTATTGTATTTCATTCCATTTCTCGTTTATATGCTCGGAGTCGATGCAATGAGGTATGTCATGGCGGTGCTTTGCGGCTTCGGGCTTTTGATTCATTTGTCTTCGGCCGGTTTTATCTTGATGTTTAGTTTCTTTAGTGACCATCTGCTTTCTGAGGTGATCTTTGTTTTCGGAATTAGTCTCGCTGCGGCTGCTGTCAACGTCATTTGGTTTGTGGCTGCATTTCGGCCGGGTGCTGAAAAAACGTCCGTGAATACTCTTACATAGTTTTCTAGTTTGTGATGTTTTTGTGAAATATATTTATAAAATGGATGAATATGTTATGATGGTCACAAATTAGAAGTTACATATAATGGGGGTCTCAATGATGGTCAAGTCATTTCGTATGAAAGCTTTGATTGCGGGAGCTGCGGTGGCGGCGGCTGTTTCGGCCGGTGCTGTTTCTGATGTGCCCGCTGCCAAAGTGTTTCAGCCGACAGCTGCTTATGCGGCGGAAACGGTATTTTCTCAAAATAATGGAGCATCTGGCTTTTTGACAGGAAGATATGAGGTACAAGCGATGGCGCCTGCCATGTTTAACTGGTCACGCGAAAGCCGGTTCGCCGGAAATACAGACGGGACGCTGAAATGGCAAAACGACATCAGAACGACTCCGCAAAATGGAGCGGGGGCTGTGATTGACGGAGACGGCACAGTATATCTTCATTCCAGAGACGGGGAAATGAAAGCCTTTAATCCAGACGGCTCAGTCAAATGGGTGACGGGCAATCTTGGAAAAACATATACGCAATCTCCTGTACTTGGGACCAACGGCGTTATCTATTTGGCATCCTATGACAAAAAGATTTATTTTATTGACAAAGAAACGGGAGAAATTTTAACAACGGTTCCGTTAAGCGGCGGGCCAAGCTCTGAAACGGTGATCGGTTCAGACGGGACGTTGTATTTCTCAACACTTGATAATTATGTTCACGCGATCAAACCGACGTCAAAATCAACTTGGACAGAGCGCTGGAAGTTGAAAACAAATGGTGTCGTCAGCTCTGTGCCGGTGCTTGCCAAAAACGGCACCGTGTATGTCGGCACATATAATTACGTGTTTTATGCGATCAACTCCGGAACCGGACAGGTGAAATGGTCCAGAACGACGTCAAATGCGTTTAAAGGATATCCGGTGATTGATAAGGATGGCAACGTTTATGCCGGCAACCAAGATGGACAGCTGTATGCTTATACATCAACAGGCAGTTTGAAATGGACATTCCCGCTAAACGGGTTCTCCAGCTCATCTCCTGCGATTGATCATAATGGCAATATCTACATCGGCTCAGGAAGCGGCGAGCTGTTTTCCATCAGCAAAAACGGGGATATGAACTGGTCATTCTATACAGACGGCCCTGTCAGAACGGCGCCGCTGATTGACGCGAAGGGAACGGTGTATTTCGGGTCAGATGATATGAAGGTTTATGCGGCAGACGCAAACGGCAATGAATTATGGAGCTATCAAACCGACAGCAACGTCGTGTCATCTCCTCAGCTCGCTGAGGACGGAACGCTTTATATTGGAAGTTATACGAAGCTGATGGCTTTTGGGAAATAGTAAAACAGGCTGGCGAGGTTAACTCGGCAGCCTGTTTTTTGATCAATCAAGATATTTATTTTTATAGACAACCTTTGTCCCGCAAATATAATCATGTAATGCCAGTTTAGAGGGAAAGGCCGCCATGATAAAACCGATATATAAGATCTTAGATAATGTGTAAGCGAAGAAACGGCCGAAGCTGTGCCAAAAAGAAATACGCTCACCATGCTGATTGACAACGATGATGCCCATGAGTTTTTTTCCCAATGTTGCTTGCATGTTTGAAGAAGTCAGCAAGCTATAGTAAAGAATAGCGAAAATAAATATGATGGCCAAAACAGGGATTGTGCCAATGATCAACATGAAAAACTCATATTGGGCTTCTGACATGTGTGTACCTGCCGCATCAATGAGTGGCAACACAATGAAGGTGTTAATGAAAATCATAATGAAAGAGAATATAGCTATAATAAATACATCAATAATAGAGGCGGCTGCCCGAATCCAAAATCCTGCTGGTTTTTCCATGTATCATTTTACTCCTTTGGAGTTTTCTGGGATATTATACGTTAGGGGCTGCAGGGTTTCAATGAGATAGACTAGAGGAATTTGGTCTCGTAGTAAAAATGGTATTTTATCACTTTTAATCTCTTTATTTAGGTGATATAAAGATAAAAAAAGAACCTGCAAGATGATGCAGATTCTCTTCATTACGATTATTTAGAGGCCTGAAAAAAGACACCCTTCTCATGAGAAAACTCTTTGAATCCGTATACCCCATGATAGGAGCCGATTCCGCTTGTGTTGACACCGCCGAATGGCAGGTTGACGTCACTAAAATGGACGACGACATCATTGATGGCGGCATTTCCTGATGTCGTGTGCTGAAGGACGTTGTCAATCAGGTCTTGGTTTTTGCTGAACACATAAAGTGCAAGCGGTTTATCGCGGTCATTTACGTAATCGATGACCTCGTCGATGTCTTCATAGTTCATCATTGGCAGGATCGGTGCGAAGATTTCCTCCTGCATGATTTTCATGTCAGGCGTGACGTTTTTCAAAACGGTTGGCGAGATCGTGCGGTCGCTGGCATCGAATACGCCGCCGAACACCACTTCCGCCCCTTTTTCGATGGCATCGTCGAACAGATCTTTGACGCGGTTGAAGTTGCGGTCATTGACGATCTGCGTAAATTTGCTGCGGTCTGGGGTATGATCATCTTCCATAAATCCAGCGTTGACGACTGTTTGTAAAATCCCTGCGAACCTGTCCTGAACGTCTTTTTTAATGAACAGGTAATCAGGTGCGATGCAGGTTTGGCCGGCGTTTACGAATTTCCCGACGGCGATCTTTTTCGCTGCGTCCATCAGATCGTATTCACTGTCGATAATCGTCGGGCTCTTGCCGCCAAGCTCAAGTGTGACAGATGCCAAGTGTTTGGCAGCCGCTGTCATGACAATTTTCCCGACATTTGTGCTTCCAGTGAAGAAAATATGGTCGAACGGCTGATCAAGTAGTTCGGTTGCCACCTCAACCTCTCCTTCAAAAATCGCGACTTCTTTTTCATCAAAAGCGTCTCTTATTACTTTAGCGGCAATGTTGCTCGTGTTCATCGTGAAATCGGACAGCTTCACAATCGCGCTGTTTCCGGCTGCGAGAGAAGCGGCAAGCGGCGCCATCGTCAGCATAAACGGATAGTTCCACGGGCCGAGGATGAGTGTGACGCCTTTAGGCTCGTACATAAGAATCCCGTTTGCGTCAGGGCTTAACGATGAACCGACTTCTTTAGGCGCCATCCATTGTTCCAGGTTGTTCATATTATCTCTGATCGCTTTTTTTGTTCCTTCGATTTCCGCTTTTTTGACCTCGTGATATGGTTTGCGGACGTCTTTGCGGATCGCTTCGATGATTTCTTCTTCATGGGCGATGACGGAATCTAAAAAGCGTTGAAGCTTTTCTCTCCGCTGTTCCGCTGTTGAAGCGCGCAAGGCTTTTTGCTGTTTTTTCTGAAGCTGAAAGACACGCTGGATGTCGTCCTTTACTTGCTGTTCCATTGTAAAATCCCCCTCATTTGCTTTCTTCTTTTCTCGGACCTATTATAAGGTGGTACCTTTTCTGTAAGAAAGACAACGGTGAACCATCTATACGTTACCGTACATATATCTAAGATCTGTCTAATGATTGGAGGTGTCTTTTGTGCCGGAATCTGCCGAAGCTCAAGTGAAAGAGGCGCTGCTGGCTTTATTGAAAGAAAGAGATATTCAACACATCACAATGAAAGAAATCGCTGAGAAGGCCAAAGTGAGCCGCGGATCGCTCTACCTTTATTATGAGGATAAGTTTTCAATCATTGAGGATGTGATCGAAGACATGAAGGAAGG
Source organism: Bacillus sp. FSL P4-0290 (assembly GCF_037975435.1). Lineage (NCBI taxonomy): Bacteria > Bacillati > Bacillota > Bacilli > Caryophanales > Bacillaceae > Bacillus > Bacillus sp. FSL P4-0290. The sequence goes on along the minus strand of NZ_CP150253.1, from coordinate 4,078,140 downwards.
ACTGGGCAAAGCGCTTTTTGACGCCTTCAGTCATATGGATACCCTTCATTTGAACAAAAAACGGCAAACGGTGCATCCGACGCTGTCCTTTGTTCATGAGCATCGATCCTTTTTTTCTGTGATGATGAACAGAGGGCATTTCCATCGTTTTTTTAGGGATGTGTTTCAGCAGGATGTGCTGCTGACTCCGGTCCATGTGAATTTGACGCCGATTGAACGGGAAATTTACGGACATTACCGGGCCTTGTACACGTACGCGATTATCCTGTATTGGCTGAATGAGGATGCGGCCGCGACTCCGGAAGCTATCAGCCAAAAGGTATGGGAGCTTGTTTCTCAAAAGAGATTTTATTGGCTGTTTGGACAAGCTGTGCCAGGAGAGCGAGAGAAGGACAAGCAAATCGACAGGCGTGTGGTTCGAACGAGAGAGGCGCTCCAGAAGGCATTTCTGGACGTGCTGGCGGAGAAAAAAGACTACGCAGCCATCACGATTTCGGATATTACCCGGAAAAGCAATATCCGCCGCGCAACCTTTTATGATCACTATGCCAATAAGGAGGAATTGCTCCAAACCATGATACAGCGATCATGTGCGGAGATCATTGATCACCTGACGATTGCCTCCAGCCCGAATGAATTTTCCTTAAAGGAAGCGGAGAAGGCGCTCGCCAGTCTGCTTTCTGCTTTGTCAAACATGCCCATTGTCCATTTTCTCAATCGGGAATGGGGTGTTCCCCATGTGATACCTGATATGTTCAAAGCGCTGGAATCGTTTTATCTGCATCAGCAAACTGATATTCACGCAGAGAAAAAGCTTTATGCCCATTATGTATCCGCAATGATTATCGGGTTGCTTTTGTATCGGCTGGATGAAGGAAAGGTGCATCCGCCTGAAGTGCTGGCGAGGGAGTTTTTGCAGTTTTTGGATGTGAAGAAATATAAGGTTGTATTGCTTTGAAAGACGAAAAGAGAGGGGCATCCCCTCTCTTATTTCGTTTCTTCCTTCCATTTCTCATCAATCAGCATCTTCCCAGGCCATGTATATGCCATGATGCCACCGTCTGCGGTGATGTCCTCTCCTGTGACGTATGAGCTGTCGTCTGACGCGAGAAACAGCGCCACTGTCGCCATTTCCTTCGGCTGGCCGAGGCGGCCGAGCGGCGTGATCCATTTGTTGGCTTCGCGGAACTTTTCACCCATTTCCTGTTCTGTGGTGCCTGCTAATTTGTCAATCAGCGGGGTTTCGATCGTACCCGGTGAAATGGAATTGACGCGGATGCCGTTTCGTGCGTAGTCGATTGCCATTGCCTTTGTCAGGTTGGTGATGCCGCCTTTTGCGGCGTTGTAGCCAGAGCGGTCAAGGTCCGCGGCACGGCCTGACATGGAGGAGGTATTGATGATGGAGCCTCCTTTTTCGAGCATGAGCGGAATCAGATATTTGCTGCAAAGGAACGTGCCGCGCAGGTCGACGGCGATAATGCGGTCAAACAGGTCAACCGGATATTCGTGCACCTTTCCGCCTTCCTGATCAACGCCGGCATTATTAAACAGAATATCAATCGTTCCGCATGCATCCTTGATTTGATCAGCAAATGCTTTCACACTGTTTTCATCTGACACATCGAGGTGAAAGGATTCGGCCTGTCCTCCGTTTTTTCTGATTGCGTCAACTGTTTCTTCCATTTGATCTTTATTGATATCTCCGATGACCACACGCGCGCCTTCATTGGCAAAAACCTCTGCCGTCGCTTGACCAATGCCTGTCGCGGCGCCTGTGATCACTGCTGTTTTGTTTTCAAGTCTTCCCATGATACGAGACCTCCTTTTTCTATTTGTCTTCCCGCTATGTGCAGTGATAAACATGCGAGAAAAGAAAGGCCGGCATATGTTAAGATGAATTAGAAATTGTTGGGAGGTTTGTATGTTTGAAGGTACAGCATAAGAAAGAGCTCAAGTTTTATTGCTTCATTACCATTCCATCTGCATTTGTTGTGCTGACTGTCATCTCTTTTTTATTGCAAGAGATTACGTTTCCGGTGACTGCAAGCGCATTTCTGAATGCTTCATGGCATAATCTATTGTTTTTGATACCGTTCGGTTTGTTTTTCTACCCGGTGCATATATGGATGAAGCGGGAGTTTGGCCGCTGGAATGACACAGAAAAAAAGAGAGGATGATGAAGCCTCTCTTTTTTATGAGAATGAGTGAGAAAAAGAGTGAAAAAAAATCCAACTAATGTTAAATTTACATATATATGCATCTATCAATCTAATTGACAATTGTCATCTTATGTGATAAATAGATGCTGAAAAGGGTTTACATAATGGTAAAGGAGCGATCAAGAGTGGCGAAAAAAGAGTTTAAAGCAGAGTCTAAACGCTTGCTGGATATGATGATTAACTCCATTTATACCCAAAAAGAAATTTTCCTGCGCGAGTTAATCTCCAATTCGAGTGATGCGATTGACAAAATCTATTACAAAGCGCTTACGGACGATGCGCTTACGTTTGATAAAGACAGTTACTACATAAAGGTCGCAGCTGACAAAGATGCGAGAACATTAACCATCTCTGATACGGGGATCGGAATGACAAAGGATGAGCTTGAACAGCATCTTGGAACAATTGCAAAAAGCGGTTCCCTCGCGTTTAAAAAGGAAAACGAGCTGAAAGACGGACATGACATTATCGGGCAGTTCGGTGTCGGTTTTTACGCGGCATTTATGGTTGCCGATGTCGTGACAGTCATCAGTAAAGCGCTTGGCAGCGAAGAGGCTTATAAATGGGAGTCTGCGGGTGCAGACGGCTATACAATTGAACCGTGTGAAAAGGATTCTGTCGGTACAGACATTATCCTGAAAATCAAAGAGAACACAGAAGATGACAGCTATGACGAGTTTTTAGAGGAATATCGTTTAAAAGCGATCATCAAGAAGTACTCCGACTTCATTCGCTACCCGATCAAAATGGATACAACCATTAATAAGCCGAAGGAAGGCAGCGAAAATGAATTTGAAGAGGTGCAGGAAGAGCAGACAGTCAACAGCATGGTGCCGATCTGGAGAAAAAACAAAAGCGAGCTGACAGATGAGGATTATGAAAAATTCTATGCTGAAAAGCATTACGGGTTTGATAAACCGCTCACACACGTTCATATCAGTGTGGATGGAGCCGTTCGCTACAACGCGATTCTATTCGTCCCTGAAAACATGCCGTTTGACTACTATTCCAAGGAATATGAGAAAGGCTTGGAGCTGTATTCCAATGGCGTGCTGATCATGAATAAGTGCGCAGACCTGCTACCGGACCACTTCAGCTTTGTGAAGGGCATGGTCGATTCTGAGGATCTATCGCTGAACATTTCCAGAGAAATGCTGCAGCATGACCGCCAGCTGAAGCTGATCGCGAAAAACATCAGCAAGAAAATCAAAAGCGAGCTGCAAAGCCTGTTGAAAAAAGACCGCGAGAAATACGAGACGTTCTACAAGTCGTTCGGCAGACAGCTGAAATTCGGCGTGTATAATGATTTTGGCGCGAATAAGGATCAATTGAAGGATCTCCTATTATTCTACTCTTCAAAAGAGAAAAAACTGGTCAGCTTAGACGAGTATGTTTCCAGAATGCCAGAGGAGCAAAAATACATTTATTACGCGACCGGTGATTCTTACGACCGCATTGAGAAACTGCCGCAAACGGAAATGGTGGCGGACAAAGGCTATGAAATCCTCTACTTTACTGAGGACATCGATGAGTTTGCAATTAAAATGCTGGCTTCTTATCAGGAAAAAGAATTCAAGTCCGTATCAAGCGGAGACCTTGGCATAGACACGGATGAGGATCAAAAGCAGTCCGAGGAAGAGGAAAGCAAGTATAAGGATCTGTTTGAGGAAATGAAAAACATTCTGTCAGACAAAGTGAAAAACGTCAGAATCTCAAAACGGCTTAAATCACATCCAGTCTGCCTTGCTGCTGACGGCGAAGTGACAATTGAGATGGAAAAAATCTTAAACGCGATGCCTGACAGCCAAAATGTGAAGGCGGAAAAAGTGCTGGAAATCAACCCAAATCACGAGGTATTCCAAACGCTGCAGGACGCGTTTGAACAAGATAAAGAGAAGCTGAGCCTGTACACAAACCTTCTGTACAATCAGGCGCTTCTCATCGAAGGCCTGCCGATTCAGGACCCTGTGGAATTTACGAACAATATTTGCAAGGTCATGGTGTAAACAGAAAAAGGAATCGTCCCATAAGGAGACGATTCCTTTTTTTATAATGTACGCTCATTCAGCACTTGGTTTTGGGTGCTTTTCTTCTTTTTAAACCGTTTTTTCAGGCTTGCTTCAATTTCCTCCAAGCTTTTCCCTTTGGTTTCCGGTACCATGTAGAACGCGAAGAAAAATGAGAGAAGACAAATGACTGAGAAAACCATAAAGACCCATGCGATGCCCATCGCGCTTAGCATCAGCGGGAAGACAAGCGACACGATCAGGTTAGCTGCCGATAACACCAAAGTCGTGAACCCTGTCGCGGCTCCGCGTGCTTTGGACGGGAAGAGCTCAGGCATGAGCACCCACACTACCGGACCCCATGTCGCCTGGTAAAAGACGATATAGACACCGAGAAAGACTACTGTCATCCACGCTGTTGATGCGGAAAGCCCCAGTGTCAGGAGCACGCCTGATAAAGCAGCAAGGCTCAGTGTGATGCCGACACTTCCCCAGATCAGAAGTTTTTTGCGGCCGACACGGTCAATTAAGATCATGGCAGTGATACACATGATGACGTTGAGGATGCCGATCCCCATTGTGCCGAGCGCCGAAGCTGATGTGCCAAGACCGGCCTTCGTAAAAATGGTTGGCGCGTAGTAGATGACCGTGTTAATGCCGACTGCCTGCTGGAAAATGGCAAGGCCGACGCCAATCAGAAGCATAGGGCGAATCCACTTGGCTTTCAGCACGCCAAGTGTCGTTTCTTTTTTCTCCGCTTCCCCTTGCTTCATCTCTGCCAATTCCATTTCGATGTCTTTGGGGTCATGAGTGATGTTCATGATGCGTCTCGCTTCTTCTTCGCGGCCGCGCTTCACGAGCCATCTTGGCGATTCCGGCATGAAGGCGATGCCGATTAATAGAAGCACGGCAGGCACTGCAGCCAGACCGACCATCCAGCGCCACGCTTCAAACGGTGTGAACAGGTAGTTAACGATATAGGCGAGCAAAATCCCGGTGACAATCATTAAGTTGTTCATTGTGCCGAGTGTCCCGCGAATTTTCGTCGGTGCCATTTCGGAAAGATACACGGGCACAAGTGCCGTTGAACCGCCGACGGCCAACCCGAGTATCACCCTAGATGCAATCAGCATGCCGATTGTTTGAGAAAATGCGCAAGCGAGCGCACCGATAATAAAAATGATGGAAAGGACAAATACAACCTTTCTCCTGCCCCAGCGGTCTGAGCATGTGCCGCTCAAGGCAGAACCGAAAATCGCGCCAAGGAGCAGCATGCTGACAACCAATCCTTCTGTCAATGTCGTTAAAGGAATATCGTTATTGATAAACAGGAGTGCTCCGGAGATAACACCTGTATCGTAACCATATAGCAGTCCCCCTAAAGCGCCGAAAAAGTAGATCATATATTTCCTTGTGTCTTTCTTCACAAATGTCTCCTCCTCAGTTGTTGAGCCAATGAGTATCTAAAATATGTAACAAAGTTAATAGATTAGTACCCATTTCCTATCTCATTTGAAACATTTGTTTTGAAAAAACGGAAACATTAAAGCTTAAAGAGATGATCACAGATCCGCTGAGTTTAGGAAAAACGAAATAACTTCGAGATATGCTCAGAGAAACCATTAAAAAACCTTACCCGCGCGGAGTAAGGTTTTGATTAAGACATTTTTATTCTTCTGCTTCGTTGACGAAAACCAAGGCGGAGAAGCCTTTTTTCTTATCAAATTGCAATTCAACGACGGTAACGTCCGGATTGAAGTTGTGGTATTCCTCTAAGAACTGAATAATGCCTTCTGAAATGTCATCTGCCATAAGCTGCTTGTGGTGCAGGCCAAATGTGGCTTCAGCGAAGAACCCTGTACGCTTGTTGTAAGATAGCTCCTTTACTTCAACGTCTTCAGGGTAGATATCTTCTTCATTGGAAATATACACGCAAATTCCGTCTACAATTTCTTGCTCATTTAATATTAATCTCATTGCCTAAAATCTCCTTCTGTACGTCTTCGGTGCTTTAAATGCGCGAATCAATGCGATGACAATGATTAAAATAATGATCAAAGCGATGATATCAACGATCCAGGCAATGGGTGAAGCGCCATAAGAAACATAGCCTGGGCCTCCGACTGGATGATAGGTGTAACCCCATGGGTGCATCATGCTGATCATGAACATACCCATTGTAAATCCGCTATAATATCCAAACCATCCTGATGGCGCGAAACCTGCGTGATAGTAATGATTGACTGAAACATAACGTCCGCCAACATAAGCTTTAGACGTTTTTCCGCTGTATGTCTTTCCGGTTACTTTTGATGTAGCGCCGGAAAAGGTGCCTGACGATTTTTTAGAGCTTGATGAGCTTGCCTTTTCCGAAGGCTTCTTTTTAAGCGAAATCGATGATGATGAATCGTCAGGCGTCTTGGATTTTTTGCTAGAAGAGCTTGATCCTGAGCTGTAGCTTGATTTCGGGCTTGATTTATAGCTTCCGCTGTATGACGAGCTTGAACTTCGGCTGCTGTAACTAGATGATGAGCGGCCGCTAAAGCTTTTTGCATGAGAAATCGTTGATGGCAGCAGTACACCTAAAGCAACGGTTACTGCAACTAAGGCTTTTACATATTTAAGTTTCATTCTGTTTCCTCCATAGGCCGCCGAAACGGCCCGTTAATCTGAGCTGCGAATCAAAGAAGCTGGATCAGCTTTTTTGCTTGTTATGAGTCTATATTTCTAGGTGAGATTAACATTGCATGCTTTTACTTTTTCATCACTTTCTTTCTGAGATAAACTACCTTTATTTTATCGGATGTATGGCTCTTTTTGTAAGATTTTGCTTCTAGAAATTTATTGCACAAGAAAACAGCCTTCCCCAATGGAGAAGGCTGTTTTCTTCTTATGCGAACAGCTTATCAATAAATGAAATATCCTCTTGAGAAAGCGTCACGTCGGCTGTTTTGATGTTATCAATCAGCTGATCGGCACGTTTTGCTCCAGGGATTAAAATATCAATTTCCGGTCTTGCTAAATACCAGGCCAATACGATGTGAGGGATATCCACGTTGTGTTTTTCGGCAATCGGCGCAAGCTTGTTGACCTTTCTGATATTTTCTTTGAAACGCTCGCCCTTGAAGTGTTCCTGTTCGTTTCGCAGGTCGCCTTCTGGGAACGTTGTATCTTCTGTATACTTTCCTGCCAATAAACCTGATACGAGCGGGAAGTAAGGGATAAATGAAATATTATGCTCCTTCGTATACGGGAAGAATGTTTTTTCCGCTTCACGGTTTAACAGGTTGTATTCGCCTTGCAATACATCTACCAAACCGTCTTTGTTTGCTTCTTTCAATTGCTCTAAAGAGAAGTTGGATACACCGATGGAGCGGATTTTTCCGGCTTTCTTCATCTCATTCAGCGCGTTAACGGCTTCATCCTTAGGCGTATGTTCGTCAGGGAAGTGAATGTAGAACAAATCGATATAATCGGTATTCAAGCGCTTCAGGCTTTCATCAACTGATTTTTTAAGAAATTCTGGTGAATTATCAAAGACAAAGTCATTGCCTTGTTTTCTGTGAGCGGCTTTTGTAGCGATGACAACATCTTCACGGTTGAATTCACGCAGCACTTCACCAATTAATTCTTCGGAACGGCCGATCCCGTAAATATAAGCGGTGTCTAACATTGTCACGCCATTACGGATCGCCTCGCGCACCAATTCTTTTCCGGTTTCTTCATTTAGGTTCGGGTAGAGGTTATGTCCTCCGACAGCATTTGTTCCTAATCCGATAGGGAATACCTGCAAGTCTGATTTTCCGAGCTTCGCTTTTTTCATGATCTGCCTCCTAGAATAAAATGGATGATAGACTCTCAACACTATTGTAAACGTTAGGCCAGATGAATGCCGATTTGATGCTCATTGCAGTACTGCGTGTACTCGTCGTCTAATGGCTGAGAGGTCACAATGCAATGCAGCCTGTCAAACGGTGCATACGTCAGAAGCGTTGATTTTCCGAATTTAGAATGGTCAGCCAATAGATACACTTCTTTTGCTTTTTCTGAAATCCTCTTTTTAATTTCATACTCCAGCAGATCCGAATTGGTCAATCCGTGAGTCAGCGTCGTTCCGGTAGCGGACATAAAGGCTTTGTTGATATTGTACTTATCAAGCATAGCCGGGTCGTCCATGCCGACAAAGGAGCGGGTTTTTCTCTTATAGTTGTTTCCGATAATGATTAAGTTGATATTCTTCAAAGCTGACGCCGCATTGATAATGTCTAAACTGTTGGTTAAGATGGTGACATTTTTGGCTGGATCAAGCGTATCAAGAATAGACTTTGTCGTCGTTCCTGAATCAATGAAGACCAAATCGTGATCTTCAATAAATCGGGAAGCATAATGGGCGATTTTTGTTTTTTCATCCTGGTGCTGAATGGTGCGATTTTCAAAAGGAACTAATGCGGTTTTTTCAATAGATGTTACGCCGCCGTATACTTTTTCAATCGCACCCTTTTCTGTTAGCTTGTTGATATCACGTCTGACTGTGTTTTTGGAGACATTGAACACCTGGCACAGCTCATCTAAGGAAACAGTGCCATGCGATAAAATGTACTCCTCCATTTCCTGAATCCGCATCAGTTTCATATAAAAAACTCCTTCTTGAATCTTTACGTAACATAAATATATAATAAAAACCAAAAGTTAATCAATAGTTGCTTAAAAAATGATAACATCGGTGTATATCTTTTGCAAGATTCGACGGGCTTCTCTTACCTCTATTACTTGATTAAAAGATTAATATAATAAAAATAATGAAAAAATGTAGTGTTTATGATTGACTTATGGGTATTATGCGATTAGAATATAACCAAGAAATAACCAAAAAGTAACCTGTTGTGCATGAAATGGTTGCTTGTATGTAAATATGCATCCGCCATTTATTTTTTTGGTGTTTTTGAAAGCGTTTAATTCTTGGCTTGCTGAAAAGTGGATATTGATATGAATCTATCCGGAACCATCCATACAAGTGTATGTGTTTACTAATGAAGGAGGCAATAAGAATGGCAGAAATCAGAAAATTAAAAAACTACATCAACGGTGAATGGGTTGAAAGCAAAACAGATCAATATGAAGATGTCGTCAATCCGGCGACGAAAGAAGTGCTATGCCAAGTGCCGATTTCTACAAAAGAGGATATTGATTACGCAGCGCAAACAGCGGCTGAAGCATTTAAAACATGGTCAAAGGTGGCGGTTCCTCGCCGCGCCAGAATTCTATTTAACTTCCAGCAGCTGCTGTCCCAGCATAGAGAAGAACTTGCTCATCTAATTACCATTGAAAACGGAAAAAACACGAAAGAAGCTTTAGGTGAAGTGGGACGCGGGATTGAAAACGTAGAGTTCGCCGCTGGAGCACCTTCCCTGATGATGGGTGACTCACTTGCTTCCATCGCAACGGACGTTGAAGCGGCGAACTACCGTTACCCAATCGGAGTTGTCGGCGGAATCGCGCCATTCAACTTCCCGATGATGGTTCCTTGCTGGATGTTCCCGATGGCGATCGCGCTCGGCAACACATTTATTTTAAAGCCATCTGAGCGGACTCCGCTGTTAACAGAGAAATTGGTTGAGCTTTTTGAAAAAGCGGGCCTTCCGAAAGGGGTGTTCAACGTCGTATACGGTGCGCATGACGTTGTGAACGGCATCCTCGAGCATCCCGAAATTAAAGCGATTTCATTTGTAGGCTCCAAGCCAGTAGGCGAATACGTCTACAAAAAAGGAAGCGAAAACTTAAAACGCGTTCAATCTCTGACTGGCGCGAAAAACCATACGATTGTCTTGAACGATGCGAATCTTGAAGACACGGTTACAAACATCGTTGGAGCTGCCTTCGGTTCTGCCGGTGAACGCTGCATGGCTTGTGCGGTTGTGACAGTTGAAGAAGGAATCGCCGATGAATTTATGGCGAAGCTGCAGGAAAAAGTGGCGGACATTAAAATCGGTAACGGCCTTGATGACGGCGTGTTCTTAGGACCGGTGATTCGCGAAGACAACAAGAAGCGCACGCTCAGCTATATCGAAAAAGGTCTTGAAGAAGGTGCCAGACTCGTATGTGACGGACGTGAAAATGTGTCTGACGACGGCTACTTTGTCGGCCCGACGATCTTTGACAATGTCACAACAGAAATGACGATCTGGAAAGATGAAATTTTCGCTCCGGTCTTATCTGTCATCCGTGTGAAAAACCTGAAAGAAGCGATTGAAATCGCCAATAAGTCTGAGTTTGCGAACGGCGCCTGCTTGTTCACATCCAACTCAAACGCAATCCGCTACTTCCGTGAAAACATTGATGCGGGAATGCTAGGCATCAACCTTGGTGTGCCGGCTCCAATGGCGTTCTTCCCATTCTCAGGCTGGAAATCTTCATTCTTTGGAACGCTGCATGCGAACGGAAAAGACAGCGTCGACTTCTATACACGTAAAAAAGTGGTGACGGCAAGATATCCGGCACCTGATTTCAACTAAACGACGAACAGCCGAACGGCGTCCATGTGCGCTGTTCGGACTCATTCTGCCAATAGAAAGAGGAGGGCTTCTCTATGAGTTATTTGTTGCGTAAGCCGCAGTCGCATGAAGTGTCTAATGGGGTCAAACTCGTGCACGAAGTAACGACATCCAACTCTGATCTCACTTATGTAGAGTTTAAAGTGTTAGATCTTGCATCAGGTTCAAGCTATACAGAAGAATTGAAAAAACAAGAAATCTGTATTGTGGCGGTAACGGGGAAAATTACAGTGACAGATCATGAGTCGACTTTTGAGAATATCGGCACGCGCGAAAGCGTATTTGAACGAAAACCGACAGACAGCGTCTATATTTCAAATGACCGTGCATTTGAGATCACAGCGGTCAGCGACGCAAGAGTGGCGCTTTGCTATTCTCCATCGGAAAAGCAGCTTCCGACAAAGCTGATCAAAGCGGAAGACAACGGAATTGAGCATCGCGGGCAATTTTCAAACAAACGTACTGTTCATAACATTCTTCCGGATTCAGACCCTTCAGCTAACAGTCTATTAGTAGTTGAAGTCTATACAGACAGCGGCAACTGGTCCAGCTACCCGCCTCACAAACATGACCAAGACAACTTGCCGGAAGAATCTTTCTTAGAAGAAACGTACTACCATGAGTTAGACCCGGGACAGGGCTTTGTGTTTCAGCGCGTATACACAGATGACCGTTCTATTGACGAGACAATGACTGTGGGAAATGAAAACGTTGTCATTGTTCCTGCGGGATACCACCCGGTAGGCGTTCCGGACGGATACACATCCTACTATTTAAATGTCATGGCAGGGCCGACGCGAAAATGGAAGTTTTATAACGACCCGGCGCATGAATGGATTTTAGAACGCTAACAAGTGAGGAGTGGCTGTTTACGATGAAGTATACATTCAATGAAGAGAAGGCTTTTGATATTGTTGCCATCGGCCGGGCATGTATTGATCTGAACGCAGTCGAATACAACCGCCCAATGGAAGAAACGATGACATTTTCGAAATATGTCGGCGGTTCACCTGCGAATATCGCGATCGGCAGCGCGAAGCTTGGCTTAAAAGCGGGCTTCATCGGCAAAATTCCGGATGACCAGCATGGAAGATTCATAGAGTCCTATATGAGAAAGACCGGCGTTGATACAACACAGATGGTTGTTGATCAAGATGGACACAAAGCAGGCCTTGCATTTACAGAAATCCTCAGCCCTGAAGAATGCAGCATTTTAATGTATCGCGATGATGTGGCGGATCTTTATCTTGAGCCTTCAGAGGTAAGCGAAGACTATATCGCAAATGCGAAAATGCTGCTTGTTTCCGGGACAGCGCTCGCCAAAAGCCCGTCACGGGAAGCGGTATTAAAAGCTGTTCAATACGCGAAGAAGCATCAGGTTAAAGTGGTGTTCGAACTGGATTACCGCCCGTATACGTGGCAGTCATCAGATGAAACAGCCGTTTATTATTCTTTGGTTGCCGAGCAGTCTGATATCGTCATCGGCACACGCGATGAATTTGATGTGATGGAAAACCGCACAGGCGGAAGCAATGAAGAATCCGTCAATCATTTATTTGGCCATTCAGCCGACCTCGTTGTCATCAAACACGGCGTCGAAGGCTCTTACGCATACAGCAAATCCGGCGAGGTATTCCGCGCTCAAGCGTACAAGACAAAAGTGCTGAAAACTTTTGGAGCCGGTGACTCCTATGCGTCAGCCTTTATCTATGGCCTTGTCACCGGAAAAGACATCGAAACGGCATTGAAATACGGCAGTGCTTCAGCTTCCATTGTGGTGAGCAAGCACAGTTCGTCAGAATCGATGCCGACTGCTGATGAAATCGTACAGCTTATTGAAGCACAGTCATAATTGAAAAAGATCGAGTAAAGGTGGGATCGTTTGTGGGCAAGAAAATTCGCTTAACAACAGCACAGGCGCTGATTAAATTCTTAAACCAGCAGTACATCCATGTAGATGGAAAGGAAGAGCCTTTTGTCGAAGGGATCTTCACGATTTTCGGTCATGGAAACGTATTAGGGATCGGGCAGGCGCTTGAGCAGGATGCAGGCCATTTGAAAGTCTATCAAGGGAAAAATGAACAAGGAATGGCGCATGCGGCCATGGCGTACAGCAAGCAAATGCTGAGAAGAAAAATATATGCGGTGTCTACATCCGTCGGACCTGGAGCGGCTAACTTGGTGGCGGCAGCCGGCACTGCATTGGCAAACAATATCCCAGTTCTCTTGATTCCGGCAGACACATTTGCGACAAGACAGCCAGACCCTGTACTGCAGCAAATGGAGCAAGAATACAGTGCGGCGATTACGACAAACGATGCATTGAAGCCTGTATCGAGATACTGGGACCGCATTACGCGCCCTGAGCAGCTGATGAGCAGTTTGCTGCGCGCGTTTGAAGTCATGACTGATCCGGCAAAAGCAGGTCCGGCAACGATTTGTATTTCTCAGGATGTTGAAGGGGAAGCATACGATTTTGATGAAAGTTTCTTCGTCAAACGGGTTCACTATATTGATCGCATGCAGCCGAGCGAGCGCGAGCTTCAAGGAGCGGCGGAGCTGATTAAATCCAGCAAAAAACCTGTGATTCTCGTCGGCGGAGGCGCAAAATATTCCGGTGCGCGCGATGAATTGGTCGCCATTTCTGAAGCCTATAACATTCCGTTAGTTGAAACGCAGGCAGGAAAGTCTACTGTTGAGGCTGATTTTGCGAACAACCTTGGCGGAATGGGCATCACAGGTACACTTGCGGCAAACAAAGCGGCCCGCCAAGCTGATTTGATTATTGGCATCGGCACAAGGTATACAGATTTTGCGACATCCTCTAAGACCGCTTTTGATTTTGATAAGGCGAAGTTTTTGAACATTAACGTCAGCCGAATGCAGGCGTATAAACTTGATGCATTCCAAGTGGTAGCGGATGCGAAAGTGACGCTTGGCAAACTGCATGCCTTGCTTGAAGGCTATGAGAGCGAGTTCGGCACAACGATTCGGGAGCTGAAGGACGAATGGCTAGCTGAACGCGAGCGTCTCAGCAAAGTGACGTTTAAGCGGGAAGCATTTGATCCGGAAATCAAACATCATTTTTCTCAAGAGGTCCTGAATGAATATGCTGACGCGTTGAATACGGAGCTTCCGCAAACAACGGCATTGCTGACAATCAACGAGACGATTCCTGAAGACAGTGTCATCATCTGTTCAGCAGGCTCACTCCCAGGAGATTTGCAGCGTCTGTGGCATTCTAATGTTCCGAATACGTATCACCTGGAGTATGGGTATTCTTGCATGGGCTATGAAGTGTCCGGGACACTCGGTCTTAAACTGGCCCACCCTGACAGAGAAGTGTATTCAATCGTCGGAGACGGCAGCTTCCTGATGCTTCATTCTGAATTGATCACGGCGATTCAATACAACAAGAAAATCAATGTGCTGCTCTTTGACAACTCAGGATTCGGATGCATCAACAACCTGCAAATGGATCACGGCAGCGGCAGCTACTATTGCGAGTTCCGCACAGATGACAACCAAATCCTGAATGTCGATTACGCGAAAGTCGCTGAGGGATACGGCGCGAAAACCTACCGCGCAAACACAGTAGAAGAATTAAAAGCAGCGTTAGAGGATGCGAAGAAACAGGATGTATCAACATTAATTGAAATGAAGGTGCTGCCTAAAACAATGACGGACGGCTATGACAGCTGGTGGCATGTCGGGGTGGCAGAGGTATCTGAACAAGAAAGCGTTCAGAAGGCATACGAAGCAAAAGAGAAAAAGCTGGAATCTGCGAAGCAGTATTAGAGGGGAGGCACCAAGATGGGCAAAAATGAAATCCTGTGGGGAATCGCTCCCATTGGGTGGCGGAATGATGACATGCCTGAAATTGGAGCGGGAAATACACTTCAGCATTTGTTAAGTGATATCGTTGTCGCACGTTTTCAAGGCACGGAGGTCGGGGGCTTTTTCCCCGAACCTGCCATCCTGAACAAAGAGCTGAAGCTTCGGAACTTACGCATTGCAGGAAAATGGTTCAGCAGTTTTATTTTGCGTGACGGACTTGGTGAAGCGGCAAAGACATTTACCCTGCATTGTGAGTATTTGCAGCAAGTAAACGCGGATGTCGCAGTTGTCTCTGAACAAACGTACAGCGTGCAAAGCTTGGAGAAAAACGTGTTCACAGAGAAGCCGCACTTTACGGATGATGAATGGGAGCGGCTTTGCGAAGGGCTGAATCACCTTGGCGAAATTGCCGCTCAGCATGGCTTGAAGCTTGTCTATCATCATCATCTCGGCACTGGTGTCCAAACAGCGGAAGAAGTGGACCGCCTGATGGCAGGAACAGACCCTGCGCATGTACACCTCCTCTATGATACAGGCCATGCGTATATTTCTGACGGCGATTACATGGGGATGCTTGAGAAGCATATCGGCCGCATTAAGCATGTGCACTTTAAGGATGCCCGCCTGAATGTCATGGAACAATGCAGGCTCGAAGGACAATCGTTCCGGCAATCATTTTTAAAAGGCATGTTTACGGTTCCCGGTGACGGCTGCATTGACTTTAGAGAAGTATATCAGCTGCTGTTGAAGCACAGTTATTCCGGATGGATTGTCATTGAAGCTGAACAAGACCCCGATGTTGCAAACCCGCTGGAGTATGCATTGATTGCGAGAAACTATATTGATCAGCAGTTGTTGGATCTGGCTTAATGGGGAATGAACATATGGGCAATACCAATGGAGATTCAGCCTTCAATAAACGGACAATCGCGGCAGCATTGGCCAACTATATTGATGCCGGTTCAATTGTGGCAGGCTCCGCCGGTTTATCATTATGGGTCAGTTACCTTAAGCTATCCGATACACAAATCGGGCTGCTCGGCGCGCTGAGCGCGAATGCGATTTCTGCCGCTGTCGGCGCGCTGCTTGGCGGGTTTCTGGCTGATAAAGTCGGACGGAAGGCTGTTTATACCAATAGTATGCTGGTTTATGCACTAGGGATTTGTTTGGTTTTGTTCGGGGTTAATTTCCCCATGTTGTTAAGCGGTTACATCATTATCGGTTTATCAGTAGGGGCTGACATAACCGCGTCATGGACCATTATTGCGGAAAATGCGCCAAAGAAGAATCGGGCCAGGCATTGCGGCGTAGCACAAGTCGCTTGGGCCGCGGGCGCTGTCGTTGTACTGCTCCTCTCCGTACTGGCCGGTGACTTGGGACTCTTGGGGAATAAAATCGTATTTGCCCATCTGCTTGTGATTGCGCTGATTACGTACATCCTGAGAATCAGGCTTCCGGAATCAGACGCCTGGCAGACAAAAAATCAGCCGGAGGAAGCTCAGGCAGAGAAGCCGGCTGTATTGAATAAGACATCGTATTTTGATTTGCTCAAGCCTATGTATCTAAAAAGCATACTGTTTTTGATGGGTGTGTATTTGGTTTGGAACTTAGCCGCCGGGGTCATGGGCTTCTTTATGCCATACATTTATCAGCAGGTCGGCGGTGTATCTGCCAACATGGCCAACCTTTTGCAAATGGGGCTGTTTATCTTCACAGGATTGGGGGTCGCCTTGATCTTCATGCCCTTTGCCGACAAATATAGAAAAACCGTATTTGGAATCGCCGCTTTCATGGCGGTGATCGGGTGGACACTGTTTCTGCTGCCAGTTGAAGGCCTGCCGATTCTGCTCCTGTTTATTGTCGTGATCGGCATCAATAACGGAGCAGGGCAGCAAGCGAACTATCAGTTATGGGCCAGTGAAATCTTTCCTACGCAATATCGTGCTTCCGCACAAGGA
This sequence comes from Bacillus sp. FSL P4-0290, assembly GCF_037975435.1. NCBI lineage: Bacteria > Bacillati > Bacillota > Bacilli > Caryophanales > Bacillaceae > Bacillus > Bacillus sp. FSL P4-0290. Next base: position 4,061,569 of record NZ_CP150253.1, on the reverse strand, counting down.
CTGATGTTTTTCCTTGTCCGTATTTCAATAGGGATTTGGAGTCTGTTTGTCCCAATGATTATCACCAATTTCGGCATTGGAACGATGGCTGCAATTCTTCTCGGATGTGTGACGGCCAGTATGATCATCGGGCTGCTCTTTGCGCCGAATACGTCTGGCAAGTCGCTTGAGCAAATTCAAGAGGAACTCTACGGATCTCCTCAGAGCCAAGTAAAGCAAGAAACAGAAAGCAAAATTATGTAATCAACAGAAGGAGTGGCTGTCAATGAGTTTACGTATTGGCGTAATTGGAACTGGAGCAATCGGAAAAGAACATATTAACCGTATCACGAACAAGCTGTCAGGCGCGGAAATTGTAGCTGTAACGGATGTTAATCAAGAAGCTGCACAAAAGGTCGTTGAGCAATACCAATTAAACGCGACGTTTTATCCGAATGATGACAGCTTGCTTGCAGACGAAAATGTAGACGCTGTTTTAGTGACAAGCTGGGGGCCTGCGCATGAGTCAAGCGTGCTGAAAGCGATTAAAGCCCAGAAATATGTGTTCTGTGAAAAACCGCTCGCGACAACGGCTGAAGGATGCATGCGCATTGTCGAAGAAGAAATCAAAGTGGGCAAACGCCTTGTTCAAGTCGGCTTCATGCGCCGTTATGACAGCGGTTACGTACAGCTGAAGGAAGCACTTGATAACCATGTGATTGGCGAACCGCTTATGATTCACTGCGCGCACCGCAACCCGACTGTAGGAGATAACTACACAACCGATATGGCCGTAGTCGACACGCTCGTTCATGAAATTGATGTGCTGCACTGGCTCGTCAACGATGACTACGAGTCCGTTCAAGTCATCTACCCGAAAAAATCGAAAAACGCGCTGCCGCATTTAAAAGATCCGCAAATCGTCGTGATTGAAACAAAAGGCGGTATCGTCATCAATGCTGAAATCTATGTGAACTGTAAATATGGCTATGACATTCAATGTGAAATCGTCGGAGAAGACGGCATCATCAAGCTTCCTGAACCATCAAGCATCAGCTTGAGAAAAGAAGGCAAATTCAGCACAGATATTTTGATGGATTGGCAGAGACGCTTTGTTGCTGCGTACGATGTGGAAATCCAAGACTTTATTGATTCGATTCAAAAGAAAGGCGAGGTCAGCGGACCGACGGCATGGGACGGCTATATTGCTGCTGTCACGACTGACGCGTGTGTAAAAGCCCAGGAATCTGGACAAAAAGAAAAGGTTGAATTGAAGGAAAAACCGGAATTCTATCAATCTTTTACAACAGTTCAAAACTAAAAAACAGAGGAGTGAAAATATGAAGTTAGCATTGGATCCATCCATGTATCGTGATGATTTAACTTTAGAGGAAACGGTCTATAAAACGGCGGAGCTTGGCTATGAATATATCGAATTGTCTCCGCGTGAGGATTTTTGCCCGTTTTATAAATATCCGAAAGTCGATTCAGCAAAGATCAAACAATTAAAGCGCCTTTTAAGAGATACAGGTGTTAAGCTTTCATCGCTTCTTCCTCTTTACCACTGGGCGGGTCCTGATGAAGACCGCCGGCAGGCAGCGGTGCGCAATTGGAAACGGGCAATCGAAATTGCGGTTGAACTTGAAGTGGATTTGATGAACAGCGAATTCAGCGGTTCGAAATATGATCCTTTAACAAGTGAAGAAAAATTTATCAAATCCATGGATGAGCTTCTGCCAGTCTTTGAAAAAGAAGGCGTGAAACTCAATCTTCAAGCCCACCCATACGATTTTATCGAAACGCACAAAGGTGCGATGGATATGATCCGCGCGCTTGACAAGGATTGGATCAATCTTGTCTACTCGACTGCGCATACGTTCTTCTATGATGACGGCAAAGGCGACATCGAGACCATGTTTGACGAAGCCGGCGACCGCCTCACACATGTTTTATTTGCAGATACCTATAATCATAAAGCGGCTCATGGCCTTCGCTACATCGTCAATCCGCCTGACGCGAAAGTAACGGTTCACCAGCATTTGGACATTGGCCAAGGCGAGGTTGATTTTGATACGATTTTCAGAAAACTGAGAGAGATGAAGTTCGACGGAATTGCGACGAATGCCGTATTTGCTTGGGTCGATGAAAGAGCGGATGAATCAAGCCGATTTATGCTTAAGAAAATGAAAGAAGAATTAGGTCTGGCATAAGCTGAGCATGGAGTTCGGCGGGATATGGCGACAGCCTTCCTGCCGAACTCCCTTCATATCTAAAACGCAGATGGGGGAGTCTGGCATGAAACTTTGTTTTAATGAAGCGACAACATTGGAAAATTCAAACCTTAAACTGGATTTAGAACTATGCGAAAAGCATGGCTATGATTATATTGAAATCCGTACAATGGATAAGCTGCCGGAGTACTTAAAAGACCATTCATTGGATGACCTTGCGGAATATTTTCAAACCCACCACATCAAACCGCTTGCCTTAAACGCACTCGTTTTCTTCAACAACCGTGATGAAAAGGGCCACAACGAGATCATCACTGAATTTAAAGGCATGATGGAAACATGCAAAACCCTCGGTGTGAAATATGTGGTGGCCGTTCCGCTTGTGACAGAGCAGAAGATTGTAAAAGAAGAGATCAAAAAGAGCAGTGTAGAGGTGCTGACTGAGCTGTCAGATATCGCGGAGCCGTACGGCGTAAAAATCGCGCTTGAATTTGTCGGCCATCCGCAATGTACGGTCAATACGTTTGAACAGGCGTATGAGATCGTAAACACAGTTAACCGTGACAATGTCGGGCTTGTCCTTGATAGTTTTCACTTCCATGCAATGGGTTCAAATATTGAGAGCTTAAAGCAGGCGGACGGAAAGAAAATCTTCATCTATCATATTGATGATACAGAAGATTTCCCAATCGGCTTTTTAACAGATGAGGATCGTGTATGGCCGGGACAAGGGGCAATTGACTTAGATGCCCACTTATCAGCACTGAAGGAAATCGGCTTCTCTGATGTTGTATCGGTTGAGCTCTTCCGGCCTGAATACTATAAGCTGACTGCTGAGGAAGCCATTCAAACAGCGAAAAAAACAACAGTGGACGTCGTATCAAAATACTTCAACATGTAATGGATAAAGGAGGGGTGGACATGGCTTTTGTATCGATGAAAGAGCTTCTTGAAGATGCAAAGCGGGAGCAATATGCAATTGGCCAGTTTAATATCAACGGCCTGCAATGGACGAAGGCGATTTTGCAGGCGGCGCAAAAGGAGCAATCACCGGTCATCGCCGCGGCTTCCGATCGCCTGGTCGACTATTTAGGCGGATTTAAAACGATTGCCGCCATGGTAGGGGCGTTAATAGAGGACATGGCAATTACCGTTCCGGTCGTGCTTCATCTCGATCACGGCAGCAGTGCGGAACGCTGCAGACAGGCCATTGATGCCGGATTCAGCTCAGTGATGATTGACGGCTCCCATCAGCCGATTGACGAGAATATCGCGATGACAAAAGAAGTCACCGATTATGCCGCAAAACACGGCGTATCAGTAGAAGCCGAAGTCGGCACGGTCGGCGGAATGGAAGACGGACTGGTCGGCGGGGTCCGCTATGCGGATATCACGGAATGTGAGCGGATCGTTAAAGAAACCAATATCGACGCGCTGGCCGCCGCCCTCGGCTCTGTACACGGCAAATATCAGGGTGAGCCGAATCTCGGATTTAAGGAAATGGAGGCTATCTCCCGCATGACTGATATTCCCCTCGTTCTTCACGGGGCATCCGGGATTCCGCAGGATCAGATCAAAAAAGCTATCACGCTCGGCCACGCGAAGATCAATATCAATACGGAATGTATGGTAGCGTGGACAGACGAAACACGCCGCATGTTTCAGGAAAACAGCGATCTGTACGAACCGCGCGGCTATTTGACACCCGGCATTGAAGCCGTGGAAGAGACAGTGCGAAGCAAAATGAGAGAGTTCGGATCAGCCGGTAAAGCAGCTAAGCAGCAGGTCGGCTAAAGAGACCAAAAACCGCCGAGATGGCGGTTTTTTTGTGCGGTGTTGCGTCCATACGCCCAAAACGATTATGATGATGGCAGCAGTGTAAGAAACGGGAGTGGTTCAGTTTGAATAAAATCATGATTGTGGAAGACAGTGAAGACATTCGCGGACTATTGCAGAATTACCTTGAAAAATACGGATATCAAACAGTGGTCGCCGCGGATTTTACAGCTGTTCTTGATGTCTTTTTGCGGGAAAAGCCCGATGTGGTGCTGCTTGATATCAATTTGCCGGCATATGACGGATATTATTGGTGCCGGCAGATCCGCCAGCACTCCACAAGCCCGATCATCTTTATTTCTGCCAGAAGTGGGGAAATGGATCAGGTGATGGCGATTGAAAATGGGGGAGACGATTATATCGAAAAACCGTTTTCTTATGATATTGTGCTGGCGAAAATCAAAAGCCAGATCCGGAGGGCGTACGGGGAGTACGCCGCAAAGCAGGGAGAGAAAGTGGTTGAATATGCCGGCGTTCAGCTCTTTGTGGAACGGTTTGAACTGCGTTTTCAGGATGAAAAAAGCTTGCTTTCTAAAAAAGAAAGCAAGCTTTTGGAAGTGCTGCTTGAGCGGGGAGAAAAGGTGACGAGTCGGGACCGTCTCATGGAAAAGACGTGGGACACCGACATATTCATCGATGATAATACACTTAACGTGTATATCACGCGGCTCAGAAAAAAACTGCGGGAGCTGAATGCGCCTGTTTCTATTGAAGCGGTGCGGGGCGAAGGCTACCAGCTGAGGGCGCAGTCATGAAGCTGTTTCTCCGGTCTCATGCAGTGCTGATTCTGCTTTTTCTCCTTCAAGGGCTGTTTGTCTTCTTTTATTACTGGTTTGCGGGTCTTCATTCTTTTTCTCACTTGTTTTACATATTGGGCGTGCAGCTTCTTATTTTGGCGGGCTATCTTGCCTATCGCTGGTACAAAGACCGCGGCGTGTATCATTGGCTCAGCTCGGGGCAGGAAGGGACGGATATCCCGTATCTCGGTTCTTCAGTGTTCTGTTCAGAGCTGTATGAAAAGCAGATGGAGCTGGTCCGGCTGCAGCACCAGAAGCTCCATGAGACCGAAGCCAAGCTTGACGCGCGGGTGACGTATATGAATCAATGGGTGCACCAAGTAAAGACGCCGCTGTCGGTCATTAATTTAATCATTCAAGAAGAGGACGAGCCCGTTTTTGAACAAATCAAAAAAGAAGTCCGGCAGATTGAATTCGGGCTGGAGACGCTTCTTTATTCTTCAAGGCTCGACCTGTTTGAACGGGATTTTAAAATCGAAGCGGTTTCCCTGTCCGAGCTTCTCCAATCAGTCATTCAAAGCTATAAACGATTTTTTATTCAATATCGCGTTTATCCGAAAATGAACGTTTGCGATGATCATCAAATTTACACCGATGCAAAATGGCTCAAATTTGCGATCGGCCAAGTGGTCACAAATGCGGTCAAGTATTCAGCGGGCAAGAGTGACAGACTTGAGCTGAATGTCTTCCGCGATGAAGACAGGACGGTGCTTGAAGTCAAAGATTACGGTGTCGGGATTCCCTCGCAAGACATCAAGCGGGTGTTTGACCCTTATTACACCGGTGAAAACGGGCGGCGTTTCCAAGAATCTACGGGAATCGGCCTCCATCTCGTCAAAGAAATTACAGATAAGCTCAATCATACGGTAGACATCAGCTCGTCTCCCGGTGAAGGGACATCAGTTCGATTTTCATTTCTTACAAAAATGTAAGGCTGCGTTAAGAAAACAACATAGCCCGCTTTGTTTCCCCTTGATAACATGGATTTATGTCAAGGGGATTTTTATGTTGAACGTCCCGGCACTACATGAAAGCAGCCCAGATCAACAAGAATAAAACCATAAGGAGGATTTTCATGGCGAATATGCTTGAAGTCAAACATATAAATAAAACCTATAAAGGACAAGTGTCCTATCAAGCCTTAAAGCAAATTTCATTTTCAATAGAAGAAGGCGAGTTCACGGCGGTGATGGGGCCGTCCGGGTCCGGAAAAACAACGCTTTTGAATATCATTTCAACGATTGACCGTCCGGATTCAGGCGATATCCTGATTAACGGAGAAAACCCGCATCGCCTGAAGCGGACAAAGCTCGCTCATTTCCGCCGCAAGCAGCTCGGATTTGTGTTTCAGGATTTCAACCTTCTGGACACGCTGACAATCGGTGAAAATATCATGCTGCCGTTAACGCTTGAAAAAGAAGCGCCGTCTGTCATGGAAGAAAAACTGCACGGCATCGCGGCAAAGCTCGGTATCGAAAACCTGCTTAACAAGCGGACGTTTGAAGTATCCGGAGGCCAGCGCCAGCGGGCCGCCATCGCAAGAGCGGTCATTCATAAGCCGTCACTCATTCTGGCCGATGAACCAACTGGAAACCTTGATTCCAAAGCGACAAAAGACGTCATGGAAACGTTGCAGAGCCTGAATCGGGATGATCATGTCACGGCTTTGATGGTGACCCACGATCCGGTTTCGGCAAGCTACTGCCGCCGCGTCATCTTTATAAAAGACGGCGAATTGTTTAATGAGATTTACCGCGGGGAAAACCGCCAAGTCTTTTATGAACAAATTCTTGATGTGCTGTCTATGCTGGGGGGAAACGCAAATGACCTTTCTTCAGTTCGCTTATAAAAACGTCACGAGAAACAAAAGGGCCTATCTTGCATTCTTTTTAAGCAGCGCCTTTTCCGTTTTGATTTTCTTTACCTTTGCGATGTTCCTGTTTCATCCGGCATTAAAGGAAGGCTACCTGAATAACATCGCCAAAAAAGGCTTAACCGCTGCGGAATGGATGATCTTTGTTTTTTCTTTCTTATTTGTTCTGTATTCGGTTAACGCATTTTTGAAATCGAGAAATAAAGAATTCGGCATTCTGCTCATGCAGGGCATCACGCCGGGTCAGCTGAGAAAGCTCATTACGGCGGAAAATATGATCATCGGCGTCATGTCAATTGCAGCCGGCATTATCGGAGGATTCATTTTTTCAAAGACGTTCTTTACGGTCGGCGCTTATATTTTAGAAATGGACGCGCTGCCTTTGTATATGCCTTGGAAAGCGCTCGGTATTACGGCCTGCGGATTTCTGCTCTTATTTTTCTTTTTATCGCAGTTTACGATCCTTTTTGTCAGATCAAATACGGTTATCAAATTAATAAAGGGCACTGACAAGATTAAGCCGGAGCCTAAGCCGTCCGTGCTTCTGTCCTTATTCGGCATCGCCTGTCTTTGCGGCGGGTACGGCATGGTTCTTAAAGGCAATGTCCACGGGGCCGAACCGTTTATCATTTTACTGCTCACCGTCATCGGAACTTATTTCTTTTTCAGCCAAAGCAGCATATGGATTCTGCGCGCACTGAAGAAGTGGAAAACCTTTTATCTGCGCGGGAAAAACGTCATCTGGGTTTCTGACCTTGTCTATCGTTTAAAAGACAACGCCCGCCTGTTCTTTATTGTCAGCATTATTTCCGCGGTTGCGTTTACTGCGACAGGCGTGCTCGCGATGTACAAATCGACCGTCGGGGCGGAAGAGTCCGCTTATGAAATGGAGTATTTATCTTACAGCAACAATCCAAAAGAACAGACTCATTTGAAAGATATTGACCATGAACTGAAAACACACGGCTTTACGTATAAGAAAGACAAAATAGATGTTTCCTATGTTCGCTATCAGGAAGGAGAAACTGTTCCCCCTGTTTACATGATCAGTGAATCGGATGCGGCAAAATACTTCCATGTCAAAGTGAACGGCCTGAAAGAAGACGAGGCTGTCTATTTCCCGGGAACGTATGACCGCAATTTCAAAAACGAAGCGCCGGATCAGCTGAAGCTGCTGAACCAAAAAGGGGAGCTGTCTGATCAAAAACTGTCGGTAAAAGAAGTCAAAAAACCGCTGATCTCATTGAATGCCATCATCGCGGTGAATGATCAAACCTTTGATCAGCTGAAATCACTCGGTGATAAAGCGTCATTATACGGCTACAGCTATGATCATTGGAAAGACAGTCTTGAGATCAGCCAATCCTTGCAAAATGAGATTTACGGCAATTATATCGACGTGCATTCTGACTTTGCTTCAAAAGCCGGGACTTACTATGATACGGTGCAGCTGCCGAGCCTGAGTTTATTTATCGGCCTGTTTATCGCAATTGTATTCTTTGTCGCGGCAGCAAGTTTCTTATATTTCAGGCTGTTCACTGATTTAGATGAAGACCGGGAGCGCTACCGTTCACTGGCCAAAATCGGCCTGAGTGAGCGTGAAATGGCACAAAGCGTGACAATACAATTGGCGATTCTTTTCTTCTTTCCATTTGTCATTGCCGTCATGCATACACTGTTTGCCTTGAGAACATTGGCTGTGGAAGGCTATTCTGATGTCGCGGGGCCGCTCAGTCTCACCATCGGAGGGTTTTTCATTTTTCAGCTTCTATTCTTCCTCGCGGTGCGGTCAAGCTATTTGAAAAAAATGAACAAGTAAGGGGAGTGCAAAGATGAAAAAAGCAATGGCAATCCTGGCCGTCTTGGCGGCTGCTGCCGTAATATGCGGGCTTCTCTTTTTTCATAACGATGTTACAGACAGATTTAATCCGTTTATTCACCAGCAAGATGTCTATGTTCAGATTGATCGAGATGGCAGACATCTTAGTCCGGGCGGTACTGAATATACATTAGACGGATATAATGCATCCGGGAAAAAAGAAGAAGTGACCTTTTTCGCCGGCAAAGAGCTTCGGAAGAACGCGTATTTGAAGGTGAAGGCGAAAGGAAAGTATGTCGAGACTTGGGAAGAAGTCAAGTTTGAAGATATGCCGGACTCCGTACAGTCAAAATTAAAGTGAACCATAAAAAACGGCACAGCGTCATGACTGTGCCGTTTTTTTATTTTTTATTTTCTTCGGCCCGTTTGATCAGCATGTCGGTGATGATATCCACCTGTTTGCTGACAGAAATCGGGTCGTACGGGTAGAACGTGTCAAAGTCATTGATAAACACGCGATTATGTTTAACAGCGTCAAGGTTCTTCCAAATAGAGGAATTCTCCAGCTTGTCGAGTGTTTTGCTTTCGCCTTTCGGGTTGTAATCCGTAATGAACATATAATCTGCGGCATACTCAGGAATAACCTCTTGAGAGAGCTGTTTCATCTCTCCTTTTTTGATGACATCTTGCTCAATTTTTTCAGGCGCTTTTAACCCAAGTGCATTGTATACAGCTTGGCCGCCGCGTCCGCCATTGTCATTGAACACCCAGAATTCGCCCTTGTCTGTGTTTTCATAAATGCCGAAGGTCGCATCTTTGTCGATGACGCCGGCAATTTTCTTTTTAGCTGCTTCCGCTTTTTTGTTAAAGTCAGCCATAAATGATTCTGCTTTGTCTTTCGCTCCGGCGATATCTCCGAACATGCTGACTGTGTCCTCTACGTTTTTCGCTGTGTTATAAGGTATGACAACAGTCGGAGCGATTTTCTTTAATTTATCAACATTCTCTTCATTCATGACAACAATTAAGTCAGGCTGAAGCTCCATCACTTTTTCAACGCTGATTGGATCACCGACATCCTTCACATTTTTCAGCTTTGATTTTAAAAACGGATTATCAAATGACCATGAGCCTGAGCCGACCACATTGGCCCCGACAGACAGCAATTCACCGGCATAAAAATCAGTGACGATGCGTTTCGGATGTGCAGGAATGTTGACGTTCCCTTTTGGTGATTTGTATGTTCTCATTTCTGTTTTTTCGGAAGCAGAATCGCTTGAGCTCCCTTTAGAAGCCGTGCCGCTGCAAGCGCTGACAAACATGAGAAGCAGCACAAGCATGCCCACGAGCAATATGTTCTTTTTCATCAAGAACCCTCCCACTATGTATCTCAATAGATTAGTAATGATTATCATTATCAATTAATAATATAGCAAGAAACCTGTTCTCCGTCTATCACTATTTTTAAAGGAGAAAGTTTTTCCCGTTTATGGGTGACGCGGTATGCCTAATCGATTATTATAGGTAAATAGGAGGAGAAAAATATGGGAATTACAAAAAGAGGTTCCGCTTGGGAATGGCTGCATAGCTGGTGGATGCTGTTTATTTTCATGCCTTTTGCCATTACCAGTTTTTTTGCCTTTTTATTTATTGGCATCAAGGTTAGAAATAGAAAGTGGATCATGTACGGCATCATTTATTTTTTCATTTTTGCGTTTGGTTTTGTTTTGCCCGATCTGCCCGGTGTTTTTATTGTGGTCCCGTTATGGGCGGTGACCATTATTCATGGATTTAAAGTGCGCCCGCTGTATTTGATTCAGCTGGATGTCTACAAAGATCATGTGGAGGCGCGGGCTTTTGCCGAGGCAAGAAGTGAAGCCGAGAGCAGATTTCATGCACCGAAACAGTCTATTCAGGATATACATATTCGCAAAGAACAGTAAGAAAAAAAGCTCAACACTCGCATTGTGTTGAGCTTTTTATATGTTACTGCTGATAGGATTGCTGCTGAAATGGCGTGTTTTGGCCGAATGGAAGTGTAGACACATTCGTATTCATGACGCTGGATTGCCAGTAAGTTCCTGTTGCATTTGGTTGCACATGTTGACAACCTGCTGGCACTTTTGAATCGCCATGTCATGCCCGTGCAGTGCTTGCTGAATGGTATGTGCAGCTTGTTGTTCGTGGTTTAGAATCTGCTGCAGCATTTGGATGTTTTGCTGTTCCTGATGAAGCATGTGGCGATATTGCTGGCTGCTTTGCTGTGTTTGCTGAATGAGCTGCTGAGCAGTCTGGCGGCATTGATTCAGCTGCTGCAAGCCGTGTTGTGTATTATGCATGAATGATCCCTCCATGTATCGATTGACGTGAGTCGGTATTATCATGCAACCTGAATGAAAAGAAATTCTGCAAATGAGGAACTACAATTATTTTCCTCAGCCCCTCTGTCTTTGAATGAAAACGGTAAAGATTGTATACTGGGTACAAACCCTTTTTATGTAAATGTTCCGTTTTAACATATAAGAATGGCGGAAAACGAAACCCTGAGATGGGAGAATCGTATTCCGCTTTTTTTCTTTGTTTCGCTCAGAAACCGCCTTCCCCTGCAGTAAATGGGATATTCAGCCGGTTTTCTACTGTACGGAGGCGCTGATTGAGCCGGTTTAAGCGGCGTGTATGACGTTCAACAGCCTGGCTTAGCTGATTGACCTGTTCGGCAATCCGTGCAATTTCCCGATTTTGACGGCGGTCTTCGTTTGTCAGACGGGTTAATTCTCTTGACTGCTGTTCATTTTGCCGTTCAAGTGCTGCGATTCTTCTTTCCAATGCCGGCTGTCTGTCCATTTGGTATGGATCGTATACATCCTGCTGCGGATAAGGATTGTACTCATAGTGGCTATAGTAAGGTTCCTGCTGAGGCAGCTGAGGGCTGTAATATTGATAAGGGTTCATTATGATCAATCTCCTTGTGGGTGATTTCCTTATAACTTATGTAGTCATTGGCACAGTGGCACGGCATTCGCCCAAAAAGAGGAGGAAAGGATGGTGATCCCCTTGAGAAACAAATATGGCATTTTGTTTTTAATTGCTGTATGCATCATGGTATCGGGCTGCCAGCAGCAAAAAGAAGAGACGCCGTTTTATTACGGAACGTGGGATGAGGGGCTTGCCCCCGGGCCAACGGACGGCGTGAAATCAGCAACAGTCACATTTACCGAAGACGAGGTTGTGGAAACGGAAGTGATGGAAGGAAGAGGAGAGGTACAGCTGCCTTTTATGGCATACAAGGTGATTTCCCAAAGCACTGACGGGTCTATCGAGATTCAGTACCTCGGCCCCTATTATCCGCTCAAAAGCACGCTGAAAAGAGGAGAAAACGGGACATTGATATGGGAGCAAAATGGCCAGACAAAAACGATGACAAGAATCGAATCAAAGAACGGCAGGGAGGAGAAAGATGAGAAATCAAAAAGCTGAAAGACTGGTGGCAGCGGGGCTTGTTTTACATATCATTCAATGGATATTTATATTATGGGCTTTTCTCAAAGTCAAACATTTATTTAGTGACTATACGATCTATAACCCTAATGTCATCAGCGGCTCCATGCAGTCCTTATCGTTTATACAAATGATGCGCGCTATGATGTACTCAGGGGCAATCGTGAATTATGTGTTGTTTTTTGCCCTTGTATTGCTGATTTATGGCATAGTGCTTCATGCCATCCTGATCGTTCTGGAAATGGCGGCTTACGTCATGATCAGACGGAATCCATCATCTTCATGGGGGTTCTTTTTCATCGCGGCGGGTGTGAAGCTTGCCATCTTGAATATCACCGGCATTCCTTTTCTAGCTGCCGGCTTTCTGCTGATGAAACAGAAAAAAGCAGAAAACGGCGTCAAGGCAGAAAGAAAACGGAAACCGCGCTTGCGTATCCGAAGACAAGGGCGGCGTCTAAACAGAATCCGGAGAAAACCATCTCTTCCGGTTGAATATCAAAAAGAAAAAACGATATGATGGGACTATAGCCTGAAAACGACATGAAGGAGATGCAGGATGTACAAACTAATTGCAATTGATATGGATGGAACACTTTTAAATGATCATCATGAAGTAACAGAGGAGGTCCGCGACGCCCTTCACGCGGCAAAAGCGGAAGGTGTCAAAATTGTGCTTTGCACCGGCCGGCCTATCGGGGGTGTGCAGAGATATTTAGATGAACTGAATTTAATTGAAGAAGGCGACTATGTCATTGCGTATAATGGAGCGCTTGTTCAAAATACGCATACAAATGAAGTGGTCTCGGAGCTGTCTCTCGGCTATGATGATTTGACTTCATTATATGACCTGAGCTTAGAGCTGAAGACGCCGATGCATTTCTTTGACTCATCTAATTTGTATACGCCTAACCGGGATATTAGCGAATTTACCGTATACGAATCCTATGTGACACAGGTGCCGCTTCATTTCCGCAAGATTGACGAGGTGCCAAAAGATATCCTCATCCCGAAAGTGATGTTTATTGATAAACCGGAGAACTTAAACCGCGTCATTACATCGATTCCAAAAGACGTGAGAGAAAAATATTCAATGGTCAAAAGCGCGCCTTTCTTTTATGAGATTCTGCACCCGGAAGCCAGCAAAGGAAATGCTGTACGCCAGCTGGCTCAGCTGCTTGGAATTGAACAGGCGGAAGTCATGTGCATAGGCGACAATGGGAACGACCTGACAATGATCGAATGGGCGGGCTGCGGGGTTGCCATGGCAAACGCCATCCCAGAAGTATTGGAAGCCGCAAACTTTCAAACACGCTCCAATAATGAACATGGTGTTGCGCATGCGATTCACGAGCTTGTTTTGGCTAAATAATAAAAAATCCAGCCTTCTAAAGGCTGGATTTTTTCGTTTTATTTGATGTAATGTCAATTCTTTGACGAACCGATTTGACTTTCGTTATGCTGATAAAACCAATTCGTTCACAATATGTATGATATTAATCTGAATTGAAAAGGGGACTGATCAAATGTGCACAAGTCTTACATTGGAAACTGCTGACCGTAAACATGTATTAGCGAGAACAATGGATTTTGCATTTCAGCTGGGGACGGAGGTCATTCTCTATCCGCGCCGTTACAGCTGGAAGAGTGAAGCTGACGGAAAGGCCCATCAGACACAGTACGCGTTTATCGGTATGGGGAGAAAACTTGGAAATATATTATTTGCCGACGGTGTTAATGAAAGCGGTTTATCGTGTGCTGCACTTTATTTTCCTGGCTATGCGGAGTACGAAAAAACGATACGGGAAGATACCGTTCACATTGCCCCGCATGAGTTTGTGACATGGGTGCTGTCAGTCTGTAAGTCTTTGGAAGACGTAAAAGAAAAGATTCGATCTTTAACGATTGTAGAGAAAAAATTAGATCTATTGGATACAGTTTTACCGCTTCACTGGATATTGTCAGACCGGACGGGCCGAAGCCTGACGATAGAACCGAGAGCAGACGGCCTCAAAGTCTATGATAATCAACCTGGTGTCATGACGAACAGCCCCGACTTTATATGGCATGTAACCAATCTGCAGCAATATACAGGAATCAGACCGAAGCAATTAGAGAGCAAAGAGATGGGCGGATTAGCCCTTTCCGCTTTTGGCCAAGGCTTAGGAACTGTTGGTCTGCCGGGGGATTATACACCGCCTTCCCGGTTTGTCAGAGCTGTTTATTTGAAAGAACATCTAGAGCCGGCGGCCGATGAAACGAAAGGTGTAACAGCCGCTTTTCAAATTTTGGCAAATATGACGATACCAAAGGGCGCAGTGATAACGGAAGAAGACGAAATTCATTATACGCAATATACTTCCGTGATGTGCAACGAAACTGGAAACTACTATTTCCACCACTATGACAATCGGCAAATCCAAAAAGTGAGTTTATTTCATGAAGACCTTGACTGTTTGGAGCCTAAAGTGTTTTCTGCTAAAGCAGAAGAGAGTATTCATGAGCTTAATTAATTCACATCAATCAGCTGATTCCGGTTTGAATATCTGGAGTCAGCTGTTTTTTTATACAATCGTTACGGCGTCTGAATGGATAGGCGGTTTGCAAAAGCGAAGAAAAGGAAGAAAAGGCAAAGGAAATGGCGAAATCTTATATGAAATTCTTGGATGAAAACTGAGTCTTTGCTTCATTAGACTCAGTTTTCTTGCCGATATAGAGGTTGCACTAGTTGAATGAATCAATGCCGTTCCATCATGGTCACGCAAGGGTCTTTTCGCTTGAATAGAAAAAATTAATCTTAACTCATTGACAAACGTCCAAGACAAAGGTACATTTTGATTTATTCATATTAAACGACTAGGAATATAGGAGTTTATTTTTCGGATTATTCAGCCTAAAAACATGATAAAAGGAGTATCGTCATGACAAGCAAAAAGAAACAAATCAAATTAGGGGTATTTTTAGCAGGTACAGGCCATCATGTTGCGTCTTGGCGGCACCCGGACGCGCCCTCAGATGCGAGCATGAATTTGGATTATTTTAAAGAGCTTGCGAAAACAGCGGAGCGGGGCAAGCTGGATATGCTGTTTTTAGCGGACAGCCTTTCAATTGACAGCAAATCACATCCAAATGTATTAACAAGGTTTGAGCCATTCACCCTGCTCTCTGCTTTGGCGCAGGTCACATCAAAAATCGGACTGACAGCAACAGCCTCCACTACATACAGCGAGCCATTCCATATTGCCAGACAGTTTGCGTCATTGGATCATCTCTCCAATGGCCGTGCCGGATGGAACGTCGTCACTTCATCTATTGAATCAACAGCACTGAATTTCAGCGGTGAAAAGCACCTTGAACACCATTTGCGCTATCAGCGGGCAGAGGAATTTGTCGAGGTTGTAAAGGGGCTTTGGGATTCATGGGAAGAGGACGCCTTTATCCGTAATAAAGAAACGGGTGAATTCTTTGACAAAGAAAAAATGCACGAGCTGAATCACAAAGGAGAATATTTCTCGGTTCGCGGACCTCTGAACGTTTCAAGAACCCCGCAGGGCCAGCCGGTCATTATCCAGGCAGGATCATCAGGAGACGGAAAAGCGCTGGCTGCCAAAACAGCCGAAGTGATCTTCACAGCACAAAACCACCTGGAATCAGCTCAGGAATTTTATCAATCCATTAAAGAACAGGCTGCGGAATTCGGACGTGATCCAGAAAAAATTGCCATCATGCCGGGTATTTTCCCAATCATTGCCGATACAGAAGAAGCAGCGCAAGCCAAATACAAGGAGCTTCAAGATCTGATTATCCCATCTGTCGGTCTGCAAATTCTCCAAAATTACTTAGGCGGAATTGATTTGTCGGCATATCCGCTTGATGGGCCGCTGCCGAAGCTTGACGCAGAAGCTTCCAATGCGGTGAAGAGCCGCTTCAAGCTTGTTCAGGAGATGGCTGAACGTGACAATATGACGATACGAGAGCTTTACAAATACGTTGCAGGCTCCAGAGGCCACCATATCTTCGTCGGCACGCCGGAGCAGCTCGCCGACAAGATGCAGGAATGGGTGGATACGAAAGCGTGTGACGGGTTTAACATCATGCCTCCGCTTCTTCCAGAAGGAATTGAAGTGTTTGTTGATCAAGTGGTTCCGATTTTACAGGAGCGCGGCGTGTTCAGAAAAGAATATGAAGGCACAACATTACGAGAGCACTTCGGTTTGGAAAAGCCGGTAAACCGCTATGCAAAGTAAGGAGGAACGCTAGATGAAGCCACAATACCGCCTTGCAGTTGAACGTGATGCCGAACAGCTTCTCGAGCTGACATTGCGGGCTTATGAACCGATTCGAAAGCTCGGCATTCGTTTTGCTGCCGCTCATGCGGATTTGGATTTGGTGCTGAAAAATATTCGGCAAAATGCTTGCTACGTCATGGAAGAAGACGGGCGGATCATCGCGACCATCACCTTGAGAATGCCTTGGGGAAAACAGCCGGGACCGTATGGTGTTCCGCATATCTGGTGGTTTGCTGTGGACCCCGACACCGGAAAAAAAGGAATCGGAACAAAGCTGCTTCAATGGCTGGAGGAAACAATCCTTCGTGATACGTTAAAGGTTCCGTTTGTCTCACTCGGAACAGCGGATAAGCATCCGTGGCTGATTGAGATGTACGAACGAAAAGGATATGTCCGCTCAGGTGAACAAGACCTTGGAAAAGGGCATATCACAGTTTATATGAAAAAACAATTGCGACATGATCTATAAAAATAGAAAAGGCGGGAAAATCAAATGAAGATGAAAAAATGGACAGTGCTGGTCGTTGCTGCATTATTAGCGGTGCTCTCAGCTTGCGGCAATGGAAACAGCAGCAGTAAAGAGGATGACAATGTGCTTCATGTCGGTGCGACAGGACAAAGTTACCCATTTGCTTATAAAGAAAACGGAAAGCTGACAGGTTTTGACGTGGAAGTGATGGAAGCAGTCGCTAAGAAAATTGACATGAAACTGGACTGGAAGCTGCTTGAATTCAGCGGGCTGATGGGAGAACTTCAAACAGGCAAGCTTGACACCATTTCCAACCAGGTAGCTGTGACAGACGAACGTAAGGAAACGTATAACTTTACGAAACCATACGCTTATGCGGGAACACAGATTGTCGTCAAAAAAGACAATACAGACATCAAATCAGTAGACGATTTAAAAGGCAAGACAGTCGCAGCCGTTCTCGGTTCAAATCACGCGAAAAACCTTGAAAGCAAAGATCCTGATAAAAAAATCAATATCAAAACGTACGAAACACAAGAGGGTACGCTGAAGGATGTTGCGTACGGCCGTGTAGACGCTTATGTCAACAGCCGAACTGTATTGATCGCGCAAATCAAGAAGACCGGTTTGCCATTAAAGCTTGCAGGAGATCCGATTGTTTACGAACAGGTTGCATTCCCATTTGCCAAGGACGATGCGCACGACAAGCTCCGCAAAAAAGTCAATAAGGCCCTAGATGAATTGCGTAAAGACGGAACACTGAAAAAACTCTCTGAAAAATACTTTAATGAAGATATCACAGTAGAACAGAAGCATTAAGAAACGGCGGTGACTCACCAGAATGAACACGATTGATTGGGAATTCATGATATCAGCGTTCCCGACTTTAATTCAGGCCCTTCCGATCACGTTGTTTATGGCCATAGCAGCTATGATCTTTGCCATTATCGGAGGACTTATTCTCGCACTCATTACAAAGAACAAAATTCCAGTGCTTCATCAGCTGTCAAAGCTGTATATATCCTTTTTCCGAGGCGTGCCGACACTGGTGCAGCTGTTCTTAATCTATTACGGGCTGCCGCAGCTGTTTCCAGAGATGAGCAAAATGACAGCTCTCACAGCCGCTATCATCGGGTTAAGCTTAAAAAATGCAGCATATTTGGCAGAAATCTTCCGGGCCGCCCTCAATTCTGTTGATGACGGGCAGCTGGAGGCGTGCCTGTCTGTCGGTATGACAAAATTTCAGGCATACAGACGGATTATTTTGCCGCAAGCGATCCGAAATGCGATTCCGGCAACGGGCAATACATTTATCGGGCTCCTGAAAGAAACGTCACTGGCCTTTACATTAGGGGTCATGGAGATGTTCGCCCAAGGGAAGATGTACGCTTCAGGAAACCTCAAATATTTTGAGACGTACTTGGCGGTTGCGATCGTCTATTGGGTTCTTACCATGATCTACAGCATGTTGCAGGACTTGTTTGAACGTGCCATGAGCAAGCCATACCGGACTTAGAGGTGAAATCAGTTGATAACAGTAAAAAATATTCGCAAAGCGTTTAAAGATCTCGTCGTGCTCGACGGAATCGATCTAGAAGTGAAACGCGGAGAAGTGGTGGCAATCATCGGTCCGTCCGGTTCCGGAAAATCAACGCTTCTCCGGTGCTTAAATCTATTAGAGCGTCCGGATCAAGGCCTTATTGAAATCGGAGAAGCCAAACTGAATGCGGAAAAGTTTACACGCAAGGAAGCACATCGGCTTCGCCAGCAAACGGCCATGGTCTTTCAAAACTACAATCTGTTTAAAAATAAAACGGCTCTGCAAAACATTACAGAAGCTTTAATCGTGGCTCAACATAAACCACGCGACGAAGCGAAACGTATTGGAATGGAGATTCTGAAACAAGTCGGTCTGGAGCATAAGGCTGACAGCTATCCAATCACAATGTCCGGCGGCCAGCAGCAGCGAATCGGCATTGCGCGGGCGCTTGCGGTCAATCCGCATGCGATTTTGCTGGATGAACCAACGTCAGCGCTTGACCCTGAGCTCGTCACAGGGGTGCTTCAGGTCATCAAGTCCATTGCGGAAAAACAAACAACGATGATCATTGTTACACACGAAATGGCGTTTGCAAAAGAGGTCGCTGATCAAGTGATTTTTATGGCAGACGGCCATATTATCGAGCAGGGAACGCCAAAAGAACTGTTTGACCATCCGAAAAACGAACGGACGAAACGATTTATCAAGCAGGTGGGAGAGCCTGCAGAGCTTATATAAGAAGGAGAGAAGAACAATGGCCGACAAAACGTTTCATACCCGTTTAATCAATATGCGGCGTGATCTTCATGAACATCCTGAACTGTCATTTCAAGAGATTGAAACGACGAAAAAAATCCGCCGCTGGCTTGAGGAGGAGCAAATCGAAATACTTGATGTTCCTCAATTGGAGACTGGCGTGATTGCAGAAATCAAAGGACGGGAAGACGGCCCCGTGATAGCAATACGAGCGGATATTGACGCGCTCCCGATCCAAGAACAGACGAATCTCCCATTTGCATCTAAGGTTGATGGCACAATGCATGCATGTGGACACGATTTTCATACTGCTTCTATTATTGGCACAGCGATTTTGCTGAATCAAAGAAAGGCCGAGCTGAAAGGTACAGTCCGCTTTATCTTTCAGCCGGCCGAAGAAATTGCCGCAGGAGCAAGAAAGGTCATAGAAGCTGGTGTACTTGATGGCATTTCCGCGATTTTCGGCATGCACAATAAGCCGGATCTGCCTGTCGGAACCATTGGTGTAAAGGAAGGTCCGCTTATGGCAAGTGTTGACCGGTTTGAGATCGTCATCAAAGGGAAAGGCGGACACGCCGGCATCCCAAATAACAGTATTGATCCAATCGCTGCAGCCGGACAAATCATCAGCGGGCTGCAATCTGTGGTCAGCCGCAATATCAGCTCACTGCAAAACGCAGTCGTCAGTATCACAAGAGTACAGGCGGGCACGTCGTGGAACGTGATTCCAGACCAAGCTGAAATGGAGGGGACGGTACGAACCTTTCAAAAAGAAGCGCGGCAGGCTGTTCCGGAGCATATGAGACGAGTGGCTGAAGGAATTGCAGCGGGCTATGGGGCACAAGCAGAATTCAAGTGGTTTCCTTATTTGCCTTCCGTTCAGAATGACGGCACATTTTTGAATGCGGCATCCGAAGCTGCGGCACGGCTTGGCTATCAAACCGTTCACGCTGAGCAGTCTCCGGGCGGAGAAGACTTCGCTCTGTATCAAGAGAAGATTCCGGGATTTTTTGTCTGGATGGGAACGAACGGGACGGAGGAGTGGCATCATCCGGCCTTTACACTGGATGAAGAAGCCCTTACGGTTGCCTCTCAATACTTTGCGGAGCTGGCGGTTATTGTATTGGAGACCATCAAATGAGCAAACAAGGGCTGACAGCAGGTCTTGCAGCGGCTGTGAGAACATCACAACCTGAGCATTCAGTTGACGCGATTCGCGAAGCAAAAAAAGGATTACTTGATTTTACTGCCGCTTCATTCGCAGGAAGAGAAGATAAAGGAATTCAAAAGCTCCTCCGTCTGATAGAGGATGAAGGAGGCCGGCCCCTTGTTCCTATTATCGGACAGGGCAAAAAGGCCGCGCCATTACAATCCGTGATGCTGAATGGATTTATCGCCCATGCATTGGATTTTGATGATGTCCACTCCGATGTAAGAGGACACCCCAGTGCCGTCATCGTACCGGCCCTTATTGCATCTGCCGCTCGCGGACATGACGAGCGGCTTCTTGGCGCTTATATTGTTGGTGTTGAAGTGATGGCACGGCTGGGAGAATCAATTGGCAGCCGCCACTATGAAAAGGGCTGGCATAATACAGGAACGCTTGGTGCCATCGCTGCTGCCTGCGCCGTAGGTTATGCTGAGGCGCTGACTCAGGAAGAGCTGGAAAAAGCAATTGGTTTTGCGGCTACACAATCTGCTGGGATGAGGGTGCAATTTGGAACAGAAATGAAACCACTGCACGCCGGTTTGGCGGCTCAGGCTGGCTTGCTGGCCGTTAAGCTGGCCCAATCAGAATTTGGCGGGTCCCGCACGGCACTTGATGGAGAAACTGGTTTCTTCAGTCTGTACGGTGACGTTGAAAAAGCACAACATACTTTGCTAAACGATTGGGGGGCACCGTGGAGAATTGTGCAGCCGGGTCTATGGTTTAAAATCTATCCATTTTGTTCCGCGGCACACCATGCTGCAGATGCGGTACGACAGCTTATCTCCGAAGAAACCATTTCTGCGACCAATACCGAACGTATTGAAGTGATTTTTCCGCCAGGCGGAGATGCTGCATTGACGGAAAGATCTCCGAAAACTGGAGAGGAAGGCCGTTTCAGCGTTGAATATGTGATTGCTCTTGCTTTGCATGGACACGGCCTGACCGTTGAACATTTCAACAGCCAGCCGATCCCAAACGGCGTTCAAACGACAATAAGGCATATTCAGCGCGTATATGACAATGCTATTCAGCCGGCTCCTCATGCCGTTCCAAAAGGCCGTTTCACGATTGTCCGGGCCTATTTATCAGACGGCCGGATTTGCGAAGCGCGTGTGGACTGCCCAAAAGGGGCGCCAGGAAATGAGCTGTCTGAAGAAGACATAAAAGAAAAATTGACATTAACGGTCCCGCAAGAAAAAGCGCGGAGAATCATAACAGCCGTTGAAAAAGCCGATATAAAAGAATTTTTAGCTCATATTGAATAAGATCAACTCTATTCGATGATTTCAGATGATATGATAAAACCAATTATACGTTTGAAAAAGGAGAAAACCATGACGGTGAATGACGCGGTTGTATTCATTTTGGCTGCCTTTTTACTATGGGGAGCGGCGGATTATTGTTTGGGAAACAGATGGGGGCTAGGCGAGCGGTTTGCGGACGGCTTTAAGGCTATGGGGCCGCTGGCGCTGTCCATGATCGGAATTGTGTCGCTGGCGCCCGTGCTGGCAGCAATCCTGATTCCCATTGTTGCTCCGTTTTACACAGCGATTGGCGCGGACCCTTCTTCCTTTGCTAACACCATTTTGGCGATTGATATGGGAGGATATGCGCTGGCTGGAGAAATGGCGAAAGATCCGCAGGCCGGGCTGTTTTCATGGGTGTTTTTAGGAACAATGATGGGACCGGCAATCGTCTTCACGATTCCCGTCGCTCTTGGCATCATCGAAATAGAGGATCATCCGTATTTTGCGAAAGGCATATTAATCGGGCTGTGCACAGTGCCGATCGGTTGTTTCATCGGCGGATTATGCGCGGGCTTTGACATCGGCATGATAGGTAAAAACCTTCTGATCCCGAGTCTGTTATCTGCTGTGATCGCTTTTGGGTTATGGCGATACACCGACAGAATGATTCAGTTGTTTCATCTCTTCGGGAAAGCGGTCAGTGTGGTTGCGATTATCGGGCTTGCAGCTGTTTCAGTTGAAACGATGACCGGCATTGTGCTGATTCCGGGAATGGAGAATGTCGAGACAGGGATACAAACGACAGGGACCATCGCCATTGCCCTGGCAGGGGCGTTTCCAATGACGGCTTTTATTACAAAAACCTTTAAAAAACCGCTTCAGGCCCTGGGGAAACACCTTCATTTAGATGAGACAGCAACAGCAGGATTAGTGACCTCTTTGGCGCATCATATCCCGATGCTGGCTTCATTAAAGAATATGACGCCGAGAGGAAAGGTCATCAATGTCGCGTTTGCGGTCAGCGGCGCCTTTGTACTCGGCAGCCATCTCGGTTTTGTAGCTGGAATGAAAAAAGAAATGGCGGCGGCCATGATCATTGGGAAATTAGCAGGCGGAGTCACAGCTGCCGCAGCGGCTGCTTGGATGACACCTGCACAATCAGCTAAACAGCAAAAACGTATCTCAGCCAGCCATAGCTGAGGCAGAAGCTGTTTCAACTTTGTCCAATCGGGAATGTTACAGTAAAGATTTCTGTGAAAGAGGGTTGGACACATGGCGGTGAAAGACCGGTACATGTCAAAAATAAAACAGGAAACCAAGCCTTGGATCAAACGATTCGGGAGGCTTGGTTATTTTGCATTCGGCGGCGTTTTTATTCTGCTTGGGGTTTTGGCTTTTATGACGGCTGCCGGGGCAGGCCGCGCCAAAGATTCGAGCGGAGCTCTCCAAACGCTATCACGCATGCCGTATGGGTCACTATTGCTTTTTCTTATAGGCATCGGCCTTATCGGCTATGTGATCTGGATGGTGTTAAGCGCGATCAAGGACACAGAGGGGCACGGAAACAGCAGGCGAGGCCTGTCACGGAGAATAGGAAACTTTTTCAGTGCCGCCGTTTACACATCCATCGCTTGGAATGCCTTGCGATTTGTGTTTGGCCAAGGGGACGGCGGCACTTCAGAACAGACGTGGTCCGCTTATGTATTGGCGCAGCCATTCGGCCAATGGCTCACAGGGCTTACGGGTGCGGGTTTTATCGTATTTGCGATTGTTCAATTTATGAAAGGCGTTCGGGCTGCTTTTATGAAAGAATTTGATACGTCAAAAATGAACAAACAAATGATATGCATCACGAAAAACACCGGACGCGCAGGCAATATCGCCCGGGCCATTATTTTCTCTGCTATCGGCTACTTTCTCATCAAGACAGCCATGACCGCTGATCCCGACGACACAAGAGGCTTTGACGGCGCGCTCGCCGAACTCGCGCAGCAGCCGCATGGCAAATTGATTCTGTCTATATTGGCATTAGGCCTGATCCTATATGGAATGTACGCCATTATGAAAGGCATTTATCAGCATATGACCTGGGAGAAGTAAGCTCTGGGCAGGTCCGCGCCCAGAGCGTTTTTCAGTTTCTTAGAAATCAGGTGGATGAAAGTTGGCGCCAGCCTGTATAATAAAAGCAAATCAAAAGCAGTTTTATCAGGACTGATCCACAGGGAGGTGCAGAATGGATCGGGAAAAACAACAATTAAGCATAGAAGCGGCAAGGCTTTACTATCAGTCTGACTACAGTCAGCAGCAAATTGCTGAGCAGCTCAACATTTCAAGGCCAACCGTTTCCCGGCTGCTGCAATATGCAAAGGAAAAAGGGTATGTCCAGATTCGCGTCATGGACCCTTTTGAGGATTTGGATGCGCTCGGTTCCATACTTGAAGAGAAATACGGGCTCCTTGAGGCGCATGTTGTGTTTTCCCCGACACCCGATTATGCAGGAATTACACATGACCTAAGCCGCTATGGTGCAGAATATATGCATGAAACGGTAAAAGACGGCGACATTGTCGGCGTCAGCTGGGGAACCACCATGTATCAAATCGCACAAAACATGCAGCCGAAGCAAGTAAAAGGCGTCGAGGTCGTCCAGCTGAAAGGCGGCATCAGCCATTCCCGGGTAAACACGTATTCGGCTGAAACGATTCAGCTGTTTGCAGAGGCTTTTCAAACGATGCCGCGCTATCTCCCGCTTCCCGTCGTGTTTGATAATGCGGATGTGAAGCGAATGGTGGAGAAAGACCGTCATATTGAACGGATCATTGAGATGGGCAAGCAGGCGAATATCGCTCTCTTCACGGTCGGGACTGTCCGTGACGAAGCGCTGTTGTTCCGGCTCGGATATTTTAACGAAGAAGAGAAAGCCCTGCTGAAAAAACAGGCCGTTGGCGATATTTGTTCACGCTTTTTTGATGCGAAAGGGAATATTTGCAGCAGTGCCATCAATGACCGGACCATCGGTGTTGAGCTTGAAGACCTCAGGCTGAAGGAACGCTCCATTTTAGTTGCCGGCGGAAGCAGAAAAGTATCTTCCATTCACGGAGCATTAACCGGAAAATATGCCAACGTTTTAATCATTGACCAGCATACCGCGAGGGCGCTTGTTAATGATTTGTGACACGTTCAAACCTTTCGTTGAACAAAATTTCAATTACCAATTTACATATGTTCAAAAGTCGGTTATGCTAAAAAATATCTTAACAAAAAAGGAAGTGTGCGAAGGATGTCATTAGCCAACATAATTGATCATACAGCTTTGAAACCGCATACACAAAAAGCGGAAATTCTAAAACTAATTGAAGAAGCGAAAACATACAAATTTGCTTCAGTATGTGTCAATCCGACATGGGTGGAGCTTGCTGCAAAAGAGCTTAAGGGAACTGGAGTCGACGTTTGTACGGTCATCGGCTTCCCGCTCGGTGCCAATACAACTGAAACAAAAGCGTTCGAGACAAAAGACGCCATTTCAAAAGGCGCCACTGAAGTGGATATGGTCATTAATATTGCCGCTTTAAAAGACAAGGAAGACGATGTGGTGGAAGCTGATATCCGCGGTGTAGTGGAAGCTGCAGCCGGAAAAGCGCTTGTCAAAGTCATTATCGAAACGTGCCTTCTGACTGATGAAGAAAAAGAACGTGCATGCCGTTTAGCGGTGTCTGCGGGAGCGGATTTCGTAAAAACATCAACAGGCTTTTCTACAGGCGGCGCAACGAAGGAAGATATCGCCTTAATGCGCAAAACAGTAGGACCTGATATCGGCGTGAAAGCATCTGGCGGCGTCAGAACGAAAGAAGATGTAGACACAATGGTAGAGGCCGGAGCAAGCCGAATTGGCGCCAGCGCAGGCGTTTCTATCGTAAAAGGAGAAAATGCATCAGGCGGAGACAACTATTAAGAGCTGACGGAAGGCAGACTGCTTTCCGTTTTCTGAGGAAACAGTGATTGTAAGCGAATACAAATAAAGGAGAAACACATATGAAGTATTTGATTGGGATTATCGGTTTAATCGTGTTTTTAGGCCTCGCGTGGATCGCGAGCAGCGGCAAAAAAAGAATTAAGATCCGCCCAATTGTTGTTATGCTCATTTTGCAATTTATTCTTGGCTACATTCTCCTCAATACCGGGATAGGGAATTTTCTCGTGGGAGGATTTGCAAAAGGATTCGGTTATCTGCTTGAATACGCGGCTGAGGGAATTAACTTTGTGTTTGGCGGCTTGGTGAATGCGGACCAAACGACATTCTTTATGAATGTTCTCTTGCCAATCGTGTTTATTTCCGCTCTGATCGGGATTCTGCAAAAGTGGAAAGTCCTCCCGTTTATCATTAGATATATCGGCCTTGCCCTCAGCAAGGTAAACGGTATGGGAAGATTGGAATCGTATAACGCAGTGGCTTCTGCGATTTTAGGGCAGTCAGAAGTATTTATCTCCTTGAAGAAAGAACTCGGTCTTTTAAATCAGCAGCGCTTGTACACGCTTTGCGCATCTGCGATGTCAACTGTGTCAATGTCGATTGTCGGCGCGTATATGACCATGCTGAAACCGGAATATGTTGTAACAGCGCTGGTCTTGAACTTATTTGGCGGTTTCATAATTGCTTCTATTATTAATCCGTACGAGGTTGCAAAAGAAGAGGATATGCTTCGTGTTGAGGAAGAAGAAAAACAATCTTTCTTCGAAGTGCTCGGAGAATACATCCTTGACGGTTTCAAAGTAGCGGTTGTCGTCGCTGCGATGCTGATTGGATTTGTCGCGATTATTGCCTTGATCAATGGCATTTTTAATGCAGTATTCGGTATTTCGTTCCAAGGCATTCTTGGATATGTGTTTGCTCCATTCGCTTTTCTTGTCGGTATCCCATGGAATGAAGCTGTTAATGCGGGAAGCATTATGGCAACAAAAATGGTATCGAATGAATTTGTCGCCATGACGTCGCTTACGCAAAACGGTTTCCATTTCAGCGGCCGTACAACAGCGATCGTATCGGTATTCCTTGTGTCATTTGCGAACTTCTCCTCAATCGGAATCATTGCCGGTGCCGTAAAAGGACTGAATGAAAAGCAAGGAAATGTCGTCGCTCGTTTCGGCTTGAAATTATTATACGGTGCTACGCTTGTCAGCTTTTTATCAGCAGCAATTGTGGGCTTGATTTACTGAACTTAATCGAAAAGGATCGGTGACCAAACATGAGAATGGTAGATATCATCATCAAAAAACAAAACGGAAAAGAACTCACCACTGAAGAAATTCAATTTTTCGTGAACGGCTATACAGACGGAAGCATTCCTGATTATCAGGCAAGCGCGCTTGCTATGGCGATTTTCTTCCAGGATATGAGTGACCGTGAACGCGCGGACTTGACGATGGCTATGGTGAACTCCGGTGAAACGATTGATCTTTCTGCCATTGAAGGAATTAAAGTGGATAAACACTCCACCGGCGGCGTCGGCGACACGACAACGCTCGTTCTCGCCCCGCTTGTTGCGGCTCTTGATGTGCCGGTTGCCAAAATGTCCGGCCGCGGCCTCGGCCATACGGGCGGCACGATTGATAAGTTAGAGGCAATCGACGGCTTCCACGTGGAACTGACGAAGGATGAATTTATTAAACTTGTGAACCGCGACAAGGTTGCGGTCATCGGCCAAAGCGGCAATTTAACGCCGGCTGATAAAAAACTGTACGCGCTTCGTGATGTAACGGGAACGGTCAATTCCATTCCGCTCATTGCAAGCTCGATTATGAGCAAAAAAATCGCTGCCGGGGCGGACGCCATCGTGCTTGACGTAAAAACGGGTGCGGGCGCCTTCATGAAAACAGAAGAAGACGCAGCTGAACTTGCCAAAGCGATGGTACGCATCGGAAATAACGTCGGCCGTCAAACAATGGCTGTCATTTCAGACATGTCCCAGCCGCTGGGCTTTGCGATCGGAAATGCGCTTGAAGTCAAAGAAGCGATCGACACACTCAAAGGCGAGGGACCTGAGGATCTTCATGAGCTTGTCTTAACGCTCGGCAGCCAGATGGTTGTGCTTGCGAAAAAAGCCGATACATTGGACGAAGCAAGAGCGAAGCTGGAAGAAGTCATGAAAAACGGCAAAGCACTTGAGAAATTCAAGGATTTCCTGAAAAACCAAGGCGGCGACAGCTCAATTGTTGACGATCCGTCTAAGCTTCCGCAAGCCGCATATCAAATTGATGTGCCCGCCAAAGAAGTGGGTGTCGTCTCTGAAATCGTTGCGGACGAAATCGGCGTCGCAGCGATGCTGTTAGGTGCCGGTCGCGCCACAAAAGAAGATGAGATCGATTTAGCCGTCGGCATCATGCTCCGCAAAAAGGTCGGGGACAAAGTAGAAAAAGGCGAACCGCTCGTGACGCTTTACGCCAACCGCGAAAACGTTGATGAAGTCATCGCAAAAGTCTATGACAACATCCGCATCGCTGCGGAAGCGAAGGCGCAGAAGCTGATTCATACGTTAATTACAGAATAAAAAATAAAGCACATCCCATCCTGAGCGGGGTGTGCTTTTTTGATTACAGGATGTGATCAGCCTGATATTCCTCTTGGTTGATTTTTTTCGCTTTTGTAACATTTCTTTTGAAATGGTAGATCAGATAGCAAAGGATGATACAAGGAACTCCGCAGAAAAGTGCGATTCTTTGATTGGGATCAAAAGCAAGACCGATACAAGAAGCAGAACATAATAAGAGAGCGGCTATAGGCATAAGAGGATAAAGCGGCGTGCGAAATGTCAGATCTTTTACATTCCCCCCTTTTTTCAAAAATCTCTTTCGAAACAAGAGCTGGGACAAGGCAATGCTCATCCAGACCACGACTCCTGCAAATCCAGCAATTGCGACCATCACCACATAGACAGTTCCAGGGGCCACGATACTGGAAACGAGAGATAAACAAGATACAGCCATACTGATCATTAAGGCATTTAAAGGAATGCCTTTAGAGGTCACTTTCTTAAAACGGGAGCTGATCATGTTTTCATTTGCTAACGACCACATCATACGGGTTGAAGCATATAGGCCTGAATTGGCGACGGACAGCAAGGCTGTTAATATCACGAAATTCATAATATCAGCAGCGTAAGGGATTCCGATCTCCGCAAATACGGCTACAAACGGGCTTTCAATCACGCCTGCGTCCTTCCAAGAAATCAACCCGGATAATATGAAGACAGCGCCAATGAAAAAAATCACGGTTCTCCATGCGACATTACGGATGGATCGCGGTATATCCTTTTGAGGATTTGCTGATTCTCCTGCTGTAACGCCGATTAACTCTGTACCGGAAAAGGCGAAGCTCACAGATATCATCGCGATAAAAACGGCGAGAAAGCCATTTGGAAACAACCCGCCATGATCTGTGAAGTTTGACAACATAGGAGCATCCGCCGTTCCGTTTAAAGAGATCAGGCCAAACATGGCGGCTCCTCCTAAAATGATAAATAAAATAATGGTGACAATCTTTACGCTGGAAAACCAAAATTCAGTTTCCGCAAATAACTTAACTGAAAATGCGTTGCATATAAAAAGAAGGGCTGCAAAAATCGCACTCCACATCCATACACTGCTGTCAGGGAACCAGCGCTGCATGAGAATACCGGATGCGGTAAACTCAGAGCCTACCGTCACCACCCAATTGATCCAGTACATGATGCCGACCATAAAACCGGTAGATGGACCGATAAATGTTGTAGCATATTTTTGAAAAGAGCCGGTCACCGGCATGGCAACCGACAATTCGCCGAGACATTGCATGACGAGGTACATCATCAACCCGCCGATTACATAAGCGAGTATCGTACCGCCGGGTCCGGCTTGATGTAGCGTATAGCCCGTACTGAGGAAAAGTCCTGTGCCTATGACGCCTCCCAATGAGATCATAAATAGGTGCCTGCTTTTCATTGTGCGTTTTAGCTGTTGGCTGCTGTTCTCCTGAAGATTCACTGTCTCGCCCTCCTTTTAGCTGCCATTCATTAGGCAGATGAGTTTCCTATACCCAAAATACAACCTGCCAGAAGATCACTTGAATGGGGAGAGTTTCATTCCTTTTAATGCGTGTAACAGAACATGAGCTGCAGCTCTGCTTGTCATATCTCGAAAATCGAGGGTAGGATCGACTTCAACAATTTCAATCCCGGCAACATTGGGCTGTTGTGCGATGTACTTGACTGCTTCAAGCAATTCGTCTGTATAGAGGCCGCCCGGGCCAATCGCTGGACAGCCGGGTGCATGGGACTGGTCTAAGACATCCATGTCAACAGATATAAAAATGAAATCTGTTCTATCTTGAACAACAGGCAAAATCTCTTTTATCGTTGGGATTAGTCCTTTTTCGCGGATCATGTCCATCGTGTGAATGTTCACGCTATGTTTTTTTGCATATGCTTCATAGGCCTGGCTGTTGCTGAATTCTCTGATACCCAGCTGGATCAAATGTTGACCTTCAATGATCTCTTCATCCAAAAGGCGGCGGAAGGGGGTGCCGTTTGTCGGCCCCCCGTCCTCCGTATTGCGTACATCGTGATGGGCATCAAATTGAATCACCGCTGTCGTTCCTTTCGTTTGTGCTATCGCTTTTATGGTGGAGTAGCTGATAGAGTTATCTCCCCCAAGTATGAGCGGCACCCAATCCGGATGATCCGAAAGCAGAGCGTGCATGGTTTGGAAAATGTGATGATGTGACTTTACGATATCAGTGACATGAATATCGATATCCCCCAGATCATATAGAAGCTCTGATACGACGTGCTCTCCAAGCTCAGCAGAATAGGCTGATGAATGTTTCAGAGCCTGGCGTATTGTTCCGGGTGCAAAGGAAGCGCCTGAATGACTGATGGAGGATTTTGATAGGGGGACACCTATCAACGCCGGTCCCTTAATGTCCTGGCCGTCCCATGTTGCGATCAGGTCGCTCATTTTTGTGACATCCCGGTCTTTAAACGAAGATCCGGCCTCTCTGAGAAAAGGGTACTTATCCAAGAATGGCTCCCTCCTTGTTGACAACAATTGTTCCGTTTTTCATGACTTGATGTACATGATTGACCCCGTAGTGATACGGAATATACATATAGTTCGAGGCTTGCCAAATGACTAGATCAGCTGAGCGGCCGACTTTGAGCTGACCGGCTTCTTCTCCTTTCCCTATGCCGTATGCGGCATTGACTGTGACCGCGTGCCATATTTCTTCTGCAGTCATCTTCAGATGAAGCGCGGCAATGGACATAATCAGCTGGATATTTTCAGTCGGCGAGCTGCCAGGATTAAAATCCGTTGCCAAGCTGACACATACACCTTCATCAATCATAGCTCTAGCCCTGGCGTATGTGCTTTTGCCAAGATAAAATGTCGTGCCCGGCAAGAGGACGGCGATCGTTCTTGCCTCAGCCAATTTCTTTATGCCTTCGTCCGATGCACCTACCAAATGGTCGGCTGAGACGGCCTTTAGCTCACCTGCTAATTCAGCACCTCCAAGCGGATCGATTTCATCTGCGTGTATTTTTAATCCGAAGCCTGCCTCAGCTGCTTTTTGTAAATAACGGCGGGATTGGCTGACTGTAAAAACGCCTGTTTCTGTAAAAATATCAGCAAAGCTGGCGAGCTCCTGCTCTTTGATTTCCGGCAAAAGGGAAAGCATTTGATCCAGAAATTCATCTGGATCGTTTTGATATTCGGGAGGAATCGCATGGGCTCCCATAAATGTGGAAACAAGGTCAACAGGCTGGCTTTCATGCAGTTTCTTTGCGACACGCAACTGTTTGAGCTCTGTCTCTTTTTCCAAGCCGTAGCCGCTTTTCACTTCTGCTGTGGTTGTGCCGTAGGACAGCATTCTTTGCAGATGAAAATGGGCTTTTTGCAGCAGCTCTTCTTCTGAAGCCGCCCTGGTATCCTTGACTGTAGACAGAATCCCGCCGCCCTGCGCCAGAATATCCAAATATGAAATGCCCTGAAGCTTAAGGTTCATCTCCTTTTCACGAGATCCGCCAAATACAAGATGGGTGTGCGGATCAACGAGGCCAGGCGTTACAAGGCGTCCCGAACAGTCAATGATTTCGTCTGCCTCGTAACCGGCTTCAGCCCCTTTTTGTCCGGCGAACACAATTTTCTGTTCATGGATGCCGACAACAGCGTCTTCGATCACATGAAGATCCTGCATGCTTTTGCCTGCCCGCGGACCGCTGCTTTCCATCGTCAAAAGCTGACCGATGTTGATGAGAATCGTATCAATTTGCTTTGGCATGTCATCACTCCTTTATTTTTGCATCGGCACGATAATGTCCTGTTCCTTCGCTACTTCAACGGCACGTTCATAACCCGCATCCGCATGACGGATAATGCCCATTCCTGGGTCGCTCGTTAAGACCCGCGCGAGCCGCTCGTCAGCCAGCTCACTTCCATCGGCCACTGCAACCATGCCGGCATGCAGGGAATAGCCCATTCCGACGCCGCCGCCATGGTGGAAGGAAACCCAGCTTGCACCCGCCGCCGTGTTGACAAGCGCATTTAGCACAGCCCAATCACCAACAGCGTCACTTCCGTCTTTCATCGCTTCTGTCTCCCGGTTTGGAGAGGCGACAGACCCGCAGTCCAAATGATCTCTCCCAATAACGACAGGCGCTTTTAGCTCCCCGGTTCTAACCAGCTCGTTAATGGCGAGGCCCATCTTTTTTCGTTCTCCATATCCAAGCCAGCAAATACGGGACGGCAAGCCTTGGAAGGTGACTTTTTCCTGTGCCATATCAATCCAGCGGTGAAGGGCTTTATTTGTCGGGAACAGCTCTTTTAATAACGCATCCGTACGGTAAATATCTGCCGGATCTCCGGAAAGCGCCGCCCAGCGGAACGGCCCTTTTCCTTCACAGAATAAGGGGCGGATGTAGGCAGGGACAAACCCAGGAAAATCGAAGGCATTCTCCAGCCCTTCATCCTTTGCGACTTGCCGGATATTGTTGCCGTAGTCAAATACAATAGAGCCCTTTTGCTGAAAGGCCAGCATGGCTTCGACATGTTTTTTCATGCTTTGCTTCGCAAGGCGCACGTAAAGATCTGGATTGTCTTGACGCAAACGGTCAGCTTCATCAAGGGAGTAGCCTTCGGGAACATAACCGATTAAAGGGTCATGGGCAGATGTCTGATCTGTCACAATATCAATTTTGACGCCTCGGTTCAAAAGTGTGTGATGCACCTCAGCCGCGTTTCCGAGAAGCGCAATGGACAAAGGTTTTCCTGCCAGCTTTGCCTCTTCAGCCCAAGCTAAGGCTTCCTCAATCGATGCTGTTTTTCGATCGCAGTATTTTGTTTCCATCCGCTTGTCGATGCGTTTCTCGTCAACCTCGACAGCAATGACGACGCCTTCATTCATCGTGACAGACAGCGGCTGTGCGCCTCCCATTCCGCCGAGACCCGCTGTCAGCGTCAACGTTCCTTTTAAGCTGCCCCCAAAGTGCTGTCGCGCCAGCTCAGCGAAGGTTTCATAGGTTCCTTGCAATATGCCTTGTGAGCCAATGTAAATCCAGCTGCCAGCCGTCATCTGTCCGTACATCATTAACCCTTTTTTCTCAAGTTCGTGGAAATGCTCCCAGTCTGCCCACTTCGGAACAAGAACAGAATTTGCTAGGAGCACGCGCGGGGCCTGCGGGTGTGTACGGAACATGCCAACAGGCTTACCGGATTGCACGAGCAATGTTTCATCATTTTTTAATGTTTTCAAGGAATGCTCAATGGCGTGAAAAGCGTCCCAATCCCGTGCGGCTTTGCCGATCCCGCCATATACGATGAGGTCCTCCGGCTTCTCGGCGACTTCTGGATCAAGGTTGTTTCGAAGCATCCGAAGCACTGCCTCTTGCTCCCATCCTAAGCATTCAAGCTCTGTTCCTCTGTTGGCACGGATTGATTTTTTTACATCAGTCATATGTTCATCCCCCTTAGTTCTTTATTCTGATGATCAGGTATTAAAGATTCCTTCTTCAGCCAGTCAGTCAAGCGTTCAATGTCATAGGAAAAAACACGGTCCTGCTGAATGGACGGCACGACTTTTCTCATTTCCTGAAAAAGCTGTTTCGTATAGGACGCTGCATGTTCTATGCCTCTGTATTCAACAGCCTGCAATGCGCAAATCGCTTCGATCGCAATGACTCTCCTTGTATTTGCGATCACCTGATAAGCATGCCGAGCGGCGATGGTTCCCATGCTGACATGGTCCTCTTGGTTGGCGGATGACGGAATGGAATCCACACTTGCAGGATGGGCCAGTGTTTTATTTTCAGAAACGAGTGAGGCCGCGGCGTACTGCATGATCATTGCACCGGATTGCAGACCGGGATGAGGGCTCAGGAACGGCGGCAGGTCATTCAACTGCGGATTCACAAGTCGTTCGATCCGGCGCTCTGCGATATTCGCAAGCTCTGATATTGCGATTTTCAGAAAATCCATGGCAAAGGCGATCGGCTGTCCGTGAAAGTTTCCGCCGGAAATCACTTTGTCACCGTCATTGAAAATGAGGGGATTGTCTGTAGCTGCGTTCATTTCAATCTCTAATTTTTCTTTGACATAGCCTAGTGTCTGCCAAGTCGCACCGTGTACTTGCGGAATACAGCGCAATGAATAGGCATCCTGAACCCGCAGTTCTCCCTGGTAGGTTGTCAGGCCGCTATCAGATAGATAAAAGCGAATTCGTTCTGCGACATCGATCTGCTCCTGATAGCCGCGGGCTGAGTGAATATCCTCGTCAAATGCATCGATAATTCCCTGCAACCCCTCAATCGTTAAGCTGGCAATGCGTTCTGTTTGATAGGCTAGTTTCTCAGCTTCGATGTAGGCGACCACCCCCATTGCAGTCATGGCCTGAGTCCCGTTAATCAAGGCAAGCCCTTCCTTGGATGTCAGCGTTACCGGTTGAATACCTGCTTTTTTCAAGCCTGTCATTGCCGGCATTCTTTCCCCCTCAAAAAAGACTTCTCCTTGTCCGATCAGCGCAAGCGCCAGGTGGGAAAGCGGCGCCAGATCTCCGCTTGCGCCAAGTGATCCTTGCTGGGGGATGACAGGATGGACGCGTTTATTTAAAAAAGCAAGCAACTGTTCGATCAGCTCAGCGCGGACACCGGAAAAGCCTTTTAACAGCGCATTGGCGCGCAAAAGCAGCATTGCCCTTGAAACACACTCAGGAAAAGGGTCGCCGACTCCGCAGGCATGAGAAAGGATTAAATTCAGCTGCAGCGCCGCCGAGTCTTCTTTCTGAATCAGGACATCGCTGAATTTGCCAAATCCGGTGTTGATGCCGTAGATTGTCTTTTCGTCGCGTACAATCCGTTCCACTGCTGCTCTGCTTTTTTTCACGCGCTCCATACTTTCCTCAGAAGCCGCTGCCTCCTCAAAATCAAACAGCACACGAGCGACGTCGGCTGTTGTCAATGAAGAACCGTCTAAAGTCACCATAAGCCCAACTCCTTTTTCTTTACTTTGGTAAAGCGCCCATACAAAAAGGAGCTATGCTGTGAACTTCTGTTTTCACGCATAGCCCCCTATCGTCTAAGATCTATGGGCTGTTTCATATGTGATTAATTCCAACACCGAATGTCTCGTGCTCAAGACCTTTAATCGGCGCCCCGATTGTTCCGTAAAGCGAGACAGCAATCCAATCGCCTTCCTCTTCACTTTCATAAGGATTTCCCCTCAAAACGGCAAACCTCAAGCCCACCGTCCTAAGCAGCGATCCCAGCAGCATTTCACCTCTGGTCACGCCATGCAAAGCTTCCATCGTCGCATGATAAAGCGCATGTGACTCCCGATAACCCTCAGATTGAATGACACCGCTCTTTTTGGAAGCGGTTTCAATTGCGGCTACTACTTTATGCGCGTCCATTGATCCTACCTTGCCAAGACAGACCCTCCATCCGTCTCGCTCCAGCTCCTCAACCTGCGTACTTTCTTCCGCCTCATTCAGCAGCAGGAGAACAGACAGCCGGCCGATCCGACGCTCTTTGTGTAATGTCATATATGAATCACTCAATTCTGAAATATTCTGATAACTATTAACTGAGTATTATATTAAGTGTTTATTTCACAGAAGTCAAAAGTTTTTTTACATTCTTTATCATGGTAGATTGGTAATGTGATATAGAAGCTTCACCATACAACATTCCAAAAGTCCGCAACATCATCGAACTGATCTATGCCCCCGAGATTGGCACCTGATCTAATCGTTTCTGAAGTTCATGCGGAGATTACAATAGCCGCGCTGGGATCACCTATCCGTTTGAATTCGAAAAACTCCGACCGCGGTCTTGGACATACGGGAGGAACAATTGACAAACTGGAAGCTATTAAAAGGGTTTCTTTCACGTGGGACTTTCGTAACAAGACTATCAATCTTGTGAATAGCGACAAGGTTGAAAAAGGCGAACCTCTCGTTACGCTTTATGCCTACCAGGAAAATGTCGATGAAGTCATCGCGAAAGTATGTGACAATATCCGTATCGCAGCAGAGCTGAAGGTGCCGAAGCTGATTCATACATTAATTAAGGAATTAAAAGATAAGACTAAAAGACAGATCATAATTTGTAACGATCTGTCTTTTATTTTATTGTATAATTATGTTATTAACTAAGGATTAAAGGAGTTTTTTAGTTTTGAATAGTTTAGCCAGAATATTAACAATAGTCTCAGATCTCCGATTTTTCTATATTTTGTTTATACCAGTAATAATTGAAAATTATTTTGTGCCTGATTTTCAGAGCAACTTTTTTGAGGCTCTCTTAAAATTGTTTATTAGTGTAATATTAATCCTGATTGTTTGTTTATTAATCTTTTTTCGTTGTAAATATATCTATACTATGTATACAACAAGTAACAAATTACTTGATTATTATTTTATTGATAACACTAAGGAGTACCAAAAAAAATTTAAAGAAATTAAACTTTCTATTACGACAACCTTTTTGGTTATTATTAATGTAATTATATTATATTTTCATCAAGATCATATATTTATGAAATACATTGAAGGCTTTTTGTGTTTCTATTTATTAGTTACCTTTTTTAGGCACATGCAAAAAAGAAGTAAAGGTAATATGGAAAGAATAATAATTATTTCATTTAGACTAATATTCGAGCCACTGCTTCAGCTTCTATTAGTTCTGCAATTTTTTGAATACTTAGGTCAAATATCGGAAAAGCTAAAAGATTTTATTCTTCCTTTTGTAATAGAATATTTAAAAATTCACAATGAGAATCTGGTTATTTCAATCGAAGTTCTTATAAACACAATATTTTTTACATCAATACTTTTAGTTTTTTTGCTTGTATATATAGTTATCTTTCAACCGTCAATTAATTTGAATAAATACATAAATATTCTTAGCATGTTTAATTCAATTATTGTACTTGTTAATTTAGCTAATATGACTGTTAATATATTTGAATTTAATAAAATTCACCTAGAAGGGCTTTCAGTGCATGTTGCGATTATTAGTTTCCCAATAGTTACAAGTATTATGATAGTAAGGAATGTACTAGACCAACAAAAAAGAAAAAGAGAAAAAGTTGCAAAAAAATTGTTTATAAATGTGCTTAGAAAAATAAGTGACAAGCAAAAAAAGTCTAGTTTTAATGTTGATACCTTAGTTTTAGAAATGAAAAAATGCTGTGTATTTGGTGGGGATAATTATATATTGTTGTTTTACAGTAATCCTAAAACAGAAAGTATAGTAAAAAGGCTAGAATACCAAAAGGAAGTAAGATCCTATATAAGAAACAAATAAAACTAATATATAGCTCTCTTTAGATTGTGTCACTCGTTGAGAGTCAAAAGCATCTATGCTATTAATCCAGAATGTTTGGTCAAAGGATTCATTATGCCAATGGAAAAACAGAGTTGATTGAAGAAGGAGAAACTGTAAAAGGGTTGAACTATGAAGTAGAGGATATACAAGCAGCAGTCCTGCACCAAACAGACAGCCAGACCATCAGTCTCTCCCTGGATGTCATGAGCATCATGGACAATTTAAGGGAACAGTGGGGAATCACCTATCCGTTTGAATATGAAAACATTCGGCCTTCCTAAAGGGCCGGTGTTTCTTCATAGAAAATGTAAGCGTTTAAAATTTAATAAAAAAGAGAGGCGAATTGTTTAGATGTTCAACCGATTGTTTCATGTATGTTTTCTTGCAGCTCTTATCATGGCCTTCACCCTGCCAAACTCCGCCAATGCACAAAAACCCGTATTTAAAGAAGTCAGCGTTCATGATCCTTCCATCATTGAAACAAACGGCACCTATTATGTTTTTGGATCTCATCTCGCTTCAGCGAAATCGAATGACCTCATGCAATGGCAGCAGCTGACCACCAGCGTAAGCAATGACAACCCACTGATCCCGAATGTCTATGAAGAATTAAAAGAAACCTTCGAATGGGCGCAATCCGATACTCTTTGGGCTGCTGACGTCACGCAGCTGGCGGACGGCAAATACTACATGTACTACAACGCCTGCCGCGGCGATTCGCCAAGATCCGCCATGGGTGTTGCCGTTGCTGACAACATCGAAGGCCCATACAAAAACAAAGGCATTTTTTTGAAATCAGGAATGGAAGGCACAAGCAGCGATGGAACACCGTATGACGCAACCAAACACCCGAATGTCGTCGACCCGCATACCTTCTTTGATAAAGACGGCAAGCTGTGGATGGTGTACGGATCATACTCAGGCGGCATTTTCATACTTGAAATGAATCCGAAAACGGGCTTCCCGCTTCCTGGGCAGGGCTACGGCAAAAAACTGCTCGGCGGCAACCACAGCAGAATCGAAGGCCCGTATGTTCTCTACAATCCAGACACCAAATACTACTACTTATACCTATCATATGGCGGTCTTGATGCAACAGGCGGCTATAACATCCGTGTGGCCCGCTCCAAGAAACCAGACGGCCCTTACTATGATGCAGAAGGCAATCCAATGCTCGACGTCCGCGGCAAAGAAGGCACATTCTTCGACGACCGTTCCATCGAACCATACGGCGTCAAACTCATGGGCAGCTACACTTTTGAAACAGAAAATGAAAAAGGCACCGGGTACGTCTCACCAGGCCACAACTCCGCATACTATGACGAAAAAACCGGGCGTTCCTATTTAATCTTCCACACCCGCTTCCCGGGCAGGGGTGAGGAACACGAAGTCAGAGTCCACCAATTGTTCATGAATAAAGACGGCTGGCCGGTAGCAGCGCCCTATCGTTATGCGGGCGAAACACTGAAAGAAGTAAAACAAAAAGATATCACAGGAACATACAAACTCATCCAGCACGGAAAAGACATCTCAGCCGACATCAAACAAACCATCATTATCCAGCTCAACAAAAACCACACCATTTCCGGGGAAATGACCGGAACATGGCAGAAAACCGGAAAAAACACAGCCGACATCACGTTAGCTGGCAAGAAGTATAACGGGGTATTTTTACGCCAGTGGGATTCGGTGAGAGAGAAGAACGTCATGACGTTTAGTGTTTTGAATGGCAACGGTGAGGCTGTATGGGGATCTAAATAAGATGGAGAAGGCGCTTTTTTATGAGCTTTATTGACTATAAGAAATGGTTGAGCGAGAGAAAAAACAGAAGTGATTGCGGGGTTCAAGACCTAAACGAAAAGTCCCCATTATGATGATTCTCCCTCTTACAAAGTTATGAAATTGAATTTTTAGCTATTTAGAACCGGTATAAAGTTCCTCAAGACAATCCTTTTTACCTATTTATCCAATATGACCCATCATGTAATATGAAAATAGTCTGTATTGTAAAGAATTGACACAGTTTGATAGAAACACGAGGTGTTGCGGCATGCATAGTGAAATGTTGTTACATTCGGTAAAAGCCGACTTACATGAAAAGCAGGAACAGATCCATCAATTAAAACGAGTGCTGCACGAAATCAGGCAAATCAAACACGAATTCTCCGAGGCCCAGCATCTCATTCACCGGCCTCATCTTAACCGGGAGGCATGGAGAGGAACACATGCTCAGCGGTTTGAAGATATTCGTGAAGGAATGAACAAAGCATATCAGCAAATCAAAAGCGATCAAGTCAACGGAATCATCGAAAGCATAGAAGGAAAAATCCACTCATTAGAGGGCGATGTCTATTCCATAAGACGCCAAATTACGAGGATAGAGCATGAAATAGAGAAGGAAAAACATAAAAAGTGAGGTGAGCACAAATGGCACAGGAAATTAAAATGGTGTATGGCACAGTGAAGCAAGGGCTTTCTCAGCTCAAGAATTCAGCTGAACTCAAGTCCTCCTTACCCGGCCATCTCTCAGGCAGAAACCATTTGAATGTTGTGAAGTCCATCGAGCAATTAAATAAGGACATCAAAGAGCTCACTGAAGCATATGCGTCTGTTCTGGCCAAGCATATCGCACAAACGGAAAGCGCGGTAAACGCCATGAAGGAAACGGACGAAAACATATCATCTTCCATGAAATAAAGCGCGGGAGGACAAGGGATTGAAAACATTAGATGTCCACGCTCTTCACGAGGGCATTCAGCATACGATTGAGAAACTGGACAAGCAAAAACAACAGCTGGAGAAGCTGGAAAAAAGCGTTGAGCATCTGGCAGGCATGAAGGATGCGCTGAAAGGAAAAGGCGGAGATGCCATCCGGACCTTTTACGAGGAGTGCCACAAGCCTTTTCTCCTTTTCTTTGGCATGTTTATCGACGAATACAAAAAAGTGCTGAAACAAACCCAGCATGCGATTTCCTCTGTAGAATCTGACTCCCACGGCATGATCGCAGAGGCTTTTCTCTCACACGATGCGAGACATGGGGTCAAGCATGCACGAGAAGTGACAGAGCAGCTCACTGACGCAGTCAATCGCCAAACATCAGCCATCGATCACATCGTCAGCCTGCCGACAGTCAATGATTCCTTTTTTCGGATGGAAACAGAACAGGCTGAGCGGCTGATTTCAGACACCCTGAATAAGCTCTTTCAATTTGACGGCCAGCAAACCCAAGCATTAGAAACCGCAAAATCAGATTTTCAAACGATGAAAAAATATATAGACCAGCTCGGAACCATGTATACCGGTCCGAAAATTGAAATCACAGGCTACAAAAGCGGCTCTATCCTGAAATCACAGGAAGAAGAAAACATCAACCAAACCTTCGGCGGCATTAACTCGCAAATGAAGCAGCCGGATGATTCACCGATGGAGATGATGCTGAAGAAAATAGAGAAACATAAGCAGTCCAACGTTGATATCGTGATGAAGGATGGCAAACAACAGAAGATCGAGCGTGAGATTCATGCTGATGACAGTAACGTAACTGTATTACAGAAAGAAGCAGCAGCTCACCCGAAAGTCTATGGAGACATACGGGTGATAAATGATAAACTATATAATAATAAAAGATTAAAAAAGATAGATACGATAGAAGTGATTGACGAACTAACTCGCAATACTGCAAGCATCGACTATGTCGGCGGCAAATATTATGTTTATGAAAACGGCCAGATCGTAAGAGAATTCTATGCTGGAGGGAAAAAGCGGCTAGAAGAAGTGTCTTACATACCAGAGGATAAAGTAGGCGGAGCTAAGCCAATTGATTCGTTTCTTGCCGGAACTCAATATGAATTTATTGAGTGGGTAAGTCCTCAGGGCGCTATTAAAAAATTGGCGGTCCGAGGCGGGAAGCGTGTTGTCACAGATGTGGCTAAACATGTTGCGGAGAAGGAAAGTAAGGGTGAGGTTAATAAAGTTGCTTCTAAGGGTAAGGGTGAAATTGGTTGGAACATGTCAAAAGGCGGAGGAGAAATAAATGGAAGAAAGTATTCTCAGCATGCTTTGGAAAGAATGGCACCTGATATTCCTGAAGTAAAAGCTACTTTAACAAGTAGAGCAATTAAAAAAGCTGAAGAATTAGGATATAAACCACAAACAAAAGAATTTAGTGATTTTATCAAAAAATATGTTGACCCAAGAAATATTTCACCTTCAGTTATTGAAGACGCTATAATGAATACGAAAAAGATACCTGGTAATAGAAGCGGAACGTTTGTTCATGAAACACTGGATGTCAAAGTAATAATAAATGAAGCAGGCGATGTTATCACAGTTATACCGAAATAATTAATAAAAGGATGAATACAAATGTTTATAAAGTATGATGAATATGATCTATTAGAACTTTTTCAAAGTGAGCCGGTGAGTATAACAGGCAATATAGATGATGGAGAATTAATTTATACTTACAAAGATGACCAAAATTTCAAGGTGATTTTAACTTTAGATGTATATAAGCAAACGAGTAGTCTAAGTATTACATTTAATGATTCTATAGTATTTACAGGTGATTTTAATAATGTAACAAGTATAAAAAAAGATGACAAAGTTATGGTAATGAATGTGGGTCAAGAAGAGAGACTTAAAGTTAAATTTTGCAAACAAGTTGGAGTGGAGTTACTTTAAAATAGCCTTATTTTATTAGAAAGAATATATAAAACAATTATGATATTCTCTCAGATAAATCAGTAGGTGAAGTAGTTGATACTTCTAAATATAATGTTATTGTTATCATACCTTGACTGGCTATATGCCTTTCAAGGTTTTTTAATAAAAATAATCTTTTATAAAGCTAATTCATAAACCCTTCTCCTTTTCTTTGGCATGTTTATCGACGAATACAAAAAAGTACTGAAACAAACACAGCATGCGATTTCCTCTGTAGAATCTGACTCTCACGGCATGATTGCAGAGACTTTTCTCTTGAGGAGGATATACATGGAATATGATCCTTTAATAAAAGCGTTAAAAGAGTATAAAGATAGTGACTTGATAATAGAGTGGGATAGTGGATTAAAGATTATTGGTGAACCAGACACACTCTTTGAAACAGACAATGGGTTGGATGACGATGATGTGAATTTTATCGAATATTATGCAGTTACATTTCAAGTAAATGATATTTTAGCTCATCCTACTAGTGAAGAAAGTAGTTTATATAATTGGTTAATACAAAAGAAAGGTTCATTAGTTGAAATTTCACTTTATGATGATCCGCCAAGTGCAGTTTTTTTAACTGACGGAGAAAGTATATGGAAAAGGGATAGTCAAAAATAAAACATATACCTTGATGGGCTAAATTGCCTTTCAAGGTTTTTTACTTTTATATTAAGTCAGCTGATATATTTGATAGTATTTTCAGAAAAATAAAACAAAATATACAAAATGGCTTCCCTCTATAACAAAGCAGTCCTCAATAAGTAATTCCCTTTAGTCAAAACTCAAAAATGAAAGCGTTGACATCCGATAAATCTAGTGCTAAAGTATACCTACAAACAAATAAAACGACCCGTCAGGATTGTTACTGCGAAAGCAGGCAAAACCTAAATGGTGCAGGTGCAGGAGGAGACTCTCGCAATCTGTGTCATTTAGGTTTTTTTTATTCTCTTTTAGGAGGTGATGCAGCATTTGATAGAAAAAAAGCTGGTGAAAGGCGGCCACCTTTCATCCAGCAGTCCCCCATAAAAAGGAGGTATACACATGGATTATGATAAATTATCGAAGGACATATTACAACTCGTAGGCGGTGAAGACAACGTTCAGCGCGTGATCCACTGCATGACGAGGCTGCGTTTTAATCTTCATGAAAACGCGAAGGCGGATCGCAGTCAGCTGGAGCAGCTGCCTGAAGTGATGGGCACCAATATCAGCGGCGAGCAGTTTCAAATCATTATCGGAAACGATGTGCCGAAGGTGTATCAGGCGATTGTGCGGCACAGCAATCTCAGTGATGAAAAGAGCGCTGGTTCATCCTCTCAGAAAAAGAATGTGCTGAGTGCGGTCTTTGATGTGATTTCTGGTGTGTTTACCCCGATTCTGCCT
Source organism: Bacillus sp. FSL P4-0290 (assembly GCF_037975435.1). NCBI lineage: Bacteria > Bacillati > Bacillota > Bacilli > Caryophanales > Bacillaceae > Bacillus > Bacillus sp. FSL P4-0290. The sequence goes on along the minus strand of NZ_CP150253.1, from coordinate 4,018,080 downwards.
GCGATTGCGGGAGCGGGAATGATCAAAGGGCTTGTGGCGCTGGCAGTCACGTTTGGCTGGATGGCGGAGAAGAGCCAGGTTCATGTCATTTTGACGGCTGTCGGTGACGGTGCGTTCTACTTCCTGCCGCTCCTGCTAGCGATGAGTGCGGCGAGAAAATTCGGAAGCAATCCGTACGTCGCGGCAGCCATTGCGGCGGCGATCCTGCATCCGGATTTGACAGCCCTGCTCGGTGCGGGGAAACCGATTTCCTTTATCGGGCTTCCTGTAACCGCTGCCACTTATTCGTCAACGGTCATCCCGATTTTGCTGGCGATTTGGATTGCTTCGTACGTAGAAAAATGGATTGACCGTTTTACACACGCATCTCTCAAATTGATTGTGGTTCCGACATTCACGCTATTGATTGTCGTGCCGCTGACATTGATTACAGTCGGTCCGCTTGGCGCTATTTTAGGAGAATACTTGTCTTCTGGGGTCAATTATTTGTTTGATCATGCAGGGCTTTTGGCGATGATTTTGCTGGCGGGAACGTTCTCTTTAATCATTATGACGGGCATGCACTATGCCTTTGTGCCGATCATGATCAACAACATCGCTCAAAACGGCCACGATTATTTACTGCCGGCTATGTTTTTGGCGAATATGGGGCAGGCGGGAGCATCATTTGCCGTCTTCCTTCGCTCCAGAAACAAAAAATTTAAATCACTCGCGCTTACCACAAGCATCACGGCGCTGATGGGGATTACAGAACCTGCGATGTACGGCGTGAATATGCGACTGAAAAAGCCGTTTGCGGCCGCTTTGATTGGCGGTGCAGCCGGTGGCGCGTTTTACGGCATGACGGGTGTTGCTTCCTATATCGTCGGGGGTAATGCAGGTCTCCCGAGCATCCCTGTCTTTATCGGCCCAACGTTTATTTACGCGATGATCGGCCTTGTGATTGCGTTTGCGGCGGGAACAGCAGCTGCGTATTTGCTTGGATTCGAGGATGTGCCTTCTGACGGCAGCCAGCAGCCGGCAGTGCATGAAGGCAGCAGAGAGATCATTCACAGCCCGATTAAGGGAGAAGTGAAAGCATTAAGTGAAGTCAAAGACGGAGTGTTTTCTGCCGGGATCATGGGAAAAGGATTCGCCATTGAGCCTGAAGAAGGAGAAGTTGTGTCGCCTGTTCGTGGAAGCGTTACCACCATTTTTAAAACAAAACACGCAATTGGCATTACGAGTGATCAGGGAGCTGAAATACTCATACACATTGGATTGGACACGGTGAAGCTGGAGGGACAATGGTTCACGGCTCACGTCAAAGAAGGCGACAAGGTCGCACCGGGAGATCCGCTCGTGTCCTTTGATCTGGAGCAAATCAAAGCCGCGGGATATGACGTCATTACCCCGGTGATCGTGACCAACACAGACCAATATTCATTTTCGCCGGTAAAAGAGATCGGTAAAGTACAGACAAAAGAAGCGCTGCTTGCTTTATCTTGAAAAAACTAATGGGGTGATCAATATGAGTTCAAACGCAAAACGATTTCCAGAAGGATTTTTATGGGGCGGCGCAGTTGCTGCCAACCAAGTGGAGGGTGCTTATAACGAGGGTGGTAAGGGGCTTTCGACAGCTGACGTATCGCCGAACGGGATCATGTCTCCATTTGATGAATCAATGACTTCCTTGAATCTGTATCACAACGGGATTGACTTTTATCATCGTTATAAAGAGGACATCGCCTTATTTGCAGAAATGGGATTTAAGGCGTTCCGCACATCGATTGCATGGACGAGAATTTTTCCGAATGGCGATGAAGAGGAGCCCAATGAAGAAGGCCTCAGCTTTTATGATGATCTGTTTGATGAGCTGTTAAAGCATCATATTGAGCCTGTCGTAACCATCTCTCATTATGAAATGCCTCTCGGTTTAGTGAAAAATTATGGCGGCTGGAAGAATCGCAAAGTCATAGAGTTTTATGAACGCTATGCCAAAACGGTTTTTAAACGCTATCAACACAAAGTGAAGTATTGGATGACGTTCAATGAAATTAACGTGGTGCTCCATGCGCCGTTTACCGGAGGCGGTCTTGTCTTTGAAGAAGGAGAAAACAAATTAAACGCGATGTACCAGGCGGCACATCACCAATTTGTGGCCAGTGCTCTTGCTGTCAAAGCGGGCCACGACATCATTCCGGATTCGAAAATCGGCTGTATGATAGCGGCAACGACAACCTATCCGATGACTTCTAAGCCGGAGGATGTCTTCGCGGCAATGGAGAATGAGCGCAAAACACTTTTCTTCTCAGATGTTCAGGCAAGAGGCGCATACCCGGGATATATAAAACGCTATCTGGCAGAAAACAATATTGAAATTGAAATGGCTGAAGGCGATGAAGAGCTCTTGAAAGAACATACTGTGGATTATATTGGATTCAGCTACTACATGTCGATGGCGGCGAGCACAGATCCGGAAGAGCTTGCAAAATCAGGGGGCAACCTGCTGGGCGGAGTCAAAAACCCTTACCTCAAATCATCAGAATGGGGCTGGCAAATTGATCCGAAAGGCTTGCGCATCACGCTCAACACCTTATACGACCGTTATCAGAAGCCGCTGTTCATCGTTGAAAACGGCCTTGGCGCTGTAGACAAGGTTGAAGAGGACGGCACGATTCAGGACAATTACAGAATCAACTATCTGCGTGATCATTTAATTGAAGTGCGCGAAGCCATTGCGGACGGCGTTGAATTAATCGGATACACATCATGGGGGCCAATTGACCTTGTCAGCGCATCTACTGCGGAAATGAAAAAACGCTACGGTTTCATTTATGTGGACCGGGACAATGAAGGAAATGGAACATTTAATCGCATCAAGAAAAAAAGCTTCAACTGGTATCAGCAGGTCATCGCCACAAACGGAGAGAGTCTCTGACAATTTTTTGAAAGCTCATGCACTTCAATTGACAATAACGAAATGCAGGCGGACAATAAAAAAGAAAGATGAACCACCCACAGTCCGAAAGGCGGGAAGAGCATGTTTAACAAAATGTTAGTAGCGATTGACGGATCAGACATGAGTGCAAAAGCGCTTGATGCCGCAGTGCATTTGGCAAAAGAGCAGCAAGCGGAACTAAGCATTCTTCATGTGGGGAGAGAAGCCGTCGTCACGACTTCTTCTCTGACGGGAATTGTCTATGTGCCTGAACACTTTATTGATGAAATCAGGAACGAGGTTAAAAAAGAGGGCCTGAAAATCCTTGAAAATGCAAAAGAAAAAGCAGCCGAAAAAGGCGTTCAAGCTGAAACCATTTACGCGAATGGCGAGCCGGCGCATGAGATACTAAATCACGCAAAAGAGAAAGGCGTCAGCCTGATTGTAGTTGGCAGCCGGGGGATCAGCGGCCTGAAAGAAATGATGCTTGGAAGCGTCAGCCATAAAGTGTCTCAATTATCAACATGCCCGGTTTTGATTGTTCGATAGATTTGTAAAAAAAGCGCCCTTGGGCGCTTTTTTTTATCTGTTAGAAAATGTAACTAATAATATATCTCGATGCGCGCCATCTGCATTGGCAGTGCCGACCGGTGTAACCGCATGAAAGACCTTTTGCCCGAGAGCAAGTGTCTCAAGCGGTTCTGTCAGCCGCAGCACTTTATCAATTTGCTTAACAGACGGAGCAATTAAGTTGTCTCCTCCGATGGCATCCTCACTCAGTTTAAACAGATGGACGAAAACAAGCGGTTCATCGTCACGATGCAGCCAAATGGGTGAGCTGTATGAAGGCGCGTCAGGTGTCACTTGATATCTGACTTGGTGAAGCCCGACGATCACTTCTTTCTCCCAATCTACAAAATCGGTTTGGCGGGCCATTTCTACATTTGAATGTATCATTTGCCGCGTTACAGGATGCTGTAGAAACTCATCTGATATTTTTTCAAATTGTCTGACGATACCGCCATCATCATAATTATATTCTTTTGATTGGAAATATCCATTATCCGGATCTAATTCAAGAGTGTCGGAGTGAGGAGCCAAAATGTAGCGGGAATGCGCTCTGTAACGGCCGCCTCCTTTAGGATCAGCTTTCAAAGCATCATATGTAAGCTGTAATTTGCGGACTGCGGCGTCTGTAGTTTTTTGCCGGTAGAAATCTGCTGGGATATACGAATAGCCGTTTTCCTTTAAAAAAGAAGCATATTTAGAAATATCGGATGTCAACTCTTTTTGTACGTTTGAAACTTGAACCATATGAATCTCTCCTTAAAAAGTAGATGATTTTTTTAGTAATTTCCTGTATGATAGAAAATGTGGAAAATAGAGGATGTAGTGCAATGCTAAATTATTTGTAATATATTGTCAAATAATAATATTCAGATTATTACAAATTACCAAAATGAAAAAAGGCAGAATGTAAAATGATGAAGAAAAAGAATATAATGATAACTGGGGCAAATAGCGGAATCGGCTTTTCAGCGGTAAAGCAATTTTTAGCAGAAGGCTTTCGGGTTGTAGGAGTAGATATTCAAACGAATAAAATGTCAGAATTTATAGTAAACAGTGACTTTTACATGGAAAAAGCAGACTTGTCTGATGTTCAGCAGGCGGAATCTTTGATGCCAAAGCTAGAACAAAGCCAATTGATTCCGGACATCTTAATTAATGCAGCAGGGATAAGGGAAATCACCCCTGTTCTTGAATTATCAGCAGAATCATTCAAAAAAGTCATAGACATTAATCTCACGGCAGCCTTTATTCTTTCTCGGGACGCGGCAAGGCTGTGGTCAAAGCTGGGAAAACGAGGCTGTATAATCAACATCGCCTCTGTGTCCGGGCTGATGGCAGAGCCTGCGCGGGCTGCCTATGTGTCTTCCAAGCATGCGATCATCGGACTGACGAAGCAGCTCGCTATGGAGTTCGGATCAAAGGGGATCAGGGTGAATAGCATTTCACCGGGCGTGATCCAAACAGAATTAACGGAAGAGTATTTTCAAGACGATGAAATGGTTCAGCTGATCAAGGATAACCATGCCCTTCATACGTGGGGGCAGCCGAGTGATATCGTTTCCTGTATGAAGTATTTGGCTTCTGATGAGGCGCACTTTATTACAGGTTCAAACTTTGTCATAGACGGCGGCTGGACGGCCGGCAAGAAACTATAAAAAAAGGAAAAGCACCTTGCAGTTGGGGTGCTTTTCCCTATACATAATTGGAGGTAGAATACGCTTGATGCAGCAAGATCTCTCAATCACACCAAAACAAAAATCAACAGCCGTAATCAAAATGGTCATCTCTATGGTGATTTTCGGCTCCATCGGCTTTTTCTCAGAGCATACCAATCTGCCGTCATTTGAATTGGTCTTTGTCCGCTGCCTTTGCGCGACGCTGTTTTTAGGCCTTTGCTGGCTGGCGTCCGGCCAGTATAAAACTGAAAAATGGAGCAAGAGAGACGTGCTGCAAACATTGGCGTGCGGTTTCTTTCTTGTATTCAACTGGGTGTTTTTATTTAAGTCTTTTGAAGAAACGTCTGTTACAATTGCCATCTCCGTTTATCATCTAGCGCCGGTGCTTGTTCTTCTTCTGGGGAGCTTCTTCTACAGAGAGAAATTAAATGTGATCTCCGTCAGCTCCATTATCATCTGCTTTCTGGGAACTGCGCTGATTTCAGGGATTAACGGCAGCACTTCATTGACACAGCTGATGGGATCAGGGATCATATGGGCCGTTCTCGCCGCACTGTTTTATGCGTTCACCACTTTATTGGGAAAAGGTATTCACAATCTCAGTCCTTACACGACCACCTTCTTGCAGACGGGTTTAGGGGTTATCATCCTGATTCCGTTTATTCACTTTGGCGCTTTTGCTGACCTATCTCAGGGAAACTGGATTATGGTGGTATCTACCGGCATCATCCATACGGGTATTGTATATTTGTTGTTTTTTGACAGTTTACGATTTTTATCAACGAAATTTATTTCAATCATTGTATTTCTCGACCCCGCTGTCGCGATCGTGCTCGATACCGTATTCACAGGCTTCCGCCCTGACCTCTATCAAACGCTTGGCATCGTGCTGATCTTTGCGGGCATGGCCTTGACGCTTGTCAGGAGGCAGGGGAAGGCGAATGTGACAGCTGAGGGTACGGATATTGAACAAATGTAATAATAGAAAATGTAAAAAGGCCTATGCGGCCTTTTTTTGATTCTTAAAATAACATAAACATTCCAGAAAAATATTGTAATCCTATTCCAATGAAGCTAACATGTTAAATCAATAATACAGTTATTTCAAATTATTGGTACGGAAAAAAGCTTTCTCAATTAGTAAAAGGAAAAGTGAATGTACTATTTTGATGAAATATCAACTCTTAATGACTATGATTGGCTTAAAAAAAATATAAAACAATAGAGCATATAATATATTGAAAACTTAGTTGGTATTAAAAAGCGATAGTAATGATTATATATACTCTGCAAATTTAAAAACTAAGACGACACGGTCGTGAGACGGGTATGGATTCTGTCGGATAAAGAGCCGAACTCAGAAGCATTTTATCAGCTTGCGATATCTGAAGAAGGTTTTTTGGTTGGGACGTTCAATTGTTACAGTGAAGAGCTTGAGTCGTCTCTTTATTTGATTTCTGCCGATGTGAGTCAAGAGATGGAAGAGATAACATGCTGTGACTCGAACGGTGAAGCCCTAGACATTCAACAGCTGAAACTGACAAGCAACGCTGTTTACGCAGTGGCCTCTTCTGGTGTTTATAAGCAGGATATCCAATAAGGTGTAGGGATGAGATTATGATGAATTGGCGCGCTTTAAGTCAGACAAAACAAGACCGCATCTGGTCAGAAGTGAACAAGATCATAAAATGGAAGCCCGGAAGCAGATGTCATCACATCATCCCGCCTGATCCATATCGAGTGTTTGATATCTCAAGCGCGATGAGCAGTAAAGCTGGTCATAATGATGTGAGCGGAGTGCTAAGTGATTTAGAGACTTCTATTTTAAAAGCATTTCAATTAGGTACTGGAAAGAACGATGTAATGTACGCACTAGATTGGCAGCATGACGGATATACCTTTAGTCCTCATCAGGCAATGCCTAAGGATGAATTTGGCGAATGGCCTGTTCCCGTATTTCCAAATGGAGACTATTATTTCTTTTTTCATCAGGACTTCTCCTGGGGACTTTTGGGAGACCCGTGGAAATTGACAATCACTGTGTTTGGTGAAGAGCTGTTGGAGGCGATAGATAATAATCCGCCTATCCTGTTTCAAGATAAATGAGTTTGTTGCGGAGGGAGAGGATCAACGTGCTTCAAAAGCTGAAAAAAAGACAGCAAGTGCTTGAAGAAAAGCCGTATCCTGATGAATTGTACGGCTTTGAAACGGAAATCTATGAGTTTTTTATGCTAGTTGATGGCAGTTTGGATTATGTGCTGGCGAATAAAAGGATGTCCGGGCATCAGCGGCGTTCGTTGGAGAAAAGCTTTTTTGAGCTGTATCCTGACATACTTCCGGATATGATCAAAAACGATAAGGATCTGTATCATCAACATTCTCTTGTATGAACAAGTCAGACAAGAGATTTGCGTTGCGCTATCCAACTGATAAGGGGAAGATTTTATGGAAATAACCTCTATAAGCAGTATTGGCAATTTGGACATGATCGAGCTTAAGTCTGACCAAACCGTTATGTCATGCGAACTTGAAGATGCAGAGTCGTTTTATCGTTTTTGGGCAGGGCTTGCCTACGATCGAATCATGATACAGGTAATAACGACTGGTTCATTTATAGAAGACCTGTCCGAGTACTTTGAAGGTTATGCTTACAAGGTGATAAAACTAGCGAAAAGAGAACTCCATTTCCAATCCATATTACAGAGAGCAGATTGTGACATTGCAGGACTTCTCTTTCTGTTAGCTTCCATCAATGATGATGTTTTTCTGATCACTGATCCTCAACCGGATAAAAGCTATTTTTCAGAAGGGAAGCTCCAATGCCTAACGGACTCAGGCGAACGGATCATATGGTTTGAATACGATGCTGCGGAGATCTATATGGTTGGAGGTAACTAAAAATAGGAGGAATTCATTTGAATATCACACAATACGAGAAATTGAAAAAGCATCTTTCTGATGAGGATACAGGTCCATTTACATTAAACGAGTTTTCTTTCTATATGAAAGAAGATGATCGTTATATTCAAATTCCTGTGTTTGAATTAAAACTATCAGCTCAAACCTGTGACATTCATTTGCGGTTTGAAGACATTAGTGTATCAAAGCTGGATGACCTTGAATCCATCGATGCGGTTGAGTTGGAGATTGAACCGACTGACGATCAATGGGAAAGACTCCGTTATTATGTGTATGATCAAGAAGATCAGATGAGTTTCTATTGCGGAGGTTGGGATGTGATCAAGTGTGACAAGAAGTCACACTGATTTTCCCCTTTTTTTGCTTGAGACCCCCTTTTTAAATATGGCACATCAATTTTATTTTTCAACGCCATTTTTTTCTGCATTCAGTCATCATAAAGAAACAATCATCGAGTATGCATTAATGTATGCGTTTTCATAGAGGGGGAGTCTTGATGAAAAAATGGATGGCAGCGGTTTTTGTGATGATGCTGATGCTGTGTTTTGGCGGGAATGAGAGTGTGAAGGCGGCGGAGCCGAAGGTGTATCAATTTGACTTTGGAATCGGTTCGGTGGAGCCTGGTTATATTGGTGTCAGGGCATCTGATCGGTATGACCGGTCAAAGGGCTACGGTTTTCAAACATCGGAGAATATGAGGGATGTGGCGGCATCCGGGGCTGGTGTGAAGAGTGATGCGGTTCAGTTTTTAGCGTATGGGACGAAAAGCAATAACACGTTTAATGTGGATCTCCCGAATGGCCTTTATGAGGTGAAGGTGACGCTTGGCAATACGGCAAGGGCCAGTGTGGCGGCGGAGGGCGTGTTTCAGGTCATCAATATGACAGGGGATGGCGCGGAGGATACGTTCCAAATTCCTGTCACCGACGGGCAGCTGAATCTACTGGTGACAGAGGGGAAAGCCGGCACCGCTTTTACGCTTAGCGCCTTGAAAATAAAGAAATTGTCTGATCAGCCGGTGACGAACCGAACCATTTATGTCGGCGGCGACTCGACGGTGTGCAATTATTATCCGCTCAACAGCAGCAAGCAGGCGGGCTGGGGGCAGATGCTGCCTCACTATATCGATAAACACACCTTTCAAGTGAGAAACATGGCGTCCGGCGGGCAGATCGCGAGAGGGTTCAGAAATGATGGACAGCTTGAGGCGATCCTGAAGTATATTAAACCGGGGGATTATTTTATGTTGCAGCTTGGAATTAATGACACAAATCCAAAGCACAATGAATCTGAAGCGGAGTTTAAAGATATGATGCGTGATATGATTCGTCAGGTGAAAGCGAAAGGAGCCGACGTCATCCTGTCAACGCCTCAGGGCCGGGCGACCGATTTTACTTCTGAAGGCATCCATTCGTCTGTAAACAGATGGTACAGGGCCTCTATTTTGGCTTTGGCCGAAGAGGAAAAAACACATCTCATTGACTTAAATGTCCTCAGCTCGGCATACTTTACATCGATCGGTCCGGAAAGAACACTCGGGCTTTATATGGATGGAGATACGCTGCATCCGAACCGCGCGGGGGCCGACGCACTGGCACGATTGGCTGTTCAGGAGCTAAAACGCCAGGGAATCGATGGCTTTTAACACATCATATTTTCGACAAAACACATATGCCTTCGTCAATTAGAGTATAATGAGAACATCTGCAAGAGACAGGAGTTTATACATGAGTCATTTTAAAAACTATCAAATCAGTCATGACATTTTACGAGCACTGGAAGGACTAGGATATACAGAACCGACCAAGGTGCAGCAGAGCGTGATCCCCGCTGCCCTTGAACGAAAGGATCTTGTCGTCAAATCACAGACGGGAAGCGGGAAAACGGCTTCGTTCGGGATTCCTCTCTGTGAGCTGACGGATTGGGATGAAAACAAGCCGCAGGCGCTTATTTTAACTCCAACCCGTGAGCTTGCGGTGCAAGTAAAGGAAGATATCACGAACATCGGACGATTTAAACGGATCAAAGCGACAGCCGTATTTGGAAAATCCTCCTTTGATAAACAAAAAGCTGAGCTTAAGCAAAAAAGCCACATTGTTGTCGGCACGCCGGGCCGTGTTCTGGATCATATCGAAAAAGGCACGCTGCCGTTGGATCGTCTCTCTTATTTGGTCATTGATGAAGCGGATGAGATGCTGAATATGGGCTTCATTGAGCAGGTGGAGGCGATTATCAAGCATCTTCCGACTGAGCGTACGACGATGCTGTTTTCGGCGACGCTGCCGCAGGATATCGAGAAGCTGAGCCGTCAATATATGAAAAACCCGGAGCATATCGAAATCAAAGCGGCCGGGCTTACCACAAGAAATATTGAACATGCGGTGATTCAAGTAAGAGAAGAGCATAAATTTTCATTGCTGAAAGATGTGCTGATGACGGAGAATCCCGACAGCTGCATCATTTTCTGCCGAACGAAAGAGCACGTCAATCAGCTGACCGATGAATTGGATGACTTAGGATATCCATGCGATAAAATTCACGGCGGAATGATTCAGGAAGACCGATTCGACGTCATGAATGAATTTAAACGTGGCGAGTACCGTTATTTAGTCGCGACGGATGTCGCCGCGCGCGGGATTGATATTGAAAATATCTCCCTTGTCATCAACTATGATCTGCCGCTTGAAAAGGAAAGCTATGTCCACCGCACGGGCCGAACGGGACGCGCAGGGAACAAAGGAAAGGCCATCTCGTTTGTCACGGCCTTCGAAAAACGGTTTTTAGCCGACATTGAAGAATATATCGGATTTGAAATCCAAAAAATAGAAGCACCTTCTCAAGAGGAAGTAGCAAGGAAGAAACCAGAATTTCTAGCTAAACTGAATGACCGTCCGGAAAGCAAAAAGGACAAAAGCGAAGAGCTGAATAAAGACATTATGAAGCTGTATTTTAACGGCGGAAAGAAAAAGAAAATCAGAGCCGTTGATTTTGTAGGAACGATTGCCAAAATTGACGGTGTGTCAGCTGACGACATCGGCATCATTACGATCATGGATAACGCCTCATACGTTGAGATTTTAAATGGTAAAGGCCCTCATGTTCTCAAAGTGATGAAGAACACAACCGTCAAAGGGAAAAAGCTGAAGGTGAATAAAGCGAATAAATAATGAATGACCTGCTCCCAGTTAAAGGGGCAGGTCATTTTGCTGCTGGCTGACATCGGCGCTGGTCTCCTCCGGAACAAAGGCAAGAATCACAATACCAATTACAAACAAAATGATCAGACTGAACACCGCAGTCGAGGATTTCCCGGTCAGCTGGGCGGTAACGGCAATGAGCAGCGGCCCCATAATTGAGGCGAATTTTCCAAAAATGTTGTAGAAGCCAAAGAATTCATTGGCGTGGCGCTTTGGCACAAGCTTGGCGAAATAGGAACGGCTGAGGGCTTGAATGCCGCCCTGCGAGGTGGCGACAAGCATAGCCAGTATCCAGAAATCAAGCGTTGTCTTCATAAAATAGGCATACACGCAAACAATCATATAAATGACGATCCCGACGTACAGCATGGTCTTCCCCGTGAAGCGTTCTGCCAGTTTTCCGAATATAATCGAAAACGGTGCAGCGACCACCTGAGTGACAAATAGGATGATCAGAAGGCTTGAGGAACCGATCCCTAAATCTGATCCATAGGATGTCGACATCGTAATAATTGTGCCGACTCCGTCGATATAAAAGAAATAAGCGAGCAAGAAGAGGAAAAGTGCCCGGTATTGCCTGATCCGTTTCATCGTTTGGCCGAGCCGCTTAAAGCTGTTGATGACAATATGAGGTTCTTTTTTGATGTAATAGCGTTGATGGACATGTTTAATCATTGGGATGGTGAACAGCCCCCACCAGGCAGCCGTTATGAAGAAGGACAGCTGGCTTGCGGCCGATACAGACACTGGAATAGTCTCTGCTTGCGCGAGCAGGATGACAGCAATGCTGATGATAAATGGAATCGTGCTTCCGATGTATCCTAAGCCAAATCCCCGTGCCGAGACGAGATTCATCCGCTTCTCAGGCGTGACGTCCACGAGAAAGGCATCATAAAACACATTGGCGCCGGAAAAACCGATAGCCGATATCGTATAAAACAGCAACAATAGCAGCCAATGTTCACTAGGGATAAAGGCGAGCATCGCGGTACTGGCGACACCGGCTGACACAAAGAAACCGAAGAACTTTTTCTTGCACCCTTCATAGTCGGCGATTGTGCCTAAAATAGGGCCGAGCATCGCAAGAATAAACGTTGAAATCGCAATGGTATAGCCCAGATAGGCAGTCGATTGAGCGGCGCTGACACCGCTTTCCGCAGCTGCTGATTTATAAAATAACGGAAATACCGCGGTGGTCACGACAATTGAGTAAGCAGAATTTGCCCAGTCATATAACACCCAGCTGTTTTCTTGTTTCGTAAAACGTTTCATCATCAGAGCCCCTCTCCGGTAACGATACTTCTATTGTACGAGAAATGGGCCTGAAAAGAATGGAATGCACGTCAATTTTTACAAAATATTTATGTTTTTTCGCTTCAAATCATACTTTTGATTTATTGCTGGGGTTAGGTGCATCTGGTACCATTTAACTATATTTTATGGTATTTTCCAGAAGGGATTCAGCAGAGAGGAGACAGAGCATGAGGCGAATAGGCTTGTGTATAAGCCTGCTGGTCACAGTTCTTGTGATGAGCGCATGCGAAAGTGAAGGTGAGGCTCAGATGTTCGTAGACTGTGATCAAAAGACAGTAAAACAAACCGCAGCCAAACCGATGAGCAGTAAGAAAAAGCAGGATTTCCAAGCCCTCACAAGCGACAGGCAGCTGGCCATTGTGTTCAGTTCCATGATACAAGTGAGCGAAGCATTTGATTATGGAATCGGCAATCCAGAATACTTCGTGCGAATCAGCATGACTGAAGAAGAAGCAGACATTGCGAAGGAGAATCTCGAATCGATTAAGCTTGAGAACAAATCGCTCAAAAAACAAAACAGCGAGGCGGTTGCCTTGCTTCAAAAAACGCGTAATCAAGACATGAGCCGCATCGAAATTCAGCAGCTGACAGAAAATAGAGCCGCTTTTTTTGAGACCGCAGACAGTATGATCAAACTCATCGGCCAAGTCACACCGAAAAACGCGAAGAAGACAAGACAGCAGCTGGATCAGCTGAAAAAACAATATACACAATACAACGCTGAAAGCATTAAAATCATGAACAGCATTGTCAAAAAGCAGAAAGCTGACAAGGCATCATTTGAACGCCATCTGGAGGCGCTGCTTCAAAAACAGCCCGGGCAGCAGGTACGGAGTGAATTGTACTGACCCGCTTCCGTCTTTCCCTGATGATATTGACCTAGTACAAAAAGAATGTACAATCAAGATATAGTCTGTTCTCAGTAGATTTGGAGGGACATGCCATGAAAATTGCGAAGGTGATCAACAATAATGTGATCAGCGTGGTCAATGAACAGGGGAAAGAATTGGTCGTCATGGGCAGGGGGCTCGCGTTTCAGAAAAAGTCCGGCGATGATGTCGATGAAGCCCGCATTGAGAAAGTGTTCACGCTCGATAACAAGGATGTATCAGAAAAGTTCAAAACCCTTTTGTATGATATACCGATCGAGTGTATGGAAGTATCCGAAGAGATTATCAGCTACGCAAAATTACAGCTCGGCAAAAAGCTCAACGACAGCATCTATGTGTCGCTGACCGACCATATTAACTTTGCCATCCAGCGCAACCAGAAAGGGCTTGATATCAAAAACGCCTTGCTGTGGGAAACAAAACGGCTGTACAAAGACGAATTTGCGATCGGCAAAGAAGCGTTGGTTATGGTAAAAAACAAGACTGGTGTGTCTCTGCCAGAGGATGAAGCGGGCTTTATTGCTCTGCATATTGTAAATGCCGAGCTGAATGAAGAGATGCCCAATATTATCAACATTACAAAAGTCATGCAAGAGATTTTGAGTATTGTAAAATACCATTTTAAGATTGAATTCAACGAAGAATCGCTTCACTATTATCGGTTCGTCACCCACTTAAAATTTTTCGCGCAGCGTCTATTTAACGGCACTCACATGGAAAGCCAGGACGATTTTTTGCTGGATACAGTGAAAGAGAAGTATCATCGCGCGTATGAATGCACGAAGAAAATCCAAACCTACATTGAGCGGGAGTATGAGCACAAGCTCACAAGTGACGAGCTGCTGTATTTAACCATTCACATAGAAAGGGTAGTTAAACAAGCATAATGAGAGCGCTGACATTTTTGTTTCCTTGTGTTCACTTTTTCTTACATTCACATATGAAAATGCTAGGATTGTTACTGATAAAGCAGGCAAAACCTAAATTACAATGAGTGCGGATCATCTCTGTCTGTGCTGATGGTAATTTAGGTTTTTATTTTTTTCAGAGGGAAGATGATGATAGTTACAGGATTCAAGTAAGTAAGATTCGGTATTATCATTATTTTGACCGATGTTCCCTTTTAAAAGAATCATGTAAGATCAACATAGAAAACGCTTTCGATGAAAGGGGAATGCCAATATGCCTTATCTGAAACGAGTGTTGCTGCTTCTTGTCACTGGATTGTTTATGAGTTTGTTTGCAGTCACTTCTACTGCCTCGGCTCAAACAGGTGGATCGTTTTTTGACCCTTTTAACGGCTATAACTCCGGTTTTTGGCAAAAAGCAGATGGTTATTCGAATGGAAATATGTTCAACTGCACGTGGCGGGCTAATAACGTATCAATGACGTCATTGGGTGAAATGCGTTTAGCGCTAACAAGCCCAGCTTATAACAAGTTTGACTGCGGGGAAAACCGTTCTGTTCAAACATATGGCTATGGACTTTATGAAGTCAGAATGAAACCAGCTAAAAACACAGGGATCGTTTCATCGTTCTTCACTTACACAGGTCCAACAGATGGAACTCCTTGGGATGAGATTGATATCGAATTTTTAGGAAAAGACACAACGAAGGTTCAATTTAACTATTATACAAATGGTGCAGGAAACCATGAGAAGATTGTTGATCTCGGGTTTGATGCAGCCAATGCCTATCATACGTATGCATTCGATTGGCAGCAAAACTCTATTAAATGGTATGTCGACGGGCAATTAAAACATACTGCAACAAACCAAATTCCGACAACACCTGGAAAGATCATGATGAACTTGTGGAATGGCACGGGTGTCGATGAATGGCTTGGCTCCTACAATGGTGTAAATCCGCTATACGCTCATTATGACTGGGTGCGCTATACAAAAAAATAATGCCAAATGTGAAAGAGCCTGCTGCAATATAGCAGGCTCTTATGATTGTAATGAGAAGTTGTTGGCGTGAATCTTCTATTCACTCATAATATCCTATTTGATCTTCTCCCCTCTGTAAATCACGTACTCACTCAATGCTACGATCAAGCTCATACATTTAGAAAGAAATAATCCCAATCAAAAGTGCGGCAATCGTCATCACAATCGTTGTTCCTACGGCCCATTTAATAGTGAATTTTTGATGGTCGCCAAAGCTGACGCCTGCCATTCCTACCAATAGATAGGTGGAAGGCACAAGCGGGCTGAGCAGATGCACAGGCTGCCCCAGCAAGGAGGCCCTTCCGATTTCAGCGGCGTCTATTCCGTAAGCGGAAGCGGCTTCGGCGATGATGGGAAGGACACCGAAGTAAAAGGCGTCATTCGACATGAAAAAGGTGAAGGGCATGCTGACGATCGCAGTGATCAACGGCAGGTGCGGGCCCATGGCATCAGGGATGAGTGAAACGAGAGAATGCGCCATGGCATCCACCATTTTTGTGCCGGAGAGAATGCCTGTGAATATGCCCGCAGCAAACACCATCGAGACAACGTTTAACGCATTACCCGCATGCGCCGAGATTCGTTTCTGCTGCTCTTTGACATTTGGATAGTTAACCATCAAGGCAACGGCGAACGCAGTCATAAAAAGAACAGGAAGCGGCAGCAGGCTGGTGATCAGTGCGGCCATCAGAGCGACAGTCAGCAGCAGGTTAAACCATTGAAGAGCGGGACGCTTGAGCGGTGCGGCCTCCGGATCGGAAGACGGTGCGTGATCAATCGAAATGACGCCGAGCCGCTTCCGCTCTTTCTTTCCGAGGATATAAGCAACGGCGATCACCCAGAGAATGCCGGCGATCATAGCGGGAATCAGCGGCGTGAAAACCTCTGACGTGTCCAATTTTAAGGAGGCCAAAACCCTCGCAGTCGGCCCGCCCCACGGGATAATATTCATAACCCCCGAACCGAGCATCGCTATTCCCGCTAACACCAAACGGTTCATGCCGAGCCGTTTGTAGAGAGGCAGCATTGCTGCAATGGTAATCATATAGGTTGTTGTCCCATCTCCGTCCAGCGAAATGGTCATGGTCAGAACCGCTGTGCCTACGGCGATTTTTAACGGATCTCCTTTGACAAACGATAAGATTTTGGCAATGAGAGGATCAAACAGGCCCGAGTCAATCATAATGCCGAAATACAGGATGGCGAATAACAGCATGATACCGGTAGGGGCGAGGTCTGTAACGCCCTGAATCATCATCTCGCCGAGATCTTTGCCAAATCCGCTGATCAGGGCGAACACAATAGGAACGACAATCAAAGCAATAAGAGCGGAAAGCCGGTTAGACATAATAAGGTACATAAAGACAATCATCATCACAAAACCGAGTATGGCAAGCATGATATGACCTCCCCTATTCAACAGCTTTTTTGGTAAGCGCTTCCATCCTTTCTTTCTGTGAAGAAGGCTTATTTCAAATGTGTATGACCGCATATCTATATGTAGACCAAAAATCCTAATGAGCGGATTAGCAGTTTATATGAAGAACGCCACGGGTAAATGTGCTGTAGAATGTTTCGTTTTAAAAAGGGGGAGCAGACATGTGTGAAGACCAAAACAAACGTGTAAATGAACACTCAAAGGACGAGCAGCTTGAGCAGTACAGGGCCGATAACAGCGGGAAGAAAATGACGACAAACCAAGGCTTGCGGGTGTCAGAGGATGAGCATTCGTTAAAAGCCGGGGTTCGCGGCCCGACGCTGATGGAGGATTTTCACTTCCGGGAGAAAATGACGCACTTTGACCATGAGAGGATTCCGGAGCGTGTTGTGCATGCGCGCGGATTTGGCGTGCATGGCTTTTTTCAGGTTTACGAACCAATGACGGAATATACTCGGGCCAAATTTCTTCAGGACCCTTCAGTGAAGACACCGGTATTTGTCCGTTTTTCTACGGTCGCGGGTTCTAAAGGCTCCGCAGACACGGTGCGGGATGCCAGAGGCTTTGCGACTAAATTTTATACTGAAAAAGGAAACTATGACCTTGTGGGAAATAACATCCCGGTGTTTTTCATTCAGGATGCAATCAAATTTCCGGATTTGGTTCATGCGTTTAAGCCTGAACCTCACAATGAAATGCCTCAGGCCGCGACTGCTCACGATACGTTTTGGGATTTTGTCGCCAATAACCCTGAGTCGGCTCACATGGTGATGTGGACGATGTCAGATAGAGGCATCCCGCGCAGCTACAGAATGATGGAGGGCTTCGGCGTTCACACGTTCCGTTTTGTCAATGAACAAGGAAAGGCACGTTTCGTGAAATTTCACTGGAAGCCGGTGCTCGGCGTGCATTCTCTCGTATGGGATGAAGCGCAGAAAATTGCCGGGAAAGATCCGGATTTCCATCGCCGTGACCTGTGGGAAACAATTGAAAACGGCGGCAAGGTTGAATACGAGCTCGGCGTGCAGATGATTGATGAGGAAGATGAATTCAAGTTTGATTTTGATATTCTTGATCCGACTAAGCTGTGGCCGGAAGAGCTTGTGCCGGTGAAGATCATTGGGAAAATGACGCTGAACCGCAACCAGGATAATGTGTTTGCGGAAACAGAACAAGTCGCATTCCACCCGGGAAATGTCGTGCCGGGCATCGATTTTACCAATGACCCGCTATTGCAGGGGCGGCTTTTCTCTTATACAGACACACAGCTCATCCGTCTTGGCGGTCCGAACTTCCATGAGATTCCGATTAACCGGCCGGTATGTCCATTCCATAACAATCAATATGACGGCTATCACCGGATGACGATCAATAAGGGACCTGTCGCTTATCATAAAAACTCACTGCAAAACAATGATCCGTCGCCTGCGACAGCTGAAGAAGGCGGCTACGTCCACTATCAGGAAAAAGTCGAGGGCAAAAAAATCCGCCAGCGAAGCGACAGCTTCAACGATTATTACTCACAGGCGAAGCTTTTCTGGAACAGCATGTCTCCTGTCGAGAAACAGCATATCATTTCTGCTTTCTGCTTCGAGGTCGGGAAGGTCAAAAGCAAAGACGTACAGCGGCAGGTCGTTGATGTCTTCAGCAATGTCGATGCAGATTTAGCAGAAGAAATCGCCAAAGGAGTAGGCGTGGCGGCGCCCGCGAAGCGTAAAGCATCTAAAGAAATTCTTACTTCGCCTGCGTTAAGCCAAGCCCGTACAGTGAAAGCCGCGTCAACAAGAAAAGTCGCTGTACTGGCCGGAAACGGATTTCATGAAAAAGAGCTGCAAACAGTGCTGGAAGCCTTAAAGCAAGAAGGAATCACAGTGGATATCATCAGTCAAAATCTGGGGTATATGACAAGCGGCAGCGGACAGCAGCTTGAGGCCAACGGCACGTTCCTGACGGTTGATTCTGTTCTGTATGATGCTGTCTATGCCGCAGGAGGGCTGGAGTTAAAAGACAACAAACAAGCGATGGCGTTTATCAGAGAAGCTTACAATCACTACAAGGCGATCGGTGCAGCAAATGAAGGAATTGACCTTCTTCAATCCTCTGTCGGGACAACAGAGGGGCCAGGCATCGTAACGGCTAAAGATGAACCTGACTACACCGCTTTCAGCAAGGCATTTATCAATGCGGTTGCTGCTCATCGCCATTGGGATAGACGAATTTGACCTGCTCCTGTATCTTTAAGGAAGATACTTTTCATAAGGAGCATGACAAATGAACGAAAAACAGCTCGCTGAAGCTTACGAACGCGATGAAAATATGATGATTTTGGTGTTTGCCCAATGGTGCGTGAACCATGATCTTGATCCGATGGAGCTGTACGCCAAAGCGTATCCGCAGCAAAAGCTGAATGAAAGCTTGAAAAAAACCATGGACGATCTGGTCGTGCCAAAACACGAAGCAGAGCACATTCCGGACCAGACTGTCATTGCGGTATTAGAGATGTTCGGAAATACAGATTTGGCACAGGCCGTTCATGAAGCGATTTCTGGGCGCAAACAGTAAAAAAGAGACATCCTGTGTCTCTTTTTTTATTGGAAAAATCATGCTGTTAGACCTAGAAACTTCTTTCAATTTAATCAGTCTATAAAAGTGTGTATTGCTTAAATAAGGGAATGTTAAACAACGACATCAAAGGAGGATATTATATGAAATGGAATAAAATGCTGAAAGCTGCGGGGATTGCAGTCTTGTTTTTTTCCGTATTAGCATATGCGGCCCCATCTTTAAAAGCAGTTCAAGCGAAAACACCGACTGTCAGCACCCATACGTACAAAAAGATCAAGGAGTTAACGTATCCACAAGTGCATCACATCGGGAATGCCGCGTTTGAAAAGAAAATCAATCAAGAGCTGAAAGCCTACATTGAACAATCGTATCAGGAATATCTGAAAAACAAAAAAGCAGGCGAACAGCA
Organism: Bacillus sp. FSL P4-0290; assembly: GCF_037975435.1. Taxonomy (NCBI): domain Bacteria; kingdom Bacillati; phylum Bacillota; class Bacilli; order Caryophanales; family Bacillaceae; genus Bacillus; species Bacillus sp. FSL P4-0290. Next base: position 3,998,232 of record NZ_CP150253.1, on the reverse strand, counting down.
GGGCTTTAAAACGGAATATCGAACATCCTTCAGCGTCAAATACAATGCGGCAGGCAAGCTCAGCATTCAAACACTCAATTATATCTATTCAGGCGGCGCCCACGGTTTAACGTCTGTCCAGTCCTTCAACTATGACTTGAAAGCACAAAAGCGGGTGACGCTGGATCAGATTCTGAGCACCAAAACAAAAGTCAGCAAAACGAGAGATTACCTATATAGCTATATCAAAAAACACGATGAGCTGTTTTTCCCTGATGTAAAGAAAGAGGATATAACCCTAAACAAAGACACAATGTTTTACTTTACGGCAAACGGAATCGCTATCGTCTTTGGCCAGTATGACTTGGGGCCTTATGCAGCGGGAATCCGGGATGTGCAGGTGCCAGCCTCTATTTATCAATAATCAAAGAGCCATATCCGAAAAGGATATGGCTCAATGTTTCTACCACACAAACAGGCCGACAATCGCAGCACTTAATAAAGATACCGCAATTCCGCTTACGATCAGTTTCCACACGTTTCTCCCGATGACCGTTGATTTTTCTCCGTCAAGGATCGAATTGTACGTGCCGTAAATCATGCCGACCGTACTGAAGTTTGCAAAGGACGTCAGGAATGTCGTCGCCACCGCAACGGTGTGAGGCGGAAGGGATTTGAGATTGTTTTTCAAGTCAAGCATCGCAACAAACTCGTTCGTTGCTAATTTCATGCCCATCAGCTGAGCAACATACATCGCATCGTGCACTGGCAGTCCAAGCAGGAATGCGAACGGACTGAACAGATAAGCAAAAATCGTCTGGATGGTCAGGCCGTGTACGAAAACGCCAAGAATGCCATTAACTGCTGACGTTAATGCGACATATCCGATCACCATTGCCAAAATAACGATAACCATGTTCATGCCGACAAGCATACTGTTAGAAATCGTAGAGAAAAAGTCTTTCTTCTCTTCTTTAGGCGGTGTATAGATGATATCTTCATCCTCCGGCACGTGAACAGGATTCAGCAGGTTTGCGATAATCAGCGCGTTTAAGCAGTTCAAAGGAATGGCTGTAAACACGTATGTCGCAGGCACCATTGACAGATAAGATCCGATAATGGAGCCGCTGATGCTGCTCATGCTCATTAAGCCGAATGTGAGCAGGCGGTTGTTGCTTAAAACCGTTAGCTGCTGGCGAATAACCGCAAGTGCTTCGGTATTTCCCAGGAACATCATTTGAATAGAGAAAAAGCTTTCTAATTTCGGCAAGCGGGAAGCCTTTGAAATCACCCATCCGATTTTATCAATCAGCCAAGGCAAAATGCCGAAATACGTTAAAATATCAAAGAATGTGACGATAAAGATAATTGGAAGAAGCGCACTAAAGAAAAAGTCTACTGTTTCATTCGCCATTACTGACGGAAAGGCAAACGCGATACCGTCACTGGCGCAAGCAATCAGCCAAGTGAAGAAATCACCGATTTTACCGATAGCCCAGCTTCCGACTTTTGTTCCCAGCATAAACCAAGTAATCAGCAATTCCAGAACAATTAACGTCATGATCGGGCGCCACTTGATTTTCTTTTTCTGCGGAGAACATAGGAATACAACTGCCATAATCACAATGAGACCGACAAGGTTTAGTAAAAAGTACATGATAGCAACTCCTATGAGGGTTATTATGGAAACAAAAAAAGCTCTTATCCTTCACAAATTCTGGAAGTGCAGAAAGTGTGAAAAATAAGAGCAAACAGAAAAGAACTTGTCCTTTTCAACTCGTTCAAATTTATTCAAACTTTCTTGTAGTCTAGTTTTTTACGGTTACTAGGTAGAAACAATCAGACCATATTACTGATCATATACAAGAATGTCTTTTTCTAAGATGATAGCAGTATTTTATCCTTTCACTTTTTGAAAATCAACCTTTTTAACTATTTTCACAATAATAAAATTTATATTCTGAAATGAGAAAATAAAGGAAAAACATGCTGGATTGCTATGCTGATATGATGTTGGCGGGATACCAGCATGTCAGTACTGATTTTTCTTCACTATAAGGTTCTAGCTCCTGGAGATTTGTTGTATGATGGAAATGGGGAAACCCATACAGCAGAAAGGGAGTTTTTTTCATGATTATCCAATTCATTCGTTATAGATAATGACAGGTGTAGACAAACTGCCAAACCTGGCCAATTTTTGAGATAGGCCTAGGTTTATTTGTCTATGCCTTTTTCATTTAACTAAAAATGAATGAATGGGGTGTTTTTTATCATGAAGCGAACAGTTGATTTCAGCATGTTTCGATGCCCGCTCTGCGATTCTTCTATGGATGCGGCATCAGGGAAAAGCTTGATTTGTACAGAACGAGGACATACATTTGATCTATCTCGGCACGGCTACGTGAACTTTCTGACGAAGCCGGTCAAAACCAGTTACGGTGCTGAGCTTTTTGAAGCGAGGAGCAGGCTGATTGGAGAATGTGGTTTTTTTGACCCGCTCCATGATGCGATTGCAGAACTCATCAGTCATCCCAAATCTGGTCATGAGGCATTCACCATCCTGGACAGCGGTTGCGGTGAGGGTTCTCATTTGAATGCGCTTTGCGGGTTTGATTATGCAGGGAAAGCAGCGATAGGATCCGGCATAGATCTTTCGAAGGATGGGATCTTAAAAGCTTCTAAGGCATTCAAAGATCAGATGTGGGCGGTTGCCGATGTGGCGCATGCTCCTTTTCATGATCGCCAATTTGATGTTGTTCTGTCTATTTTTTCGCCGTCCAATTATGCAGAGTTTCATAGACTGCTGAAGAATGATGGCATGCTCGTAAAAGTAGTGCCGCGAAGCGACTATTTAATAGAATTAAGGCAATTTTTATATAATGATTCACCAAGGCGCACGTATTCCAATGCGGCAGCTGTTGAGCGTTTTACAGCAAATGCAGCACACAGCCGTCCTTTCAGGCTGCGCTATGTTAAAACGCTTGACCAGCAGGCGATCCACTGGCTTCTCAAGATGACGCCGCTTGCCTGGTCGGCGCCGAAAGATCGAGTCAGCCTCCTGAAAGAGATGAAATCAGCCGATATTACGGTTGATGTTGATATCCTAATAGGAATGAAATGAATGGCAGAGGAAAGCTCCGAAAAAAGGAGCTTTCCTTTTTTAATCGGAATAGTTGGCCCACGCTTCTCGTACATATGGAAAGGGGACGGAAACAGCCGATGCGGACAGGTTTATGTAAACGCTTTCTGATTCGCGGAAACGGGGGATGTGTGTGTGGAACTGATCATCATTCTATTGGCGTTAGGTTTGCTGATGTTTACGGCGTATCGGGGATTTTCTGTCATATTGTTTGCGCCGATTTGCGCGTTATTCGCGGTGCTGCTGACAGATCCAAGCCATGTGCTTCCTTTTTTCTCATCAATTTTTATGGAGAAGATGGCGGGTTTTATTAAATTGTATTTCCCAGTGTTTTTGCTCGGTGCCATTTTTGGAAAGGTCGTTGAAATGGCCGGGCTTGCGGCAACAATCGCGAAAACAATTGTCCGGCTTGTCGGGGCAAAAAGAGCGATACTTGCCATTGTGTTGATGGGTGCTGTCTTGACGTACAGCGGTGTCAGCCTGTTCGTTGTCGTATTTGCCGTATATCCTTTTGCGAAAAACATGTTCCAAGAAGCAAACATACCGAAACGCCTCATCCCGGGAACGATTGCTTTAGGGGCTTTTACGTTTACGATGGACGCACTTCCGGGAACGCCGCAAATCCAAAATGTCATCCCGACGTCGTTTTTCAAAACAGACATTTATGCCGCCCCTTGGCTGGGCTTGATGGGCGCAGTGATTGTGCTGGCAGCTGGGATGTTCTATTTGGAATCAAGGCGGAAGAAAGCGCAGGCATCTGGCGAAGGCTATGGCGGTTTTGATTCGCAGAATGCTCCTGAATCGATTGAGTCCGCGGCTGAACCGGACAAAAGCCCGATTCGGCACTCGCTTGCCTTTGTCCCGCTTATTCTCGTCGGTGCAGTGAATAAATATTTCACCATTTACCTGCCAAAGTGGTATCCGAATGGATTTGATTTTTCTTCCATAGGATTAAAGGAGTTCGGCAGGCTTGATATTTCTTCAGCGGCTGCTATTTGGTCGGTGGAGATTGCTTTAGTGATTGGCATCATCACAACGATTTTATTTGATTGGAGAAGTGTGTTTGCCCAATTGAAGGAAGGGCTGAATGAAGGAATTGGCGGCGCCTTGCTGGCATCTATGAATACGGGTGCCGAGTACGGGTTCGGCGGCATTATCGCCGCGCTGCCGGGGTTTCATAAGCTGAGCAGCGGAATTTCACATACTTTTACCGATCCGCTTGTAAATGGCGCCGTTACGACAACTGCGCTGGCGGGAATCACCGGCTCGGCTTCAGGAGGAATGGGCATTGCGTTAAGCGCGATGTCAGAACAATACTTACAGGCGATTCAGGCTTACAATATTCCGCCAGAGGTGATGCATCGGGTCATTTCAATGGCATCAGGCGGGATGGATACACTGCCGCATAATGGCGCCGTTATTACGCTTCTGGCCGTGACGGGTTTGACCCATCGGCAATCCTATCGCGATATTTTTGCGATCACGCTCATTAAAACGGCTGCCGTATTTGCTGTGATCGCGATTTACAGCCTGACTGGTCTAGTGTAGAAGAAAACGAAAGGGGCATCAATATGGGAAAAGTGCTGTCATCAAGCAAGGAAGCTGCGAAACTGATTCATGATGGGGATACGCTGATCGCGGGAGGGTTTGGGCTGTGCGGCATCCCTGAACAGCTCATTTTGTCTATAAGAGATCAGGGAGTAAAGGATTTAACCGTTGTCAGCAATAACTGCGGAGTCGATGACTGGGGGCTTGGTTTGCTTCTGGCTAACAAGCAAATCAAGAAAATGATCGCTTCCTATGTCGGTGAAAATAAAATTTTTGAGCGGCAGTTTTTAAGCGGAGAGCTTGAGGTCGAGCTTGTTCCCCAAGGAACGCTCGCTGAGAGAATTCGTGCAGGCGGTGCAGGCATACCGGGATTTTATACGGCGACAGGCGTCGGCACCTCCATAGCCGAGGGAAAAGAACATAAAACATTCGGCGGCCGGACTTATGTGCTGGAGCGAGGCATTACCGGCGATGTGGCGATTGTCAAAGCGTGGAAAGCGGACACCATGGGCAATTTGGTTTTTAGGAAAACGGCGAGAAATTTCAATCCCATTGCCGCCATGGCAGGCAAGATCACGATTGCCGAGGCGGAAGAAATCGTGGAAGCAGGAGAGCTCAATCCAGATCACATCCATACGCCGGGAATTTACGTACAACATGTCGTGCTTGGCGCGAGCCAAGAAAAACGGATTGAAAAACGAACAGTTCAGCAAGCATCGGGAAAGGGTGAGGCCAAGTGAAGGAAGCGAGAAAACGAATGGTCAAACGGGCTGTACAAGAAATCAAGGACGGCATGAATGTGAATCTCGGGATTGGCATGCCGACGCTTGTCGCAAATGAGATACCCGATGGCGTTCACGTCATGCTTCAGTCGGAAAACGGCTTGCTCGGAATCGGCCCCTATCCTCTGGAAGGAACGGAAGACGCGGATTTGATCAATGCGGGAAAGGAAACGATCACTGAAGTGACGGGCGCCTCTTATTTTGACAGCGCTGAGTCATTCGCGATGATAAGAGGCGGGCATATCGATTTGGCTATTCTCGGCGGAATGGAGGTTTCGGAGCAGGGGGATTTGGCCAATTGGATGATCCCGGGCAAAATGGTAAAAGGGATGGGCGGCGCCATGGATCTCGTCAACGGGGCGAAACGAATCGTTGTCATCATGGAGCACGTCAATAAGCATGGTGAATCAAAGGTGAAAAAAACATGCTCCCTTCCGCTGACAGGCCAGAAAGTCGTACACAGGCTGATTACGGATTTGGCTGTATTTGATTTTGTGAACGGCCGCATGACACTGACGGAGCTTCAGGATGGTGTCACAATTAAAGAGGTTTATGAAAAAACAGAAGCTGATTTCGCTGTAAGCCAGTCTGTACTCAATTCTTAATGGGAAGGTGTTTGACATGAGAAAACAAGTCGCTTTGGTGACAGGGGCTGCCGGCGGAATCGGATTCGAAATGGCAAGAGAATTCGCCCGTGAAGGCGCTAGCGTCATCGTTTCAGACCTCCGTCCGGAAGCATGTGAACAAGCAGCCTCCAAGCTTGCAGAAGAAGGCTTTGACGCGGCGGCCATTCCGTATGATGTGACAAAGGAAGCGCAAGTTGCTGATACGGTAAACGTCATCCAAAAACGATACGGCCGCTTGGATATTCTGGTGAACAATGCCGGTATTCAGCACGTCGCTCCGATTGAAGAGTTTCCGACAGACACCTTTGAACAGCTGATCAAGGTCATGCTGACGGCTCCCTTTATTGCAATGAAGCATGTTTTTCCGATCATGAAAAAACAGCAGTTTGGCAGAATCATTAATATTGCGTCTGTTAATGGATTAGTGGGCTTTGCAGGGAAATCCGCTTATAATAGCGCCAAGCACGGCGTCATTGGACTCACAAAAGTAGGGGCGCTGGAAGGCGCGCCCCACGGCATAACAGTCAATGCGCTCTGTCCGGGTTATGTCGATACCCAGCTTGTACGCAATCAGCTTAGCGATCTATCGAAAACTAGAAATGTCCCTTACGACTCTGTACTTGAACAAGTCATTTTTCCGCTTGTGCCGCAAAAGCGACTGCTTTCCGTCAAGGAAATTGCGGATTATGCCGTGTTTTTGGCAAGCGAGAAGGCGAAGGGCGTCACTGGGCAGGCTGTCGTCCTTGATGGGGGCTACACCGCACAATGACATAAAAAACACACTTGCTCCGCTAGGGAATCAAGTGTGTTTTTTTCTTTGCTTATTTCCAAACATCATTAGCGATCTCAACCACATGGCGGAGCTTCGCCCATTGCTGTTCTTCAGTCAGCTTGTTGCCTTCCTCAGTTGAAGCAAATCCGCATTGAGGGCTGAGGCAAAGCTGGTCTAAGCTTACATAACGGGATGCTTCTTCGATACGGCGTTTCACGTCATCCGGATTTTCAAGCTCACCGAATTTAGATGTCACTAAGCCAAGAACAAGCTGAAGATCAGACCGTTTTACATAACGGAGCGGCTCAAATCCGCCTGAGCGTGAATCATCATACTCTAAGAAAAGTCCGTCAAGATTCAAGCCGTCAAAAATGGTTTCGGCTGCTGCGTCATAGCCGCCTTCCGCTGTCCAAGTGGACTGGAAGTTGCCGCGGCAAATATGCATGGTTACCGTCAAGTCATCAGGGCGGTCTGCAATCGCGTCGTTAATGGATTTCGCAAACAGCTGGCGAAGCTCGTCAGGCGTTGTTCCGAACGCTTCGATTTGTTTTAAGCCTTTTTCAGATAAGAAAACGGCCCACGCTGTATCATCAAGCTGGAGGTAGCGGCAGCCTCTGTCATAAAACGCTTGAATCGCTTTTTTATATGCTTTGGATACATCATGCTGGAAAAGGTGATAATCTTTTTTATACGCATCCTTTTCCAGTTTTCCGCGGAAAAACAGCATATTCGGGCTTGGAATGGTCATCTTTGGCGTCGCGTCACCGGCAATGCTATGGAGAAATGAGTAATCTTCAAGCATTGGGTGAGTTGAAAAGTCGATATCGCCTGTGACTTTAATGCCGCGTGCTTTTGTCTGTACGTTATGGAATTGAATGCCTTGCTCAGGAGTAAACGGCTCAACGCCATCTAAGTTTTCCAGGAAATCAAAGTGCCACCATGCTCTGCGGAATTCACCGTCTGTCACGACGTTCAGGCCGGTTTCCTTCTGTTTTTCCACAATGCGGATGATTTCATCGTTTTCGATTTGGCGAAGCTGCGCAGCCGTAATTTCGCCGGCCGCTTTTTGCAGCCGCGCTTTTTTGACGGGCTCAGATCTCAGCAAGCTTCCGACTTGATCCGCGCGAAACGGCGGTTTTTTTCTTTGAAGTGATTTTTGTTCTGCGGGTGTTGTTTGTTGTGACATGTTGTCCATTCCTTCTTTCCATTCAAATATAAAAAAGCTCTTCCTTTGGATAAGGAAGAGCTTGCGTGACAATCTCAACCTTATCTTCAAGAGCAATCATTGCTCTAAAGGATTTAGCACCATTCTGTTGAACAGCGGTTGCCGGGTATCGCAGGGCCAGTCCCTCCACCTCTCTTGATAAGGAAAACCTTTTTATGAAATTTTCTGATAGTATCTATTATTCACACATTTTCTATTTCTGTCAATGATAGATTATCTCCACACATCGTTGGCAATGTCGATGACATGGCGAAGCTTTGCCCATTGCTGCTCCTCTGTCAGAAGGTTGCCTTCTTCTGTAGAGGCGAAACCGCACTGCGGGCTCAGGCATAGCTGGTCCAAGCTGACAAAACGCGCGGCTTCATTGATACGGCGTTTCACATCCTCAGGATTTTCAAGCTCGCCGTATTTCGATGTGATCAAGCCGAGCACAATTTGCAGATCCTTGCGCTTCGCAAAACGGAGCGGATCAAAGTTTCCGGAGCGGTCATCATCGTACTCCAAGAAAAGGCCGTCAAGGTTTAAGCCGTCCAAAATCGTTTCCGCTACAGCGTCGTACCCTCCTGATGCCGCCCAGGTTGAGCGGAAGTTGCCGCGGCAAATGTGCATTGTGATCGTTAAATCGTCAGGCCGGTCTGCGACGGCATCGTTAATTGTTTTGGCAAATATGGCTGGCAATGTTTCTGGATCGCCGCCGAGCGCCCGGACAACCTCTCTGCCTTTTTCCTCAAAGAAGAGAGACCATGACGTATCATCGAGCTGGAGATAACGGCAGCCAGCATCATAGAAGGCTTTGATTGCTTTTTTGTACGCTTGGGCCAGATCATGAAAGTATTCCTCTTGATCGTCATAAATCCCTTTATCCGCCTTTTCGCCAAAAAACAGCATATTTGGGCTGGGAATGGTCAATTTTGGCGTCGCGTTACCGGCAATCTCATGTAAAAATTGATAATCAGCAAGCGCTGGGTGGCTCGTAAAATCGAGTTTTCCCGTCACTTTGATGCTGCGCGCTTTCGTTTTTGTGTTATGGAACTGAATCCCCTCAGCCGGAATGAACGGTTCCACACCGTCAAGCCCTTCCAGGAAGTCATAATGCCACCAGGAACGCCGGAATTCCCCGTCTGTTACCACATCGAGACCGATTTCTTTTTGTTTTTCCACGATGCGGGTGATCTCTTGATTTTCGATATCACGAAGCTGTTCCGCTGTCATCTCACCAGCCGCTTTTTTTTGCCGGGCTTCCTTTACCGGAACGGAACGAAGCAAGCTGCCGACATGATCGGCGCGGAAAGGTGCTTTGCGTTGTTTTTCTGTTTTTTGTCCTGCAACATTCGTTTGTTGAGCCATGTTATTCGCCTCTTTTCTGAAATATTGAGCATGTAAAAAGCTCTTCCTTTGTGTAAGGAAGAGCTTGAACGATCAAATCTCCGCCTCATCTGCAAGAACACAATGTTCTTAAGGATTTAGCACCATTCTGTTTGAAACAGCGGTTGCCGGGTATCATAGGGCCAGTCCCTCCACCTCTCTTGATAAGGTATAACTTCATATTCAGATTTCAATTATCTTAATATTATTACTTTTGGATCAATTGTCAATGCTTTTTAGAAAATACCTTCATCTTCATCGTTATATAAAACCATATCAAGCACGATAGCGATGGCAGTGCAAATCAGAACATCTTCCTCGTTTGCAATCTGCAAGTGATAGGAATCACCCCAACTGAGCCACTTTTTGCTCACTGACATCCGGACATTTTCCCCGTCCGTCAGCTGGAATTCATCCCTCCATAAATCACCATCAATTTCCCAGTTAAGCCCGGAAATCACAAATTTCGGTTTGAAAAACGTTACTTTCTTCGTTACCTCACAAACTGTTTTCCCGCCAATTGAAATCTCATAGCGCGGCAATAAAGACATTAGTTTTTGTTCTATGGAAACGAGCGTTTTCCCAGATGAATCTGTCATTTGTAATGAGTCTCCTAACGAGAAAAAACGCCCCTCCACCTTGAATGTTTCTTGTTCATCCCGGTCATAAATGTGAAATGCATCTTTAAATGAGAACATTTTTTGTTTCATAAATAACTCGATCATTGCTGAAGTCTCCTTTGGGTTTGCCTTGTATGAAATTACGGATATGTGGCGAAAAGGTTTCAGGCTCTAAATCAAAACAATTTTAAAAGGCTGCGTGATTCAGCAGCCTTTTCGTTTGAAATATAGAATTAGGAAAGATGCATCCGGCGTTTTTGGCGGATGGCGTCAAGGTCGATTAGGTTGTTGTGATGAGGTGCGGCTGCTGGCAGAGGGCTTGTCTTTTGCGGTTTGCGGCGATTGTCCTTGCTGAAAGAAAAAAGAAGATAGCCGCATAATGCGATGATAATAAATAGGATCATATTACATACCTCCCAAAAAAAGTTTTGGTACTCTCTATTGTACGGATAAAATGCCAAAAAGTATTCAAAAAATTCTAAATCAATAAATAACAAGAAACTGTCCCTCTAAAACAGTATTACCTGATGACCTGAAAATAGTCTTGAATTACGCTGTTTGCTCTCGTTGATGATTGGTTCTATAGTTACTATCGACGATAAAATAAATTCCTTTATATAACTTTTAACCTAAGTTTGCGTAATTCGAATTGCCTGTTTTTGGGTGCTGTATTCTTGCTTGTTTGGTTTATACCCTATTTTGCGGAATTGAACACAAAAAACCCAAATTACGGAGCATTTGGGCGGTACGGGTGAATAGGGATTGTATTTAGGGATTTGAATGTTTTATTTGAAGAAGCGTTTGAACATTTTTCTGATTTTTTGAAATGGGCTGGATTTCTTTTGCATGTTAAGCGGCCTGGAAATGATCCATTTTTTCAAGAGACTCTTTGCAGCGATTGCATGTTTTGTCATTGTTTTTCCTCCTCATTTGTTGATACTTGTTTTACGGAGGACGCGTTTAAAATGTTTCATTTTCACACAAAAAAGCCAGTCCTTTTTTGGACTGGCTTTTGGCGTTATGCTTGCGCTTCAAACTGCTTTGCAATCTCAACGATGACATTTACGGCTTTGACCATGTTGTCAACTGAGATGTATTCAAATTTGCCGTGGAAGTTTTCCCCGCCTGTAAAGATGTTTGGCGTCGGAAGCCCCATGTAGGACAGCTGTGATCCGTCGGTTCCGCCGCGGATGGGGGAAATCTTCGGTTCGATGCCGAGGTTTTCCATCGCTTGCTTGGCAATGTTGACGATTTCGATGACAGGTTCAATTTTCTCTCTCATGTTGTAGTATTGGTCGTTCATATCCAGCAGAATCCGGTCTTGCCCGTATTCGTTTTGAAGTTCTTCAACGACACGTTTCATTGTTTCTTTTCTGTTTTGGAAATTCTCTTTGTCAAAGTCTCTAATAATGTAGTGGAGCTTTGTTTCCTCTACGTCTCCTTGAATCGACAGCAGGTGGTAGAAGCCTTCATAGCCTTCCGTATATTCAGGCGCTTCGTCTGCCGGCAGCAGGCTGTTCAGCTTCATCGCGATTTTCGCAGAGTTGATCATTTTTCCTTTAGCTGTTCCGGGATGTACGTTGTTGCCTTTAATCGTAATTTTTGCGGCAGCGGCATTGAAGCTTTCATATTCAAGCTCGCCGAGCGGCCCTCCGTCAACCGTGTAGGCAAAGGAAGCATTGAACCGTTTCACATCAAATTTGTGCGGCCCTCTTCCGATTTCTTCATCAGGCGTAAAGGCGACTCTGATTGTGCCGTGCTTGATTTCAGGGTGTTTGATGAGGTAATCCATGGCTGTCATGATTTCAGCGATACCGGCCTTATTGTCTGCGCCGAGAAGGGTGGTGCCGTCTGTGGTGATGAGTGTATGGCCCTTATAGCCGGACAGCTCAGGAAATTGATCAGGTGACAGGGTGACCTGCAGCTGTTCGTTAAGAACGATGTCTTTTCCATCATAGCTTTCGATGATTTGCGGATTCACGTTTTTGCCGGTAAAGTCTGTAGCGGTGTCGACGTGAGCGAGAAAACCGATTGTCGGCACGTCTTTTTCAGTATTGGAGGGAAGAGTTGCCATGACATAGCCGTTTTCATCAATGGCTGCATCCTGCATGCCGATGGACTTCAATTCATCAACGAGCATGTTTCCTAATGTCAATTGGCCGGGTGTGGAAGGACAAGTGTCAACGGATTCATCGGACTGTGTGTCGACTTTTACATATGTAGTAAACCGTTCAATGATTTCTTCTTTCATTTCCAATCATCTCCTTTGTCTTATTTTAGCATGGCGGGATGAGAGATTTCTATTGCACAATACCGTTTCGAATGGCAAAAACGACTGCCTGTGTCCGGTCTTGGGCATTGCATTTTTGCAGGATGCGGTGCACGTGGGTTTTCACAGTGCTTTCACTGACGAAAAGCTTTTCAGCAATATCCTCATTTCTCAGTCCGTAGGCCATTTGCTGAAGAACCTCAAGCTCTCTTTTGGTGAACGGCTCTGCCAGTTCTTCTGCATGAGGCTGTTGTTTCGCTCGAAATGTCTCACTGATAATTTTAGCAGCTGTGACTGTACGGAAAATCGCCTCGCCTCTCGCCGCAGCGCGAATCGCATCTATCAACTCCTCAGGAAGTGTATCCTTCAGCAGATAGCCGACTGCGCCCGCACGGATGCCTTCAAATACGTATTCTTCCGTGTCAAAGGTGGTTAAAATGACTATCTTTGTATCTGGAAGTGCGGACATAATGTCTTTCGCCGCTTCGATGCCTGAGCAATGCGGCATCTGGACATCCATGAGGATGACATCGGGTTTTGTTTGTTTTGCGAGTGCTATAATATCGTGACCGTCGCCGGCCTCGCCAGAAACCGTCATATCCGGCTGTGCGTTGATGATGTAGCGGAAGCCTTCACGCACAAGCGGCTGATCATCGGCAAGCGCGACGCGTATGTTATCTTTGTTCATCTTTTTGCTCCTTATGCGTTGTCATGAGCGGCAATGACAGCTCAATTTTCAGGCCGCTCGGCTGTACGGCACTGAAAGTAAGGGAACCGCCTGCTTTTTCTGCGCGCTCTTTCATTCCTGTCAGGCCAAATCCATAAGTAAGGCTGCCGGTGAATTGTCCGTCGTCGGTGATTGTGACATAGAGATGGGACTTGTCATTAGAAATGACGGCCGCCGCATGAGAAGCGTCAGCGTGACGAATGATATTGGTCAGCGCTTCCTGCAAGATGCGGTAGATCGTTTCGCTCACGTTTGGAGGCCAAGACTCTTCTGACAGTCCGGCAGTATCTAAAGAAACGTGCAAGCCGCTCCGTTCCTCCACTTGATGAATGAGCCCCCGCAAAGCGGTAAGCCCCACCATCGATTCACTACGGCCCATTTGGTGAACAACAGACCGCACTTCTTGAAGACACTCCCTGGCGACACTCAGTACATTTTGAATGACTTTTTCTGAATCCTCCTTGCTGCTTTTAAGGATATAGGGAAGGGATTGAAGCTGAACAATCACAGAAGTCAGCTCGTGACCGATGCTGTCATGAATGTCGCGGGCAATTCTTGTACGTTCCTCAAGGACCGCGTACCTTAATGAAAGAACAGAAGCCTCCTGCAGCTCTGCATGCGCTTTCTGGAGTTCTTTATGAGCATGCTCCAGCTGCACATGCATTTTTGCCAATTCAGCATGATTCCGTTCAGCCTCCCTTCTCGCTTCTCGTCTGAAACGCATGGAGGAGAAGAGGACGTACAGACCGAGCATGATCGAGATGTTGCTGATGATGGTATTCAAGCTTCCCCCTTGTGAGGATAGGAGTAATATGTTGCCTCCAATTAAACATGCTGTGAAGATCAAGGATAGCCGTGAAGGGAGTCTAAAGGCGGCATATATCATTAAAAATACAATCAAAAAATAGGCGGCACCCTGCTCTTGGCCGGAAACAGCCCAAAAGAAATCGGTCAGGAGCCAGAGTCCGATGAATATGCACAAACTAACAGCAGTGGATGCCACATAGGGAATGATCCAAATGAATGCTAAGTATACCGCAAATACAAATGCTAACAAAATGGGATCAGCTTTGGCTGGGTGAGATAAAAATTGTATGCAATTCAAAATGAGAATAAGGCTCGGCACAAGCTTCTTGTAGTAGTGCCGAGCCGGAGTTTGTCCGTTCATGCTGATCCTTCTTTCGGTTATTGAATGGATACTTTGCCGTCGGTCAGCCGTCGGTATGCTTTGTAAAGCATGATGTTGCGTGCTGTGATGGTGCCGAGGGGAATGAAGAACATAGAATGAATAATGGCAATAAACATCTCGTTGCTCTCAGGCAGCCATGTTCTCGCGGCCATGCGCAAAGAAAGTATCACTAGAATGAGAATAACACTTCCAAGGGAGCCGCGTGAAGTGACCTTTCCGGTTTCCGGGTGAATCCGCACGTTTACCATCTTTCCAATGCCAAACCCGCAGGCCAGCCCGATTAATAATAAAATGCCGCTGATCGCCACATGTAATACGGAATGAAAATACGCCGGCTGAAACGATGCTGATACGCCCCATAAGAGCAGCAGCGGAATGATCAGCAACTTCCCGGGTCTGACAGCTCTCTCTCGGTACATCGATAAAATAATAAGAATCAATACAATAAAAATATATGGGCTCATCGCCATGTCATCAAATCCTTTCTGCATTAAGCATAGCGAAAAAGGGAAAGAAAAACGTCAACCGGCAGATTGATTTTTCAGCTGCTATACTTGTTCACGCTGCATAAAGTCATGTAACATGGCGTGAAAATGCTGAATGTCTTCGCTGTTTCTTTTCCACATCATAAACGTTTGGGACGCAGGCATTTCTAGATGTGCAGGCGTGCTTACAGCCATCAGCTTTTTTTCGGCTTCTTCCTGTTTGATAATGTAGGTAGGGAGGAAAGATGCCCCCATTCCCGCTTTCATCATGTGGACAGCCGTATCCGTCTGCCCGACAGCCATCATTTGAAGATACGGGTAATGTGATCGGATGTTATCTAAAAAGGCATCCCCATATGACGGATGATCATGCGTTAGCAGCCGATAGCGGGTTAAGACGGATGCAGCATCCGGCCTGCTTTCTTGGAAAGGAGCCGCCAGGCAAAGCGTACCTTCGCATATATGCTGATAATAAAGAGTGTTGGTGTTCGGGTCTTTCCGCGACAAACCAATATCAGCTTCATTGTGTTCCACCGCTTGTTTAATAGCGTCAGATCCAGCCACATGAGTTGAAAGCTCGACATGCGGATGTTTTTGGATATAGGCTGGCAGAAATCGAGGCAAGATATAGGACGCAATGTAGGGGTGTACGGCCAGCGTGAGTGATCGGCTGTACCCCTGTTTCCATTGGCTGACTTTCTGCTTTCCAGCTTGGTAAACATGGATCATTTCTTTGGCATAAGGCAAAAAGAGCCTGCCTTCGTCAGTCAGTACGACTCGTCTTCCGCTATGCAAAAACAGCCGCATGCCCAGTTCATCTTCCAATTTCCTCATATGCTGAGAAACGGCAGGCTGTGTGAGATACAGATGCTCAGCCGCCTCCCTGAAGCTCTCTGATTCCGCTGCGGCAATAAAGGTTTGCAGCCATTTTAAATCCATGAAATATCTCCTTCACTGCAAGTTATCCATAACAAATTGTTAAGTTTACATGCGCATTTGTTTATCACTGATTATACATCCATTCGTTTAGTATACCTATAGAACGAGAAAATAGAGAGAGGGATTCATATGAACATATACGTAGAAGCAAATCCATATTTACATGACAAGTATTCAAAATACGCGAATGAAAAATATAAGAGAGAAGGAAACCCATTTGTCTCCTTTCCGATTCATTTTGATGACATCCCGTCCGGAGCAAAGACGCTCGCACTTACTTTCATCGATCATGACGCCATTCCCGTATGCGGATTCAGCTGGATTCACTGGACAGCGGCTAACATTCCGGCTTACATCGGAGAGCTTCCTGAACATGCGAGTGAGGAAAGACAGGACTTGATGATACAAGGGCAAAACAGCTTTGCTTCACCGCTTGCGGGAAGCAACGATCCAAAGGTGATTCACCAGTATTGCGGGCCGACACCGCCTGACAAGGATCATGCGTATACATTGAAGGTCTATGCTTTAGATGCTGAGCTGAATCTTCAGCCGGGCTTTTACTTGAACGAGCTCTATCAAGAAATGAAAGAGCACATTCTTGCTGAAGCCTCTATCGAATTGCTGGCAAGGGTTTAAGCTAAAAAATATGAAAAAACTATTAATAAACGATTAAACTTCTTAAAAATGGATGTGGACCGGTTTTAAACACTATATAATGAAAACAGGTCATTTTTTAGGAGGGTTACATCATGGCAATACTTGTTACTGGCGGTGCCGGGTACATTGGCAGCCACACATGTGTTGAATTATTGAACAGCGGCTACGAGATTGTTGTTCTTGATAATCTGTCCAACAGTTCGGCTGAGGCGCTGAACCGTGTCAAGGAGATTACGGGAAAAGATTTAACGTTCTACGAAGCAGATTTATTGGACCGGGAAGCGGTAGATGCGGTTTTTGCTGAAAATGAAATCGAAGCTGTGATTCATTTTGCTGGGTTAAAAGCAGTCGGTGAATCTGTGGCGATTCCGCTCAAATATTATCATAACAATCTGACAGGAACGTTTATTTTATGCGAGGCCATGGAGAAATTCGGCGTCAAGAAAATCGTATTCAGTTCATCTGCGACAGTGTACGGCGTTCCGGAAACATCGCCGATTACGGAGGACTTTCCATTAGGCGCGACAAATCCTTATGGGCAGACGAAGCTCATGCTTGAACAAATATTGCGTGATTTGCATACAGCCGACAATGAGTGGAGCGTTGCGCTGCTTCGTTACTTTAACCCGTTCGGCGCGCATCCAAGCGGACGGATCGGTGAAGACCCGAACGGAATCCCTAATAACCTTATGCCGTATGTGGCACAGGTAGCAGTCGGGAAGCTCGAGCAATTAAACGTATTCGGAAATGACTATCCGACAAAAGACGGGACAGGCGTACGCGATTATATTCACGTCGTTGATCTCGCAGAAGGCCACGTTAAGGCGTTGGAAAAAGTATTGAACTCTACAGGAGCCGATGCATACAACCTTGGAACAGGCACAGGCTACAGCGTGCTTGAAATGGTCAAAGCCTTTGAAAAAGTGTCAGGGAAAGAGGTTCCGTACCGTTTTGCGGACCGCCGTCCGGGAGACATCGCCACATGCTTTGCAGATCCTGCGAAAGCCAAGCGGGAACTGGGCTGGGAAGCGAAACGCGGCCTTGAGGAAATGTGCGCTGATTCCTGGAGATGGCAGTCTTCTAATGTGAATGGGTATAAGAGTGCGGAATAAGAATGGAGGCCTTCTCAATAGAGAAGGCCTTTAAAGAACAAGGGTGCCTGAACAGGCACCCTTGTTAGCTGTTATTTGATTTTCACAATAACATCATTACTGAATTTTAGTTTCCAAGTGCCTTTTGCATAAGCTTCCTTGTCAACTTCAAATGCTTTTACACCTGTTACTTTAATATTAGGATTTAGATCACTCAAAATTTTAGAGTTATCAACTTTTGTCTCAGTTGCATAGTTTACAGAAGCATCAATATCAGAATCATAAGAAGTACCATCAGCATCAACTAATTTAACAGTTGGAATTGAAAAAGAACTTATTGGCTTTTTAGATACGTTTTTAATTGTATATTGAACAGCTACAATTGTACCACCATCAGATGCTTTCTTTTCAACATATTGAGTACCGACAGTATCTCTGTCCTCTACCTTCGTAACTGTCACTTCAGTTTTTTCAGTTTTTACAGTATCACCGATATTGTATGTTTTTTCAGTTTCTGCTTTGCTTCCGCTTGATGTTTTGGAAGTGGCTTCTGAACCGCCTCCGCCGCCAATCATATTACCGATAATAATGATGACAACAACTGCGAGAATAAACGTAATGATTTTATGTCGCATAAAAAAGTTACGTTGATCCTTACCGCAGTTAGGACATTTTTTTACACCCTTTGCAATTTCTTGACCGCAAGCTTTACAGGGTACTAGTTTTCCTGCCATTATATTTCCTCCTATGTAATAAAATGTACGAAACATATGTACTATAATGCCTATATTATTTCACTTAGTCAATATAAAATTATGAATTTCTCATAATTATTATCATTTATAGTTAAATTTACTTGTAAAATATATGCTTTTTTTCTTATCGGTTATATCTGTTCTTTTTTAATAGATAAATCGTTTTTTCTTCCAGCTTATCTGATGAAAACTCCGCAAATACCCCTTGAACCAATTCGAACCGTCCCTTATAATGCTAATATTGGAAAGTGAAAAGGATATGATAAAAACAGTGGTTTTCTAGGGTTCCGCAATGCAAATTGGACTGTGACCGAGAGAAAACACATAGCAGCTTGGCTGTTATGACACGGTGGGATAAAAGCCCAGGAGTTTCTGCTCTTTTTCGAGAGCGTTCTCCTGGGTTTTTTTATTTGCTAGAACAGAACAATGAGAAGGAGTGTTTTCGTGATGAAAAAGAGAATGCTGGATGTACTTATGCTTGTGATTGGCGCTTTTTTCTTCGCGCTTGCGGTTAATTTATTTGCGATTCCCAATGATCTTGGGGAAGGCGGAGTCACTGGGATTACGCTGATATTGTATTATCTGTTTCAATGGTCTCCTGGTGTCACGAACTTTATCTTAAATGCGTTTTTGCTTTTAATCGGCTACAAGTTTCTGGATGGAAAAACAACGGTTTATACGATCATTGCGGTTGCGGCAAATTCGCTTTTTCTTCATCTGACACATGGGTGGAGCATTCCGTCTGATGAATTGATCATTAATACGATTTTCGCAGGTGTATTTGCGGGAGTCGGGATCGGCATGATTATCCGGGTCGGCGGGACGACGGCTGGTTCCGCGATTCTGGCCAGAATTGCTAATAAATATTTAGACTGGAATATCAGCTATGCACTCTTGTTTTTTGATTTAATCGTAGTATTTAGCTCTTATTTTATTATTGGTGCAGAAAAAATGATGTTTACGATCGTGATGCTGTATATCGGTACCAAAGTGATGGACTTCATTATTGAAGGTTTGAATACGAAAAAAGCCATTACGGTCATTTCAGAAAATAAGAGTGAGATTGCAGAGCAGGTAAATACCTTGATGGATCGGGGCGTGACGATTTTATCAGGGAAGGGAAATTATACGGGCCAATCAAAAGAGATTTTGTATATCGTCATTAACAAACAGGAGCTGTCTATGCTGAAAAAAATCATTAGAAGCTGCGACAAAAAAGCGTTTGTGATCGTTCATGACGTACGCGATGTGTTTGGCGAAGGGTTTGTGGATATATCTAAATAAAGAAAAATCCCTCTGTACTTGAAGCAGAGGGATTTTTTCATTTAGAACGGATATTTGCGGTATTGCTTCTGTATCGAAATCCATTTCGTCACGGTAAATTCCTCTACTACCCATGGGTTGCCAAAGCGGCCGACACCGCTTGCTTTGTTTCCGCCAAAGGCAATATTCGGCGAATCATTGACGGACTGGTCGTTGACATGGGTCATGCCGCTGTCAATTTGCAGGGCGAACTTTTCGCCTTTTTCTAAATCAGAAGTGAAAACCGCAGAGCTGAGGCCGTATTCGGTATCATTTGCCATGTCAATCGCTTCCTGGTCGCTGCCAGCTTTAATAATGGTCGCGATTGGGGCAAACAGCTCCGTTTGGGCAATTTTGCTGTTGTTGTCCGCACCGACAAAGACGTACGGCGTCAGCACGTTTCCGACGCGTTTTCCTTCAACCGCAAGCTCTATGCCGTCTGCCTTTGCCTGCTCAATGATCTCCAGTGCTTTCTCGATTTGGCGCTCGTTGATCAGCGGGCCGACAACGGTTTTTGGATCGGTTTGATCGCCGTACGGAAGCTGTTTGACACGGGAGGTGAACTTTTCTACAAACTCATCGTACACATCTTGATGAACGATGATCCTGTTGATAATCATACAGATTTGTCCCTGGTGAATAAATTTTCCGAAAATCGCGGCATCCACAGCACGATCGACATCCGCATCTGAAAGAACGGCAAATGGATTGTTGCCGCCGAGCTCAAGTGCCATTCGTTTGAAGGCACGCCCGGCGATTTCACCGATGTGGCGCCCGACTGCTGTTGATCCTGTAAAGCTGATTAATCTCGGGATTGGATTGGTGAGCATGCCGTCCCCGATTTCCTTTACATCCGTCAGCATGACGTTAAGGACACCGGCAGGAAGACCGGCGTGTTCAAACGCTTTCGCAATGATGGTCCCGCCGGAAATAGCAGTTTGGATATCAGGCTTGTGAACAACACTGTTACCCAGCGCAATTGCGGGCGCAATGGATCTCATGGATAGATTCATTGGGAAATTAAATGGAGAAATCGATGAAATGACACCTAGCGGAAGGCGGTAAATCTTATTGGTTTTCCCTTCAATGTCGGATGGCACCTCTTTGACGCCGCCTAATTCACCAGTATACGTCATGGCTTCATCTAAAATCGCAATCGTTTGTTCCAGCTCGATTGTTGATTTAATGATCGTTCCGCCAGTTTCGCGGGCGATCATCATAATGATGTCTTCACGGTTTTCCTGTAAATAGCCGCGCGCTTTTTGCAGGACGGCTTTTCGGTCTTCCGTCGTGCTCTTGGCCCACTCTTTTTGGGCTTTCTGTGCAATGCCAAACGCATCCTCCAGCTGTTTGCCCGTTGCCAAAGATGCTGTTGTGATCACAGACTGGTCATACGGATTCAAAATGTCCTCCGTACGTCCGCTTTCTCCCTCAGTCCATTTTCCATTGATAAAACTTTTGTTTAACGTTTCGAAACTCATAAGATGGCCCTCCTTTGGTCCTGCATATCCTCTTCTATTTCCGCTGAAGCCAATATGTAAACGAATGAGGTTTCCCTTTCAGTTTCTCGTCTATCTATACCGGATATACTCTTTTTTAGTGGAGAACATGTGTGTTTCGCCTTATACTGAATATACAGATCCTTACATAAGAGAGGAGACTCTATGAAATCGCTGCTGGCTATTTATCCCGGTTCGATTGTGTCTGAGGAGCTTTGCATAAGGGAAGGCTGTCTATGTTTTTTTGATGAGAGCAATCAGAGGTATATCTCCATTCCGAAAACAGAGATCAGTGAAAAAGAAGTATTGGTGCTGCAATCATTTTTGACGCCTGCGGATGAGGGCAATCAACTGTCTATGAAATCACCTGAGGAAAACAAGTGGTTTTCGTTCCTTTTTTCCAGAGGGGAATTGCCGGCGTACATAAAGAAACGGACGAGATTTGTTCACTTTCATTTATTCGGCAAAATAGAAAGGACGTCCTTTACAGAAGCGGTTCGCCATTTTTGGCCGGTGTCTTTTGTGATTGTGTGGATTCATGAGGACAGAGGCGTGATTGTCGAGCAGGAAAGTGAAGCGGCGGCGAAGAAGGGCGAACTGGAATCGCTCGCAAAAGTTCTTGAAAGTGATTTCTACTTCAGTGTCCGTTTTTACGCCGGAAGATTTTACGAGCCGGATGAGTGTCTGCGAAAACATTACACTCGTGAACAGGCGTATTTCCTGTTTGCTGAAAAACGGCTGCCTCAGGTGCAGAGTGTGACCTTTGAGATGATCTTTCCTTTTCTATTATTAGAAACAGAAAAAGAAAAACTGGAAACGCTGCTCTCTGAAGAAGCTGAGCTTTTATTTGGAAGTGAAGCTGAGCTAAGGAAGACCATTAAGCTGTTTATTGAAAACAACTCAAACGTCACATTAACAGCGAAAAAGCTGCATCTGCATCGCAACAGCCTGCAATATCGGATTGATAAATTTATTGAGCGGTCAGGGATAGATATCAAATCGTACAAAGGCGCGCTTCTTGCCTATTTTATCTGCCTGCAAAATGAAAGTTCAGAATAAATTGGAAATATGCACGAAAAATGGCTGGATGATTTTATGAACGCTGCCCATTTTAGCGAGAGGGAATTGCTGTTACACTCAATATAAGAAAGCGTTTACAATAACAAAGGGGGATGTTAGATGGCTGAATTGCGGATGGAGCACATTTATAAATTTTATGATCAGAAGGAACCGGCGGTTGATGACTTTAACCTTCATATTGCCGATAAGGAATTTATCGTATTCGTCGGCCCGTCCGGCTGCGGGAAATCAACGACGCTGCGAATGGTCGCAGGACTTGAAGAAATTTCGAAAGGCGATTTTTATATTGAAGGAAAACGGGTCAATGATGTAGCGCCAAAGGACAGGGATATCGCGATGGTATTTCAGAACTACGCGCTCTATCCGCATATGACGGTCTACGATAATATCGCGTTCGGGCTCAAGCTTCGGAAAATGCCGAAGCCTGAAATCAAAAAAAGAGTAGAGGAAGCTGCTAAAATTCTCGGGCTGGAGGAATATTTGCACCGTAAACCGAAAGCGCTGTCAGGCGGACAGAGACAGCGGGTTGCGCTGGGCCGGGCAATCGTGCGGGATGCAAAGGTGTTCCTGATGGATGAGCCTTTGTCAAACCTGGACGCGAAGCTGAGGGTGCAAATGCGGGCGGAAATCATTAAGCTCCACCAGAGATTGCAGACTACAACGATTTATGTGACGCATGACCAGACAGAAGCGCTGACAATGGCGACACGGATTGTAGTCATGAAAGATGGGAAAATTCAGCAGATCGGGACGCCGAAGGATGTATATGAATTCCCTGAAAACGTCTTTGTCGGCGGGTTTATCGGATCACCGGCGATGAATTTTTTCAAAGGAAAGCTCACGGATGGCTTAATCAAAATCGGTTCTGCGGCATTAACCGTCCCGGAAGGAAAAATGAAAGTGCTGCGTGAAAAAGGCTACATCGGCAAAGAGGTCATCTTCGGCATCCGTCCTGAGGATATACATGATGAATTGATTGTCGTGGAATCATATAAGAACTCTTCGATTAAGGCGAAAATCAATGTTGCAGAGCTGCTCGGTTCTGAAATTATGATTTATTCGCAGATAGACAACCAAGACTTTATTGCGCGGATCGACGCCCGCCTCGATATTCAATCGGGCGATGAGCTGACGGTTGCATTTGATATGAATAAAGGCCATTTCTTTGACAGTGAGACAGAAGTGAGAATTCAATAGGATCAAAAAAACCGGACATGGAGACATGTCCGGTTTTTTGCTATTGAAAATCTCAGAATCAAACCGATGAAAAAGGAGGAAGAAATAGACAGAAAGCAGGAGAACGATGAAACGATTGTTTTTAAGCATCTTTCTTTTGGGCAGCTGTTTGGCTCTTGCGGCTTGCGCTGATCAAGAGGCGAATGCAGAGCAGCCGATGCCAAAAGCGGAACAAAAGAAACCGGAAAAAAAGGCAGTACAAGTTCAGAAAAAAGAAGACGATACATCCGCATGGATCAAAACAGAGAAACCGGCAAAGCTGCCGATTTTGATGTACCACAGCATTTCTTCAGGAAACAGCCTCCGTGTGCCAAAGAAAGAATTCGAGGCGCATATGAAGTGGCTTCATGATAACGGCTATCAGACATTAACGCCGAAAGAGGCATATCTCATGCTGACGCAGGATAAAAAACCGAGTGAGAAGTGCGTGCTGATCACATTTGATGACGGGTACACCGACAATTATCAAGATGCGTATCCGGTGCTGAAAAAGTACGGGATGAAGGCAACGATTTTTATGATCGGCAAATCGATCGGACATAAGCATCATCTGACAGAGGAACAAATGAAGGAAATGGCACAGCACGGCATATCGATTGAAAGCCATACGATTGACCACCTTGAGCTGAACGGATTAACGCCTCAACAGCAGCAAAGTGAGATGGCGGATTCGAAAAAGCTGTTTGACCACATGTTTCATCAGCAAACCACCATCATCAGCTATCCGGTAGGGCGCTACAATGAGGAGACGCTGAAGGCCGCTGAAAAAACAGGCTATCAAATGGGCGTGACGACAGAACCGGGCGCGGCTTCGAGAGACCAGGGAATGTATGCCCTCCATCGTGTGCGCGTGTCCCCAGGCATGTCGGGCTCGGCTTTTGGTGCGTACATCGAATCAATGAAATAAAAAAAGGCGGCGTTTAATCGCCGCCCCCTCCGCCGCCACAGCCGGAATCGCTGAAACCTCCGTCACTGCCGAATCCATCATGGTGCGAGCTATGATCTGAATAACCGAAATACCCGCTGTCCGCCTGCTGGCGGATTTTATTATCCGATGGCTGCGGCTGAATGACTGAAAGAAAAACAATAATAGCTATTATCAATAAGATCACTATCACTTCTGGTCACTCCCTTTTTTCACCATATCTGTTATACGGATGAAACGCTGACCGGTTTCATTTCAAAGTGATCGATTCTTTCAGGCGGTCTCTGAGCCAGCGCTTTAGCACCCCATGTCCTTTGTTTGACAATAAAGTGCCGACACGCCAATACATAGGGGGATGAGGAGCGAACTGAAAATCAATCAATCTGAAAAACCAGCTTTTATCACGGGTGAGAGAGTCAATTTGAAGCTCGTCTTCACCGGCTTCAGAGCTGTAGGCACTTTGTTTCTGTATGTCCTCATCCTGCTGAACCGCCAAGATTTTCAAGGCTTCAGCCATTTGTTTGTAACCGCCCTCCAGCAAGGATGCGCCAAGGTTGTCAGCACGCACCTCCATCCATTGTGAACAAAAGGATTGATAGAGCTGGAATAGGATAATGATTGCCATAATGAAAGCCCAAAGCGCAATTTTGTGGGCCTCGGGATGGGTGATATGCTGCTCAAACAAGAGGAAAATCCCAACGACAGCTCCAAGATATAGAAAACGCAAAAGCTGTGATGACAGAACGTCACGTTTTTTGATATGAATTGCCTCATGGGCCAGAATGCCTTCGATGACACGCTGTGGAAGTGTTAGTGTGGCGCTTGTCAGGATGACCATTGACCTCCCGACATTCATGCCTACTGCCATTCCGTTGTAATCATCACTCTCCGTTTCGTATATGCGGACATGGGAAATGCCGGCCGATCGGAAAATCTTATCGGCCGCTGCCTGTACATGCGGATGATGACAAGGCTTGGCGTCCATTGCCGCCCGCAACACACGGTCTGACATATACATGTTGAATACCCAATATAGGATTACGGCAACAGCCATGACCCATGGAGAGGCGTGTAATGCGTATAACGCGAGCACCAATAAGGCGTAAGCGGATACCCCTTTTACGCTGGCGGCAAAATAAAGCTTCCCGAGCAGCCGCTTCACATTTTTTCTATGATAAAACGGCAAAACAGAAATCACATTGTCCACATTGTTTTCTGCATCTGTGTATTCCTGGAGAATTGTTTTCCATTTTTGCGGTTCCTTCACCGTCAGAAACAGTGTTTCGCCGGGAAGAGACAGTTTAATGACTTGCTGAAAGCTTGTTGTCAAATCTAAACGGGATGAATACATCGTCAGAAGCGGATGGAGCTTTAAGAGATCTGCCGTTGATTCAAGCTGAATGTCCTTCAAATCGGAAAGCGGGTATGTACGGGTTTCATAGCGAGAGCTGATATGCAATTTTTCTAAGGCAGCTGAATAAAAAACCTTTACGCTGAAAACATTCAGTATACGCTTCACCAGTGCCCCTCCGCCGGAGATCATGCCGAAAAGGATTACATATTTGAGGGGGCTTGGGTCAGGTCCATAGATGAAAAAAATGACAGCGCCCGCAAACACAATGGCGGTCAGCGTAATGTCTGACAGGAGACGTGTTTTGTTTCTGGCCAGCTCAATTTTCTGCCAGTCTCCCGAAGGTTTTTCCGCACGCTCTGAAACAATGAGATCCATTGCGGTCCAATAGCAGTAGAACATTGTCGCGATTGAGACAATGCCGTCCATGAATGAGAGATGAGAGAAGATGTAAACTGCAGCGCCGACCCATAGAACAATATCAATCCAGAAGTCTATGGCCGGAATGAGTTTTGCAGCCAGGGCTGATATCAAATAAAATCCAAGCCCGAGAAGCATAAAGAGAAATAGATGAGTTCCCATAGGCATGCCAGATTCCTTTCTATCTAGTATTTCCAACTATTACTATAGCATGGGATGGGAACTTGCAAAAATACGGACATGCAAAAAAGCAAGCTCTTTCGTTTTCCGAAGAACTTGCTCCGAGGTGTATCAATAAAATTGGTGCAGCAGCAATAAGGTTAAGGATACTGTAATCGCGCCCCCGATGCGGGTAGACACTTGGGCGAAAGGCATTAGCTCAAGCCTTTCAGCGGCGCTTAAAATGGCAACGTCACCCGTACCGCCTTGTCCAGAATGGCACGCATTGATAATGGCGGTTTCAATCGGATACATGTTCAGCCATTTTCCAGTGAAGAAGCCAACGGCCATCATGGTCACAACGACAGACAGAATCGTAATAATATTGCTGAGGTTAAAAGCGGCGACAAGCTTGTCCCACGGCGTCATGGATACCCCAATCGCAAAGAGAAGCGGGTAGGTCACAGCTGTTGAAAAAAAGCGGGACACTCCAAACGCGCCATTTTCAATTGAGGCAGGCACCAATCTGAACAGCTTGATTAGAACAGCCAGTAACAGCATGGCAACGGGTGCCGGAAAACCGAAAAAATCATGAGCGAGCATGCCGACTAAGTATAAAGAAACAGCAAGGATACCGCCTGACGCAAATAAAGAAAGGTTGAACATTTGTTGCCCGCTTTGTGATTCCTCCAGCGCAGGGGACTCTTCTTCGGAGCGGTCCACTTTGCCGTTGCCTGTCCATTCCGGTTTTTTCTTTCCGATTCGGTTCAGCAATCCCGCTAGAATAATCGCGCACAAGCTGCCCAGCATAATCGATGGCAGAACAAGTGCAAACGCTTCCCCTTGAGAAATGGGCATGATGTCAGAATATCCGATGGACAGCGGGATAGCGCCTTCTCCGACTCCTCCAGCCATAATCGGAATGACAATGTACAGCAGGGTATGCTGAAATCCGAGTCCGAGCAATGTCCCGACAGCCAGTCCGACAATAGCGGCTGTGACAGAACCGACAATAAGCGGAATAAAGATTTTCATGAATGCTTTTACGAGTGTTTCTCTTTTCATGCCGAGAATGCTTCCGACGACAATACCGGCGATAAACAAATATAGAAAGTTTGAGTTTTCTGTAAATTCTGTGGTGGATTTGACGATATCATTAGGCAGCAGGTGATAGTACACGACAGCGGACGGAATAAAAGTAGCTAGGATGGCCGGGCCGCCGATAGAACGAACAATCGGTATCGATTTGCCGATTTGGGCAAAGGTAAATCCGAAAAACGCCATGACGGCAATGGATGTCAAAATGTCACTTTTTACATCGTGATGCATAACAAAAACAGTGATTAATATAAACAGCAAGGCATACACAGGAAGCGGTATGATGCCTACTTTTATATTCATGGCTTTCGCAAACCAATTCTCTTTTCGAACCCCTTCGTGAATTGTATCCGTTTGCAATTGCATGTGTGTTTGAAGCTCTCCCATTGAAAAACCTCCCCTATTCTTGATGCAGTGAAATTGTTCACTATGTTAAGTATACTAAAAAATTGAAATTATTAATATATTAAAAATTTACTATTCAACTTTTCTCCACTTGCCGGTTCAAATGAAAAGAGGCATCCTGCCTAAAATCTGTTTATGACGGAGTGCGGAGAAACGAGTGCTGGTGCAGGGCAAGCATTTTGTTCGCAAGGAACGATGTGTTGATGTACGATAATAAAGGGTCATTTATCCTAGCAGCCGACATAAATAAGCAACAAAATAGACAAAAATCCGTCACATAGTGCGGGACTTTTTAGGTATTTTAGGCTTTATTTTTGAAATGAATCGTTGTAAAGTACTTAATATGAACCAGTCAGAGATTGTGTCATTTGGTCAGTCTGGCAATCTTGCCTCATATTGGACGACTTTTTGACACGTTTGTGAAATATTGAACAATATTTTTTTCGTCTATTTTGTGAATCACTGATCAAAGTCTCGGTTCTATTTGTGAAGTAGTGAGCAAATTAACAGTTTTAACCGGAAATGGAGGAGAAAGCATGAGTGAATTGGTATTAGCCCGCATACAATTTGCATCAACAACGTTGTTTCACTTCTTGTTTGTGCCGATGTCTATCGGGCTTGTGTTTATGGTTGCGTTGATGGAGACTCTTTATCTTGTAAAGAAAAATGAGCTGTATCTCAAAATGGCAAAGTTTTGGGGACACTTATTCTTAATAAATTTCGCAGTCGGTGTTGTAACGGGGATTTTGCAAGAATTCCAGTTTGGACTGAACTGGTCAGATTACTCCCGTTTTGTCGGAGATGTATTTGGCGCTCCGCTTGCGATTGAAGCATTATTGGCGTTTTTCATGGAATCTATTTTTATCGGATTATGGATTTTTGGCTGGGACCGCCTGCCGAAGAAAATTCACGCGCTCTGCATATGGCTCGTATCATTCGGAACGATCATGTCATCTTTCTGGATTTTAACAGCAAACTCCTTTATGCAGGAGCCGGTCGGCTTTACGATCAAAAACGGCCGCGCGGAAATGAATGATTTTGGCGCGTTGATTACAAACCCTCAGCTTTGGGTTGAATTCCCGCACGTTATTTTTGGTGCGCTTGCCACTGGAGCTTTCTTTATTGCCGGAGTGAGTGCTTTTAAACTGCTGAAGAAAAAAGAAGTGCCGTTCTTTAAGCAATCTTTTAAACTCGCAATGATCGTCGGCCTTTGTGCCGGTCTTGGCGTCGGCCTTAGCGGACACATGCAGGCTGAGCACTTGATGGAATCACAGCCGATGAAAATGGCTGCCAGTGAAGGTCTATGGGAAGACAGCGGTGACCCTGCTGCTTGGACCGCTTTTGCGACGATCGATACAAAAAATGAAAAAAGCTCAAATGAAATCAAAGTTCCTTATGCCTTGAGCTACTTGGCTTATCAGAAATTCAGCGGAAGTGTCAAAGGGATGAAAACCCTTCAGGCTGAGTACGAAAAAATATACGGAAAAGGCGACTACATTCCGCCAGTGAAAACGACATTCTGGAGCTTCCGCATCATGGTAGGAGCAGGTGTTGTCATGATTCTTGCTGCGTTAGGCGGCCTTTGGTTAAACCGCCGCAAAAAGCTTGAAAACAGCAAATGGTATTTGCGCATCATGATCGCGTTGATTTCCTTCCCGTTTCTTGCGAACTCCGCGGGCTGGATTATGACAGAAATCGGACGTCAGCCTTGGACGGTTATGGGGTTAATGACAACCGCTCAATCTGTGTCACCTAACGTAACAGCGGGCTCCTTGTTATTCTCAATCATCGCATTCGGTGTGATGTACATGATTCTTGGTGCACTGCTTGTCTTCTTGTTTATCCGTGAGATTAAAAAAGGTGCGGAGCATAGTGATCATCATGATGTTCCTGTATCAACAGATCCATTTAGTCAGGAGGTATACCATGGCATCTCTTCATGATCTTTGGTTTATACTCGTTGCTGTATTGTTTGTAGGATTCTTCTTTTTGGAGGGCTTTGATTTCGGGGTCGGCATGGCGACCCGTTTTCTTGGCCATAATGAATTAGAACGCAGAGTGCTGATCAACACGATCGGGCCGTTCTGGGACGCGAATGAAGTGTGGCTTTTGACTGGCGCAGGCGCCATTTTCGCGGCATTCCCAAACTGGTATGCAACGATGCTGAGCGGTTATTACATTCCGTTTGTCATAGTGCTGCTTGCGTTAATGGGCCGCGGGGTCGCGTTTGAGTTCCGCGGCAAGGTGGATCATTTAAAATGGGTAAAGGTTTGGGACTGGGTCGTTTTCTTCGGCAGTCTGATTCCTCCGTTTGTGCTTGGTGTGCTGTTCACGACATTATTCCGCGGGATGCCGATTGATGCCGACATGAACATTCACGCACATGTATCTGATTATATCAATGTATATTCTATACTTGGCGGTGTGACGGTAACACTTCTTTGCTTCCAGCATGGATTAATGTTTATCACGCTGCGTACGATTGGTGATTTGCAAAACCGCGCCCGGAAAATGGCGCAAAAGATAATGGGTGTTGTTTTTGTAGCGGTTCTTGCCTTCGCGGCCCTTTCTGCGTATCAGACAGACATGTTTACACGCCGCGGCGAGATTACCATTCCGCTCGCTGTTTTGATTGTCATCTGCTTTATGCTCGCGGCTGTATTTATTCGCAAGAAAAAAGACGGCTGGACATTTGGGATGACAGGCGCTGGTCTGGCGCTGACCGTGGGAATGATCTTTATTTCCCTATTCCCTCGCGTAATGGTCAGCTCGCTTCATAGCGCATACGATTTAACAGTAGCTAACGCTTCTTCCGGAGATTATTCGCTTAAAGTCATGTCAATTGCAGCATTAACGCTACTGCCGTTCGTCATCGGCAGCCAGATCTGGAGCTATTATGTCTTCCGGAAGCGCGTCAGCCATAAGGAGCCTATGACTTATTAATGGGAAAAGACCTGTTTCGATATAAAGGAATGAAGCGGATTCTCACCTTGATTACTTGTTTAACGCTGATTCAGACAGCCGCCATTATTATGCAGGCAGAGTGGCTGAGTGAGGCCGTAACCGGACTGTTCAACGGGAAGGGCATTACCTCCCTTTTTCCGATGATCAGCTTTTTCCTCATCGCTTTTATCGCCCGGCACGGGGTGACGGTGGCGCGACAGAAAATCGTCTATCAATACGCCGCCCGGACAGGAGCAGATTTGAGGAAAAGTTTTCTTGATCAGCTGTTCCGATTAGGCCCCCGCTTTGCAAAGAAAGAGGGGACGGGGCAAATGGTGACGCTGGCGATGGAAGGCATCAGCCAGTTCCGCCGCTACCTGGAGCTGTTTCTGCCGAAAATGGTCAGCATGGCGATTGTGCCTGCGGCAGTTGTCATTTATGTGTTTTTTCAGGATCGGACATCAGCCATCATTTTAGTCGCTGCTATGCCGATTCTGATCATCTTTATGATTCTCCTCGGCCTTGTCGCGCAGAGAAAAGCGGATCGTCAGTGGAAATCCTATCAGAGACTTTCCAATCATTTTGTTGATTCTCTTCGCGGGCTGGAGACATTGCGTTTCCTAGGTTTGAGCAAGTCACACAGCAAAAATATTTTCTATGTGAGTGAGCGGTATCGCAAGGCAACGATGAGCACACTCCGGGTGGCGTTTTTGTCATCATTCGCCCTCGATTTTTTCACGATGCTGTCGGTGGCGACAGTCGCAGTATTTCTGGGCCTGCGCCTCATTGACGGCGATATTTTGCTTGGCCCTGCTTTAACGGCGCTTATTCTGGCGCCTGAGTATTTTTTGCCGGTGCGGGAAGTGGGGAATGATTATCATGCAACGCTGAACGGCCAGGAAGCAGGAAAAACCATTCAAGAGATTTTGTCGCAGCCTGGTTTTAAAGAAGAGACGCCGCTTCAGCTCGAAGCTTGGTCCGATCAGGATGAGCTGAAGCTGTCAGGCGTGTCAGTCGGCCGTTCGGTGTCTGATATTCATCTCTCATTCAAAGGCAAGAAAAAAATCGGCATTATCGGTGCAAGCGGCGCCGGAAAATCAACATTAATTGATATTCTCGGCGGATTTTTAGAGCCGGATGGCGGGATGATTGAGGTTAATGGTACAAGCCGGTCCCATTTGCAGGACGGCAGCTGGCAGAAGAACCTTCTGTACATCCCCCAGCATCCGTACATTTTTGATGATACGCTTGGCAATAACATTCGCTTCTACCACCCAAGCGCTTCGGCAGAGGATACAGCCCGTGCTGCTGCGGCGGCGGGACTGGCGGAGCTGGTGGATAGCCTTCCTGAAGGATTAGAGGGGCGGATCGGGGAAGGCGGCCGGGCGCTCAGCGGCGGCCAGGCACAGCGTGTCGCGCTGGCCCGCGCCTTTTTGGGAAACCGTCCGATCCTGCTGCTGGATGAGCCGACTGCCCATCTTGATATCGAAACAGAATATGAAATAAAAGAAACGATGCTGGATTTATTTGAGGATAAGCTTGTCTTTCTCGCGACTCACCGCCTTCACTGGATGCTCGATATGGACGAAATTATCGTGCTGGACGGGGGCAGGGTTGCGGAAATCGGGACTCACAATGAACTGCTGGAGAAAAACGGTGTGTATACCAAACTCGTGAAGGCACAACTGGGGGAAAGAGCATGAAGAAAGAAGAATGGATTTTGCCGTATATCAAGCAAAATGCCCGCCTGTTCGTTCTGGTTATCTTTTTGGGTGCGGTGACGATTTTTTCTGCTGCTTTCCTCATGTTCACCTCAGGTTTTTTGATTTCTAAAGCGGCGACAAGGCCGGAAAACATTCTGCTCATTTATGTGCCGATTGTCGCTGTGCGCACCTTTGGGATTGCGCGCTCTGTGTCGCGATATGTGGAACGGCTCGTCGGCCATCACATCATTTTGAAAATCGTATCTGACATGCGCGTCCGCCTTTACAATATGCTTGAGCCGGGTGCTTTGATGCTGCGTTCCCGTTTTCGCACGGGGGATATGCTCGGCATTTTGTCTGAGGATATTGAGCATTTGCAGGATGCTTTCTTAAAAACGATTTTTCCTGCGATCTCAGCCTTGCTCCTGTATGCTGTGTCAGTGATAGCGCTCGGCTTCTTCTCTTGGCCGTTTGCCATATTGCTTGCGCTTTATTTGTTTGTTCTTGTTGTATTGTTTCCGGTTGTGTCTTTGCTCGTGACGAGAGCGAAGAATGCGAAGCTGAAAAGCGGACGGAATGTGCTGTACAGCCGTCTGACAGATGCTGTGATGGGTGTCAGCGACTGGATGTTCAGCGGACGCCGGCATGCTTTTATTGATGCTTATGAAAAAGAGGAACGTGATTGGTTTGAGCTTGAACGGAAAAAACAACGCTTTACAAGATGGCGGGACTTTGCTGCGCAATGCCTTGTCGCTGGCCTTATTTTGCTGATGCTGTTTTGGACAGCGGGACAGCAAGCGGACGGCGAGCTCGCTAAAACGATGATTGCCGCTTTTGTGCTAGTGGTGTTTCCGTTGACGGAAGCCTTTTTGCCGCTTTCGGATGCCTTAGGCGAAGTGCCGGGCTATCAGGATTCTATCAGACGCATGAACAATGTGGCTCCTCAGCCGGAGGCGTCACAAACTGAATCAGGGGATCAAATTCTCGATCTTCAAGATGTCACCTTGGCCTTTCGTGATGTGACGTTTTCTTATGACAACAGCAGCCAAGTGCTGCACAACTTTTCCTTTACGCTGCGCCAAGGAGAAAAAATGGCGCTGCTCGGCCGAAGCGGCTCTGGGAAATCAACATCGCTTGCATTAATCGAAGGCGCCTTGAAACCGGACTCCGGTTCTGTGACGTTAAACGGAATGGAGACAGCGCTGTTAAAGGATCAGATTGCGGATGCGGTGGCCGTGTTAAATCAAAAACCGCACCTGTTTGATACAAGCATTTTGAACAACATCAGGCTCGGAAACGGAGAAGCAAGCGACGAGGATGTGCGCCGCGCCGCAAAGCAGGTCAAGCTGCATGACTACATTGAGTCATTGCCTGATGGATATCATACCTCTGTACAAGAAACCGGCATCCGTTTTTCCGGTGGAGAGCGCCAGCGGATCGCACTTGCGAGGATTTTGCTGCAGGATACACCGATCATCATCCTCGATGAGCCAACAGTCGGCCTCGATCCTATTACCGAACGTGAATTGATGGAAACGGTGTTTGAGGTGCTGAAAGGAAAAACGATTTTATGGATTACACACCATCTCGCGGGAGTGGAAGCAGCCGATAAAATCGTATTTCTCGAAAACGGCAAAACAGAAATGGAAGGAACCCATGAGGAGCTGCTGGCGGCAAACGAACGATATCGCCGCCTGTATCACCTTGATGTTCCTGTAAAATAAAAGACAGCCCTAAAAGGCTGTCTTTTTTGTTTGAAAAAGAAAAGGGACAGGAAAAATAGGAAAAGAAAGCAGAGGAGGGATAGAGATGAATGTTCCATTTTGGACGGAAGAGCATGTAAGGGCCACGCTTCCTGAAAGAGATGCGGAGAGCCATAAAGGCACGTACGGTACGGCTTTGCTGCTGGCTGGAAGTGACGACATGCCGGGAGCAGCGCTGCTTGCAGGGCTTGGGGCCATGCGGAGCGGTCTCGGCAAGCTTGTCATCGGTACATCAGAAAGCGTAATCCCGCTAATTGTTCCTGTTTTGCCCGAGGCGACCTATTGGCGTGACGGCTGGAAAAAGGCGGCGGATGCTCAGCTTGAAGAGACGTACCGGGCCATTGCCATCGGACCGGGCCTTCCGCAAACGGAAAGCGTACAGCAGGCAGTCGATCATGTGCTTACGGCTGATTGTCCTGTTATTTTGGATGCCGGAGCGCTGGCGAAGCGCACATATCCGAAACGGGAGGCCCCCGTCATCCTCACGCCGCACCCGGGCGAGTTTTCCCGAATGACAGGGGTGCCCGTGAACGAATTGCAGAAAAAAAGAGCGGAATATGCAAAGGAATGGGCGGCTCAGCTGCAGACTGTCATTGTGTTAAAAGGAAACCAAACCGTCATCGCGTTTCCTGATGGAGACTGCTGGCTCAATCCAACTGGAAACGGGGCGCTCGCCAAGGGCGGAACCGGTGACACGCTGACGGGCATGATATTGGGGATGCTCTGCTGCCATGAAGATCCAAAGCACGCCATATTAAACGCGGTCTATTTGCATGGTGCGTGCGCCGAGCTCTGGACGGACGAGCACTCCGCTCATACGTTGCTCGCTCATGAGCTATCTGACATCCTGCCCCGCGTGTGGAAACGATTTGAATGATAAAAAAGCTGTCTTCAGAGAGAAGACAGCTTTTCTTGATACCCCGCCCGTTTTTTCAGACGCGGTTTCATTAATGCATAGTAAAGCACAGAAGGCACGGCCAAGCCGATAATCCATGCGATGTCTCCGCCGCCAAACATTTTGGCAAGCGGTCCGATGTAAAAGCTTGTATTGATAAACGGAATTTCCAGCAAGATAGACAGCACGAACGCAATTGTGGTGATCCAATTGACCTTTCCATAAGGCCCGTTTACGTCGAACATGGCTTTGACTTGATACTTTCCGTGGCGGACGAAGTAGTAATCGACTAAATTGATTGCCGTCCACGGAATTAAGAAATAACTGATGAAAAAGATAAAATTCAAAAACAGCTCCATAAAATTGCTCTGTCCCAGTAGGCTTAAGACTGTGCCGACAAGCGTGACACCCAGGATCATGATGATTCTGACTTTGGGCGTGACTTTTAATTTCAGAAATGGCTCCAGCGTTGTTGTCGTGGACATGAAAGCCCCATACAGGTTAAAAACATTGATCGCCATTTGCCCAAATAACACAATGATCAGCATAATAAACGAGAAGGGACCGAACAATTGGACAATCTGGCTGCCTGAGTTTGCCGTAAAGTCAGGAAGTGAGGTTGTCAGCAATGCGCCGAGCAGCATCATCCAGATGGAGCTGACAGATGTACCTGCATAGCTGTACCAAAATGTTTTTGAAGCCGGTGTTTTAACTGGCAGATATCTTGAATAATCGGCAACATATGGCGCGTAGGCAAGCTGCCACGTCGCAACTGCGCTGACTGCCACCAAGAAAATTGGCAGATCAATCGCTCCGGGAATCCAGCTGCCTGCCGGAATCGGCAATTGAAAAATGAGAATCGTTGCAGCAAAAAATACAGCAAAAGAGGTCCAAGAAAGGATTTTTTGCATTTTGTGAATCAAATCATGGCCGAAAATGGTGAGTAAAAAACATAAGGCGCTTAAGCCTATAATGCTCCATGATCCCGGGATGGGAACAAAGCTGCTTAAGGTTCCGGCCGCCAGAATCGTGCTGCTTGCGAAGAAACCAAGGTAGATAAACATGACTAAGAAGAGGGGAAGAATCGCTCCGATTACGCCGAATTGGGCACGGCTTTGAATCATTTGCGGGATGCCTAGCTGAGGGCCTTGCGCGGAATGAGACGCCATAAATATGGCACCGATTAAGGTTCCGCAAATAATAGCGGCAACACTCCAAAACAGATTAAGTCCCATTGCAACGGGAATCGTGCCGGTCACTAACGTGGTGATATGCATATTAGCCCCGAACCATACGGGAAATAAATCTTTCGCTTTACCATGTCTTTCTTCATTCGGAATATATTCAATCGTTCGCCTTTCTACTTTCAATGCATCGTCCTCCATATTGGATGTTTTTTTGAAATCGACATAAAGTCATAGCTTAACAGACTATAAGGGGGTTTACAAATAAGGATATGCAGCCAAACGGCCGGGAAGCCTGATCTGTCAATGGCTGAAAAGAATTGTAAAAAAGATGAACGCTTTTGAATCCGGTGTCGTCTCATAAGGCAGAAAAACAAAAAAGGGGGGATCACGGTCATTGGATACACATGAAGAACAGCGGCTGATCCAGCAGGCGAAAGAGGGAAACGACGAGGCGTTTACAGCCCTTTTCCACTATCACTATTCTTTCTTATATAAATACTTGTTAAAGCTTTCCCTTCACCCCGATCTCAGCGAGGAACTTGTTCAGGAAACCTTTCTGAAAGGGTACATCCATTTAAGAAGCTTTCAGGGCCGTTCAAAATTCTCCACATGGCTGATCTCCATTGCATCGCGGCTCTATCTCGATCACCAGAAAAAGAGAAAGAGAGAATGGAAACGGAATCAGACAGTTACGGAGGAAACAATCCGCAAGATCAAGTGGGACGTGTCGGCGAAAGGGGCAGAGTGGAGCGAAACGCTCGATCTGTTTTCAAAGCTGGACCCTAAACTGCGCACACCGGTTTTATTAAGGCATTACTACGGCTATACCTACGCTGAAATCGGGGTGATGCTTCAAATCAAAGAAGGCACTGTAAAGTCCAGAGTTCATAAAGGGCTCCAGCAAATCAGAAAGGAGTGGGATGATGAATAAAGAAAAGCTTTCTGATCATTTAAAGTCAGAATGGAAAAAAATTGATCAAACAGCCAATCCCTCTATACCGAATCAAAAAGAACTGCTTCACCAGCTGTCACAAATGAAAGCTGAATACAGAAAAAAACTTCTTCAAGAGATCATTTTATTTGTATTCTGCGCGCTGATGGTTGTGAGTGCTGCAATCTTAGCTTTCACTCAAGCTCCTGCTGTGTTTATTGTGCTTCAGGTTTGTGTGCTTGCGGTGCTGCCGATTTTGATTGCGGCTGAGAAAAAAAGGCATCTCGGCGAATGCGAGGTGAAACGCGGATGACACAAACAGAAATTATCATAACGGTTGCGGCTTGTCTCATCGTATTGGCGCAGGGAATCTTTTTATTTATTGATGCGAAAAAACGTAATCGCATGGCATGGGTTTGGGGGATTGTCGGATTGATTCAAGCACCGATGCCTCTGATTTGTTATTACTTTTTTGTCATTAGGCCGGATCGGAAGAAAAGGGGGATCAAGCAATGAATATTTCTTGGGAAATGATTTTGCCGCTGATTGTATTACAGCTGGCTTTGGCGGTGTTTGCCCTTATCAGCTGTATAAAAGAAGAGCGGACAAACGGGCCAAAGTGGATGTGGGCTGCAATCATTGTATGTATCAATATTATTGGGCCGATTTTGTTTTTTACCGTCGGCAGAAAGCAAAGGTAAGCCGATATGCTGTCTATTGAATCATTATGCAAATCGTACAGGCATCATGAAGCTGTAAAGAATGTCAGTTTTCACGTGAATGAAAATGAGTGTGTCGCACTATTAGGACCTAATGGAGCCGGCAAAACCACGACTCTGCAAATGCTGGCCGGACTGCTTTCGCCAACCTCCGGAAACATTAAGCTGTTAGGAGAAAAAAAGCCGGATCGGCGTTTGATTGGGTACCTCCCGCAGTATCCAGCTTTTTATTCCTGGATGACCGCAAATGAATTTTTGACATTTGCGGGGAGACTGTCCGGCCTTTCGAAGAGAAAATGCCAAGAGGAAATCGGCGAGATGCTGGAATTTGTGGGTTTGCATGAAGCGGAGCACAAAAGGATCGGGGGCTATTCAGGAGGCATGAAACAAAGACTCGGTCTGGCACAGGCACTGCTCCATAAACCGCAGTTTTTGATATTGGATGAACCGGTGTCTGCTCTTGATCCGACAGGGCGGTTCGAGGTGCTGGACATAATGCGGGAGCTGAAAAAGCATATGGCCGTTCTGTTTTCTACACATGTTTTGCACGATGCAGAGCAGGTGTGTGATCAAGTGGTGATTATGAAAAACGGTGAAATTTCATGGAAAGGCGAGTTACAGGAGCTGAAACAACAGCAGCAAACGAACGTTTTTACCCTTTCAGTGAAAGAGAAGCTGGAAGGTTGGCTTGAAGAGAAGCCTTACGTCTCAGCTATTGTCTATAAGAATCCGTCCCAAGCGGTTTTCGAGCTGCCTGATATACACGCTGGCCGGTCATTATTAAGTGACTGTATCCGAAAGGGATTGACCGTCACCCGCTTTGAACAGAAAACGGAGTCTCTAGAAGACGTCTATCTAAAGGTGGTGCACGCATGAAGGTGATGATGGCGCTATTGCAGAAGGAGTGGCTGGAAGGATGGAAAAGCGGCAAGCTGATTTGGCTGCCGATTGCGATGATGATCGTCGGGCTGACACAGCCGCTGACCATTTATTATATGCCGGAAATCATCGCACATGGAGGGAACCTTCCTGACGGCATGAAAATCAGTTTTACGATGCCCTCCGGGTCTGAAGTGATGGTCAGCACGCTTTCTCAATTCAACACGCTTGGCATGGCTTTGGTCATCTTTAGCGTGATGGGCAGTGTAGCCAATGAAAGAAATCAAGGGGTAACAGCGCTGATTATGTCGCGGCCTGTGACGGCAGCCTATTATATCGTGAGTAAATGGCTCATCCAAAGCGTGATCGGCATTATGTCGTTTGCAGCTGGATACGGGCTTGCTTACTATTACGTCCGGCTGCTGTTTGAGGACGCATCATTCAGCCGCTTTGCCGCAAGCCTTGGCCTTTACGCGCTTTGGGTGATATTTATTGTGACCGCCGGCCTTGCCGGAAGTACGATATTCCGGTCTGTCGGAGCAGCTGCGGCTTGCGGGATCGGGCTCACAGCAGCCGTTTCCTTTGCTGTTTCATTATTTCCAGATGGTGCGAAGTGGCTTCCGGCTGAGATTTGCAAGCAGGCGGAGCATATCCTTCTTCATGGAGAGCGGGCAGATTTTTTCGGATGGTCACTCACTTTCTCCATTCTGTGCATCATGCTTCTGGCCGTGTTTTCTGTGTGGCGCTTCCGGCGGTATGAAAGCTATTAATTGATCATGTTACGTTTTTGCGCGAGCATCACAAAAAAGGCGGCAAATGCCAGAGACCCGGCTCCATAAAAAACTCCCGCAAGCCCGACAAGCTGTGCGATTTTTCCGGCAAGAAGGGGCCCGAGGAAGATGCCTAGCGCATAAAATGATTGATAAAACCCCATCACTGACATTTTTAAACGGGCAGAACTGATTTCGACGACATGGCTTAGCAGCAGAGGAAAAACGAAGCCGAGCGCCAGTCCGATACAGGCGTGTGTGATGCAAACCGTGAACAATGCAGCTGAAAAAGGAACGTATAGCAAACAGACCCCGGTGACAGCGAAACTAATGAGCATCACGAAGTAAGCGATACGGCTTGTAAAGCGCAGAAACACAAAGCTTAATGTGGCGGCTGCGTGTGGGAGGAAAAAGGCGCTCATCACCCAAAGAAGCTCCGCGTCGCCCATTCCGAGCTGATTCATGTAAAGCGGCGTAAAACCAAACACTGTGATAAATAATACGGCATGGGCCGTCATAGACAGGATGGTGAAAAGCTTCAGCTTTGGCAGCCGCAATGTATCTTTGATGTACTGATTGACACGAATGGTGCCACGGTTTGCGGGAGGAGCAGACGGATCCTGAATAAAGCAGCAGATCACCAGACCTGCGGCAGAAGCTGCCAGCGCCATCCAAAAAGGAACCTGCCTCCCTAAATGGGCTGCGGCGAGCCCGCAGAACACAATGCTGGCAAACTGAGGCATGACGGTAAAAAACTGCATGATGCCCATTGCTTTTGATGCATTGCCATTGTTGAAATAATGTGCGTATAAAATGGTCGCCATCACCCACGTAGAAGCAGTGATTCCCGCGAAAAGCCGGGCGGCCAGCACGAAGAAGAAAGAATCAAACATCAGAAAAAGCAGGCTGCTGAGGACGGAAAAGGCCGAACCCGGCAATTAACAATTGCTTGCGCAAGGAAAACAGGATGTCTGACAAAAGGCCGAGCGGGAATCGCAGAAGGATTTGCGTGACCCCGTAGCTGCCGAGAATGATGCCGATTGCGCCATATGAAAAGTGCAGATCCTCCAAATACAGACTGAATACAGGAACGTAAATATAGCCTGAAAACCAGAAACAAAATACCATGCATAAAAAAACGGCGTGATCTAAGGCGCCGATTGTTTTTTTCTGAGGAATCAAGTCCTGCTGTAATTCCATCGTATCTCTCCACCCCTTTCCTTCCAGTACAACACAATTGTTGAAAACGTTTCAATAGAAAAATAAAAAAACAGGGCTTCAAAAAAAGCCCTGTTCGCTTTTGTTAATACGGATCAGATGGATGGCTCTCCTGTTCAGCCTGCTTTGCAGCCTGTTCCGTTTCAGTTGTGCCGATCGGCCCGTTGCTGTTGTTTTCGGAAACCTTTTTTAGCCCTTCTGCTACACGTTTTCCGTAGTCAGGATCAGCTTTTGTGAAATTCTCAATCATTTGATCCTGAATTTCTTTTCGGCACGTAGAAAGCGTATTCACCAAATTCGTAATCAATTCGTTCCGCTCAAATTCAGTAAATCTCCGGTACGTTTCTCCAGCCTGTCCGAAGTTGTTTGTTCTGTCAATCGCTTCACGCTTTACATCACCTTCGACATGCGGCGTATGGTCTTTTCCGTCCTGCTTCGCTTCCTTCAGCCCGCCCATAATGGATGGCTCATAGTTGACGTGCGGGTTTTGTCCTTCTGCTCTATCGACCCGATATTGCATCTGCCCGCCTTCCTGGTTGGTGGCGACATGCTTTTTCGGCGAGTTGATCGGAAGCTGCAGGTAATTTGCGCCTACACGGTAGCGCTGCGTATCAGAGTAGGCAAACGTACGCCCCTGGAGCAATTTGTCGTCTGAAAAATCAAGCCCGTCGACAAGCACCCCCGTTCCAAATGAAGCTTGCTCCACTTCCGCATGGTAGTTTTCCGGATTTTTGTTCAGAACCAATTTG
Organism: Bacillus sp. FSL P4-0290; assembly: GCF_037975435.1. NCBI lineage: Bacteria > Bacillati > Bacillota > Bacilli > Caryophanales > Bacillaceae > Bacillus > Bacillus sp. FSL P4-0290. Next base: position 3,956,832 of record NZ_CP150253.1, on the reverse strand, counting down.
CCGATCGGTTTCCATGGAAAATCGTCTTTATACCACAGTTTTGTCGGATCAAGAGGATCAAAGTCCAGTTCAGGATGCTCATCATCGCTCATGATTTGTGCATACACTTCCCACTCTGGATAATCGCCATTTTCAATCGCGTCATATAAATCCTGTGTGGCATGGTTAAAGTTTTTCCCTTGAATCTCTTCTGCTTCCTTCTGTGTCAGGTTGCGGATGCCCTGCTTCGGTTCAAAATGGTATTTCACGAGAACGGCCTTGCCCTCCTCATTCACCCATTTATAGGCATGTACGCCTGAACCCTGCATTTGCCGGTAGTTGGCCGGAATGCCCCAAGGCGAAAACAAGAAGGTGATCATGTGTGTCGCTTCAGGAGATTGAGAAATGAAATCGAAGATACGTTCACCATCCTGGATGTTTGTCACTGGATCAGGCTGAAATGCGTGTACAAGATCCGGAAATTTCAGCGGGTCGCGGATAAAAAAGATTTTTAGGTTGTTCCCGACCAAATCCCAGTTTCCGTCTTCTGTATATAGCTTTACAGCAAAACCGCGCGGGTCTCTCAATGTTTCAGGCGAGTGTTTTCCATGATTCACAGTTGAAAAACGGACAAATGCCGGTGTTTTCTTGCCTTTTTCCTGAAAGAGCTTGGCCCGTGTGTATGTTGAAATCGGTTCGTCTCCGAAGCTTCCGTACGCTTCAAAATACCCGTGTGCACCTGCTCCCCTGGCATGAACAACCCGCTCAGGGATGCGTTCCCGGTCGAAGTGGCTGATCTTTTCGAGAAAATCATAGTTCTCAAGTGTTGTAGGCCCTCTATTCCCGACGGTTCTCACATTCTGGTTGTCAGTAACAGGATGCCCCTGCCTATTCGTTAAGGTATCCTCTGACTCGTTTTTCCCGGATGTCTTATGGGAAAGCGCTTCCTCGCTTCCTTGGGCATTTGTTTGGTGCTGCTTGTTTTGATGATCATCTTTCAATGGTTGGCCCTCCTTTTTTGAACGGTAACAATATTCCCTGAATGGAAAGATTTTAAAACAGCCGTTTTTTTTGATCTGCTTCGGGAATGGTACAATGTACAAAAATCGGTAAAAGGAGAGGTCGATTCGTGACGAGAGAAAAAAATCCGCTGCCCATCACGTTTTATCAAAAAACCGCTCTTGAGCTTGCCCCATCGCTTCTGGGCTGCCTTCTTGTAAAAGAAACAGACGAAGGCACAGCGTCAGGCTATATTGTGGAAACAGAGGCCTATATGGGGGCTGGAGACAGAGCGGCCCACAGCTTTAACAACCGCCGGACGAAGCGGACTGAGATCATGTTTGCAGAAGCTGGGCGGGTATATACATACGTGATGCACACCCATACATTGCTGAATGTCGTTGCCGCGGAAGAGGATGTCCCGCAAGCGGTATTAATCAGGGCGATTGAGCCGCATGAAGGCCAGCTGTTAATGGAGGAGAGAAGGCCGGGCAGGAGTCCGAGGGAATGGACAAACGGACCAGGAAAGCTGACGAAAGCGCTTGGCGTCACGATGAATGACTACGGACGCTGGATCACGGAACAGCCGCTTTACATCGAAAGCGGGTACACACCGGAAGCAATTTCAACCGGCCCGCGCATCGGCATTGACAACAGCGGGGAGGCACGCGATTATCCATGGCGTTTCTGGGTGACGGGAAACAGGTACGTGTCGCGTTAGCATGTTTAAGGAAGAGGCAATCAGGGGAATGGTTGAGAAAAAAGAAGGGAGAATCGGAGCTTTGAAAAAGATGATCAAAACCGTTATCAAATGGGCGCCGGTCATTTACCCGATTGTTCGAAAAATCATGAAGGACCGCAAGGCGTCTAAACAAAAGAATATGTCCGCATCTAGAACAGCCGGCTGATCCCGGCTGTTTTTTTATAGGTCAGTTTTCCCTCTAGTCCTCCGGATGTTCATTGACTTGCCATTCTCTCCATTATAGAATTTATATACATTTCGCATCCCTTCATCATCCTTTCTGCCTATTCACTGAATCCCTGCATCTACTAGATAGGAGGTTTTTCTCATGCTTCATGGGCGACTTCGTGATATTCTGTGCTTGCTGATGGCGGCTGAAGCCCCGGTGACAAGTTCGTTTTTTGCCGCGCAATTAAACGTAACGACGCGGACAGTCCGCAATGATATAAAGGAACTGCAAGGTGTGCTAAGCGGCCACGGTGCCTTTGTACAATCTGTAAGAGGCTCCGGCTACAAGCTCCGCATTGATGACGAGCAAGTATTCAGAACACTGCTGCAAGATGTATTTCAGCAAAAAAAGGGCCTGCCGGTATTGCCGGAGGAGAGAATGGCCTATCTTATGAAACGTCTGCTGCTGGCGGACCATTATCTCAAGCTCGATGAACTTGCTGAAGAACTATTTATCTCAAAATCTACACTCCAAACGGATTTAAAGGAAGTCAAGAAACGTCTGCTGCCTTACCGCATCGTCATGGAAACACGTCCGAATTACGGCTTCAAGCTGCGCGGGGACGAGGTGCAGATGAGGTACTGCATGGCGGAGTACATTGTTGATGAAAGAGAAACGGAGATAGATGTTTTAAATGAAAAGGCTGATATTTTGCCAAAAGAAGAAATTGAGATCATCCGTTCCGCCATCTTGAAAAAAATGAAAAACGACCGCATCCCTCTGTCCAACATGGGACTGAATAACCTCATTATCCATATCGCTATCGCCTGTAAACGGATCAGAACGGAAAACTATGTTTCTCTTTTCCCGAAAGATATGGATCATATCCTGCATCAAAAGGAGTACCAGGCTGCAGAAGCCATCGTAAAAGAGCTGGAATCAAAGCTTGCCGTTACGTTTCCGAAAGACGAGACGGCCTACATCACCATGCATCTCCTTGGCACAAAACGAATGACACAATCACAATGCGGAGAGGACACATTTTCAATAGAAGAGGAAACCGATCAGCTGACACTTGCCATGATCAAAGCTGTTGATCGTGAACTGAAGCTTGGCATCCTGCATGACAAAGAGCTGAAAATCGGCTTGGCACTGCATATGAAGCCGGCGATCAGCCGCAACCGATACGGCATGAATCTTCGAAATCCGATGCTGGCAGCGATCAAGGAACATTATCCACTCGCTTTTGAAGCCGGGATCATTGCCGGAATCGTGATAAAGGAACAAACGGGTATTGAGATTCATGAAAACGAAATTGGATATTTGGCTCTCCACTTTGGCGCCGCGATTGAACGAAAAAAAACAGAAAGCCCGCCGAAACGCTGTATCATTGTATGCGCATCGGGAGCCGGAAGCGCCCAGCTTCTGCGCGAAAAACTGCGTTCCCATTTCGGCAAGCGGCTCGATATTCTTGGAACGGCTGAGTATTATAGTCTTGATCAAATGTCCTACGAATCAATTGATTTTGTCATCAGCACTATTCCGATTAAAAAAGAGCTCCCTGTACCAGTACTGAAGGTTAACACCATCTTAGGCGGAACTGACTTTACAAAAATAGAATCTATTCTGAGTGATGAAAAGGAAAAAGCCAATCGCTACCTAAAAAAAGAACTCGTTTTTTTTCAGGAGGATCTGCGCTCAAAAGAAGAAGTGATTCAATTTTTAGGGCAGAAAGCGGTCGAATGCGGCTTTGCCGATGAAGAAATCATAGATTCCATTTTTGAAAGAGAAGACATGTCGCCAACGTGTTTTGGCAATCTTGTTGCCATCCCGCACCCGCTTGTTCCGCAGACGAAAACAACGTTTTGGGCCATTTGTACGCTCAAAAAACCGATCGATTGGGAGAGTCAGCGAGTTCAATTTGTCTGTCTGCTTTGTGTCGAAAAGGAGAACAAAGCGGATTTGCAAAGCATGTATAAACTGCTTGGCAGCATTTTGGATGACCCGGCGGCGGTGAACCAGCTGGTCAAATGCCGTTCGTATCAAGAGCTTTCGAATGTGTTTGACCAAAAAATGCTGAGCTGACAGCCTGTATATACCTTTTTTCCGTTGCCTGCGGAAAAACCCTGAGTGTTTATGAAAGCGATTTCATAATATGATGATAGCAACAGCAGGACATTACAAAATTGATCAAACTTTAGGGGGTCTTTTACATGAATATATTACTCGTTTGTGCAGCAGGCATGTCTACTAGTTTACTGGTGAGCAAGATGGAAAAAAGTGTGCAGGAACAGGGAAAAGACTATACCATTTGGGCAGTTTCAGGCGATTCTGTACAAAATCATATCGATAAAGCGGATGTATTGCTTCTCGGTCCGCAAGTCCGTTACATGCTTCCACAGCTCAAAAAATTAGGAGAGTCAAAGGGGGTTCCGGTAGACGTCATTAATACCGTCCATTATGGCACGTGCAACGGGGCGGAAGTGCTGAAATCAGCTGAACAGCTTGGACATGTGTTATAGAGAGGGGCGGGCTATGTGAATAAAGTCAATCAGATCTTAGAAGAAAAGGTCATGCCTATAGCGGGAAGAATTGCGGGACAGCGTCATTTGCAGGCGCTGCGTGATGGTATCATCCTCACGATGCCCCTGATTATCATCGGTTCCTTTTTCCTCATCATTGGCAACCTCCCGATCCCGGGATACGCTGAGTTTATGGCAAAAACGTTTGGCAGCTCCTGGTCTGAAAAACTGGCCTACCCAGTCGACGCGACCTTTGAAATTATGGGTCTTGTCGCCGCGTTCGGCATCGCCTACCGGCTCGCCGAGAAATACGGCGTTGATGCCTTGTCGGCCGGAGCCATTTCCCTTGCGGCATTTTTATTAGCAACACCTTATCAAGTGCCGTTTATGCCGGATGGCGCGACGAAAGAAATCATGGTTGGCGGCGGGATTCCGCTTTCGCTCATGGGAAGCAAAGGCCTGTTTGTCGCCATGATTATCGCAATGGTGTCCACAGAGATTTACCGCCTCATTATCCAGCGCAATTTAGTCTTCAAAATGCCGGACGGTGTTCCGCCGGCGGTAAGCAAGTCATTTGTCGCGTTAATCCCCGGCTTTGCCGTCATCTTCCTGATTTGGGCAGCCCGGCTGATTGTTGAAGCGACACCGTTTGAAAGCCTTCATAATATTGTAAGCGTTTTATTGGGGACTCCGCTTTCCATTCTGGGAGGAAGCCTTGGAGGAAGCCTTGTCGCCGAAGCCGTCAAAATGCTTTTATGGGCCTGCGGCCTTCACGGTGCAAACATTGTTGGCGGCGTCATGGCACCGATTTGGTACGGCGCAATGGATGCCAACCGGATCGCATTCCAAGCTGGTGAGGAGCTTCCTAAGATTTTCACCCAGCAATTTTTCGATATCTGGGTCAATATTGGCGGAAGCGGCGCCACATTGGCACTGGTTGTCACGATGTTCCTGCGCGCCCGAAGCAAACAAATGAAGCAGCTCGGGAAGCTTGCGGTCGGCCCGGCCATCTTCAATATTAACGAACCGATTATATTCGGAATGCCGATCGTCATGAACCCAATGCTCTTACTTCCGTTTATCATCACGCCGCTTGTCACAGTGACACTCACGTACATCGGAATGAGCACCGGCCTTGTCGCCAAACCGGCGGGTATCGCAGTGCCGTGGACCATGCCGCCGATCTTTTCAGGCTACTTGGCGACAGGAGGAAAAGTCTCAGGCGCGGTCATGCAAGCCATTAATATTGCCGTGTCCTTTGTTGTCTACTATCCATTCTTCAGAATGTGGGATAAGCAGAAGCTGAAAGAAGAAAACGATCTGGAGCTGGTCCAAACGCCTGCAGCATCAGATGACAAAGAAGCGGCTCTGTAGAGAAAGGAAGTGAATCGCGTGAATGAGGAAATGGAACAAATCATTTTTCAAATCATCCTTCACGGAGGAAACGGTAGGAGCTCCGCAATGGAGGCCATTGCCGCTGCGAAAAGCGGTGACGCAGAAGAAGCGCGGAAAAAGCTTCAAGACGCTGCTGAAGAATTGTCAAAAGCCCATCATTATCAGACAGAGCTGATCCAAAATGAAGCGGGCGGAGAAAAGACGGAAATGACGCTTCTGATGGTTCATGCACAGGATCATTTAATGAATGCAATGACAGTGAAGGATATGGCTGCAGAGATCATTGAGTTATATGAAAAAATCACCGAGCAAAGGGGAGCAAGCATATGACAAAAGGATTGAAGATTGTAACGATTGGCGGAGGTTCAAGCTATACGCCCGAGCTAGTGGAGGGGTTCATTAAACGGTATGATGAGCTGCCTGTCCGTGAATTATGGCTTGTCGATATCCCCGAGGGCGAAGAAAAGCTGAATATTGTCGGCACACTCGCCAAACGGATGGTTGAAAAAGCTGGCGTCCCGATTGACATTCATCTTACGCTCGACCGGAGAAAGGCGCTGAAAGACGCAGACTTTGTCACGACCCAATTCCGCGTCGGACTTTTGCAGGCAAGAGCAAAGGATGAGCGCATTCCGCTAAAATACGGAGTGATAGGCCAGGAAACAAACGGCCCGGGAGGTCTGTTTAAAGGATTGCGCACAATTCCGGTCATCCTTGAGATCGCAAAGGACATAGAAGAGCTTTGCCCGAACGCTTGGCTTGTTAACTTCACAAACCCTGCCGGCATGGTAACAGAAGCCTTGCTTCGCTACTCCAACCTGAAGAAAGTCGTCGGTCTTTGCAATGTTCCAATCGGCATCAAAATGGGCGTAGCCAAAGCGCTTGATGTAGATGTGGACCGCGTAGAAGTCCAATTTGCCGGACTGAACCATATGGTATTCGGGCTGGATGTTTTCTTGGACGGCGTAAGTGTGAAGGAGCAAGTCATCGAGGCGATGGGCGACCCGAAAAACGCGATGACGATGAAAAATATCTCAGGCGCCGAATGGGAACCGGATTTCTTAAAAGCGCTCAATGTCATCCCTTGCGGCTATCACCGTTACTATTTTAAAACAAAAGAGATGCTGGAGCACGAACTGGAAGCATCACAAACGGAGGGCACCCGCGCTGAAGTCGTACAGAAGGTCGAAAAAGAGCTGTTCGAGCTTTATAAAGATCCAAACCTTGCGATCAAACCGCCGCAGCTGGAAAAACGGGGCGGAGCTTACTACAGTGATGCAGCATGTAACTTAATCAGCTCCATTTATAATGATAAACATGACATTCAGCCGGTGAACACGATCAATAATGGTGCAATAGCGAGTATTCCAGACGATTCCGCAGTTGAAGTGAACTGTGTGATGACGAAAACCGGCCCTAAGCCAATTGCTGTCGGCGACTTGCCGGTGTCTGTCCGCGGCCTTGTCCAGCAAATCAAATCCTTTGAACGTGTCGCGGCAGAAGCGGCAGTTACAGGTGACTATCAAACTGCGCTCCTTGCCATGACGATTAACCCGCTTGTCCCGTCCGATACTGTGGCCAAACAGATTTTAGACGAAATGCTAGAGGCGCACAAAGCGTATCTGCCGCAGTTTTTCAACAAAATTGAAGCGTAAAAAAAGCCGGCCTGTAATGGGCCGGCTTTTTTCTTACTTGCTTTCAGTCAGCGCTGCGACTTCGGTCGTCCATCCGAATTCGTCTGCGACAGCGCCTTTTTGAATGCCTGTAATCGTGTCATATAGTTTTTTTGCGATTTCTCCTGTTTCACCGTTGTTGATCGAAAGTGTTTCATCCTGCCAGATCAGCTCGCCGACTGGGGAAATAACAGCTGCTGTACCTGTTCCGAAGGCTTCTTCCAGGATGCCGTCTTTATGGGCTTGGATGACCTCATCGATCGCAATTTTTCGTTCTGAAACTTGAAGGCCCCAATGCTTAAGCAAGGCGATGACTGAATTGCGCGTAATGCCTTCCAGGATGCTCCCGTTCAGCATCGGTGTTACGATTTCACCGTTGATTTTGAAGAAGATGTTCATGCTTCCGACTTCTTCGATGTATTTCTTCTCAATGCCGTCCAGCCAGAGTACTTGAGAAAATCCTTTCTCTTCGGCTACCTGCTGCGCTTTTAAGCTTGAAGCATAGTTTCCTGCGGTTTTGGCATTTCCTGTTCCGCCTTTTACCGCACGGACAAATTCACTTTCAACAGCGATTTTGACCGGCTTAATGCCTTCTTTGTAATAAGAGCCGACCGGAGAAAGAATGATCAAGAGCTTATACGTATGAGATGCCGCAACACCAAGGAAAGGCTCGGTAGCGATGATGAACGGACGGATGTAAAGGGACGTGCCCTCCGCATTTGGAATCCAGTCTTTATCAATTGCGACAAGCTGCTTTAAGCCTTCAAGAACCTGTTCTTCATCAATTTGCGGGATGCAGAGGCGGTCGTTTGATTGATTCAGGCGTTCCATATTTTTTTCCGGTCTGAAAAGCAGAACATGGTCATCCTCTGACACGTAAGCCTTTAACCCTTCAAACACGGTTTGGCCGTAGTGATAGACCATTGCAGCCGGATCCATTGATAAGGGTTGATAAGGAATGATTCTTGGATCGTACCAACCTTTATCTGCGGCATAGTCCATTACAAACATGTGGTCTGTAAACACTCTTCCGAACGAAAGCTGATTTGGGTCTGGTTTCGGTTTTTTTGTTGATGTCAATTCAACGCGAATTGTTTGTTTAGTCATGGTCAATCTCCCTGCTGTTAAATTGTTTATATTATCAAACTTATTTGAAAATAATTATATTCTATTGTATACCTTCAACAAATAATCGCAATAGGTTTGCTCAAATTTGTAAGAAATTCATATGAAAAAAGCAGGAGAAATTAATTCTCCTGCGTGTTCATTTGCTCGAATAACCTGTCATAATCGGCGCGAGTGGCATCCCGAAGACCTTCAACACGTTCATTTGTAATCTCCTGTTTGCCTTCCTTCAAGCCGTCCAAGAAATATTGAACATATTCTTCAGATGAAATGCCCCGGTACGTCAGGCCTTGTTTATCGCGTGATTTTTGGTTTAAGCCCGTGTCCACCATAGGCGGTGCCATTTCAATCACTTCCACGCTCGTGTCGCGGAGCTGGTGTCTGAGCGTAAGCGAGAACGAGTGAAGTGCCGCTTTTGTTGCGCAGTACACCGGATAAACAGCTAACGGGTTAAACGCAAGCCCGGATGTGACCTGAACGATTGCCGCCTCGGGCTGCTTCATCAAATGAGGTGTGAAAAGGGCGGATAAATGGACAGGCGCTTGGAAATTAAGTTCAATTTCATCACCGTCCACAAAAAGCTCCTCTGTCCCTTTTTTAAAGTCAATTTCCTTTTGAATGCCGGCGTTGTTGACGAGAACATTCAAGTTCGGATATTCCTTTAAAGCCCATTCATACAATGCTTCCCGCTGCGAACGGTCTGCAACATCACATTGCTTTGTATGGATGTTTGGGAGCTGCTGCTTCGCTTCTGCAAGACGTGCTTCGCTGCGTCCGCAAATGATAACTTCATTGCCAAGTTCCAGCAGGCGCTTGGCCAGTTCAAGCCCGATGCCAGCAGAACCCCCTGTGATTAAAACCGTATTATTTGTCATCTTCATTGGATGTAACACCTCTTAATTAAGTTGGCTGTGATTCCTTTACTATTACAAATCTTAGCAGGAAATATGCAGCCGCGTCCTATGAGATGCTCAGGATGAAGTGACTTTTCCGGTTTTATAAAATTCGTCAATTGCTTTATCGACATACACCCAGCCTTTCCAGCCGATGTGAATGGTGTCTTTCATGAAATACGGGTCATATTCATGCCCTGAGAAATCAGCAACCTGGAAGCCCTTCGCTCTGATTTGTTTATTTACCTTTTTGTAATAGTCAGTGCGTCCTTTTTTCGGGAAGCCCGTGTAATCGTACCATTTCCCGTTAACAGGAATGGTGACAAACATAGGCTCTGCGCCCGCATCCTTCAGGATATCGAGCATCATTTCAAAGTCGCCATATTCCGGTGACACCGCATACGATCTTCCTTTGTTTTTCCCTTTCAGCTTAGGCACTTTCGGCTTCAGCTTTTTATAGACAGGGTTGTCGATGTGAAAATCGTTAGAACCGGAGTGGCGTTTGCCCGATTGATCCGCTAGTTTATTCAATTCAGACCATGACTTATCCTTTACTGACTGCGAGATATAGCGCTTTGGCCCGGATGATTCTGTCGTTGAATAATACAGATCTTTCTTTTCCAGCATGCTGTAATACACTTTCGCCGCCGGCTTCAGCGCGTTCACTTTCCACGTCTGACCGTTTACCATTGCTTTGTACAGCTCAGAAAGAATGGCATCGTTTTGCACAGCCTTAAAGCGAAGCATGCGTTTCATCATTTTCTTTTTAATTTCAGGATCGATCTGATCGTTAAATGCCAAATCAAGCCCTTGCAGCGCAGAATAGTTCGGCGCGAAATGCTGTTCATCAGACCCGCGCTTAATAAACCATTGCGGAGACACGATGAATACGATTTTTTTGCCCTTCAGCTGATCCATGTGGGCAGCGAAGTTTAAAGAATGAATCAATGACTGGGATCCGCCTTTGCCGACAAGGTATGGCGTGAATCCCTCATTGTTTACCTGAAAATAATTAGATGGGTGGAACTCGTCCAGCCGAGAAAGCTCAGAAGACCCGTAAATCGGAAGATATGTCGGATCTTTGAGCATCTGATCTTGTAAATATAGCCCTTGAAACATACTCGGATTCAAGGCTGTTGCTGACTCTTTCACACGCTTATCGGTGATGAAGCCTGTCAGCCATGAAGATGGAATTGCGATGGCGCCTGCGAATAGAATAAACGCCAAAATAATTGGACCGAAAAAACGCTTTTTCATTATTTCAACTCAGACAGCTGATTTACAATGTTGTTAGGTGTATTCCAAACGTCCCGGTCAAATTCAGTGATCGGCACTAAAATATCAAAACGGTTTTCAATCGCAAGCAGCAATTCTACTGTTCCAAAAGAATCAAGCAAACCTTCTTCAAAAATTTCAATATCAGGATTTTCCTTTACGATGTCATCCTGGCAAACCTCTGCTAAAACGTCTAATACCTCTTGTTTAAAATCCATAGCTTTCTAATCTCCTTTAATGGTGGTGATGAAATGGTTTTCCTGAGAAAATATAAAACCCGAAGCAAACGAAATGGAATGTGATCACAATAGCGAGAATGGTTGTCCAGCGGTTGGACGGCAGCCATTTATATTTCTTATTCCACTTCTCGAAAAAGTTGTAACACGTCATCAGAACGGCGTGATAGAGGCCGTAAATGATATATTGCGGCGCGAGCCCGTGCCAAACCCCCATCAGCATAAACAGCAGGAAATACCCGATGTTTGAGACGGCCATACGGTTTTTGATCCACTTTTTCTTAGTCATCCAAAATACGAATCTCATAAACACATAATCTCTGAACCAAAATGACAGAGACATATGCCAGCGATTCCAGAAATCTTTAATATTTTTACTGATAAACGGTTTATTAAAGTTTTCTGGTGATTTAATGCCCATAATGTAGCTGACCCCGACGGCAAACATCGTGTAGCCGGCGAAATCAAAGAATAAATACATGCTGTAGCCGTACATGTACAGCAGGTTCCCAAGAATCTTATTGTGCGTGATTGCGGGAAGATTCATGATGAAGTACGTATTGATCGCGTAGCCGATAATAAATTTATACAGGAAACCGATGAAGATTTTATGGATTCCCGTATACAGCAGGTCGGCGTATTCTTCTTTCGTCCAAGCCTTCTGTTCATCCTTGACGAACCGGCGGTATCTGTCGATCGGGCCGGAGGAAATCGTCGGGAAAAACAGGATGAAATACAGCAGACGGTGCAATGGCAGCTGTTCTTTCAGCAGTCCGTCTCTTGCTTCCATAATCAGCTGAACGCCTTTAAAGGTTAAATATGAAATCCCTAAAAAGCTGATCAGGTTATGCGGCGGATGATGCGGCTGCGGGTGTGAAAGAAACGGCCATATTTTTGACAGAAATAAAGGCAGAATAGACGCGATAACAGCTCCGCAAAAGACAAAGCCGCTGTTCGCTTTCTGCCGGTATGCCAGATAGCCGCTGATCAGGAGCACCTGCCATATTGTAAACAGGCACAGCGCGATGACCCCGTGTAAGTCGTGCGAAAAAATTAAAGCCAATATAATGATAGATATGAACATGTTGTATGCTTGAAATCTTTTTCCGTTTAAGCCGAGAATGATCGTCGGCAGAAGAAGAATGCCAAGCAGTATAAAGAATAAAAACGAGCTGTAAGGCGTCATACAAGAACCTCTTCGCCAATGCGTTTTCGGTCAATTTTGCCGTTAGCCGTCATTTGAATGTGATCCTGATAGATAAATTTTCTCGGGATCATATATGCCGGAAGAGAAGCGGCAAGCTCTTTTTTAATAGCGCTTGTCAGCTGGAATTCCTTCTCGAACTCATGCTCCTCAGGCACAATAGCAGCGATCAGATACTCAACTGTTCCGTTTGGCTGATAAGGAATCACGACAGCAGAACGAACGTACTGTGACTGTCTGACATGGAACTCGATTTCCTCCAGCTCCATTCGATAGCCGTGAAGTTTAATCTGAAAATCCAAACGTCCTTGGCAGAAAATCTGACCGTCTTGAATAAAGCCGGCATCGCCAGTTCGGTATGCCCACTGGCCTTCATGAGAGAAAAACGCTTTTTCCGTCAGCTCTGGCTCACCAAGGTAGCCTCGGCTTACACTCGGCCCTGCAATGACGATTTCTCCTTTTTCTCCCTCAGGAAGCGGCTGTCCCTCTTCATCCATAATGAAAATGTTCATATCTGGTTTGGCGAAGCCCACTGGAAGCGATTCGCTGCGGCTGATGACGTCATTCGTAATTTCAACCGATGTGACAGCCACTGTCGCTTCAGTCGGGCCGTACGTATTAAAAATCTTCGCTTTCGGAAAACGCTCAAGCAGCGCTTTGGCCACAGAAACCGGAAGAACCTCTCCGCAAAACATAAATGTGTCCGCATGAGGCAGCAGATCCTGTGAAAAACCCGGATCCATCAGGCACATTTGCACAAAGGAAGGTGTTGATGTCCACACATTCAGCCCGGACTTCTTCAGCTCTTCAAATAAGACTTTCGGCTTATTCACAGCATCCTTTGTCACGCAATGTAAAGTCCCGCCTGATTGAAGGCACGGATATAGGTCCATGACAGACAAATCAAATGAGAACGGCGCTTGGTTTAAAAATATTTTTCCTCCGCTGACTGGAAAGTCTGCACAAATCCAGTCTGTGAAGCTTTGAAGGTTCGCAGCGGAAATCTGCACGCCTTTCGGATTTCCTGTGCTCCCGGAAGTGTAAATGATATAAAACGTTTCGTGTTCTTTGACCCATTGATCTTGGCTGACAGAGCCGCCTTCGTTTTCCAGCAGTTCTTCCGCAGAAACTGTCTGAATCTGCTGGCCGACTGCATCAATTGAGAGTCCTGCTGCATGGATCAGCAATTCTGCTCCAGAGCTTTCGATAATTTTCGCAATCCGTTCGGACGGAATAGACAGGTCAACCGGAATATAAGGATGTCCCGCTTTGACACTTCCCAAGAAGGAAACGATCATGTGCGGCTCCATGTGGCCGTACACAAGGATAGGAGATTTCTTTTCCCCAGAAATGCGTTTTTGGATCGCGGCAGCCGCGCGGTCAGACTGCTCCCATAATTCCTGATACGTGAGCGACTGGCCTTGAGAGCGGAAGGCATCGGTTTGCGGATAAGTTTCCGCATGTGTTTGAATAGCATGTAAAAGTTTCATAGTTATTCTCTCTCCAATTAGAAATCGTTATAAATATATGAACCGGTATTCGCGGTGTGAAAACCATACATAAAAAACAAAACAAGCAGTATCATCAAATAAAAGCCTGTATGACATGTCCACTTGACAGCGGGTTTTTCATACAGCTGTTTCATTAATTGCAGCATATCAAAAATTCCCTTCCCGTTTTTTCGACAATCACATGATTATTTGACGATCAGATGCTCAAAAAGTTTCATTTTTTCCCTAATCTCCCTCAAATTAATATATCGGCGTATGTTTTTGAAAATGAATCTTTATACCTGCAAGGGCAAGAATGGAATGTTTCGAGCTGATTCATAATAAAGGAAAAGATACCTGGAGTCAAAAGATCTTTTTAACTTTTAAAAAGTGTAATGTACTTAAAAAAATTTTTCTGTACCTGTTCGTTCAAGTGAAAGCAGAAACCTAATGAAATCAGGGCGAGAAGCGTATAATAAGAAAGAAAACGCCTTCTTGCGGTATCTTGTGAAATAAGGGAGAAGTCATTATGATAGATAAGGAAGCAAAAGGAGTTTTTTATTAAGCTGCCGGCTGAAAAAAAGTAAGCTTTTTAATAGAAAGGAAGAGGAAGATGAACCAAACAAATAAGGGTGAGGGTCAGACAGCGCCGCAAAAAGAAAGCATGGGGCAGATCCTTTGGCAGTTAACCCGTCCTCATACGTTAACCGCATCGTTTGTGCCTGTGCTGCTCGGAACCGTTTTGGCGATGTTTTATGTGAAGGTTGATCTGCTGCTGTTTTTGGCTATGCTGTTTTCTTGCCTATGGATCCAGATCGCGACGAACTTATTTAATGAATACTATGATTTTAAACGCGGATTAGATACAGCAGAATCAGTCGGAATCGGAGGGGCCATTGTACGCCACGGAATGAAGCCTAAAACGATTTTGCAATTAGCTCTTGCCTCATACGGGATTGCCATTTTGCTCGGTGTCTATATTTGTGCCAGCAGCAGCTGGTGGCTTGCGCTGATCGGCCTTGTCGGCATGGCGATCGGCTACCTGTATACAGGCGGGCCGCTGCCGATTGCGTACACGCCGTTCGGTGAATTATTCTCAGGCATTTGCATGGGTTCGGTGTTTGTGCTGATTTCGTTTTTCATTCAGACAGATAAGATCAATATGCAGAGCATTTTGATTTCCATCCCGATTGCGATTCTTGTCGGCGCGATTAACCTGTCGAACAACATTCGTGATATTGAAGAGGACAAAAAAGGCGGACGCAAAACATTGGCGATTTTGATGGGGCATAAGGGAGCTGTTACTCTGTTAGCTGCGTCGTTTGCCGTCGCTTATATCTGGGTTGTCGGCTTGGTTATTACCGGTGCCGCAAGCCCATGGCTGTTTGTCGTCTTTTTGAGCGTGCCTAAGCCGGTTCAGGCAGTGAAGGGCTTCGTCCAGAACGAAATGCCGATGAATATGATTGTCGCAATGAAATCAACAGCCCAAACAAATACATTTTTCGGATTCCTGCTCTCGATCGGATTATTGATCAGCTATTTCCGATAATAAAAAAGACCGCTCGTTTCGTGCGGTCTTTTTTTGTTACAATCGACCGCATTTTGTAAAAAAATTCATAGAACCTTGCAGCAGACAGGGACGTCTAGTACATGGACAGCGGATAAAGTTCCGTTAAAGGAGATGACGAAAATGGATTTATCTGTAACACATATGGACGATTTAAAAACAGTAATGGAAGATTGGAAAAATGAATTATTAGTTTATAAATTTGCGCTAGATGCGCTCGATACAAAGTTCTCAATTATCAGCCAGGAATATAACCTCATTCACGGACACAACCCGATTGAACATACAAAATCCCGTGTCAAAAGCTTTGAAAGCATCGTGAATAAGTTAATGAGAAAGGGCTGTGAGATTACGACGAAGGAAATGAAGGAGCATATTCACGACATTGCCGGCGTGCGCATCATCTGTTCCTTTATTTCTGACATTTATAACGTCGTGAATGTGTTGAAGCAGCATGAAGATTTGAGAATCGTAAAGGTAAAGGATTATATCCAGACACCCAAACCGAATGGCTATCGAAGCCTGCATTTGATCATTGAGATGCCTGTGAATTTAACGAACCGTGTGGAATACGTCAAAGCAGAAATTCAAATCCGGACAATCGCGATGGATTTCTGGGCGAGCCTTGAACATAAAATTTATTATAAATTGAACAATGACGTTCCTAAGCAATTAACAGATGAGCTGAAAGAAGCCGCGGAGATTGCCCATTACCTAGATGAGAAAATGCTGGGGATTAAGAAAGAAGTGGATTGATAACAAAAGCGAAGCCTGACAGGGTTTCGCTTTTTTGCTTTGCTTGCTAGTACTTTTTATACCAGTATAAACTCACTTCTGTTTCCATGATTGAACCTGCTTTATCATGCATGAAGAAAGGGGGTAAACATGAACCATTCCATTTCATTATCGAGAGGTTTGATTTTTCTTATCGCGGTGACTAGCGGGTTTACAGTAGCTAATGTCTATATCAATCAAACATTGCTTGTCAGCATGGCAGGCACGTTTCATGTGACGCCGGCACAAGCTGGGATGATTGCTACATTGGCGCAGATTGGCTATGCGGCGGGGAACCTTCTGCTTGTTCCATTGGGAGATCTTTTTGAACGCCGCCGCTTAATTGTGAGCCTGCTATTCTTAGTGGGGGTTTGTTCGGCAGCTTCAGCGTTAGCTGTAAGCTTTCCATGGCTAGTCATCACAAATTTATTATTGGGATTCTTCACGATTATTCCTCAAATCCTTGTGCCGTTTGCGGCAGGTTTAGCAAATGACAGGAACAGAGGAAAAGTACTCGGAAACGTAGCCATCGGCTTGGTTTGCGGAATTTTAGGGGCGAGAGTGGTCAGCGGGGCGATAGATGCCCATTATGGCTGGCGCGTGATGTATTGGATTGCCTGTGCAGCAGCCGTCATCATTATGTTGATCATTCACTTCTGCTTTCCGAAAAGCAAAGGGACACATGCATTTCATTACGGAAAACTCATTTCTTCATTATTTCCGCTTTTGATCAAGGAGAAAGTGTTAAGAAAAGCATGTGTAAACCAAGGCTTCATGTTCGGCGCCTTCAGTTTATTTTGGACGACGTTAGTGTTTATGGTGAGTGAACCTCCATTCTCGTTTGGCAGCCAGACTGCCGGAACAATCGGTTTGGTGGGAATTGGCGGGGCTTTTGCAACTCCGCTGATCGGCCGGATTATTGATCAAAAAGGAGCTGCTTTTTCCAACAAGCTTTGTATGTCTTTTACCTTATTGTCATTTGTTTTATTAATGGCAGGCCAGACTTCATTGATTGTGATTGTATTGGGCGCTTTATTCATCACCATGGGCATTCAGGCGAATCAGGTGGCGTGTCAGGCGGAGATTTTCCAATTGTCGGCTGAAATGAGAAGCAGATTGAATGGCCTCTTTATGGTCAGCACGTTTTTAGGCGGCGCCTTGGGATCGTATGCAGGAGGTGCAGTCTGGATGCTGTTTCATTGGAACGGTGTTTGTATTCTGGGGATGATCATGGTCGGTATTGCCTTCAGTTCAAGGATTACCATAAATCGTACTACTAAAAAAACGATATTGGAAGGGAGATAGAAGCTGGTGCGAACAAGTGAACGTTATAAAAAAGGGTTAGATATTCTGAAACAAATTGATGAGGAGAACTATGAAGCGATCGTGGACAATTTTAAACATTCCATCGCTCCGGACCTTGGTGTGCTTGCCGTGGAGTTTAACTATGGTCAGATTTTTTCAAGACCAGGTCTTGATCTGAAATCCAGATTATTAGCAACCGTTGCTGGATTGACTGCATTGGGCAATACCCAGCAGCTAAAATTCTATATTAACGGAGCCCTGAATGTCGGATGGACACAAGAAGAACTCATAGAAGTCATGATGCAGATGATTATTTACTCAGGTTTCCCGAATGCACTGAATACCATTCTTCCTGTGGCCGCTGAAGTATTTGCAGAACGAAACAAATAATATAAAAACCTTCTCCTTTTTATGTAGAATACTAATAGGAAATTCTATGCAGAAGGAGAGTGTGTATGTGGACAGTATGGCAGAAAAACGGAAAGAGCTAGGGGAGTTTTTAAAACTTAAAAGGGCACAGCTTTCTCCGCAAGAGTTTGGATTGCCTATGGGCACCAGAAGGAAAACAACAGGCTTGAGAAGAGAGGAATTAGCCCAGCTGTCCGGTATAGGTGTCACATGGTACACATGGCTGGAGCAGGGAAGGGATATTCGGGTATCGACACAGGTACTGGAAAGCATATCGAGAGTGCTCAAATTGAATTATGAGGAAAAGCGTCATGTCTTTCTGTTGGCTGGCCATCATGTTCCTTTAGATGATCAGGATGAAGATAATAAGAGCCTTCCTCTGGCTGTGCGGCACTTTATTGATCATTTAACCAATTGCCCTGTTTATGTGACTGACGAAAAGTGGGACGTTATTGCTTGGAACACAGCAGCTTGTGCTGTGTTCGGCAATTTTGGCCAAATGGGCAGTAAGGAAAGGAACGCCATATGGCGATGTTTCACCTCGAAGGAGTATCGGAATCTGCTTGACGACTGGGAAAGCCACGCCAAAAAACTTATCGCACAGTTTCGATCGACAGCCAGCCGTTTTCTTGGGGAAGCATGGATAAAAGAGCTGATCGATGAGTTAACTGAAAGAAGCCCCGAATTTAAAAAATGGTGGAACCACCACGAAGTATTAGGCACACACGCAGGAGAAAAAGTACTTCATCACCCGGCAGCCGGAACAATGGTGATGGAGCATATGACATTACAAATATATGACTCTCCTGATTTGAAACTGACCATTTATCGCCCGTTAGAAAAAGAAAATACAGTTGATAAACTGAAAGCTTTACTTATAGACGGCTAAACAGCTGATCATTATAAAAAAAGACGGCACCCAAGTGCCGTCTTTTTTTATTTGATATCTTCAAAAATGTCAGATGCTTTCGCCTTCATTTGTTTCTTAATGGTTTTCGGTTTCTTCTCTTTTTTCACAGCCTCATAGACAGCGGCTGTCACAAGATCGCCTGCTTGCTGGAGGCGTTCTTTGCTGATATGTTCGATCGAGTCTTCAGGGGTATGATACCACGGCTCAACTTCTTCTGTTTCCGGGTCTCCCCAAATAAAGTTGGCGGAATCAATGCCGGCTTCGTGGAATGGCACATGATCAGATGATCCTCCCTGTGTCAGAGACAGGCTGTCAAATCCAATTTTTTCAGCAGCCGTATGACTGGATTCCCAAACATAGTTAGATTGGCCATCCAATGTGTTGACATACAGCTCAGACGCTTTTTCCCAGCTTGTGCCTACCATGTCTAAGTTGAAGTTCACTTCACTTCGTTTCAGCTCTTTTTCCGATAGATGATCTACATAGTGAGAGGAGCCGAGCAGGCCGAGCTCTTCGGCGCCGAAAGCGATAAAGCGGATTTCTTTATCAGATGGAACGCTTTTTAAGACACGCGCCATCTCCAGCATAACAGAGGTTCCTGAGCCGTTGTCATTTGCCCCGGGTGAAAAAGGAACACTGTCGTAATGGGCCGTCACGTACACAATGTCTGGATGTTTGATGTTCTTTGGTTTTTTGATTCCGATGATATTCTGGGAGGTTTGGTTTGTGAATGCTTTTAGTTTTAAGGTGGCTTCTTTTTGCTGGGTAAGTGCTTCGCCGTCTTCTTTCTTAATGCCGACGACCGGAATGCCGACTTTATTTCCCGACAGGTTTGGCGTCATAGGCACGAGGCTTTCTTTGTTGTTATAAATGATGACAGCTTTTGCTCCGGCGGCTTCGGCATTTTTGGCTTTCTCGTAATAAGTCAGGTCTCCTCTGGAAATCAAGGCGATTTTGCCCTTGACGTCAGCGGTAAAGTCCTTTTGATAGCCCAATCCCGCATTGTAAAGCGGGGCCGTCAGCCCTTGTTCCTCAGTCGGAGCTGAGCCGGACGCCGCTTGGAGAAGAATATCGCGTCCTGCTGAAGACAGTGTTCCCTCAAGCCGGTCAGGAATGTTGAATCGTTGAACCTTCACATCAAGCTTTAATTTTCTCAAGGATGAGGCGATCAATAGGGCGCTCTTTTTTTCAGCTGCAGTTCCGGCTATTCTGGGGCCGATTGCTTCACTTAGCTGAGAAATGGTAGAGTACGCATGCTTTGCTTTGAATGGAAGCTCGCGCTCGCTATTTGATATTTGTAAAGCGTGCGCGGCAGGGGTGACACTCTGTGCCGGCAAGAGCAGTGTGCCGGCAGTTAAAACAGCCATCGTCATGACAGTCAAAAGCTTTTTCATCAAAAATAAACCTCCCCTAAATGTATGGTTGGGGAATATTTCGGGATGCTAAAGGAGTTTCCTGCAAGATGAAGAGCGTTTTTGAAAAGACAGTGCTTTATACCTGCAAAAAAACGCTTATGAATGAAGGGTCATAAGCGTTTCGGAATATCAAACTATTGGAGCTTTAAAAACTTGCGTTTGCCGACTTGGATGATCATATTCTCTCTTATCTCTGCTTTGGCGTGAATATCTGTTATTTTCTCTCCGTCGATGCGTACACCGCCGTTTTGAATCATGCGGCGCGCCTCGCTCTTCGAAGAGAGGAGCTTCAATGTAACGAGCAGATCGACAATCGCGATTGTTTTCTCGCCTTCCCATTGGACAGACGGAATATCATCAGGAAGGCTGTTTTCCTGAAAGACTGTTTTAAACGAGTGTTCGGCAGCTTCTGCTGCTTTCTCTCCGTGATACATTCGGACGATTGTTTTGGCTAAAAGCATTTTGGCATCACGCGGATGAACGGCGCCGGTTTCTAAGTCTTTCACGAGCTGTTTTTTCTCTTCAAGCTCTAAGTCTGTCGCCAAGTGGATGTATTTTTTCATCAGGCTGTCGGGCAGTGACATCGTTTTTCCGTACATGTCGTTTGGATGTTCGTTAATGCCGATGTAGTTGTGTTTCGACTTCGACATTTTCTCGACGCCATCCAAGCCTTCCAAGAGCGGCATAAGGATGACGACTTGTTTTTCTTTGTTGTATCTTTCTTGGAAATGCCGTCCCATGAGGACATTGAAATGCTGATCCGTTCCGCCTAATTCAATATCACTTTCGAGAACGACAGAATCATAGCCCTGCATCAATGGGTAAAAGAATTCATGCAGTGAGATTGGTTTTTGCATGGCGATGCGTTCTTCAAAGTCGTCGCGCTCCATCAGGCGGGCTACCGTTATTTTCCCTGCTAATTCAATGACATCTTCCAGATTCAATGTTTTCAGCCATTTTGAGTTATAGTGAAGCTCGACTTTTTCTGGATCAAGCACTTTTCCGAATTGCTCAAAGTAGGTTTTGGCATTGTGCTGAACTTCTTCATCAGTCAGTTGCTTTCTGGCTGCCGATTTTCCGGTCGGATCACCAATTTTTCCTGTGAAATCCCCAATTAACAGCTGGACAATGTGGCCGTTTTCTTGAAATTGGCGAAGCTTATTTAACACAACCGTATGGCCCAAATGTACATCCGGTGCAGACGGATCTAATCCGAGCTTAATTTTAAGCGGCGTGCCCGTGGAAATTGATTTCACGAGCTTTGCCTTTAATTCCTCCGGCGGTATGACTTCGTGGGCGCCTGTCATGTATAGCTGAAGCTGTCTTTCTACCTCTTTTTGCTGTGACGCTGTGAGCTGCTCAAATGTTCTCATCATTTTTCCTCCTTTTTTACAAACACAAAAAAGAGCCCATCCCGATAAGGGACGTGGCTCAATGCACGCGGTACCACCCTGGTTGAAGACATCGTCTTCCGCTCATTCGAATAACGGTTTCCCGTTCTTTGCTACCTTTAAGGTTCACAAAGAAAGCTCGGGGAGGTAATTCACGTTTGCTGTGTGCCGGCTCGCACCTTCCGCCGGCTCTCTGAAACAGGGAGACAAACCGCTACTGGATTCCCGTCAAAGCTTATGTTGTATGAAGATTGTCAGCTACCTTTCTAAGCAGCCCTGTCAATATTTTCTGTTCGTCCTTCGTCATTCCCGCAATGAGCTCTGTTTCCCCTTTGTGAAACTCCGGGTAGAGTTCTTCGATCGCTTGTTTGCCGGAATCGGTGATAGAGACAAACACGAGTCGCCGATCTCTTGTGTCGATGCTTTTACGGCAAAAACTCTTTTTTTCGAGCGTTTTGATCACGTTGCTTGCTGTAGCTGTAGATATCCCTGACAGCTCAGCGATTTTTCTCGTTTCGAGCGCTCCCCATACCCATAGATCATAAAGAATGGAGAAAGCGGTCCAAGAAAGGTTATAGGAAGAAAGAACCTCAGTCTCCATTTTGACACGGAGCCTTTGCGCAGACCGATACAGATTCGTAGCGATCGAAATGGCTTCCAGGTTGAGTGACTCGACGGGCATTTGTTTGAGCTTAGAAAGTGTATCGTGTTCTTCCTTCCGAAGCTGCTGATGTTGATGTGAACGTTCCATTTTTTAGGCCTGCCTTAAATTATCAGAATCATTAGCTATGAAACGAATTGTAACAGAGGATGATGTGAACTTCAAGCCCATATATCGGTTGAATAAAAAAAGCCCAAACAACGCCAAAATAAACAAAAACCCGCAAACGGGGGTGCAGTTTTGCAAAAATATGTTCAATCCGTCTATAAGCATGATCCGTTTCATCTGTTTTCGACAGAGCATGTAGTGACGTTAGCGATTATCGCCCTTTTGGCCATTCTGTTGTTTTTGTTCCAAGAGGGGGTCAAGCAGCCGAGGGCCAGCCGGTTTTTACGTTCTCTGTTTGTGTTTCTTTTGCTTGGTTCGCAAATCGGCTATCAAATATGGATGGTCGCCACGGGCAGGTGGTCGGTGCGCACTTCATTGCCTCTCCAGCTTAGTGACCTGTCGGTGTATTTGTCAGCTATTATGTTAGTGACAAAAAGCAGAAAGCTGTTTGTGTTTTTGTTTTTTGTCGGCATCGGCAGTTCGATTCAGGCTCTTGCCACTCCTGACCTCGGAATGTTTTCATTTCCGCATATCCGATATATCCTCTTTTTTATTTCTCACGGGTCTGTGTTTTTATCCTGTCTGCTGATGGCTGTGATTGGCACCTACAGAATGGGCCAGCGCTCGTTATGGGTGACAGTCCTGCTTGTTAATGTGTACGGCGTCTGTATTTTCCTGATTGATCGCTGGCTTGGCGCGAATTATATGTATTTGACGAAAAAACCGGGCGGATCCTCTCTCTTAGATGTTCTCGGGCCATGGCCATGGTATATCGTCTCGGCTGAAGCCATCACGATCGCCAGCTTTTTCATTCTTTATTTGCTTTATCGCATCTTCAAAAAATGACACCTTTTTTGTTGTATCACACATTCTGTTTAAAAAAATGTCGGAGAACGTGTTTATTTTTTTGAAAAAGGGTATGTAACTTGTACAACAAAAAGGGAGATGAATACCATTGAGGAAAGATGAAATCATGCATATCGTATCATGCGCAGATGATAATTATGCTCGTCATTTAGGTGGGATGTTCGTTTCTTTATTGACTAACATGGATCAGGAGAGAGAGGTAAAATTATACGTCATTGATGGCGGAATTAAGCCTGATAACAAAAAAAGACTGGAAGAAACCACTTTGAAATTCGGAGTGCCGATTGAGTTTTTAGAAGTGGATACCAAAATGTATGAACATGCGGTAGAGAGCAGCCATATTACAAAAGCCGCGTATTACCGCATTTCGATTCCCGACTTAATTAAGGATGAAAGCATCAAACGAATGATTTACATCGATTGCGATGCGCTTGTCCTAGAGGATATTTCTAAGCTATGGGACTTAGACATTGCGCCATACACCGTAGCCGCTGTTGAGGATGCGGGGCAGCATGAACGCCTGAAAGAAATGAACGTCACTGATACAGGGAAGTATTTTAACTCAGGTATCATGATTATTGATTTTGAGTCTTGGAGAAAGCAAAACATCACAGAAAAAGTCATCAACTTTATCAATGAACACCCAGACGAAGACTTTCTTGTGCTGCATGACCAAGATGCACTGAATGCGATCTTGTATGATCAGTGGTATGAACTTCATCCGCGCTGGAACGCTCAAACCTATATCATGTTAAAGCTGAAAACCCCATCGACTCTGTTAGGGCGGAAGCAATATAATGAAACGAGAGAAAACCCGGCAATCGTGCACTTCTGCGGCGGAGAAAAGCCTTGGAACTCCAATACAAAACATCCGTATCGCGATGAGTATTTCCATTACATGTCTTATACGAAGTGGAATACGATCAGCAACCCGGCGATCAACCAATAATACAGATATAAAAAAACGCTTTTGAGATGATCAAAAGCGTTTTTTGTTTGTCTCAGCGTGCGACTGACCGTTGGTAGAACCGCTGAATATGCATGGCGATGTAGCACAATTCTTTTTCAGGAAACTCAAAGCCGTATTCCTTCTTCACAAAGGTGCCGATGCTTAGGGCACACAGGAAGGCATCCTTAAACTTCTCTTTAATGATGTCGATCATTTCTGCGTCCAACTCGTAAATGGATTCGCCTGCTTTGATATGCTGAATGGCAAAGCGGAGATGGGTCACGAGCCGTTCATAAGAGATGGTATCTTCAACGATATTAATAGACAGTTGAATTTCGATAATCTCGATAATATCACGGATCATTGTTGTAATATCAAGCGTTTGTGTCATATCGCCGGCATTGTTTCTTGCTGTGTGGATATGCATGGCGATATTGCCGATTTCATCATCAGGAATGTGAATCCCCAGTTTATCTTTAATCAGTGCTCTGGCCCATAAGCCGATCTGGAACTCCTTTGGATAAAGGACTTTGATTTCATTCAGCAGCGGATTTTTGATAACCATCCCATTGCTCAGGCGTTCAATTGCAAAAGAAAGATGGTCTGAAAAAGCGACATGAATGCGCTCGTTGATTTTGATGTTCAGCTCTTTTTCGGCATGAGAGATAATTTGCTCAGAAATCTGAATGTGGTCTTCAGGCAATGTTTCTAAAATCTCTTCGAACTGCTTATAGTCAGCTGTATCTTTTCTGATAAAGGTTTTTTCTATTTTTGACGGATCGACAATATCATTCTTCTTTTTGTTAAACGCAATTCCTGCACCCAAGAGAATCTTCTCTTCATTTTGATCCTTTACGACGATAGCATTATGATTTAAGATTCTTTTAATTTTCATAGCTTTTTTGTCCTTTCATCCCCCGTTTTATGAATGAAAACGAATAAATCCAGTTATTCTGTCTCTTCTTTAAACCCGAGAAACAATGTAGCTATAAAAGCAGAGACGGCTGCGATCAAGAAACCGATCATATAATGAACAAAATTCGCGGCGCCAAACGGCAGCACGATTGAAATCATCGGAATGCCTGTCAGTCCGTAGGAATTTGCCACAACTTGTACCGCAACCACGTATGCTCCGCCAATAGCACCGCCGATGGCTGCTCCGATAAAGGGACGGATCAATTTGAGATTTACCCCGAATACAATCGGCTCAACAATGCCTAAAAACGCGGTCAGAGAAGCGGGGAGCGCAATTTTTTTCAGGCTTGATTGTTTCGTTTTGAGGAATACCGCAAGCCCCGCTCCGCCTTGGGCCACATTCGCCATCGACCATATCGGCACTAAAAAGTTGACACCGACATGCGGATTAGCAAGCAGCGTTGCCTCAATTGCATAAAAGCTATGATGCAATCCAGATAGGACGATGGTGGAGTAGATGCCGCCGAAAAGAGCTCCGGCGGCAATGCCGGCGTGATCATAAATATAGACGATCGATTGTGTCATGATTTGGCCGACGATAGAAGCGGCGGGATTCATCACAATCAGCGCGAGGCACCCTGTCACCATGACCGTAATAAAGGGAATAATCACGACATCAAGTGACTTCGGCACAATCGATTTTAATAGCTTCTCAATTTTGC
This sequence comes from Bacillus sp. FSL P4-0290, assembly GCF_037975435.1. Classification (NCBI taxonomy): domain Bacteria; kingdom Bacillati; phylum Bacillota; class Bacilli; order Caryophanales; family Bacillaceae; genus Bacillus; species Bacillus sp. FSL P4-0290. The sequence goes on along the minus strand of NZ_CP150253.1, from coordinate 3,931,138 downwards.
TCATGACAAAAACGGAGAGAAGAATCGGTATAATGGAACCCTGATACCCCATCATCGGGATATGAAGCCCCCATATGTCTAAAGAAGACGGGGTTTTGCTGCCGAGCATAGACGGGTCCAGCAGATCAGGATGCGTCAAAAGCCCCGCGATCACTGCCCCTAGGTATGGGTTGCTGCCAAATTGCCGTGCGGCACTGAAGCCGACTAAAATTGGCAGTAAAATAAAGGCTGTGCTGGACACGAGGTCGAGCATTTTAATCCATGGGCTGCCGGCAGCGAACCAGTGAAACACCTTAATCATGCCGATCAGCCCCATGAGCAGGCCGCTTGCTGTTATTGCCGGAATAATCGGCACAAAAATATCGGACAGTGTTTTCGCAAAAGCTGCGGCAGGGTTCAGCTTCCGGCTGGCTTTTTTCTGGTGGACAGGTTCTTCAGAAGGCGCGTTCTCCCATACATGAACGACTTCTTTATATATTTTGTTGACGACGCCTGCTCCGAAGATAATCTGGAAAAGCCCATAACGGAAAAAGGTGCCCTGCACACCTTGCAGGTTCTCAATGGCATGTATATCAATTTTCGTCTCGTCCTTTACATCAAAACGAAGACGGGTCGTACAATGGCTGATGCTGATAATATTGTTTTTTCCTCCTGCGAGCAGCAGTAATTCTTTTGCAATCTCTTTATGCAAGCAATCAAAACCTCCTTTGCTGAAGAAAAGTCGGCTTGTTCATCGTATCAAATGAAAAGTTGACAATCAAAATGAAAAAAGTGAGAAATATCGGCTGAAAATGACAAAAATGCCCGCGTCGACGCGACGACGGAGCATGAGAATAGGGGGTTGTCCAAGGCGCCGTTATGAGCCCAACACGAAAAGAAGAGTTAAAATGCCCTGCTTTTTAGGCATTAATACTCCCTTTGCATCATTGGGTCTTGCCTGCCTGCCCAGTCACAATCCCGCCATATGTGGTGATAACTGTAATAACGTTCATTTTATGCTGTTCATGGCTGTATAGCAATAGTATGAAAAGCCTGTACAATGGATGGGAAAAAGGTTGTGTGTGGTGTTCTTAGAATGTAAAAAACCTTTAAGACTTGGAATGCAAATCTTAAAGGTTTTTGGTTACTTTTTCGGTTTGACGGCGTTCAGCCGTTTTTGCAGCTTTGTTTTTTCATTGGATGCTTTTAATTGATTCACTGCAGACTGAGCGGATGTCTTTGATTTCTTTGTTTTGTCTTTTTCCGCTTTCTTCACTTTTGCCTTGGCAGTTTCGACTTTTTTTGCTTCAGCCGCCGCCACTTTTTCTTCACTTTGTCTAACCGTTTTTGCAATGCCGTTTTGTCCTTGCCTGCTTGAAGCTGATTGACGGCTGATTGTGCTTTTGCCGCATTTGCATCAGTTGATTTCTTTTCAGCCGCAGATACGGATTGCTGTGCCGTCTTCAAATTGGTGCTCTTCACTTTGTTAAGGCGCTTCTGCAGGAACGTTTTTTCTGAACTTGCCGGCAGCTTGCCAATTGCTGATTGTGCGCTGTCCACATCTGTTTTCTTTTTGCTTTTTTCCGCTTTCGCAACTTTGTCTTTCGCTTGCTTTGACGTGATGTAGCGTTTTACTTGGTCTAAGCGTTTTTGCAGGTTCTTTTTGTCTGTTCCGTTTGGCAGCTTGTTGATGGCAGTTTGTGCTGTATCAACGGTTTGCTGTATTTTATATTTTTCTGCCTTTGCGACTTTGTCTTTCGCATCTTTTACATTTCTGTATGACTGTACTTTATCCAGTCTTTTGTGCAGGACAGTTTTGGCGTCGGAGCCCGGCAGCTGGCTGACGAGTTCTCGCGCTTTGTTGATATCGGTTTGTGCTTTTGTTTGTTCCGCTTTTTTCACCGCTTGCTCTGCTGCCGCGTACGCTGAATCTGTTGCCTGTGCTTTATATTGGATTAAGCCGTAGCCAAATTGCTGATCGCGGCCTGCGGTACCAAGATCAACGATATTTCTCCGCATTTCCTCGCGAAGCTGGACGTTTGTCTCGGCAGGATCACGCTGTTTTAACAAAGCAAACATGGCAGCGGCGTGCGGTGTCGCTTGGGATGTTCCGCTTCCTGTTGCATAATACTGGTTTAAGTAAGTGCTTGTGATGTTTGTCCCCGGCGCTGAAAATTCAACTTTATCTCCAGTTGTTGAGAAGGAGGCAAGCTGATTCTTTTCGTTTGTTGCTGAAACAGCAACGACACTGCTGTATGCCGCCGGATAATTCACTGGCTTGCCGTTTCCGTCGTTACCGCTTGCGGCAACAAGCAGAACACCTTGTTCATATGCTTTGTTCACGGCCTCATGAAGGATTTTGCTGTCTGACGTCGTGCCAAGGCTCATATTGACGATGTCCATCCCGTTTGCGATCGACCAGTCAATTCCTTGGAGAAGACTTTGAAGATCCCCCGAGCCGTTCTGATCAAGCGCTTTAACCGCGTATATTTGTGCTTCCGGTGCGATGCCGTCAATTCCGTAGCCGTTATGCTTGGCTCCGATAATCCCTGCGACATGTGTTCCGTGGCCGTTATCATCTTTGTAAGAAGAGGTATAACTGACAGCTGAATACCCGCCGGCAATCGACAGGTCATCGTGGGGGGAGATCCCGCTGTCAATGACGGCAATTTTGATATTCTTTCCTGTCAGTCCTGCCTTCCAAGCCTGTTTCACCTGAATGGGCTCAAGGTTCCATTGCTCAAAGTTGTCAGAGGTGTCAGTGCCGTCTGACAGCACTTTGAAATCCGTGCTGTCTGCTGCGGTAAATGATACGTTGTTTTCTACATACAAAATATCAGGATCCTGCTTTAATTCTTTTACTGTCTCCTGGTCTGCTGTGACCGCTACCGCGGGAAGATGTTTATACTGCTGTTCAACATCAGCATCACTATCCAGGATGGTTTCCTTTCCGGCCTTGTTTTTATAAACCACAATAACCTCTTTCTCGCTGCTGTTTTGCGCATGAGCGAGAGGGCCTACGGCGAGAAAACTGAAAAACAGAGTGACTGTGATACAACAAGTTTGCAAGACATGTTTTTCATGATTCATCTCCTTTTTCTATGATGTTTGATATATATATCGGAGAAAAAAGAGAGATTAATAGTTAGGATTGTTTGGCAAAATGCAGATTTTTTCCGCAGGAAGAGGAAATTTTCCAAATGAATTTGTAAGCGTTTTCAAAATAAGATAAAGAAAACATTGCGGAGGTTGTTCACAAAGCAATGTGAAAAGGGGGCTTTTAAGATGAGCGCATTCACTCGGGTAATGGAAGAAAAAATAATGCCTGTCGCCGGGAAAATTGCCGGACAGCGGCACCTCAGCGCTTTGCGTGACGGAATTATCCTGACCATGCCGCTGATTATTATCGGGTCTGTCTTCTTGATTTTAACGAGCCTGCCGATTCCGGGGTATGCTGATTTCATGGCGAGTGTGTTTGGGAAGGAGTGGGCTGATAAGCTCGGATATCCCGTCAATGCTTCGTTTGATATTATGGCGATGATCGCCGCTTTCGGGATCGCCTATCGGCTGGCGGAAAGCTATGGTGTTGATGCCCTTTCGGCCGGAGCGATTTCAATTGCCGCATTTCTATTGGCAACGCCGTTTGAGGTGCCGTTTACACCGGATGGCTCAACGGAGTCCATCATGGTAGGGGGCGGAATCCCGATCACGCTACTTGGCAGCAAGGGCTTATTTGTCGCCATGCTGATTGCCTTGTTTTCAACCGAAATCTATCGGTACATTATTCAAAAAAATATCGTCTTCAAAATGCCAGACGGTGTGCCGCCTGCGGTAAGCAAATCGTTTGTCGCGCTGATTCCCGGCTTTATCATTGTGTTTCTCGTGTGGCTGGCGCGTCTTCTGATTGAAATGACACCTTTTCAGAGTCTGCACAATGTCGTAGGAGACCTGCTTGGCACACCGCTTTCCATCCTTGGCGGCAGTCTCGGCGGAAGCCTGATTGCTGAATTTGTACAGATGCTGCTTTGGTCGTGCGGGATTCACGGGGCTTCCATCATTGGCGGAATCATGTCGCCGATTTGGTACGGCGCGATGGATGCCAACCGTCTTGCCTTCCAAGCGGGCGAGGCGCTGCCGAGTATTTTTACGACTCAGTTTTTTCAAATTTGGATCAATGTCGGCGGGAGCGGAGCGACACTGGCGCTTGTCCTGACGATGCTTGTCCGATCTCGCAGCAAACAAATGAAGCAGCTTGGCCGATTAGGGATTGGGCCCGCGCTTTTTAATATCAACGAGCCGATCATTTTCGGCATGCCGATTGTCATGAATCCGCTCCTTATTGTCCCATTTATCATCGCACCGCTCCTCACGATTACGGCGACTTATATCGGCATGAGCACCGGGCTGGTGGCAAGACCGGCCGGAATCGCGGTGCCGTGGACGATGCCGCCGCTCATATCAGGCTACCTGGCGACAGGCGGAAAGGTGTCGGGCGCCGTTATGCAGCTGGTAAATCTGCTGATCACCTGTGCTATCTACTATCCGTTTTTCAGAATATGGGATCATCAAAAATGGCGGGAAGAGAGTGCGGTTGAATCTGGCGGATAAAAATGTGTAGTGATGTAAGTGTTTAAATAATAAAAAAGCAGCGTTATGCTGCTTTTTTATTACCGCTGAAAGAACTCAATCCACTCACCGTCAGGGCCTTCGATATAGAAATAACGGTATCCGTTTGGAAGTGTTGTGATCTCCTCGTCGATAAATTTTGCGTTCATTTTTTCCGCTTTTGTATATTCAGCCGCGATGTCATCAGTCAGCAGGGCAATGTGGTGCACTTTTCCTTCAGCGGGAAGCTCGCTGCTGTAGCCTTGAATCAGTTCAATTTCTGTTTCCGGGCCGTCTTCAAAGCCAAGAAATGCAAGCTCGATTACACCGTTCGTGTGTGTGATGCGATCCTTCAATTTCATGCCGAGTACCTCTTCATAAAATGTGATGGACGCGTTAATATCTCTTACCATGATGCCTGTATGGTCAATTCGTTTTGGCATGCTGCTCCTCCTCGAAACTCTTTTTGTCTATCGTAGAAAAACCTTTCCTTTCTGTCAATGCAGACATCTTGGCGTTTTGTGGTACGATAAGAGAAAGCAAACAGAAAGAGGACGACATATATGAAGCTACTCACCCTAAAGAAAGCACACGCTGCCAAAATCAAAAAAGGCTATCCCCTTATCGAAAAAGAAGCTCTCGCAGGGAGTGCGGGGCACATGAAAGAAGGAGACCTCGTTGATATCGTGTCTGAGAGCGGCGAGTTTCTCGCGCGGGGCTATTATGGCCTGCAAAACAAAGGGGTCGGCTGGACGCTTACCCGCAATAAACATGAACAGGTTGACCAGGCATTTTTTCTCACCAAATTAACAAAAGCGGCCCAAGCGCGCGCCAAACTATTTGAGGCTCAAGATACAACAGCTTTCCGCCTGTTCAACGGTGAGGGCGACGGTGTCGGCGGCGTCACCATCGACTATTATGACGGCTACCTGCTGATTCAATGGTACAGCAAGGGGGTTTACACCTTTAAAGACATGCTGATTTCCGCATTGGATGAGATGGATCTTGATTATAAAGCGATTTACGAGAAGAAACGCTTCGACACGGCTGGACAATACGTTGAAGATGATGACTTCGTGAAAGGGAGAAGGGGCGAGTTCCCGATCATCATCCAGGAGAATGGCATTCAATACGCGGTGGATCTGAATGAAGGCGCCATGACGGGCATCTTTTTGGATCAGAGACATGTGCGCAAGGCGATCAGAGACCGCTATGCAAAAGGGAAAAACGTTTTAAATACATTTTCTTATACGGGTGCATTCTCCGTGGCAGCGGCGCTTGGCGGAGCGGAGAAAACAACAAGCGTCGACGTGGCAAACCGAAGTCTGGCCAAAACGATCGAGCAATTCAGCGTGAACAAGCTGGATTACGAAGCGCACGACATTAAAGTGATGGACGTGTTTAACTATTTTTCATATGCTGCAAAAAAGGATTTGCGCTTTGATCTGATTATTCTCGATCCGCCTTCCTTTGCGCGCACAAAAAAACGCACCTTCAGCGCGGCCAAGGATTATAAAAACCTGCTGAAGGAAACGATCGCCATCACTGCTGACAAGGGTGTCATTGTTGCCTCTACAAACAGCAGCGCCTTTGGCATGAAGAAATTCAAAGGCTTTATCGATGCCGCATTTAAAGAAACAAACGAACGCTACACCATCATTGAGGAATTTACGCTGCCGGAGGATTTCAAAACGATTTCGGCATTTCCGGAAGGCAACTACCTGAAAGTGGTCCTTCTGAAGAAAAAATAATGAAAAAGCTGCCCTGTTCAGGGGCAGCTTTTTTTATGTAGAAATGATCTGCTGGACGCGGCCAATGCGGCCATCTTCAAGACGGACTTTAATGCCATGCGGATGAAAGTTTGATTTCGTCAAAATATCCTTCACTGTCCCTCTCGTCAGTTTTCCTGTTTTTTGATCTGCTTTCAATACAATATCAACCTGCAACCCTTTCGAAATGCTGTTTCGCTCTTGCCCGTTCATAACGCACATCCTTTCTTTTGTTCATTATAGTCATTATGGTTTAAAAGTAACAGCCGGCTGATGAAGTGTATGTTTGTTTTTTTCAGCCTTCATTAAATATAATGTCAGGCCAAAGCCTGCTATGCTCAGAATGCCAAAAAGCAAGTAGACCGCGAAAATCGACACGTAGTCAAAAATGTACCCGCCTGCAAATGTGCAGAACCAGTTGCCGAACCCGTTGCCAATGGCGGCGTACATGGTCAGCGCCGTCGCTTCAACGTGTCTTGGGGTAATCTTTTTCACATATTGAAGCGCCGCCGGGATAAATAAACCGATGGCCACTCCCTGAAGAAAGACCGTCGCATATATGATCCATAGTGAAGGCGCCGTGAAATAGAGCGCCCACCTGAATAATGAGACTCCGCCTGACAGCATAATGACGTTGAGCAGCCCCATTTTATCTATAAATGTTTGGGCAAACCGCATAAATGGTATTTCTGAAATCACGCCGATGAAAAATAAAATGCCGATAGCGGAGAGAGATGCGCCGCTTTTGTCCAGAAAAAGACTGAAATACGTATTGTTCGCTAAGTTTGGAGCAAATGTCGTAAAAGTGATGATCATAAAGATGAGGAAGGTTTTGTTGCTGATAAGCTCCCGGAATCCTTTGCGGATATTGACCTTTGTTTTTGTTTTCTGCTGGCCGGGCATTTGTGAAGCCAATATGGCAGCAATGCATAGAAAGGCACAGCCAAAGATAAAGATCACGTGAATGGGGTACAGCTGGTTCGTCACCTGTCCCATGGCAAACACCGCGACACCGAAGCCGAGAGAACCAAACAGGCGGATTCCGCCATAATTGCCGTTTGTTTCTTGTGTGTACCTTAGTGAAATGCTGTCCGAAAGTGGAATAATCGTGCTTTGAAAGGCTGCAAAACAGGCCGCAATCAAAATAAACAGAGGGAAACTGTCAAATGCAATATAGGCTAATCCAATGATGCCTGTGATTGATGTGCAAACCGCCAGCAGGCCTTTCGTTTTTTGCGTATAGTCGCTGAGCATGCCCCAAAACGGCTGAAAGAAAATCATCACAATCGGGCCCAGCGACATGATCAAGCCGACCTGTGATCCGCTTAAATGCTGTTCCTTCGTTAAATACATACTGAGTAAGGGAATCATGCTGCCCGTACCGAGAAAAGCAAACAAATAAAATCCTTTTAACGCGGCATAATGCCGTCTCACCTGCAAGTTGTGCATCAAGGTGCCTCCTTTGGTATCCACAAATTACATTATATTGTAATTTGCGAGCTTTTCAATAAGGGGAAGCACATAAAAAAACTGCCCTCGAGAGGACAGTTTTTTACATAAATGAAAGTAAAAACGGCGCCGCGCAAAGCGTCATAATCGCAGCTAAGATCATCGATACGCTTGAAATCGTGCCGGACACAGAGCTGAGCTCAAATGCCTTTGACGTTCCCGCTCCGTGTGCGCTTGTGCCGAGCAGCACGCCCCGAGCGATTTCGTTATCAATACGGAAATAGCGGATGACCATCGGGCCGATCACTGTGCCGAGCAAAGCGGTTAAAATCACAAACACGGCTGTGACGGCAGGCATTCCGCCGATCATTTCAGATACGTTCATCGCGATCGGCGTTGTCACTGATCTCGGGACGAGGCTGTCAATTAAGCCGGTGCCGAGGTGAAGCCATTTCGCAATAAGAGCGGTAGAAATAATCGCGATGCATGAACCGACGGCCACATTCAAAATAATTTCCACTGCGTATTTCTTTAAAACAGGGAAATATTTATATAGCGGGATCGCGAATGCCACGGTGGCCGGCTGTAGCATATCGGTCAGCAATCCGCCGCCGAGATTATAGGACTCGTACGGGACATTCACCAGCAGCAGCAGACCGACTAACACAGCGGGCGTCACCAATAGCGGCGACGTATAAACACGCGGAAAGCGTTGATATACCTTTTTTGCTCCTAAATACACCAAAACCGTTAAAAACAAACTTACAATTCCGATGAACACGTATGCTTTTTCTCCTTTCTCTTTGCAATGAGTTGTGTAAGCGTTCCTGTAGACACCATCACGACAAACGTGCTGATGATGACAACAAGCAGAATGCTGACACCAAATTTCGACATAATGTCTCCGTATTCAATCACTCCGACGGCAGACGGGATAAAAAATAAAAGCAGCTCCCCGAGAAGCCACGCTGCACCAAGCTCTATCCATTCAAGCTTGATAATGTTAAAGTGCAATAATGTGAAAAGAATCACAATCCCTATTATACTGCCGGGAATATTTATATGAAGAAGGGCTGTCACCCAATTAATCAGCCGAGCAAATATAAATAACAGAGCGATTTGAATAACGGTTAGCAACAGTTTTTTCATATTGATGCCTCCCTTATATACTTATTGTACATAAGGTCTCGCTATAGGTAAAATATATATTAAGAATAAGAAGTATTCCTTTTGTCTATAGAAAGGGTGAAGCACATGGATATCCGCCATTTAACATATTTCTTGGAAGTCGCCCGTTTAAAAAGTTTTACGAAGGCTTCCCAATCCCTTTATGTTTCTCAGCCGACGATATCAAAAATGATCAAAAATTTAGAAGAAGAGCTCGGAATTGAACTGTTTTACCGAAACGGCAGGCAGGTAGAACTGACTGATGCCGGCCATAGCATGTATGTGCAGGCGCAGGAAATCATTAAATCATTTCAAAACCTGACGTCAGAATTAAATGATATTATGGAAGTCAAGAAAGGGCACGTACGGATTGGACTGCCGCCGATGATCGGATCGGGGTTTTTCCCGAGAGTGCTCGGCGATTTCCGTGAAAACTATCCGAATGTCACCTTTCAGCTAGTCGAAGACGGTTCTATAAAAGTCCAAGAAGGTGTCGGGGACGGCTCTCTTGATATAGGCGTTGTGGTCCTTCCCGCAAACGAAGATATCTTTCATTCGTTTACAATCGTAAAAGAAACCTTAATGCTTGTCGTTCACCCGTCCCACCGGCTGGCTGATGAGAAAGAATGTCAGCTGCGTGAGTTGAAGGACGAGCCTTTTATTTTCTTCAGGGAGGATTTTGTCCTGCACAACCGAATTATGACGGAATGTATCAAGGCTGGGTTCCGGCCCCATATCATTTATGAAACATCACAATGGGATTTTATTAGTGAGATGGTATCAGCCAACCTTGGGATCGGGCTTTTGCCGGAACGGATCTGCCGCGGCCTTGACCCGGAAAAAGTGAAAGTCATTCCGCTTGTCGATCCGGTCATCCCTTGGCACCTCGCCATTATTTGGAGAAAGGACAGGTACTTGTCGTTTGCCGCCAGAGCTTGGCTCGAACATACGAAATCGTATTTATGGGACCCGAAAAAAGAAAGTAAAGGATGATGCAAACATGGATGCACAATCAGCAGCGAAATGTCTTACGGCTGTCCGCCGGCATAGCCCACTGGTGCATAGCATAACCAACAATGTCGTAACGAATTTCACAGCAAACGGCCTGCTCGCCCTCGGCGCATCGCCCGTTATGGCGTACGCAAAAGAAGAGGTCGCCGATATGGCGAAGATTGCGGGTGCACTCGTTTTAAATATCGGGACGCTGAGCAAGGAGTCAGTCGAAGCGATGATCATCGCGGGAAAATCAGCCAATGAACATGGGGTTCCCGTCATTCTTGATCCTGTCGGTGCCGGAGCAACACCGTTCCGCACTGAATCGGCACGTGACATCATTCGTGAGGTGCGCCTTGCTGCAATCAGAGGAAATGCGGCGGAAATTGCCCATACCGTCGGCGTGACCGATTGGCTGATCAAAGGTGTTGATGCGGGTGAAGGCGGAGGCGACATCATCCGGCTGGCTCAGCAGGCGGCACAAAAGCTAAACACGGTCATTGCGATAACTGGTGAAGTTGATGTCATAGCCGACACGTCACATGTATACACCCTTCATAACGGCCACAAGCTGCTGACAAAAGTGACAGGCGCCGGTTGCCTGCTGACTTCCGTCGTCGGTGCGTTTTGCGCTGTGGAAGAAAATCCATTGTTTGCTGCTATTGCGGCCATTTCTTCGTATGGGGTCGCCGCTCAGCTTGCCGCACAGCAGACGGCTGACAAAGGCCCTGGAAGCTTTCAGATTGAATTGCTGAACAAGCTTTCAACTGTTACTGAACAAGACGTCCAAGAATGGGCGGCTATAGAAAGGGTGACTGTCTCATGACTCGTATTTCTCGGGAAATGATGAAAGAGTTATTATCTGTTTACTTCATTATGGGGTCAAACAATACGAAAGCCGATCCTGTTACAGTTGTACAAAAAGCGTTAAAAGGCGGTGCCACCCTGTACCAGTTCCGTGAAAAAGGCGGGGATGCGCTGACAGGAGAGGCTCGGATTGAATTTGCTGAAAAAGCGCAGGCAGCTTGCCGTGAAGCTGGTATTCCGTTCATTGTCAATGATGATGTGGAATTGGCTCTGAAGCTGAAAGCTGACGGTATCCACATCGGCCAGGAAGACGCAAATGCGAAAGAGGTAAGAGCTGCCATAGGTGATATGATTCTCGGCGTTTCTGCCCATACGATGTCTGAGGTGAAGCAAGCTGAAGAAGACGGAGCCGATTATGTCGGGCTTGGGCCGATCTATCCGACTGAAACGAAAAAAGATACGAGAGCGGTACAAGGGGTATCTCTTATTGAAGCAGTGCGCCGCCAAGGCATCAGCATTCCAATTGTCGGCATCGGTGGCATCACAATAGATAATGCCGCACCTGTTATCCAAGCGGGGGCCGATGGCGTCAGTATGATCAGCGCCATCAGTCAGGCGGAAGATCCTGAGAGTGCTGCACGCAAGTTTCGTGAGGAAATTCAAACATATAAAACAGAAAGATAATCGTTCATCTTCCTTCAAAAGGCTGTTCTGTAAAAGGACAGCTTTTTTGCTGTCCATCAAGGTTTTCAGACCTTCAAATTTTAATTGACAAAGGACAAGAACTGGCTATGATTATGTTATACAATGATAATCATTTTCAATTATAGGAGGAACATGATGGCTCGGGGGCTGGCACTTATTCTATTCAGCTTGTTGATGGTTTTCGGTTCTGCGGCACATGCGGAAGATGATCCGATCGCCGCATTAATTCAATTAAACAAGCAAATGATCAAATCCGTAAAAGACGGGGATATGGATTCGGCACAACAAACGTTTGAAACCTTCAAAGCGAAGTGGAAAAAAGAAGAACCTTCTATTAAGAAAGAAAACCTTTCTTCTCACAGTGAAATGGACGCGAATATCGCGATGATTTCTCTTTCTTTTATCAATCAAGACGCAGGCAAGCTCAAAACACAGCTTGAAGAGCTTGCGTCTCATTTAGAAACCTATCAGCAGGCTGTCGTGCTGAAAAAGACATCCTCAGGTCAATCAAGGGCGTCCTTAACAGCCTATATACAAAGCTTGAAAGACACAAAACAGTTCATAGAAAAAAAGCAATTGGATGAAGCGTCATCCGCAATCGACAATTTAGTTACATCCTGGCTCGCCGTAGAGGGAGACGTCGTGTCCCAATCGAAAGAAGCCTATACGACATCGGAGGAAAATCTGGCACTGATGAAGGCGGAGATCGGCAGCCATCCCGAAAAGGTATCAAAGCAAATTGACGAAATGATTCAATTGCTCGAGCCGATCGCTTCAAGCAGCTACAGCTGGTGGGATGCGGCGCTGATCCCGATTCGTGAAGGGATGGAGGCCCTCCTTGTCATCGGAGCACTATTAACCATGACAAAAAAAGCGCGGGTCACGCGCTCCTCGGCATGGATCTGGGGCGGAGCGTCTGCCGGCATGGCTGTTTCCTTAGCATCCGGCATCGGTGTCACGGTTCTGTTCTCCTCCAGTGTATTCGGAGAAAACAATTTCTTGCTTGGCGGCGTCACCGGCGTACTGTCCGCTGTCATGCTTTTGTATGTCGGGGTGTGGTTGCACAGAAACGCCTCAATGGATAAATGGAGAGAAAAAATCAATATCCAGAAGTCACAGGCACTAAAAAAACGAAGCCTGCTTTCCTTTGCGCTCATTGCATTTCTGGCAGTTGTAAGAGAAGGTCTCGAAACGGTCATCTTTTTCATCGGGCTTGTCGGGAAGCTCCCGCTCACTGAACTGATCGGCGGAACTGCCGCAGGGCTTATCGTTCTCGTCATCGTCGGTGTTCTGATGATCAAGCTCGGAATGCGCATTCCATTGAAGCCGTTTTTTCTTCTATCAATGGCGGTTGTCCTGTATATGTGCGTGAAATTTCTCGGAACCGGCGTTCACAGCCTTCAACTGGCGGGCATTCTTCCGTCTGATGCAGAAAGCTGGCTGCCGTCTGTATCGGTGCTAGGAATTTATCCGTCTGTGTACAGCACGATTCCGCAAATGTTGATTTTCCTCTTTTTACTGATTGCGCTTGTTTCAGAAGCGGCAAAACATTTTACAAACGGAAAGGAACTGACAAAATGAATTTCACAAAAATCGCTGTATCAGCCGGATGCATCCTTGCGCTGTGCGCATGCTGCGGAGCCAACGACACATCTTCAACTAAAGAAAAAGCTTCATCTGAAAAAAGCGGGATCACTAAAGAAATCACCGCATCCGTAAATAAAATGGAAACCATCATTTCTAAGCTGAATGACTCAGCGGAAAAAGGAGACCAAAAAGAGATTGAAAAGAAGGGGAAAGAGTTAAACAGCTACTGGCTTTCCTTTGAAAACGATATTCGCAGCGACTATCCATTCGAATATACAGAAATCGAAAAGCATCTTCAGCCAATCTACACAGAAGCGCAAAAAGACAAACCGGATACAGCAAAAATCAAGACAGAATCCGAGTCACTGAAAGCGTCCTTAGAAGACCTGACAGAAGCGAAGAAGAGCGGCAAAAAGGCTAGCGATCAGCTGGCAAAAGCAGCGGATGAGTATAAAGGCTATGTCAAAGAGCAGAGTGACCAGCTTGTCAAAGCGACTGAAGCATTTACGGGTGCTGTGAAATCCGGCGATATCAAAAAGTCCAAAACGTTATATGCGAAAGCGCGTGTTTATTACGAGCGAATCGAACCGATCGCTGAAAGCCTCGGAGATCTTGATCCGAAAATTGATGCTCGAGAAAACGATGTTGAAGAAGGAGACAAATGGACAGGCTTCCATAAGCTTGAGAAGGCCATTTGGAAGGATCAAGATATTTCCGGGGAAAAGGCAACAGCTGACCAGCTTCTCAAGGATGTAAAAGAGCTTGACGGTTCAATTCAATCACTGAAATTAACACCTGAACAAATTGTAGCAGGCGCGATGGAGCTTCTGAACGAAGCCGGGATTTCGAAAATCACGGGAGAAGAAGAGCGCTACTCACGAATCGATTTAGTCGACCTTATGGCAAATGTGGAAGGCTCCGAAGCCGTTTATCAAACAGTGAAAAGCGCGCTTGTAAAAGATCACTCCGACTTGACGGAAAAACTGGATACGGAGTTCAGCGAATTTGAAGTTTTAATGGCAAAATACAAAACAAATGATCAGTCCTATACGTCTTATGATAAATTAAGTGAAAAGCAAATCAGAGAGCTGAGCACAAAGCTGACGACTCTTTCTGAAACCATGTCGAAGATTGCGAATGTGCTATAAAAGGAGTTTTGTAACAGCATGAGCGATGAACAAAAAAAGTCAGAACAAATTCACAGACGGGACATTTTAAAATGGGGGGCAATGGCGGGGGCAGCCGTTGCGATCGGTGCCAGCGGACTCGGCGGTCTCGCTCCGCTTGTTCAGACTGCGGCTAAGCCATCGAAAAAGGATGAAAAAGAGGAGGAGCAGATTGTTCCGTTTTACGGAAAGCATCAGGCCGGAATCACAACTGCCCATCAAACGTATGTCTATTTTGCTGCGCTGGATGTAACAGCAAAAGACAAAAGCGACATCATTACGTTATTTAGAAACTGGACAAGTCTCACACAGATGCTGACATCTGGCAAGAAAATGTCAGCGGAGCAGAGAAATCAGTATCTGCCGCCGCAGGATACAGGTGAGTCTGCTGATTTATCCCCTTCCAACTTAACGGTCACATTTGGATTTGGGCCTGGCTTTTTTGAAAAAGATGGAAAGGACCGCTTCGGGCTGAAAAGCAAAAAGCCGAAGCACCTAGCCGCTCTTCCAGCGATGCCCAATGACAACCTGGATGAAAAGCAGGGAGGCGGGGACATCTGCATTCAAGTATGTGCAGACGACGAGCAAGTGGCGTTTCACGCGCTGCGTAACCTGCTAAATCAAGCGGTCGGCACTTGTGAGGTCCGCTTTGTGAACAAAGGCTTTTTAAGCGGAGGAAAAAATGGCGAAACACCGCGCAATCTCTTCGGGTTTAAAGATGGAACAGGCAACCAGAGCACGGAGGATGACAGCTTGATGAACTCGATCGTGTGGGTTCAGTCCGGTGAGCCTGACTGGATGACGGGCGGCACCTATATGGCTTTCCGGAAAATCAAAATGTTCCTTGAGATATGGGACCGCTCTTCCCTCAAGGACCAAGAGGATACCTTCGGCCGCAGAAAAAGCTCAGGGGCGCCTTTCGGACAGAAAAAGGAAACAGATCCCGTGAAGCTGAATCAAATTCCGTCTAATTCACACGTCAGTCTAGCGAAATCTACGGGAAAACAAATTTTGCGAAGAGCTTTCTCTTACACAGAAGGACTTGATCCGAAAACCGGCTATATGGATGCAGGTCTCCTGTTTATCAGTTTTCAAAAAAATCCCGACAATCAGTTTATCCCGATGCTGAAGGCTCTTTCAGCAAAGGATGCGTTAAACGAATATACACAAACAATCGGTTCTGCTTTATATGCATGCCCAGGCGGCTGCAAAAAAGGAGAATATATTGCCCAGCGTTTGCTGGAATCATAAAAGAAGCCTAAATCGGCTTCTTTATTTAAAAAACAGTTGTAACTTTAATTGTTACAGTTTAAAATCAATTTATACGAAAGGAGATTATCATGACAGTACACATTAAAGTTTATTCAGATTACGTCTGCCCATTTTGTTTTGTTGGAAAAGCCGCTTTTGAAGAAGCGATAAAAGGAAAGGATGTTGAAGTCGAGTGGATGCCGTTTGAACTGCGCCCAAGCCCATCTCCTCAGCTTGATCCGGTCAATGATCCTTCCAAACAGTACATGTGGCAGACATCAATTCAGCCAATGGCGGAGAAATTAGGAGTCGAGATCAATTTTCCAAACGTCTCGCCTCATCCGTATACAGACCTCGCGTTTGAAGGCTTCCATTTTGCGAAGGAATACAATAAAGGACATGAATACAACACCCGTGTCTTTCAGGCGTTTTTCCAGGAGGGCCAAAATATTGGCGATATTGACATCTTGACGAAGCTCGCCGAGGAAGTGGGATTAGACGGTGCATCATTCAAATCAGCACTGGAAACAAGAACATATCAGGACGTGCAGCGCCAAGCCTTGAAGCACGCCTATGAAGAGGCTGACATCACAGCCGTTCCAACCTTTATTATCGGTGACACTGTAATTCCGGGTGCTGCCGGCAAGGATGTATTTGAAAAAGCGATTTCTGACGAGCAGAAGAAAAAGTAAGGAAAAAGCTCTCTATAAAGAGAGCTTTTTTTATTCCTGTTCCATATGGACGCCAGTATGCGCCTTCACCTGTATTTCTGCAAACGTATCTTCATCAATTGTTTTATCAGACGACAGCACCGTTCCGAGCCACGCGCCGAGAAAGCCGAGCGGGATGGAAATAATTCCTGGATTAGACAGCGGAATGAGCGGATCACCGGTAAAAATAGCACCTCCGGCCGGGTCCCACACACTAGGGCTCATCGACACCAGCACAAGCGCGCTGATCAGGCCTGTCAGGCTGCCCCATAAAGCGCCTGAGGCATTGAATCGTTTCCAGAAGACTGTAAACACAATCAGCGGAAGGTTTGCGCTGGCGGCTACCGCAAACGCGAGTGCAACAAGGAACGCCACATTTAAGGATTGTGCAAAAATCGCAAGGAGAATCGAGAGTACTGACACGGCGACAGAAGCCCATCTGGCCGCTTTCATCTGTTCTTTTTCAGTTGCTTCTCCCTTTCTGATGATCTGGCTGTAAATATCATGGGCAAATGCTGAGGCGGCAGACAGCACCAACCCTGTCACGACAGCCAAAATGGTGGCAAAGGCGATGGCTGATACAAACGCGAACAGAAAGTCTCCTCCGAGCGCTTTTGCTAAAAGCGGAGCCGCCATATTTCCCGCTTGATCAGCCGCCGTAATCGCGTCAAAACCGACAAATGCCGCGGCACCAAAGCCGAGAAACACCGTCATAATGTAAAACACACCGATAATCCATGTCGCTGACACAACGGATGTACGGGCCGTCTTGGCATCCTTAACGGTATAAAACCGGATCAATATATGCGGAAGCCCGGCGGTTCCCAGCACGAGTGCCAAGTTTAACGACAAGGTCTCAAGCGGCACCTTGTATTTATTTCCGGGATTCATAAAATCAGCGCCAAGCGGAGTAGCCGTTTTCATCTGTTCAAACATGGTATTAAGGCTAAAGCCGAATTTCGAAAACACGATAATCGAAATCACGAGTGTGCCGGCCATCAGCAAAACGGCTTTAATAATTTGAACCCAGCTTGTCGCGATCATGCCGCCAAACACGACATAAATGGTCATCAGCACTCCGACGATGAGGACAGCCGCGGTATAATCCAGCCCTAGAAGCAGTTTGATCAGCGCGCCCGCCCCCACGAGCTGGGCGATCATATAAAAAGTAGAGATGGCAATGGTATTGAGAGCCGCGACACCGCGGATTTTCTTTTCTTTAAAGCGAGCGGCAATCATGTCTGCCATCGTGTACTTTCCAAGATTCCGAAGCGGCTCCGCCACGATGTACAAGACAACGAGATAAGCCACCAGAAAACCGATGCTGTAAAAGAAGCCATCAAATCCATATAACGCAATCATTCCGGCAATCCCGAGAAACGAGGCGGCAGACATGTAGTCACCGGCAATTGCCAGTCCATTCTGAACGCCGGTGAGCCCGCCGCCCGCCGTATAAAACTCACTCGTCGTTTTCGTCCGCTTCGCGGCAAAATACGTGATAATAAGCGTCAGGCCAACAATCGCCAAAAATAATAAAAAAGCAGTCATATTCATGTCTGTTCACCCTTCAGATCCTCTTTTAAAGCGCTTACATAATTATCGAAATGGGCGGCTCTCCGGGAATACACAGTACTCAGTATCCAGGTCATAGCGAATTGGGCGATGGCGAACAGCCAAGCCCATGAAACAGCTCCAATGGCCGGTGCATTCAAAAAGGTGAAATAAGATGTCAAAACAGGGAGTGAAAAATAAAAAACAAAAAAGAAAATCGCAGAAGGAACAATAAAAGCGCGTTTCTGCTTTAAAAAAGCTTGAAAAGACGGCGTTGCAGCAATCTGTTTATAATCAGCTTTGTACATGGCTTTCCTCCTTTTATTCGCTAAACGTAAGCAAAAAGGTACACCAATAGGTATGTACTGAAAGTCCGATTTATGCGTTGAACAATATCTGGAGGATGAAAAAAGAAGGAAGTCGTGAAGAGGTGAACACAGTGGTCTAAAGACAGGCGAAGGTTTTCAAGCTCGGCCGTGTATAAACGAGTTTGCTTTCAAAACCTCACCGAATGCAGCTTGTTCTCAGCAAAGCTGCTGTTTACCAGAGCACGGTTATCATGTTCGCATCACCTCTTTATGACAATGCATGTGCCAAGAGGTGATCGCATCACCGGCTGTCTGTCGTAGTTAGCTGACACACCGTTTGTCCTCAAGCTCAGCGCAGCGATTTGCTTTTGAATAGAGGATATGGTGAAAACTCAGATCAGGTGATAGAAAAGCCAGAGGTAAATAGATCCGCCTGTTCGGACTAGTCTTGCCGGACGGTTTTTTTGTGGTTTTTCTTTCTCGATGCTGTCTCAGATTCTAAAAACTGCCTCACATCATGAATGCCTAATCCAATGGATCTAGCTTCTTGAATTAACATATGCCAACCTTTGTCCAAATCTTTTTTAACATGAGTTTTCATAGTAACCTCCAATTGTATAAAATGTTTTCCTGCAACATGCGGGCAATAAAAGACAAGCCAGCGCGATGATGAGGCGAGTACAACAAATTTCACACATAGTTGCTCGGTGTTCACAAACTGAAGGAAAAACCACCTACCTATTCCCTAAAAAAATGACTAATATAACCAATGGACCTTATTTATAATAATAAACAATTAAATACTGACTGGATAGTATGTAAATGAAAATAAATCATTTAGCCTATTAAAAATGACCCCTGGGAAACCGAATAGCATAACCGTTCAAAGAAATAAATACCGCTAAAGATTGATCCGGTGTAAGATAAGGGTAATCATTACCGCCAGGAGAAAAATATGAAAAAAAACAAATTTCAAATTAAAAGAGAAGCAACATTTGAAAGTTTTATAGACGCTGGCGTGAATTTGTTGATTGACCGAGCGTATGATCCGGTTTCTGTAGAAGATATCAGCAGAGCCGCCGGGTACAGCAAAGGAGCATTTTATGTTCATTTTGTCAGCAAGGACGATTTTCTGCTGTACCTTCTCGAAAAACGTCAGATGAAAAAAAAGATCATTATAGGGTATCTTGATCAAATGGAGCGGGAGTCAGTGAAATCGCTGACATTGGACGAGGCTGCAAAACACGCTGCAGAACTGCTTTATTCCTATTACATAAATAAGCCGTCGTGGGACATCACCTCGTTTGCCATGAACATGCCGACATATAAAGTCTTAAAGAAATGCAAGGCCTATGTCCGGCTGTACGAATTGTGGGTGGAAGAAAATGTGTTATATATTAAGTGGCTGAAGGAGAGAAAGCTGATTGACGCCTGTATTGATCCTGAATATACGGCTAAAATAATATGTGCAGTCCTCGACGGAATCATCAAACAATCATATGTATTGGGCCAGCCAGCCACCTTCCGCAGCTTTTTAGACGCACTCTCGGTATTTTTTACTTTAGACAGAGAGCACGAGACGCCAAGAATTTTGAAAAGTTTTTCAGAAAGCGAGGAACATCAGTGAAGTATAGAGAAATAATTATGTATATCATTATGGGGGTTTTCACAACCATTGTGAATATCGCCAGCTTTTATATATTGGTAGAGATCATGAATGTGGATTACAAAGCCGCCACTGTTGCCGCTTGGATTTTGTCCGTGCTGTTTGCTTACATAACAAATAAATTATATGTGTTTCAGCAAAAAACACATGATCTGCAGAGCCTGCTGAAAGAGCTCACTGCTTTTTTCAGCGTTCGGGTCCTGTCTCTCGGCATAGATTTAGGCATGATGATCATTCTTGTCGGCCAGTTCAATACAAATGAAACCTTGGCCAAAATACTCGACAACGCGGTCATTGTTGTCGTCAACTATGTTGCGAGCAAATGGCTCGTCTTTAAAAAAACAAAAGAAGAAGGGGTATGAGAGGACTGCAGCATATGATCTGCCGTTTTCTATGAAGAAATAAGGGGAATAAAAAATAAAAACCAGAAAGGTGATTGCACATGCGGGAAGAGCTAAAGGGGATATTTGCAAGTGTATTCGGAGAAAAAGAGGGGTTACGGTTTTTTTTCGCACCTGGAAGAGTGAATCTGATTGGAGAACATACAGACTATAACGGCGGGCATGTATTTCCGTGCGCGCTGACAATGGGTACATATGCTGCTGTTGCAGAAAGAAACGACGGGCTTGTCCGGATGTATTCAGATAACTTTAGAAACGCAGGCATCAAGGAATGCAGCCTTGACGACATTCGCTATCAAAAAGAAGACGACTGGGCGAACTACCCAAAAGGCGTGATTTATGAATTTCAACAGAGGGGATATGCAGTTCCCCATGGCTTTGACATTGTATTTTCAGGGAATATTCCAAACGGGGCGGGGCTGTCGTCTTCCGCTTCTATTGAACTGCTGATGGGGGTCGTGCTCCGAAGCTATTTTCATCCTGAAGTAGATGCGCTTGAGCTTGTGAAAATGGCGCAGCATGCGGAAAACCATTTTATCGGCGTCAATTGCGGAATTATGGACCAATTTGCAATTGGAATGGGGAAAAAACATCATGCGATGCTGCTGAACTGCGACACGCTTGACTATGAATATAGCAAACTCAATGTCTCAGGCCTCGCGCTGGTCATCGCGAACACGAACAAAAAAAGGACATTGGCTGACTCAAGCTATAATACGAGACGCCAAGAATGCAATGATGCATTGCTTGATTTGAAAAAAGGCCTCGATATTGCCGCACTGGGCGACATCAAGCCTTCTGATTTCGATGCGCATTCCAGCCTGATCCAAAATGAAACGAACAGACGCCGGGCAAAGCACGCTGTATACGAAAATCATCGTGCTATTAAGACGGCCCATATGTTCAAAGAGAATAATATAGATGAAATCGGGCAGTTAATGAAGGAATCCCACCTTTCATTGAAGGATGACTATGAAGTAACATGCCCTGAACTTGATGAGCTTGTGTTTGCGGCATGGGATCACGAAGGTGTAATTGGATCAAGAATGACGGGAGCAGGCTTTGGCGGATGCACCATCAGCATAGTAAAAGATGAGTTCGTTGATGATTTTATTCAGAAGGTTGGAGACAGATATCAAGAAAAAACAGGGCTCCGAGCGGATTTTTATGTCGCGGATATCGGAGAGGGAGCGAGAGAACTAAAGGGGGAGTGACATATGAGTATTATTGAACATCTGGAACAGCTGCTTGAGTATGGCCTGGAACGAAAATTGATTTCGATCTGGGATCGGGAATATACGAGAAACCGCCTTTATGAAGCGCTGGGCATCACACATCCCGAGCCGGTCTCCGGCATCTGCATCAAGCAGTCACAAAGCCTGCCGGACTTGCTCGCTCCCATCTATAAATGGGCTGCCGAAACCGGCCGAATGGAAGCGGATACAGATACGTACCGTGACCTGCTCAGCGCAAAGCTGATGGGCTGTTTTGTACCTGCTCCGTCAGAGGTCATTCGCAAATTTGAAGAGACAAAAGCATTATACGGCCCAAAACAGGCGACAAAGGAATTCTATCAATATTCAGAGGATGTCTATTATATACGGACTGACAGAATCGCCAAAAATGTTCATTGGACGGTGCCGACCGAATATGGCGAACTGGAAATGACCATTAACCTATCAAAGCCTGAAAAGGACCCGAAAGCGATTGCGGCTGCAAAAGAGCAGGAACAGACAAATTATCCGATGTGTTTGCTGTGTAAAGAAAATGTCGGGTTCGAGGGAAGCGTGAATCATCCAGCCCGGCAAAATCACAGAATCATTCCGGTCACCCTTGAGGACGAACAATGGTTCCTGCAATTCTCGCCATATGTCTATTATCCGGAGCACTGCATTGTCTTAAAAGGTGAACATGAACCGATGGAGATCAGCAAAAAAACATTTGAAAGGCTGCTGTCATTTCTCGGGCAGTATCCGCATTATTTTATCGGTTCAAACGCGGATCTGCCGATTGTCGGCGGCAGCATCCTAAGCCATGATCATTTCCAAGGCGGCGCGCATGATTTTCCAATGGCACGTGCAGAAGCAGAAGACGTTTATGAATTAAATGATTATCCCGGTGTGTCGCTGGGCTTAGTGAAGTGGCCGATGTCTGTGCTCAGGCTCCAAGGAGACGAACCGGGTCATGTCGCCGAAGCTGCTGACCATATTTTCCGCACGTGGCAGACGTATTCCGATGAAAAAGCCGGCATTGCCGCCTATACAGGCGATACGCCCCATAATACGGTCACACCGATTGCGCGGCGCAGGGGAGACTTGTACGAACTCGATATCGTACTGAGGAACAACCGGACGGATGAGGAGCATACATTAGGAATATTTCATCCCCATAAGGAAGTTCACCATATTAAAAAAGAAAATATCGGCCTGATTGAGGTCATGGGATTGGCGATATTGCCGGGCCGCTTACAGGAGGAAATGAAAGAAACGGCAGCGGCGCTATGCTCTGCTGATCCAAAAACAGCCTTAGAACAAAATCCGCTCACGGCAAAACATAGTGAGTGGGCTATTCGGATGATGGAAAAAAGAACCATAACAAAAGAGAATGCAGATCTAGTCATAAAAGAAGAGCTGGGACATGTATTCGCTCGCATTCTTGAACATGCCGGTGTGTTTAAACAGACAACGGAAGGAAAACAGGCCTTCAGAAGGTTTATCGACCAGTTGGGCGCCAAACCAGTCAAAAGCCTCAACCGCTAGGGTTGAGGCTTTTTCGATTTTTATGGCAAAACAAACACCCAAAGCGCTGACGCTTTGGGTGCTGCTGCTTTTATCCTCTTTTTCTGGTTAACAGGCTTACTAGAAAGACAACAATGGCTGCGCCGATTACCGCTGGAATAATGGCAAATCCGGCTAGGTGCGGCCCCCATGTTCCAAGCAGCCCGTGTCCGATCCAGGCGCCAATAAGACCTGCGATCATAGACCCGATAATTCCTCCGGGCATATCTCCTTTTACAAACAGGCTTCCAAGCCATCCGATAATAATAGCGACGATAAGTGAAATAAGAAAACTCATCATGCAACACATCCTATTTTTTATTTATTTGCTTATATCATTCCTCTTTTTTGTATAAGATAAACAACTGGATGCTCTCATTAAAAAATACGGACGATTCAGAGCATATTGGCTCTTCATTGCGCCTTTTCTTTCAATATTTGATGCGTTAAAATGGTAACCGTGTTAAAAGATGCTAGACAAGGAAAAAATAATTCCTATCTAGAAAGTTTAACAAAATGAAATTTTTGATTGACCTAAGTTTTTTATTGTGGTAAACCTTTATTTGTCAGAATTAGTTCTTCATCATCTTTTCTTTACTTATATGCGGAAATAACTAGAAACTTTTCATCTTAAGCGATAGATGTGAATAAAGTTGGAGCAATTTTTGTCGATTTTATGACATTTAAGCGAAAATGGGATGAAGTTTATAAAAAAATAAAGCTAATAAGTGAAGTTTTTGATAGCATAACAAAGTAGAGAAAAGATTTTGAGGAAGTATGCACTTCAGATTTATTACATCAATAGGAAGGATGGTGATCTTCTTGTTCAGAGCATTAAAACCGTTGCTTGTATTAGCGCTGTTAACTGTGGTTTTCGTCCTTGGGGGATGCAGCAATGCTTCAGTACTAGATCCGAAAGGACCTGTAGCTGAACAGCAAAGTGATTTAATCCTGTTATCTATCGGATTTATGCTGTTTATCGTCGGGGTCGTCTTTGTTCTATTTACCATTATTTTAGTAAAATACCGCGACCGTAAAGGCAAAGATAATGGATCTTATAACCCAGAAATTCACGGTAACACGTTTTTAGAAGTAGTCTGGACAGTGATCCCAATTTTAATCGTCATTGCACTTTCTGTGCCAACAGTACAGACGATATATTCGTTAGAAAAAGCTCCTGAAGCAACAAAAGATAAAGAGCCTCTTGTTGTTTATGCTACTTCGGTAGACTGGAAATGGGTATTCAGCTACCCTGAACAGGATATTGAAACGGTCAACTACTTAAACATTCCTGTCGACCGCCCGATCTTGTTCAAAATCTCATCTGCAGATTCAATGGCTTCGCTATGGATTCCTCAGCTTGGAGGGCAAAAATATGCGATGGCAGGAATGCTGATGGATCAATACTTACAGGCTGACAAAGTGGGTACTTACGAAGGCCGCAACGCGAACTTCACAGGTGAACATTTTGCAGACCAAGAGTTTGATGTGAATGCAGTTACAGAAAAAGACTTTAACAGCTGGGTGAAAAAGACTCAGAACGAGGCTCCTAAGCTGACAAAAGAGAAGTATGATGAATTGATGCTTCCTGAAAATGTGGACGAATTAACGTTCTCTTCTACTCACTTGAAATACGTTGATCACGGACAAGACGCTGAGTACGCGATGGAGGCGCGCAAACGCCTTGGCTATCAAGCCGTTTCACCGCACTCTAAAACAGATCCGTTTGAAAACGTAAAGAAAAACGAATTTAAGAAGTCTGATGATACAGAAGAATGATATTGATCAGGAAAGGAGGAAGCCTGCATGAAATTCAAATGGGACGAATTTTTCGTAACTGGTGACCCATTAATTCTGGGCGCACAAGTTTCCATTGCGCTTTCAACCATTGCCATTATTTTTGTACTGACTTACTTCAAAAAGTGGAAATGGCTGTGGTCTGAATGGATAACTACTGTTGACCATAAAAAACTCGGAATCATGTACATTATATCTGCTGTAATTATGTTATTCCGCGGCGGTGTCGACGGTCTGATGATGCGTGCCCAGCTAGCGCTTCCGAATAACAGTTTTTTAGACTCAAACCACTATAATGAAATTTTTACAACTCACGGTACAATCATGATCATCTTCATGGCGATGCCGTTCTTAATCGGTCTTATTAACGTTGTTGTGCCTCTTCAAATCGGTGCCCGCGACGTTGCGTTCCCTTACTTGAACAACCTGAGCTTCTGGACGTTCTTTGTAGGGGCGATGCTTTTCAATATTTCTTTCGTTATCGGAGGTTCTCCGAACGCAGGCTGGACGAGTTATATGCCGCTTGCAAGTAACGACATGAGCCCTGGGCCGGGTGAGAACTACTACCTCCTCGGACTTCAGATTGCCGGTATCGGTACCCTGATGACAGGGATCAACTTTATGGTAACAATCTTAAAAATGAGAACAAAAGGCATGACATTAATGCGTATGCCAATGTTCACATGGACAACACTGATCACAATGGTTATTATCGTGTTTGCGTTCCCTGTACTTACAGTAGCATTAGCACTTTTATCATTTGATCGTTTGTTCGGCGCTCACTTTTTCACATTGGAAGCAGGCGGTATGCCGATGCTTTGGGCTAACTTGTTCTGGATTTGGGGACATCCTGAAGTATATATCGTTATTCTTCCGGCGTTTGGTATTTTCTCAGAAATCATCTCAAGCTTTGCAAGAAAACAATTGTTTGGTTACAAAGCGATGGTTGGTTCTATTATCGCCATCTCTGTATTGAGTTTCTTAGTTTGGACTCACCACTTCTTCACAATGGGGAACAGTGCGTCCGTTAACTCATTCTTCTCAATTACGACAATGGCAATCTCAATCCCAACCGGGGTTAAAATCTTTAACTGGCTCTTTACAATGTATAAAGGCCGAATCAGCTTTACAACACCTATGCTGTGGGCGCTTGCGTTCATTCCTAACTTCGTTATCGGCGGGGTTACAGGGGTTATGCTTGCGATGGCAGCAGCGGATTATCAATACCATAATACGTACTTCCTTGTATCTCACTTCCACTATGTGCTGATCGCGGGTACTGTATTTGCTTGTTTCGCCGGATTTATTTTCTGGTATCCAAAAATGTTCGGCCACAAGCTGAACGAAAGAATCGGAAAATGGTTCTTCTGGATCTTTATGATCGGGTTCAATATTTGTTTCTTCCCGCAATATTTCTTGGGGCTTCAAGGCATGCCTCGCCGTATTTACACATACGGACCGAATGACGGCTGGACAACATTGAACTTTATCTCAACAGTCGGAGCTTTCATGATGGGTGTAGGATTCTTAATCCTTTGCTATAACATCTACTACAGCTTCCGTTACTCTACTCGTGAAATCAGCGGAGATTCATGGGGTGTGGGACGTACGCTTGATTGGGCGACTTCTTCTGCGATTCCGCCGCATTACAACTTTGCGGTGCTTCCTGAAGTCAAATCTCAAGATGCATTCCTGCATATGAAAGAAGAAAAAACTGAATTATACCCTGAAAGTAAATTCAAGAAAATCCATATGCCAAGCAACTCAGGCAGACCGTTCTTTATGTCTGTTGCCTTCGGTCTTGCAGGCTTTGGACTTGTCTTTGAATGGTACTGGATGGGCGTAGTCGGATTGATCGGAGTCCTGCTCTGCATGGTTCTGCGTTCATTCGAATACGACAACGGCTACTACATTAGTGTTGATGAAATAAAAGAGACGGAAAGAAAGATTTCCGAATAAGGAGGCGTGAGTTATGGAACATGCAGAACACGGCAATTCTAACGCGCCTATGGAATATCAATCTGAAACCGGCAGACTTAATATTCTCGGGTTTTGGATCTTTTTAGGGGCAGAAATTGTGTTGTTCTCAACACTATTTGCAACCTTCTTCGTTCTTAAAAACAGAACAGCTGGAGGTGTCTTGCCAGACGAACTATTTGAAGTCAATCTGGTAATGATTATGACGTTCTTGCTGCTGATCAGCAGCTTTACCTGCGGGATCGCTGTTCATGAAATGCGCCGTGGAAGTTTAAAAGGCGTAGTCATTTGGACAATTATCACTCTTCTTCTCGGTGCCGGCTTCGTCGGATGCGAGATCAACGAGTTTGTTCACTATGTACATGAAGGAGCGGCTCTCAGTACAAGTGCGTTCTGGTCTGGATTCTTTGTTTTACTTGGAACTCACGGAACTCACGTAACAATCGGGATTTTCTGGATCACAGGAATTCTGATTCAGTTGAAGAAACGCGGCTTAACTCCGCAAACTTCATCTAAAATCTTTATCTCAAGCTTGTATTGGCACTTCTTAGATGTTGTATGGATTTTCATCTTTACAGGTGTCTATCTCATGGGATTGGGGGGTCTGTAAAATGGCAAACAAATCTGCTGAACACAGTCACTTTCCATGGAAACACATTGTAGGTTTTATCCTGTCTATCGTCTTGACCCTGCTGGCTCTATGGGTTGCAGTGTATACTGACCTGAGCTCATCAGCAAAACTTTGGATTATCTTCGGCTTCGCCTTCATTCAGGCGGCGCTGCAGCTTCTCATGTTCATGCATATGACAGAGAGCGAAAACGGCACGATCCAAGTCGGAAACACGCTGTTCGGATTCTTTGGCGCGATCGTTATCGTGCTTGGATCCATCTGGATTTTCGCGGCTCACTATCACCATGGTGACCATATGGACGGAAATCCTCCTGGAGGCGCTGAACACTCAGAGCATTCAGGCCATAACGAATAATACAAAAACCCTCTTCATTGGAAGAGGGTTTTTTGCTGTCTTCAGCTGCTTCGCTTTCTGCGAAGATACGGAAGGCCGTAAATGATAAATGCGGCGATATGAGCGACAATGACGTTGACGGCAAACAAGATAATCATGAGAGTGTGTCCAAGTGGAGAAAGGCTTTCTGTTGCGTAAAAGAAGAAGAATACCCACATTAAGATGATTGGCGGAATAGCTGAGAGTGCGACTTTTTTGTTATCAAGCCAAATAAAGAGAGGCGTTGCGCTGGCAACCAATAAGTAAGCAAAAAACATGTCCATCATACCCGTCTCCTTTCATTTTGTGATAACGTTTACAAAAATGAAATAGAGGAACTGAGTTGTGTCTGTTTTGTGATTGTTTTTTGAACATTCTGTTACAATTATTATACCATGTTTTCCAGAAATTGATACGTGTTTTTGCAGAAATGGACTGGATCTATCGTCTTATTTTTTCGTTTAATGTGCTAGGAGAATGTATGGGCATGGGGCTCTGAATTTTTAGCTGTTTCTTATGAGGTATCACATTATTTGGGAACATAACACATTATCGCATTCGTTTTTTAACAAATTCTTTTGGTATGGCGTTTTTTTCATTTGAAAAGTTTTGTGTCAATCGAAACATTTCGGTTTATGATACGTCATATTTCGTGTAGCTGAAAAAGCACCGCAAATGCTGAAAAAACATAAAAGGAAGCGAGCTTCACGTGTCATCTTGAACGTGGTTCATGTATAATAAACATTAGTGATTTTCCGATGAAAATGTAAGGCGGGATAGAATGAGTCGATATAAGAAACAGCAAAGCCCCTTTTACCAGGGGGATTTGATTTTTATATTTGGTGTGTTTTTTATTATAAGCGTAGTATCAATTTATGCTGCCGGTCAGTTTGGGCAGTATGGGAACACGGATTGGATTCAGCAAATTGTGTTTTATTTTTTGGGGGCTGTTGCCATTACAGTTCTTTTGTACTTTGATTTAGAACAGCTTGAAAAGTTAAGTTTATATATTTTTATCATTGGTATTTTATCTTTGATTATTCTTAAAATCAGTCCCGAGTCTATTGCACCTGTTATTAAAGGGGCAAAAAGTTGGTTTAGGATCGGTAGAATAACAATACAGCCGTCAGAGTTTATGAAGGTTGGTTTGATTATGATGCTTGCTTCAGTTATTGGAAAAGCTAATCCTAAAGGAGTTCGGACGCTTAGGGATGATATCCACTTGTTATTAAAGATTGCGGGTGTCGCAGTTATTCCTGTAGGTCTTATCCTGATGCAGGATGCTGGGACTGCGGGAATATGTATGTTTATCGTTCTTGTAATGGTTTTTATGTCAGGTATAAATTGGAAATTGATTGCGATCATAGCTGGTTCAGGTATCTTACTCATTTCATTAATTTTATTAGTAATGATAAACTTTCCTGACGTTGCTAAATCAGTTGGAATACAGGATTATCAAATTAAGCGGGTCACTTCTTGGGTGTCTGCTTCAAATGAGACACAGGAAGATTCAAATGACAGCTGGCAAGTTGACCAGGCCATCATGGCAATAGGATCTGGTGGTATTTTAGGTAATGGTATTTCTAATTTGAAGGTTTATGTTCCAGAGAGTACGACTGACTTTATCTTTTCTATAATAGGTGAGTCATTTGGCTTTATAGGCTGTGCAATTGTTGTCATCATGTTCTTCTTTTTAATCTACAGGCTTGTTGTTCTGATAGACAAAATACATCCGTTTAACCGTTTCGCTTCTTTCTTTTGCGTTGGCTATACGGCGTTAATTGTGATCCACACATTCCAGAATATCGGAATGAACATCGGCATTATGCCTGTTACCGGGATTCCGCTACTGTTTGTCAGCTATGGGGGAAGCTCGACACTTTCCACGTTAATCGGATTTGGGATTGTATATAATGCAAGTGTGCAGCTGACGAAATACAGAAGTTATCTTTTTAATTCTTAATATGCAGACAGCCTTTACAGAGGCTGTCTTTTTTTGTGCAGAGCATTTCGCTTTTGAGATCACTTTTTTTCGGATATGATAAAAAGTGATAAGGAGGTTTTTGTGATGAATAACACAATCGAAACCATTTTGAATCATCGGTCAATCCGGTCTTTTACTGATCAGCTTTTGACAGCTGAAGAAATTGATACATTAGTGAAAAGTGCGCAGGCTGCGTCTACATCCAGCTATGTGCAGGCATATTCGATTATCGGGGTTTCTGATCCTGAGAAAAAACGTGAGCTGTCCGTGCTTGCTGGGAATCAGCCTTACGTTGAGAAGAACGGACACTTTTTTGTATTTTGTGCGGATTTGTACCGCCATCAAAAACTGGCTGAGGAAAAAGGTGAACATATTTCTGAGCTGCTCGAGAATACAGAAATGTTTATGGTTAGCTTGATTGATGCGGCGCTGGCAGCGCAAAATATGAGCATTGCCGCTGAATCCATGGGGCTTGGCATTTGCTATATCGGCGGCATTCGGAATGAACTGGACAAGGTGACAGAGGTGCTGCAAACGCCTGACCATGTGCTCCCGCTTTTCGGACTGGCAGTAGGCCATCCTGCGAACCTTTCCGGCAAAAAACCGAGATTGCCAAAGCAGGCCGTTTATCATGAGAATACGTATAATGTGAACACAGACGATTTCCGTCATACTATGAATACGTATGACAAAACCATTTCTGATTACTATAGAGAAAGAACAAACGGGCAGCGGGAAGAAACGTGGTCCGATCAAATACTGAACTTTATGAAGCAAAAGCCGCGTACGTATTTAAATGACTACGTGAAAGAAAAGGGCTTTAATAAAAACTAAAGCAAACCTCTCCGTCTGGAGGGGTTTTTATGTTTCACGTGTAACATATTCCGACAAATAGGGACAGGCTTTCACAAATAAATGGCGAATGATAGGGGACACTGATAAGCAGTGTGAGCGGCTTTGGAGAAAAAATAGAAGATCAGTGATACGATGAGGATGAGGTGGTAGGGATGGTTTCATTAAGTATATTAGATCAATCTCCAGTATCAGAGGGCAGCAATGCTGAAACGGCCTTACAGCAAACCGTTGCGCTTGCTCAAGCTGCTGAGGACCTTGGATATAAGAGATTTTGGGTTTCTGAGCATCACTTTTCAAAACGGCTGGCAGGGTCCAGTCCTGAGGTGCTAATCAGTCATATAGCAGCGAAAACAAAGCGAATTCGTGTTGGATCAGGAGGAGTCATGCTGCCGCATTACAGTGCTTATAAAGTAGCTGAAAACTTTCGTGTTCTGGAGGGGCTGACACCAGGAAGAATTGATCTGGGGCTTGGCAGAGCACCGGGGGGAATGCCGATTGCATCATGGGCGCTGAATGACGGCGGAAAGCGCAATGCTGATCAGTATCCGCAGCAAATCAAGGAGCTGACCATGTATTTGCATGATTTGGCGGATGATAAACACCGTTTTCCGAATCTGACGGCTGCGCCGCATATTTCAACGGCTCCGGATGTGTGGCTGCTCGGCTCATCTGGAGAAAGCGCGCTGCTCGCAGCTGAATCTGGCGCTGGCTATATGTTTGCCCATTTTATCAATGGAGAGGGCGGAGAGGGTACTGTCAGACAGTATAAGAGGCGATTCAAACCATCTGTGTTAGGAGATACGCCTCGAGCGGCAGTTGCTGTTTTTGTTCTTTGTGCTGACACGGAGGAGAAGGCAGAGGAGCTTGGGGCTGTGCTTGATTTTACACTTTTGGCGGGAGAGCAGGGTATTCCTTTAGAGGGAGTTCCTTCGTATGAAGCTGTTCGGAAAAATACGTATTCTCCTTATGAACAGAGACGAATTGCTGATAATCGAAATCGAATGATTGTCGGTACGAAAGAACAGGTTAAGGAGCGGCTGCTAGCTTTGAGTAAAGCGTATGAAACAGAGGAAATCATGGTGGTGACCATCACACATCATTTTGAAGATAAGCTCCGATCGTATCGATTATTGCAGGAGGCGTTTGCTGACTGATCTTTAAAAAGCCCTGCCGATTCGGCAGGGCTTTTTCTTATTCAACAGTGAAAGGTTCTTCGGTCAAAACCTGGCTTGACTTGCCTTTGTTCGCGGCATATGCGAGCAAGTAATACTCTCCGGCCGGAAGTTTGGTTCCGCCATTAATCGTGCCATCCCAGTCAAAGTACTGGTAACCTTTATCTTGGTTTTTATAAATGCCGGCTTGGCCTGCGAAATCAAGGTTGCTGTCATAGACGAGGAACGCCAGCTCTTCCGCTCCCGCAGGAAGGTAGGTTTCAATTTGATAGGTACCTTGTACAGTCCCTTCGCTGACAGAGACAGATGTGACTCTCGGATAATCGGGCTCTTTCACAATCAGCAATGTAGGTACCTTAGCGACTGTTTTTCCGCCTTCTCTGACGATAACCGTTCCTTCATAGGTGCCAGCTTTTGTTTTCTTCGTATTGACCTTTACTTTTGCAGTGGCTTTCCCGGTTTGATGTGCCGGAATCACAACACGGCTTGTGCCGGATGTGGAAATGCCGCTGCCATTAAATGAGTATTCAAGTGTGTATGACTTTCTAATGGAAGATTGATTTTCAATCGTAAACGTTTCATTTTTTGTTTCGTTTCCGTTTTCCTTCAAGAACGTGCCGTATGAATAGCTTCCAGGTGAGACGAGCGAATCGGCTTTGATTGCGTTCATGATTCTTGCGCTGCCTGCGCCTTGAGCGTTATGCGGATATACTTCCCCATCGCTATCCTTTAAAGTGACAGCGGTATTCATGATGGCGGTTTTAATCTGTTCAACGCTCCACTTTGGTTTGGCTTGTTTAATAACGGCAACCGCTCCGGCAATATGAGGCGATGCCATGCTTGTTCCTTGTTTTGATCCGTAGCCGTATGGATGGTCAGGATCGTGTGTTGGGATCGTGCTCACGATATTGACCCCTGGCGCGGAAATATCAGGCTTAATCATCCACGTATCCATAACAGGACCGCGTGATGAGAAATCAGCGACTTGTTCACCGAGCGCTTTTGAGACCGTCAACTTGAATGTTGTTTTTGTCTCACCAGCTTTCAGGGCGCTGACGAGTTTTTCGCCGTCTTCTAATGAAAGCTTAATCGTTGGGACAGACATGCCTGGCACATTGGCTTCAATTTCTCCAGAGAGATTGTTATACACAACCATGCCGATGGCACCGGCTTTTTTAGCGTTATCCGCTTTATCCACAAATGCAATGCTGCCTCGTTTGACAACGGCGACTTTGCCTGTCAGGTCTTTCCCTTCAAAATCCTTTGCTTCGCCGATTCCCGCTTCGACAAGCTCAACTTCTTTGTTATTGAGCGCTTTGACGTCGTCCTCTTTGTTATAGCCCATCACTTTTGCTGAAGAATAGGAGCCGAAAGTGACGGCGTATTCATTGAGCGGCAGCTGAGTCGCACCGACAGAAATCGCTTCTCTGGATGTGCCCGGCGATCCGACTGTCCAGCCGTTCGGTCCGCTGTTGCCGTTTGAGGTAACAGCGACAACGCCTTCTGACATGGCCCAGTCAAGCGCTGTGCTTGTCGCCCAGTCCGGGTTGTTTAAAGAGTTTCCGAGAGACAGGTTCATCACATCTGCCCCGTCCTGCACTGCACGTTCCACACCGGCGATGACGTTTTCCGATGTGCCGCTTCCGCCAGGCCCTAACACACGATAAGCAAGAAGTGTGGCATCAGGCGCTACGCCTTTAATTGTTCCGTTTGCAGCCACAGTTCCGGCTACGTGTGTGCCGTGGTCAGTCGCTCCGCCCCTCGGATCGCCTGTTGGTGTTTCTTTTGGATCGTAATCATTGTCCACAAAATCGTATCCTTTATATTGTCCAAAGTTTTTCTTCAGATCTGGGTGATTGTATTCAACCCCAGTGTCAATAATCGCCACCTTAATGCCTTTTCCTGTGTAGCCTAAATCCCATGCATCGTTTGCTCCGATATAAGGCGCACTGTCATCCATTTGCGGAGATACGGCGTCTTCGGAGATTGTGACGTCTTTATCCTTCATATTGTCTGTTTTATATGTGACGTTCGGGTACACCGCCTTAACGTCTTTTACCGCGAGAAGTTTTGGAATCTCATTAGCTGGAAGCTTCATAGAGAAGCCTGAGAATACCTGCTCATATTCCCGGTTTACTTTTCCGTTTTTCACCGCTTTGATTGCTTTATTTTTTGCTTTGGTGCGAGCGGTTTTCAGCTTGCTTTTCGATTGGCTTTCTCCCGCTTCCTTCGCTTCTGCCAAGGATTTTTCTTTTAATTCCACTATAACGGTTGTTTTTTTGCTTGTCGTCATGTCGATATCACCGAATACCTCGGCTTTTTCCAGATCAGCCGACGTTTTTGAAGAAGCCGGAGCTGCCTGGACGCCCGTAATACCTGTGGATAACGCAAAAAATAAGACAAAACTTACAAGCAGAAAGCGAATGATCCCCTTTTTCAATGTGTTTCCCCCTTTGTGTTTAGAAAAAATGTGAAAGATCTAGTATATATTTCTTGAAAATTCAAAAAAAATCCTTGTGTCATTTGGACCATTTATTGGATTTTGTTTGTGTATAACGAAGGAGTTATACACAGAACCCTGTGTATAAGTGAATAAACCTGTGTATATATATAGTTAGGAATATACGTTCGTATACAAAATATAGATAGAGTTTGTGGACATGTGGATATCTCTTGTGATTAAGTTGTTCTTATCTTTGGGATAACTTGTGTATAAAGTTTTCAAAGCGGTTCTCCAATTTTCATTTCAATTCTTTCAGCTTTCAACAAAACTTCTAAAAACTAGTTGGTTTTTTCACTCATATTGTGACAAAGAATTCTCTTTCCACGGTCTATCATAGAGTCATGAGTTTTGCTAGAGCTGCTAGTTTGCGAGAAAAGAAATCGGCCGTCTTTTCTTGCGGGCTGCGGCTGAGAAAACGGGCTGCTAAAAAGGCTGCCTGCCAAAAAGAAGCGGAGGGATGTTTTTCTATGAAACGTTTGCTTGTATCTTTACGGGTGTGGATGGTCTTTTTGATGAACTGGGTGACGCCGGACAGAAAAACTGCGGCTGCCGCGGTCTATTCGGCTCAGCGTACATACCAAAGAAAGGCGGCTGTGCAGGCCGCAGGACTCGTTTCGTTTTATGAGTGGCGGATGGCTGTGAATGAGGAAGAAAAGCAGAAAGCGAAAGCCGCCGCGCTTTATAAAAGAAGATGTTTGCAAGCCTTCAAGGAATCGCCAAAGCAGGAGAGAGCGGGCCCGTATCTTTACATGGCGGTCAAAAGGAGGTAAAATCCCAGTCAAAAGCAAATTGGCGGGAGAGATAACCTCTTGAAAATCTATAAAGTATTAAACAATAATGCGGCTTTAATAAAAGAGGATGATCAGGAAAAAATCGTGATGGGGCCGGGAATCGCTTTTCAAAAAAAGAAAAATGATCTCATCCCTATGAATAAAGTGGAAAAGATCTTTGTCGTGCGCGACGAGAATGAAAAGTTCAAACAAATCCTGCAAACACTGCCGGAGGAGCATATAGAAATAGCTGAGGATATCATCAGCTATGCGGAAGGAGAGCTCGCGGCGCCGCTGAGCGATCACATTCATATCGCGCTTTCCGACCATTTGTCCTTTGCGATCGAAAGGATTCAAAATGGGCTGCTTGTGCAGAATAAATTGCTGCATGAGATAAAGGCGCTCTATAAAAAAGAATACGAGATCGGCCTGTGGGCGATCGGACATGTAAAAGAGACATTGGGCGTGTCTCTGCCTGAAGATGAAGCGGGTTATATTGCCCTTCACATCCATACGGCGAAGATGGATGCGGAGAGCATGTATTCAGCGCTGAAGCATACGACCATGATCAAAGAAATGATAGAGAAAATAGAACAATACTTTAATCGAAAGGTGGATGAAAACAGCATTTCCTATCAACGCCTTGTCACGCATTTGCGATACGCGGTCAGCCGGTTGGAATCAAATGAAGCGCTCCATCGTATGGACGAGGAGATGCTTTATTTCATCCAAAAAAAGTATTCATTCGCCTATCAATGTGCGCTGGAGCTGGCGGAGTTTTTGAAAAATGAATATCAATTACATTTGCCGGAATCCGAGGCCGGCTATATCACGCTGCATGTCCAGCGTCTTCAAGATCTCTCGGAATAACCGATTTGACTTGCAGGGAGTGATCTCTGGAAGTTTTTTTATTGATCAGGATTCAGTGTGTAGTACATCCAGCCCATCATGACTATTCCCGCGGTCAGATTGCCGAGCGTAACGGGAATTAAGTTTCTGACTGCTCCCATCAGTGTCACTGTATCAGGGTGCTCGATCAAAAGCGAGATGGCGAATGTGCACATATTGGCAATGCTGTGTTCAAAGCCGGAAATAAAGAAGCAGAAAACGAATAGCATCATGGTAAAAAGCTTTGCTCCTTCCCCTTTGAGAGACATTGGAATGAAAAAGGCGAGGCACACAAGCCAATTGCACAGCATTCCTCTGAAAAACAATTCGGAAGCCGGCGGCTCCATTTTGTGCTCTGCCAAATGAATCAAAAAGGAATGAACAGAAGGCTCCTCAAAAAGTCCCGTCGCGCTGATCAGGATGGCAAACAGAATGGCGCCGATTAAATTGCCGGCATAGCTTGACATCCACAAGTACAGGGTGTTGCGCCAGCTGAGTTTTTTCCGGAGCGCGGTATAGGTGAAATAAAAGGTGTTGCCGGTAAATAAATCTCCGCCTCCGTAAGCAATCATCAGAATAGCGGCCCCGAAAGTGACAGCGGCTGCCGGAAAGGCAAACGGAGAATCAGCCATAAAGAAATAGCTGCCTGTTTTGCTTGCGGCTGTAATGCCAAAACCAATAAACATACTGGCCAAAATGGACCGAAGCACATAACGGATTTTGCTTGAAGCGAATATGTTTTGTTTTTTCAAAGCATACTGTTCAACCTTTTGTAATGCTTGAGTTTCCATTGTCTTTTCCTGCTTTCTTTCATGATTGAGCATAGTATAGCACGATATTGTGAAGTATTTCACAATTAATTTTTACGAATTTTTGTCTACATGTTTTATCAAACTATTTAACTAAAAAAATAGTTGACGAAAACGCTGTCATGATTTATGATGAAAGCGTATTCTTAATCTGAATAAGCGGGATTGTGACTGGTAAAGCAGGCAAGACCTAAAATTTGCGTAAATGAAAAAGGATCGCTGTGTCCTTTATTCGTTGGCGAATTTTAGGTCTTTTTTGTTTAAATAAAAGGGGGAGAAATAGATGGATTACAAAGAGACTGCAAAACGCCTCATTGAGCTTCTCGGAGGGAAAGAAAATATCATCAGCGCGGCTCATTGTGCAACAAGACTGCGTTTAGTGATGAAAGATGAATCAAAGATAGATCAAGCACAAGTAGAAGAGCTTGATGGCGTTAAAGGGGCTTTCAGCAGCTCTGGCCAGTACCAGATCATTTTCGGAACAGGCCTTGTGAATAAAGTATTCGATGCTTTTTCTAAAGAAGCTGATATTGAGCGTGAGGAACACGTCAATCATCAGGATGCGGCAAAAGAAAAGCTGAATCCCGCTGCGAGATTTGCGAAAACGCTTTCTAATATTTTTGTCCCAATTATCCCGGCTATTGTGGCCAGCGGCCTGTTAATGGGATTGCTGGGTATGATCAATGCGTTTCATTGGATGAGCAAGGATTCTGCGCTGTTGCAGCTGCTTGATATGTTTTCAAGTGCAGCATTTATTTTCTTGCCGATTCTAATCGGAGTAAGCGCTTCAAAAGAATTTGGCAGCAACCCGTACTTGGGAGCGGTCATTGGGGGAATCATGATTCATCCAAACCTTTTGAATCCATGGGGTTTGGCTGAAGCGACACCTGATTATATGCATCTTTTCGGATTTGATATCGCGCTTCTCGGCTATCAGGGAACTGTCATCCCTGTTCTGCTGGCAGTTTATGTAATGAGCAAGGTAGAGAAATGGACAAGAAAAGTGGTTCCGCATGCGGTAGACTTGCTTGTTACACCTTTTGTTACTGTAATTGTCACCGGGTTTGTTGCTTTTATCGCGATTGGCCCTCTGGGCAGAGCGCTTGGCTCCGGCATTACGGTTGCTTTAACTTATGTATATGACCATGCCGGTTTTGTGGCAGGTTTGATTTTCGGGGGCACGTATTCACTCATCGTGCTGACAGGTGTTCATCACAGCTTCCATGCGATTGAGGCGGGGCTTATTGCAGATATAGGCAAAAACTACTTGCTGCCGATCTGGTCAATGGCGAATGTCGCACAGGGCGGGGCAGGTCTTGCCGTCTTCTTTATGGCGAAAAAGGCAAAGACAAAAGAAATCGCGCTTCCGGCAGCATTTTCCGCTTTTCTCGGCATTACTGAGCCCGTCATATTCGGAGTCAATCTTCGCTACCGAAAACCGTTTATCGCCGCGATGATCGGAGGCGCATTGGGTGGGGCATATGTCGTCTTTACACATGTAGCTGCAAACGCTTACGGGTTAACGGGAATTCCGATGATCGCCATTGCTGCGCCGTTTGGCATGGGCAACTTGATCAACTATCTGATTGGCATGGCGATTGCGGCAGTGTCAGCGTTCATTGCAGCATTTGTCATGAAGATTAATGAGGATGAGGAGAGGAAAAAATGACAGCACATGACCAGGAGCTTCGTCGCCGGGCTTATGAAGAAGTGGAGAAAAAAGAGCCCATCGCTAACAGCGATCCGCACCGCCAGCATTTTCACATCATGCCGCCGGTTGGGCTGCTGAATGACCCGAATGGCGTGATTTATTGGAAGGGCAGCTATCATGTATTCTTTCAGTGGCAGCCGTTTCAGACGGGGCACGGCGCAAAATTTTGGGGGCATTATACGACACAGGATGTTGTGAATTGGAAGCGGGAAGAGATTGCGCTGGCTCCGAGTGATTGGTTTGATAAAAACGGCTGCTACTCGGGCAGCGCTGTCACGAAAGACGATCGGCTCTATCTGTTTTACACAGGAAATGTCAGGGATCAGGATGGAAATCGGGAAACGTATCAATGCCTTGCTGTTTCTGACGACGGGCTGTCCTTTGAGAAAAAGGGTGTCGTCGCCCGCCTTCCGGAAGGATATACGGCGCATTTTCGCGATCCGAAGGTATGGGAGCATGAAGGCACATGGTATATGGTGATTGGTGCGCAAACAGAGAATTTGAAAGGGCAGGCTGTATTGTTTGCTTCTGATAACCTGATAGAGTGGAGATTTCTTGGCCCGATAACCGGCGCAGGCTTCAACGGGCTGGACGATTTTGGATACATGTGGGAATGCCCTGATTTGTTTTCCCTTCAAGGATCGGACGTGCTGATTGTTTCGCCTCAAGGGCTTGAGGCTGACGGTTTCCTTTATCAGAACGTATACCAGTCAGGTTATTTTGTCGGGCGTCTCGATTATAACAAGCCTGAACTGAAGCATGGTGATTTTAGGGAACTTGATCAAGGTTTTGATTTTTACGCGCCGCAAACACTTGAAGATGATCAGGGCAGACGGATTTTGTTTGCATGGATGGCTGTGCCTGACCAGGATGAAGGATCTCATCCGACGATTGACTATCACTGGATTCACTGCATGACGCTGCCGAGACAGCTGACGCTTTCAGGCCAGAAGCTGATTCAGCAGCCGCTGCCTGAGCTAAAAGCCATGCGCAGAAATGAGAAAAAAATACACATCAACATGCATGGATCATCTGGTACACTTCCAGTGGAAAAACCTGAAAGAGCTGAGATTCTGCTGGAAGACATTCATACGGAGTCTGGCTTTTCAATCAGTATCCGCGGAACGGCTACGTTTTCCTTCCATAAAGACGAGGGGATTGTTACGCTGGAACGAACGAGCTTTGACGGAAAAAGAACAGAAGCGAGACATTGCCGCATCAAGGACTTGCATACCGTACACATGTTTTTCGACGCGTCATCTGTGGAAATCTTTATCAATAACGGAGAAGAGGTCTTTAGTGCGAGATATTTTCCTTTCCCGGGAAATCATGAAGTAACAGCCAGTTCGACCGGGAAATCTGAAATGAATGTCGGAATTTGGACACTTATGTAGAAAATCCTTCTATTTTCTTATGTGAAATCTGAGCCATCTGTGCTATTCTTCAACGATAACCTACTATTTTTTTCTGTAAAAGGAGTTGTTTTCTTGAATATACATGAACAGAAGATAACACCGGAATGTTTGGAAAAGGCTGCTAACCAAGTTGAAGATAAGCGGGAAGAATATAAGGATGTGCTGCTTCAGCTGAAAAAAATGCTTGGCGGAACAACGCCGCACAGTGAAACGGCGGAAATTCTCACGCGGGCATATGAACAAATGAAGGAATATGCACTTTTTGTTCAGTCGATAGAAACATTTTTGAGGAAATCTGCAAACAATTTAAAAATCAAATAAACAGGCTGCCGATGGGATCGGCAGTTTTTTCTGTGAAAAGTCTTCGGTGATTTAAAAAGGGCTGCCTCTTTGTAAGGCAGCCCCTTTTGTTTATGATTGTTGATTCAGGCGCAGTGCAGAATGCTTCGTAGGACCAACATACTGGTTTAGCGGGAAGGATTCTTTAATGGCCGCTGTGATGAATTCTTTCGCTGCGTAAATGGCTTCTTTGACTTCCGCACCTTTGGCGAGCTCCGCTGTCACGGCTGCTGAGAACGTACAGCCTGCGCCATGTGTATAAGGCGTATCGATCATTTCGCTTTCAAGGACTTCCGCTGTTTCTCCGTCATAGAGAACATCAACGGCTTTCTCATGTTTGAGTTTGCCTCCGCCTGTAATGACGACATATTGAGCGCCGAGTGCGTGAATTTTTTTCGCGGCTTCGATCATATCGTCAACTGTTTTTAGTTCATCCATGCCGCTGAGCTGGCTGGCTTCAAACAAGTTTGGCGTAATGACAGTGGCTAGCGGAGCCAATTGCTCACGCAGGGCTTGGGCGTGCTCCGGATAAAGGACTTCATTAGCACCTTTGCAAACCATAACCGGGTCAATTACCACATTTTTTAATTGTTTTTCTTTGATCGTTTTTGCTGCAAGCTCGATAATATCAACGGTTGGCAGCATTCCTGTTTTCATGGCGTCCACACCGATGCCGTCCGTAATTGTTGCAAGCTGGGCGCGGATTGTATCAGTATCGATCGGGAATACCTGATGGTCCCAGCTGTTGTTTGGGTCCATCGCAACGATCACCGTTAAGGCGGTCATCCCGTATACGTTTTTTTCTTGAAATGTTTTTAAATCAGCTTGAATCCCAGCACCGCCGCTGGAATCTGAGCCGGCAATGGTGAGTGCTTTGTGCATAGACATGTCTTGAACCTCCATCATGTTTTGTCTTTCATTATAGTTAGATTTTCTCTGTATCACAATATAGAAGATCTATAGGAATCATTTGACAATCTCAACGGGCTTTCGTAAAATGCTACATAAGAAAACTAGGTAGGGGTTTTGAGATGTTAAATCGTGAGCTGGTTAAGGGAAGCACGGTTATATTGGTATTGACGCTTCTGAACGAGCGGCCGATGTACGGCTATGAGCTTGTAAAAGAAATGGGAAGCCGCAGCGGAAACGAGCTGCAGATGAAAGAAGGGACCTTGTATCCTTCTCTTCACAAGCTTGAACGCCAAGGATATATTTCTTCCTACTGGGAGAAGCAGGAGAAAGGACCGGACCGCAAATATTACCGGATTACAGACGAAGGCAAAGAAGTGCTGGCGGAACGCACGAAGGAATGGAGCGTATTTTCAGCCATGATGGACCGAATACTGAAGTGGAGCGGACAAAATGGATAAAGAAACATATGTATCCGAAATCAAAAGCGGGCTTAAAGGGCTTCCTGAAGGCGAGGCAATGATAGAAGAGATTGAGAGCCATATTGAACATCATCTGTTTTGCTCTTTTCAGGAAGGAAAGAGTGAGGAGGAAGCTATGCAGACTTTATTGCAGGCGTTTGGAACACCAACTGACATTGTTTCTTCGTTTAAGAAAATACAGCCAGTAACGTTCCGTGCGTTTTTGATGTTCCATCTTTTCTGTAACAGTGCCCTATTCGC
Source organism: Bacillus sp. FSL P4-0290 (assembly GCF_037975435.1). NCBI lineage: Bacteria > Bacillati > Bacillota > Bacilli > Caryophanales > Bacillaceae > Bacillus > Bacillus sp. FSL P4-0290. The sequence continues at coordinate 3,889,392 of NZ_CP150253.1, read as the reverse complement.
TGTCGGCATTGCGATTACAATAATGCATGTATGGCTTGAATCACCGTTTGTTCAAGCAGTATGGAAAGGCATTTCTGTTTCTGTTTGGCTGATCTTAGCTGCATATATGATCTACTGGGTGCTGATTGGGTATCAAGGCGTGAAGGAGTTTGGAAAACGCGGAGAAAAGCTTGTTCTACATACGATTCTGATCTCAATGGTGCCAAACGTCATTTTTATGCTTGTTTTTCTATTCAATGTAATTCCTGCTGCGCTGTTTCAATCCTTGTTGACACCTTGGTTTGTTGGAACTTGTGCTATTGCAACGCTGTTATTTCCGTTATTTGGCCGAATGGGCTGTTATATTGGCAGGCGTCAGCTTGCCTGATTTTTTAGGTATATACATAGAATTTCTATGTAAAGGATGTGTATGTCGTGAGGATTAGCTCTTGTTTATATGGTTTTGTAGCTCATGGGGCAGTATTTTTGTTTACTGGTGGCTGCATGCTCTTGGCTATGGCAGCCAGCTTGCCTTTTGTTTTTCTGCTTGATTGGCTGCCTGATGTCGTCTTTACAGCAGGTGCCATTCTTACGCTGTTATGTTCATATGCTTATGTCTGGTTTTGGGCGGTCCGATTTGCATATAACCAGAAAATGCGCCTGTTTGAGGTTCAATTGGGGTCCTTTGTGGTGCTGGCCCTCATGATATCTTTGATTTTATTGGATGGATCTAGTATGAAAGACATCATGATGAATTGGGACGATACAGGCTGTGCTTTTGTTCCGCCGGCTTTTACATTTTTGTGTCTTTCTTATGCACTGGTGCTGCTGCCGGTCTATCAATCTAAGCTGTGGCGTCTTATCCTTCCGAATGGCGTCCGCCTGAAAGATCTCTTTCATGTCTTTGGAAATCTGATGCTGATCATGGTGCTTCTGATCGGAGCCACTTTGCTGTTTCTATCATTGTAGTATGCCGTTTCAGTAGGATATTCCCACTGATCTCCCGTCCAATATATGTTTTAATAGTACATGACTATGAAAATGAGAAGGAGAGCATCATGAAGATTTCTATCGTAATTGTGACCTATAATCGGATTCCGGCTTTGTGTGAGCTTCTGGAGTCGATTTCCCGCCAGACCTTGAAGCCGTATGAAATTATTATTGTGAATGATGCCGGGGAATCGGTCGTGCCAGTCAAAGCACTGTATCCGGAGCTGCCGATTGCTGTCATCAATTTAGAAAAGAACTCGGGGCATGTGGCTGCGAGAAATGCCGGTGTAAAAGAGGCGTCTGGCGATTGCATTATGCTGTGTGATGACGATGATTTCTTTACGCCAGGGCATATCGAGAAAATGGCAAAGGAAATAGAAACGGCAGACTTCGTTCATTCTGATGCGGAAATAGTTTCGTTTGAAGAGAAAAACGGAACAAGGTATCCAGTGTCACGGAAATTGTTTGCTTATACCGCTGACTATGAGGATATGAGAGTGTTCTCTACATACGTGCCGTCGGGCAGCATGTACAGACGTTTTCTGCATGATGAAATCGGGTATTTCGATGCTGATGTGCACAATTACTGGGATTGGGATTTTTATCTGCGCGCAGCCAAGGATTACCGGGTGAAGCGTGTCCCTTGCGCCAGTGTGATTTATGCCTTCAGTGACGCGGGAGACAATCAGTCTGCGGACCTTGGCGCCAAGCGGAAGCAATATTTGGATCGTTTAAGTGAAAAGCACGGACTCGGGGAGCTGCCGACGAAAAACTTTGCCGTCCTGCTTGAAGAGCCTGAGATGAAGAGGCGGGAAGCAAAAAGTGAAATGGTTTGGGATGGCGAGCCTGTCTATTCCAGACTTCATCGTTCGTAAGGGGGCCTGAATCTTGAAACAGCTTTTACAAGACAGCTGGTGGAATCAGCTAAAGGAAGAGTTTGAGAAACCGTATTATCAAGAGCTCAGAGAAATGCTGAAGCGGGAATACGCGGAGCAAACGATTTATCCGGACAGCCGGGATATTTTCAATGCGCTGCATTATACATCATATGATGATGTCAAGGTCGTCATTCTGGGACAAGATCCGTATCACGGGCCGGGACAGGCTCAAGGTTTAAGCTTCTCTGTCAAGCCCGGTGTAAAGCAGCCGCCTTCGTTAAAAAATATTTTTCTTGAACTGCAGCAGGACATCGGGTGCAGCATCCCGAATCACGGGTCGCTTGTCAGCTGGGCAAAGCAAGGCGTTCTTTTGCTGAATACTGTGCTGACAGTAAGGCGCGGACAGGCGAATTCCCATAAGGGGAAAGGCTGGGAGCGACTGACAGACCGGATTATCGACGTGCTGAATGAAAGGGAGCGGCCGGTTATTTTTATTTTGTGGGGACGGCATGCCCAAATGAAAAAAGAACGGATCGACACGTCCAAGCATTTTATCATTGAATCGACGCATCCCAGCCCGTTTTCTGCGAGAAACGGATTTTTCGGGAGCAGACCGTTTTCCCGGGCGAATGCCTATTTGGAGAAAATGGGAGAGGCGCCGATTGATTGGTGTATTAAGGATTTGTAAAAAGCGCAGGTGATCTGCGCTTTTTTATTTGAGTATTTTTCGAATCATTCGCAGCCCGTTTTTGGAGGAAGGATAACGAAATGCGAAGTCGAAGCGGTTCGTTTGTTTGACGACGCTTTTTTTGTGCGTGAATGTGTTAAAACTGTCAAACCCGTGATAGCTGCCGATGCCGCTTTCCCCGACGCCGCCGAATGGCAAATACGGCGTCGCAACATGCATTAACGTATCATTGACACAGCCCCCGCCAAACGACAGATTTCCTAAAACAGCGCGCTCAATTTCTTTGTTTGTGGTGAAGAGATATAGGGCGAGCGGCTTAGGGCGCGATTGGACTTTTTCAATGACTTCCCCGATATCGCGGTATGTAAAGAGCGGAAGAATCGGCCCGAAAATCTCCTCCTGCATCACTGGAGAGTCATCTCTCACTTGTTCGAGAATGGTCGGCGCAATTTTGTGATGATTGGGATCAGATTGTCCGCCTGTGAGTGGGATGCCGTCATTCAGAAAGCTGAGCAGCCGCTGATAGTGCCGTTCACTGACGATTTTGCCGTACTGCGGATTCCGTTCCGGCTGAGGGCCGTAAAATTCTCTGATCGCACGCTTCATTTCTTCTGTGAGCTTCGTTTTGATGTCCTCGTGGACAAATAAATAATCCGGTGCGATGCAGGTTTGTCCCGCATTTGTAAATTTCCCGAAGACGATGCGTTTGGCGGCAAGCTGAATGTCAGCATCTTTATGGACGATGCAGGGACTTTTGCCGCCGAGCTCCAAGGTTACGGGAATTAATTGTTTGGCGGCGGCCTCCATGACGATTTTTCCTACAGCTACACTGCCTGTAAAGAAAATGTAGTCAAAGGGCTGCTGTAATAATGCCGTGCTGACGTCGGGCCCGCCTTCTGCCATAGCGACATAATCGGTTGGAAAAACGCTGCTGATGAGTTTGGAAAGAATAGCAGAAACAGCCGGCGTATATTCTGATGGCTTGAGAACGACCGTGTTCCCCGCCGCAATGGCTCCAATCAACGGAGAAAGCGCCAGCTGCAAGGGATAGTTCCAAGGCGCAATCACCAAAACGGTTCCATACGGCTCAGGAATGATGATGCTTTTGGAGCCTAGATGAGTCAGCGGCGTTTTGACTCGTTTCGGCTTGGACCATTTTCTCAGCCGTTTCATGACAAAGCTGATTTCCTCCAAGACGATTCCGATTTCTGTTGAGTATGCTTCTTGCTCGGATTTATGGAGATCCTGGTAGAGAGCGGCTATGAGATCGGCTTCATGAGTTCTGACGGCTTGTTTCAGCTTCCGCAAAATGTTCAGTCTCGATTCAAGCGGTCTCGTATGTCCCGCCGCAAAATAGGCTTTATGCTTGCTGATGATAGAGGGGATGCTGTTCATTCCGTTTCTCCTTTTTGTAAGGTATGGTGATTTATTATGTGAAAAATCTCTTCTGCTTGTCAATCGTGAAAGGTTTGTCAGAAAAAATAACAAACTCATATCTGCGTTTACAGCAGGAATTTGATAAAATGCAGGAAGACAACATTTATTTTTTTGGAGGGTACTTCATGAACATTCATATATCTGCTTTGATTCAAAAGATGGAAGAAGAGCTAAAAAAAGCAAAAACGGCTGAACGGGATGAGGAGCTGAAGCGTTATGTAGCGGTTGTCCGTTCTCTGTGTGATGTCGTGCTTGATCAGCCGGAGAACGTGAGCGCGCCCCGCATACAGCCGAGCGTTACGCCAAGTCCTGCCGCGCCGCCATCGACAGACCAGCTGATGATGGAAAAAATGATGGGGAGCGCGGGATTAAACAAATATCGAAAGCAAGAAAAAGAGAAGCAGGAAGAGGATGGAAACGGAGAGTCTTTATTTGATTTTTAAAGAGAGAGGTTGAGCTTACGTGAAATTGGTTCTTGGCGCGCTGCAATGGACAGCGTTTATCATTGCTGCGGCGATTGTTGTTCCGGTGGCGGTTGCCCAGTCGTTTCATCTGGATCACTCAGATTCTGCAAGATTGATTCAAAGCACTTTTTTTGTACTGGGAATTGCCGCCGTCATTCAGTGTTTGAAAGGCCACAGACTGCCGATTAATGAAAGCCCAGCCGGCTTGTGGTGGGGAGTGTATACGATTTACGCAGGGCTGACGGGAACTGTGTTTGCGACATATGGAGACACACTGCGGGGTTTGCAGGGAGCTCTTCTTGTAAGCGCTGTATGTTTCTTTTTGTTAAGTGTTTTCAAGGTCATTGACAGACTTGCAAAATTGTTTACTCCGGTTGTAACGGGCGTCTATTTATTGCTTCTTGTCATGCAGCTGAGTCAGCCCATTATAAAAGGAATTCTCGGAATCGGTTATCGACAGGACGGGGTGGACGGTCTTGTATTTGGCCTGGCGCTTGTTGTGATCGCTGCCGCTTTTATAATGACAAATTCGAACATCATGTTTTTTAAGCAATATTCTATTTTATTCGCCTTGTTCGGCGGGTGGGTGCTGTTTGCGGCTGCCGGAGCGGCAAAGCCGATTGAAATGCCGGACCGGCTGTTTCAGCTGCCTTCCCTGTTTCCTTTTGGGACACCGTTATTTAACAGCGGCCTGATCATCACTTCTATTTTTATTACCATCTTGCTGATTGTGAATATGCTGGCGAGCATGAAGGTTGTGGACATCGCCGTGAAAAAATTCAGCAAACAGCCTGATGGAAAGCATCATGAACGCCATGCCGGTTTTGCCGCTTCATTCAGCCATCTGCTTAGCGGTTTGACGGGAGCTATTGCGCCTGTTCCGATTTCGGGAGCCGCGGGTTTTATTGAAACGACCAAAATGCCTTCTAAAAAACCGTTTATGCTCGGCAGTATTTTGGTTATCGTGATCAGCGTAATCCCGTTTTTTATGAATACGTTTGCGAGCCTGCCGTCACCCGTTGGATTTGCGGTGAATTTTGTTGTGTTCTCCGCAATGGGCGGTCTGGCCTTTGCCGAATTTGATTCGTATGAGAAAGAAGAATCAAAAAGGGTGCGGTCTATCATCGGCATCTCACTGCTGACAGGGGTCGGTATCATGTTTGTTCCTGAAACTGCGTTAAAGGGATTGCATCCGGTATTTATTTCTCTATTAAGCAACGGGCTCGTATTAGGGACGCTTGCTGCAATAGCTGCTGACCAGTTCCAGCTTTGGCGCAGGAGAAAATCCGACAATCTCGTGTCAACGGAGAACAAACATTGAATTTTGGTGCAGGTGCGATAAGATAAATGATATGAGTTTAACGAAAAGGCGGGAGAGATAGATGAAAGTTTTTATCATATTAGGGGCTATTAACGCCCTGCTTGCCGTGGGACTCGGAGCATTCGGCGCTCACGGATTAGAAGGGAAAATACCTGATAAATATCTTCAGGTTTGGCACACAGGCGTGCAGTATCATATGTATCACGCCCTTGGGTTATTCGTTGTCGCGTTTCTGGCTGATAAATTATCCGGCATAGGCAGTGTCACGACAGCCGGCTGGCTGATGTTTGCGGGAATTGTGCTGTTTTCCGGAAGCTTATATATTCTAAGTGTGACGCAAATCTCCATTCTTGGAGCGATCACCCCGCTCGGCGGTGTGGCGTTTATTATTTCTTGGATTATGATCGTTGTCGCAGCCGTCAAATATCTATAATCAAAAAAGCCAATCCTCATCATATGAGTGATTGGCTTTTTTCTTATCTTGGCGAATAGGACGCCATGGAATATGGATACGTATAAGCAATTTCTTCATCAAATGTAATGTAATCGAGGTAGATTGTCAGGAGCAGGTAGCGTGTTCCTGATTTCGGGTCGCTGATAATAATGTGATCCCGGCCTGCAGCTTCGATGACGCCGCGAAAAATCTTCGAGCCCCATTCCTTGCTGTTTTCAAATGTCATATAAATGGTGGCCGTTTTTCCCCGATTCAGGCGCAAAATATTCTCGATGTAAGATTCCTCAACAGGCAGCATGCCGGGAACGCTTTGGCCCGGTCCTGACGGTGTAGGCCCCGATGGAATTTGAAAACCGCCGCCCTGCTGCTGGCCCGGGAATCCAAATCCCTGCTGTCCTTGTTGTCCTTGCTGTCCCTGCTGCATTGGCATCATTGGCTGCATCCCCATTGGCTGCATTTGTGAGCCTTGGCCTTGCTGCGGGTACGGGTTGGCGCCAAACTGAGGCTGATACCCCTGCATATTATCAAATGCCTGCATTTGCTGATATTGATTTTTTTTCGGTTTCATATCGTTCCTCCTTTTTATGAAAACCATTCAAAACATGTTCTGGATGTATAGGTGAACGCTCCGCGATGACTCACCTCCGATGGAAAACGATCTTAGTCGCTGGTGCGATTTTTATCTCTTTCACCTTATGAGGCTGATGCTTGGATTATGCTGAAAAAGAACAGCGGACCGATCAGATTTCGCTCTGGGCAGCCGCTGTTTTTCAGAGACATACACAAACTTTTCGCATATTGGTTTGTATCCCTAGCGCAACTTGAGCATAAGCAACATAAGATAACGATAGTTTCAGGTGTGAAGTTCCAAGAAGGAGGTGTAGGATTTGCCTAAAGTATCAGTCATTATGACGAGCTATAACAAAAGCGATTATGTGGCAAAGTCCATTTCTAGCATACTCTCACAAACGTTTTCAGATTTTGAATTGTTTATTATGGATGACAACTCCAATGAAGAGACGCTGAATGTAATCCGTCCTTTTTTGAATGATAACCGAGTGCGTTTTTATCAAAGCGATGTATCTGGAGTGAAGGAAAGAACAGAAAAAACGAGATACGCGGCACTGATCAATCAGGCGATTGAGATGGCGGAGGGTGAATATATCACCTATGCGACGGATGACAACATCTATATGCCGGACCGCCTCCTGAAAATGGTGCAGGAGCTCGATACCCATTCTGAAAAGGCTGTGATTTACTCAGCCTCCAAAACCTATCATTTAAACGAGAATCGCGACATTGTAAAAGAAACTGTCAGGCCTGCCGCTCAAGTGACATGGAACGCACCGTGCGCAATTGATCATTGCTCGGTGATGCACAGGTATTCGGTGCTTGAGAAGGTAAAGGAGAAGTTTGGCTCCTATTGGGATGAAAGCCCGGCGTTTTACCGTATTGGAGATGCCCGGTTCTTTTGGAGAGTCAATCATTTTTATCCGTTTTACCCACTGGATGAGGAGCTGGACCTGAATTATATTACCGACCAATCGATTCACTTTCAGCTGTTTGAATCAGAAAAAAATGAATTTGTCAGGAACCTTCCTCCGCAGCGAAATTGCCGAGAGCTGCGTGAATCATTAAAAAAGCTTGGAATGGGGTGAGAGCTTGTCGGCCTATTTAAGCAATTATTGGGTGCTGTACCGGAAGTACGTGGAGCTTTTTGACAAACTTCGCTACAAAGGGATTCCGCTTGGGCTTATCAGTAATTTTTATCAATACATCAGCCCTGAGCTGAGGGTGATGATGGAAGAAGAACCGGAATTATTCGGATCGGTGGATCAGCATATCGATGAGGGACAGATTCAGCCGTTTTTTGAAGAAAGAATCCAAAACATCGTTAAAACAAATGACAAACCTGTTAAAGGGAAAGTCATTTTGCACTTTGATTACCTGCGTTTTTCAAACGAAAATTACTTTCAATTTGATCCTGAAAAAACGGCTGTTTTGGCCAGATGGAGTTTGCCGCATTATTGTGATCTGCCTGTAATTAGCAAGCGGGAGATTGCGGATTCATGCCAAAAAGGCGATTCGAAGCAGTATCTCGAAACAGCCTGTTCGCTTCTCGCCCCTTATGATGATCACCCGGCATTTGGTGATCAAGCGTTTCGCGACCGGCTTTTCAAAGATATTCCTTTATTTATAGAGGCCATTGATACAGTTGATGCGCTGTTTGAACAGGAAAAGATTTCAGCTGTTATTGTCGGAACGGCAGAAGACATTTACAGCAGGGTGCTCGCTCTCATGTGTCAAAGAAAAGGGGCCGTCAGCATTTGTCTTCAGCATGGCGCATTGATGGGAGATGAAGCCTTCATTCCTGTTTTTACCAGCCATCAAGCTGTTTTTGGTGCGTATGAAGCAGAGTGGTTCATACGAAAAGGCTGTAAACCCGAGCAGATTCTCGTAACGGGACATCCCCGCTTCGATCAGATTTTTAACAGAACGCCTATGGATATGTCCATATTCTATCGAAAACTTGCTTTTCAGCCGACTAAAAAAATTGTGCTCATTGCCACTCAGCCCTTTTCAGAAGACTTTTATTCCGGTGTGCTGCAGGGGCTTTCTGATCAGAAGCAGCTGCAAATCATTATCAAACCCCACCCGTGGGAAATCGGAAAAAACAAGCTTGATCTGTATCACGAGGCGGCGAAAAAACATAAAGCATGCAGAGTCATCAAAAAGGAGCTGGAGCTTTATGATTTGCTGCCGTATGCTGATGCCGCAGTGACGCAGACCTCGACAGTCGGTCTTGAAGCCATGCTGTTTCAAAAGCCTGTGCTGATCGGAAAATCGTCCGGAAATCGCTCGTATCCGTATTATGAGTCTCTTGGCGATTTTATGTTTGACCAGCCGGATGAACTGGCGCACACCTTGGTTGAGGTTCTTCGAAGTCCCGACGTGCAGCAAAAAGCAGAAGAGGCGCGCCTGGCATTCATAGCGGCTAATTATCCGGTGGCAGAATCAACAAATGCTTTATTTGCGGAACTGAAAGCCAAAACAGGGGTTGATTACAGGCGGGAAGATACTGAATAAAATGATAGGAGCGCAAAGAAATGGTGCAAAAGAGAAATCATTTTCTCCCTTACTCATTGCCGTTAATCGGTAAGGAAGAAATTCAGGAGGTTACAGAAACGCTTGAATCGGGATGGCTCTCTAAAGGCCCGAAGGTTCAGCAGTTTGAAAAAGAGTTTGCCGCATTTGTCGGGGCGAAGCACGCCGTGGCGGTAAATTCATGTACCGCAGCTTTATTTTTGGCTTTGAAAGCAAAAGGGATCGGGCCCGGGGACGAGGTCATTACCTCTCCGCTTACGTTCAGCTCGACTGCCAATACGATTATTCATACGGGAGCGACGCCTGTGTTTGCGGATATTGACGAAAACACGCTCAATATTGACCCGGTAAAGCTTGAGGCGGCCGTCACACCGCGAACGAAAGCAGTTGTGCCCGTCCACTTTGGCGGGCAGTCCTGCGATATGGATGCAATATTGGCTATTGCCCAAAATCATGGTTTATTCGTGCTGGAGGATGCGGCACATGCGGTATATACGACTTATAAGCAAAGAATGATCGGTTCTATCGGGGATGCAACGGCATTCAGCTTTTACGCCACCAAAAACCTCGCGACAGGGGAAGGCGGCATGCTGACGACTGATGATGAGGAGCTTGCCGATAAGATCCGGGTGCTAAGCCTTCACGGCATGAGTAAAGCCGCATGGAACCGTTATTCTTCAAATGGCAGCTGGTACTATGAAGTCGAATCGCCCGGCTATAAGATGAATATGTTTGATTTGCAGGCGGCCCTCGGACTTCATCAGCTGAAACGGCTGGATGATATGCAGAAACGGAGAGAAGAGATTGCCGGCCGCTATCAAACCGCTTTTCAGCAGATTCCTGGGCTGATCACGCCGTTTGTCCATGATGACGGCAGGCACGCCTGGCATCTATATGTTCTGCAAGTTGATGAAAAAAAGGCCGGAGTTACGCGCAGCGAAATGATTACGGCTTTAAAGGATGAATACAATATCGGCACTAGCGTTCATTTTATTCCAGTACACATTCATCCGTATTATCAAAAGCAATTTGGATATAAGGAAGCGGACTTTCCGAATGCCATGAATTACTATAAACGAACCCTTTCTCTCCCGCTCTATCCATCAATGTCTGACGACGATGTAGATGATGTCATTGAAGCTGTGCGGGATATCGTAAAAGGGGCTGATTAAGTGTATACGGTAAAAGAAAATGTCTCCAAAGAGGCGATTGAGGAATTTCTCCAAAGCAGAAAGCTTACACTGGATGTTCCGTATCAATTTTCCCTCGGCCTTTTTGAAAACAGCAGGCTCCAAGGCGTATTGCTTTACGAAGATTCTTTGTGGGAAAGCAAGGTGCTTCAGAAGAAAGTCATGAACGTCAAACTTCTTGCGGCAAATAGTACCGGGCAGCTAAAGAGGCTGTTTGAAGCTTTTTATACTGTACGCCAAATGGATGAAACGGATTTTATCTTTGTCCGTGTTCCGGCTGAAGATATCGGAGCCGCGCATGTGATACAACAGCAGCCATCCTCTTACTTTGTCGGGAGTTTGCTGAAGCTGGCGATGCCTCCGTCTTTTTATGACAAAACACCGCCATTTTTTGAACTGGGCCCGCCTGAGCCCGGAGACACAGAAGCGATATGTGAGCTGGCCCGAGACTCGTTTACAAAAAGCAGATATTTTCAGGATCCTCATCTCAGCCGCGATGCAGCAAACAAAATATTTCAGGAGTGGACACGAAACAATCTGAATGGAAGGGCGGCGGTCAATATTGTCGCTAAATACGATGGCGAGGTCATCGGCTATCTTCAGGGCTTATCAAGAGATGATGAATGCATTCTCGATTTGATGGCTGTAAAGCCGGGATTTGAAGGAAAACGTATTGCATTTCATTTATTGGCGAATCTCATAGAACAACCGGAGACCCAGAAGCATAGAACGGTAACAGCGGGGACGCAGCTTCACAATGTAAGGGCGATCCGCCTTTATGAACGAATGGGCTTCACCGCTGAACAATCGTATTACTATTATCATATTTGGCCGGGCAAGGAGGCGAAATAATGGCAGCGTTTCAGATCGCGAATAAAACTGTAGGCAAAGACGCTCCTGTTTTTATTATTGCTGAGGCGGGGATTAATCATGACGGGAAGCTTGATCAGGCTTTTGCGCTGATAGACGCCGCGGCGGAAGCGGGAGCGGATGCCGTGAAATTTCAAATGTTCCAAGCTGATAGGATGTACCAGAAAGATCCTGGTTTGTACAAGACGGCAGCGGGCAAGGACGTCTCTATTTTTTCTTTGGTTCAATCTATGGAAATGCCTGCTGAGTGGATTTTACCGCTATTGGATTACTGCCGCGAAAAGCAGGTGATCTTTTTAAGTACGGTATGTGACGAGGGGTCAGCTGATCTGCTTCAGTCTACCTCGCCGAGCGCTTTTAAAATCGCATCCTATGAAATTAACCATCTCCCGCTGCTCAAATATGTCGCCCGGCTGAACAGGCCGATGATTTTCTCGACAGCCGGAGCTGAAATCTCTGATGTTCACGAAGCTTGGCGCACCATCAGGGCAGAGGGAAACAATCAAATTGCCATAATGCATTGTGTGGCGAAATACCCAGCACCGCCGGAGTACAGCAACCTCAGCGTCATTCCGATGCTTGCCGCCGCTTTTCCTGAGGCAGTAATCGGCTTCTCCGATCATAGCGAGCATCCGACAGAAGCGCCATGTGCCGCGGTTCGGCTCGGAGCAAAACTGATAGAAAAGCATTTTACGATCGATAAAGATCTGCCGGGTGCCGACCACTCGTTTGCATTAAATCCGGATGAATTGAAAGAAATGGTCGATGGCATCAGGAAAACGGAAGCTGAGCTGAAACAGGGGATCACAAAGCCGGTCTCTGAAAAACTGCTTGGCAGTTCATACAAAACAACAACCTCCATCGAAGGAGAAATCAGAAATTTTGCATACAGAGGCATTTTTACAACAGCTCCGATTCAAAAAGGTGAAGCCTTTAGTGAAGACAATATCGCAGTGCTTCGGCCCGGACAAAAGCCGCAGGGGCTGCACCCGAGATTTTTTGAACTGCTGACCAGCGGTGTTCGGGCTGTAAGAGACATTCCAGCCGACACAGGCATTGTCTGGGATGACATTTTACTGAAGGACAGCCCGTTTCATGAATGATATTCTCTTTATCATTCAAGCAAGAATGGGTTCAACAAGGCTTCCGGGAAAAGTGCTTCGGCCGCTCGGATCGAATCGTTTACTTGATATTCTCGTTCACCGTGTCCGGCAAAGCGCGTTTTACCAAAAGGATCGGGATAATCTTGTCATCGCCACGTCTGACAAAGAAACTGACGACATATTAGAGGCGCACTGTATCAAACAAGGCTTTCGTGTTTTCCGCGGGAGCGAAGAACGTGTCCTCGATAGGTTTGTGAAGGTCATAGAAGCTGTTAAACCGTCAGTCATCATCCGGTTAACGGGTGATAATCCGTTTGTCGATCCGGAGCTGCTCGATGTAATGATTAAGGCGCATTTTGATCAAGGATCGGATTATACGTATATCCTGAATGCCCCATTAGGGATTTGCGGCGAAGTGGTCAACGCCAACCTGTTAATTGACATCAGCCGTATTCAGAATATGGAGGATCAATATCAGGAGCATGTCACGTTATATATAAGGAATCATCCAGCTCTTTATCGTGTTCAGTTTTTAGAGGCGCCGGAACGATTTCGCGCCCCTCAATATCGGCTGACCATTGATACAAAGGAAGACTATGAATCGATAAAGGCCCTCTATCAAAAAGCAGGCGAGCGCCCCGATGTATCCGCCTCAGAGCTTATCACCCTTCTGAACCGGAACCCCGATGCGGCAACCGAACGAGAGGCTGACTAGCCATGCGTGTTGGGATCTTCGCAGACGGCGGCTATGAAAAGGGAATGGGCCATGTTGTCCGGATGAAGAGACTTGCGGAGGGGCTCAAACAGCGATGCTTGATTACGTTTTATACGAATCAGGAGTCTGAAGCGTTTCTTCATGAAGAGCATTGGCGTGTCATCGTAAAGCCGGAGCTGCAGCAGCACGAATTTATTCTCCGGGAAATAAAAAGCAAGAAGCTTGATTTGCTTTTGTTTGATATTCTAGGCGCGCCTGCAGAGCTGTTAAAGAAAATAAAGACGGAGACAGATGCGAAAATTGTTCTTTTTGAAGAGAAAAACGGTAAATCAATTCAATATAGTGACGCAGTCATTAACGGAATTTACGGTGACATCAGAAGCAGGGTGTACGTTCAGGGAAACACACGCATTTATGAAGGTCCGGACTATCTTATTCTTCACCCCGCCTTTCAGGCCGCAAGAGAGGATTACACACTTAAGAAAGACTGCCGCAATATCCTTGTTGCATTAGGAGGAAGTGATCCGAAGCAGCTTATTTTTAAAGTGCTGGCTGCCGCTGATCAAGTCCCCGACATAAAAGACAAAAACATGATGTTTGTAATGGGGAGCGCTTCACCGCATCAAGAGGCAGTCCGAAGGCGGATCGAAAAGAAGCCGCAGTACAAGATGATCGAACAGACAAATGATATGGCAGGTTTGATGAAACAAGCGGACGCAGCCATTGTCGCCGGCGGCATCTCTCTATATGAAGCCATTTGCATCGGCGTGCCGTGCCTTGTTCTTTCTCAGGTTGAGCATCAAACGGCAACAGCAAAAACATTTGCTGGCCAAGGCGCCGCTCTTGATCTTGGTTTGGGTGAGCTTGTACCGGATGAAACACTCATCTATCAGATGTCACGCATTATGAGCAGCTATCCTCTTCGCCTTTCTTTGCACAAGGGAGGAAGGCCGCTCGTGGATGGCAAAGGCATTATGCGGGTAACAGCTATTCTTCAAGATTTATATGAACAAGAGATATAAAAATGCATGTAAGGAAGTGTTAATGTGAAAGGTGTTATTTTAGCCGGAGGAAACGGCTCACGCCTTATGCCCTTAACGAAAGCCGTCAACAAGCATTTGCTTCCTGTAGGTCCGTATCCGATGATATACTGGTCGATTATGAAGCTGGAGGAAGCCGGAATAAAAGACATTTTACTCATCAGCCAAAAGGAGCATATGCCGCAATTTTACAAACTGCTTGGGAACGGGGAAGAGCTTGGCGTTACTATCACTTATCAAGTACAGCCGGCAGCAACGGGCATTTCGGATGGGCTGTCTTATGCAAAGCGCTTTACGAAAAAAGAGTCTTTCATTTTATTATTAGGTGATAATATATTTGAAGATTCATTAAAGCCTTATACAGAACGCTTTGAACAGCAGGGGAAAGGAGCAAAAGTGCTTCTGAAAGAAGTTGATGACCCGGAACGTTTCGGGATTGCTGAGATTGATGAGAAAAACAAGCGGATTCGTTCCATCATCGAAAAGCCCGAACAGCCACCGACCAACCTTTGTGTTACCGGCATTTATATGTATGATGCAGAGGTGTTTTCGTATATTGAACAAATATCACCATCAAAGCGCGGCGAGCTGGAAATCACCGATGTGAATAATCTATACATCGAAAACAGCCAGCTTACGTATGATGTGTTATCAGGCTGGTGGGTAGATGCCGGAACTCACGAATCGCTTTATCTCGCTTCCCAGCTTGTACACCAGGCTTTACGGAAAGGACAGGACGAAAAGTGATGGCAAAATCATATTTAATTACAGGCGGTGCCGGCTTCATCGGGCTCACGTTTACAAAGCTCATGCTGAGGGAAACGGATGCGCGCATTACCGTTTTAGATAAACTGACGTACGCCAGCCACCCGGAGGAAATGGAAAAATTAAAACAAAACAGCCGTTTTCGCTTTGTAAAAGGGGACATCAGCGTTCAGGAGGATATCGACCGCGCGTTTGATGAGACCTACGATGGCGTCATTCACTTCGCAGCAGAATCGCATGTGGACAGAAGCATTTCCCAAGCAGAGCCGTTTATCACCACAAATGTCATGGGGACATACCGATTGGCGGAAGCGGTCTTGAAAGGAAAAGCCAAGAAGCTGATTCATATTTCAACAGATGAGGTATACGGGGATTTAAAAGCGGATGATCCCGCGTTTACAGAAACGACGCCGCTTTCTCCTAATAACCCATACTCAGCCAGTAAAGCAAGCTCAGATTTGCTCGTGTTGTCTTATGTGAAAACCCACAAGCTTCCGGCCATCATTACACGATGCAGCAACAATTACGGACCTTATCAGCACAGCGAAAAAATGATTCCGACGATTATCCGTCATGCGAAGCAGGGCCTGCCTGTTCCGCTGTATGGCGATGGACTCCAGATCCGAGACTGGCTGTTTGCGGAGGATCATTGCCGCGCAATCAAACTGATTTTAGAAAAAGGAAACGACGGCGAGGTGTATAACATCGGCGGCGGAAATGAACGCACGAATAAAGAGCTGGCGAGTGTCATTTTGAAACATCTGGGCTGTGAGGAATTGTTCGCCCACGTGGAAGACCGAAAAGGGCATGACCGGCGCTATGCGATCAATGCATCAAAGCTGAAAAACGAACTGGGCTGGCGGCAGGAAGTGACGTTTGAAGAAGGCATTGCGCGTACGATTCAGTGGTATACAGACAATGACCGATGAGAAGGTGATCTGATTGACAAAGGTATTGGTGACTGGGGCGGGAGGACAGCTTGGCTTGGAACTATGCCGCCAGCTGAAGCAAGCCGGATATGAGGTCATTGCGTTAACAAAGAAGATGATGAACATTGCTGACCAGCGCTCAGTACGGCATTCGTTTGGCCATTATCAGCCGGATATCGTGGTCAATAGCGCCGCGTTTACGTCGGTTGATCAATGCGAGAAAGAGCTTGATAAAGCGTACTTGATTAACGGAATCGGCGCTTATTATACAGCGCTTGAGTCAACCCGCATCGGAGCTCAATATGTTCATATCAGCACGGACTATGTATTCAATGGGAAAGGAACCCAGCCATATAGGGAAGACGATCCCCTCGATCCGAAAACCATTTATGGCAAAAGCAAAAGGCTCGGAGAAGAACTGATACGATTAACGACAAAAGACAGCACAATCATCAGAACATCGTGGGTGTACGGACATGGCGGCAGTAATTTCGTTGAAACCATGCTGAAGCTTGCTGAAACGAAACAAGAGCTTCGGGTTGTCAGCGATCAAATTGGTTCGCCGACTTATACGAAGGATTTAGCAGAAGCGGTCATCAAGCTGTTCAGCCATCCGCCGGGCATCTATCATGTCAGCAATTCAGGCATATGCAGCTGGTATGAGTTTGCGACGGCAATTATGGAAGAAAGCGGGCTGGAAACAGCCATTTTGCCTGTAACGACAGAGGAATACGAGAACAAAACGCCCCGCCCGGCATACTCTGTGCTGAGCCATCGGGCTATTGAAGAAGCCGGCATCCGCCCCCGCCACTGGCGGGAAGCGTTACGAGAGTATTTGCAGGAAAGGAGCAGTGCGTGTGATTGATGGAGTCAAGGTGAAAAAATTGATGAAGCATAGCGATGACAGAGGCTTTTTTGCTGAGCTGGTCCGGGACGATGAGAATCTCCTTGAGCATTTTGGGCAGGCCTCTTGGTCGAAAAGCTATCCGGGTGTGATTAAGGCATTTCATTATCATGAGAAGCAGGATGATCTCTGGTTCTTCCCAACCGGCCACGCTCAGGTTGTCCTATACGATCTTCGAGAGGATTCAAAGACAAAAGGAGAAACGGACGTCTATTATATGGGCGAAGACAACCCGATGCTGTTATTAATCCCAAAAGGGGTGGCTCACGGATATAGAGTGCTGGGAGAGACGCCGCTGACAATTATCTATTTTACCACCATGTCGTATAACCCGGATCAGCCTGATGAAAAAAGAATTCCGTGGAATGATGAGACGATCGGTTTTAACTGGAACACTGAATTCAGATAAAAATAGGAACGTGATCAATCGAAGAGCAGAGGCATCTTCGACTTTTTTTGCCCTTTTTTAAAATAGGATAAAAGATAGAAAATGTCAGGCGGATGTTACTAGAAAAAGAGAGAGAAATCGTCCATTTGAACCTTGTATAAACAGGAAGGAATTCTCATTGAATTCCAAGTGTTAATATTCCTTAAAAAACATTTACTTCCATGGAAAATGATGATAGATTAATTTTTAAGAAAAAGAACTGGTAATTCGCGAATTATGAAAAAGCGCTTTTTCTGCAGAGGACGCTCTGGCCAAATTTCAACAATCAATTAGGGGGAAATGTCATGCTAAAAAGAACTTCATTCGTATCTTCATTATTCATCAGTTCAGCTGTTTTACTATCAATCTTACTTCCTTCGGGCCAAGCTCATGCACAGTCTGCATCAATCGAGGCAAAAACAATTAACAGCACGAAAGAGTGGACCACTTCTGATATTGAAGTGACATATAAACCAAATGCGGTGCTTTCTCTCGGAGCGGTAGAATTTCAATTTCCTGACGGGTTTCATGCTACGACAAGAGATTCAGTGAATGGAAGAACACTGAAAGAAACACAGATTTTAAACGATGGAAAAACAGTCAGACTCCCGCTTACGCTTGATTTGTTAGGCGCATCCGAATTTGACCTCGTCATGGTGCGCAAAACGCTTCCTCGCGCAGGCACTTACACGATTAAAGGCGATGTAGTAAACGGTTTGGGAATCGGCAGTTTTTATGCTGAAACGCAGCTGGTGATTGATCCCCGTTAATCGATAGATTTGTAGTCAGAGACTGAGATGTTTTCAGTCTCTTTTTTTTGTGGATTCAAAAGCTGGTACGGATCTTGCATGATGATAAGGGTGAATCCGATGCAGAAAGGAATTGGCGGGCTGATTTTTTAAAGCGCTTACATTAAAGCCGGCCAAAAAAACAATGAGGTGAAAAAGATGTCAGCAAAGCAAGTCTCGAAAGATGAAGAAAAAGAAGCTCTTAACTTATTCCTGTCTACCCAAACAATCATTAAGGAAGCCCTTCGGAAGCTGGGTTATCCGGGAGATATGTATGAACTCATGAAAGAGCCGCAGAGAATGCTCACTGTCCGCATTCCGGTCAAAATGGACAATGGGAGCGTCAAAGTGTTCACAGGCTACCGGTCACAGCACAATGATGCTGTCGGTCCGACAAAGGGGGGCGTTCGCTTCCATCCAGAAGTTAATGAAGAGGAAGTAAAGGCATTATCCATTTGGATGACGCTCAAATGCGGGATTGCCAATCTTCCTTACGGCGGCGGGAAGGGCGGTATTATTTGTGATCCGCGGACAATGTCATTTGGAGAACTGGAAAGGCTGAGCAGGGGGTATGTCCGTGCCATCAGCCAGATCGTCGGTCCGACAAAGGATATTCCAGCTCCAGATGTATACACCAATTCGCAGATTATGGCGTGGATGATGGATGAGTATAGCCGGCTGCGGGAATTCGATTCTCCGGGCTTTATTACAGGTAAACCGCTTGTTTTGGGAGGATCGCAAGGACGGGAAACGGCGACGGCACAGGGCGTCACGATTTGTATTGAAGAGGCGGTGAAGAAAAAAGGGATCAAGCTGCAAAACGCGCGCATCATCATACAGGGCTTTGGAAACGCGGGTAGCTTCCTGGCCAAATTCATGCACGATGCGGGCGCGAAGGTGATCGGGATTTCTGATGCCAATGGCGGGCTCTACAACCCAGACGGCCTTGATATCCCTTATTTGCTCGATAAACGGGACAGCTTCGGTATGGTCACCAATTTATTTACTGACGTCATCACAAATGAGGAGCTGCTTGAAAAGGATTGCGATATTTTAGTGCCTGCCGCGATCTCCAATCAAATCACAGCCAAAAACGCACATAACATTCAGGCGTCAATCGTCGTTGAAGCGGCGAACGGACCGACAACCATTGATGCCACTAAGATCCTGAATGAAAGAGGCGTGCTGCTTGTGCCGGATATCCTGGCGAGTGCCGGCGGCGTCACGGTTTCTTATTTTGAATGGGTGCAAAACAACCAAGGATATTATTGGTCGGAAGAAGAGGTTGCAGAAAAATTGAGAAGCGTCATGGTCAGCTCGTTCGAAACAATTTATCAGACAGCGGCAACACATAAAGTGGATATGCGTTTGGCGGCTTACATGACGGGCATCAGAAAATCGGCAGAAGCATCGCGATTCCGCGGATGGGTCTAATTTGAGAAGCCTCCGCAAAATAATTTTGCATTTGTTTTTTGCCTAAAGAGCAAAAATCGCAAAATAAATTTGCGTTCAAGATCGGAAATAGAGAAAGATGATCACCTGTTAGACAAATTTCTGTTCGATTCAACAAGTTTTTTCAGCAAAAGACAAGAAAATGGCATGATTCTTGCATTTTTATTCATATGCGAAGATATATTTCATAACACGAGGGGGACTACATATGACAGTCACATACGCACACGAACCATTTACCGATTTTACGGAAGCAAAGAATAAAACTGCATTTGGGGAGTCACTGGCCTTTGTAAACACTCAGCTCGGCAAGCATTATCCGCTTGTCATAAATGGAGAAAAAATTGAAACGGACCGCAAAATCATTTCCATTAACCCGGCAAATAAAGAAGAGATCATTGGGTACGCGTCTACAGCGGATCAAGAGCTTGCTGAAAAAGCGATGCAAGCCGCATTGCAGGCATTTGATTCCTGGAAAAAACAAAGACCGGAGCACCGCGCGAATATTCTCTTTAAGGCAGCGGCTATTTTGCGCAGAAGAAAGCATGAATTTTCAAGCTATCTTGTGAAGGAAGCGGGAAAACCGTGGAAGGAAGCGGATGCGGACACGGCTGAAGCGATAGACTTTTTAGAGTTCTACGCGCGCCAAATGTTAAAGCTCAAGGAAGGGGCTCCGGTGAAGAGCCGTGCTGGCGAGTTCAATCAATATCATTACGAAGCGCTTGGCGTCGGCATCGTCATTTCTCCATTTAACTTCCCGCTTGCGATTATGGCGGGAACAGCGGCGGCAGCGATTGTGACAGGAAATACGATTCTCTTAAAACCGGCTGACGCAGCCCCGGTAGTGGCAGCAAAATTTGTCGAGGTCATGGAGGAAGCGGGTCTGCCAAACGGCGTTCTGAATTACATTCCGGGAGATGGAGCGGAGATCGGTGATTTCTTAGTTGAGCATCCGAAAACACGGTTTGTCTCATTTACAGGTTCCCGTGCAGTCGGCTGCCGGATTTATGAGCGAGCCGCCAAAGTGCAGCCGGGCCAAAAATGGCTCAAACGGGTAATTGCAGAAATGGGCGGAAAAGACACAGTGCTTGTCGACAAGGACGCTGATCTTGACCTTGCTGCATCCTCTATCGTGTACTCAGCATTTGGATATTCAGGACAAAAGTGTTCTGCTGGCTCCCGCGCGGTCATTCATCAGGATGTTTATGATGAAGTGGTGGAAAAAGCTGTGGCGCTGACCAAAACGCTGACTGTCGGCAATCCAGAAGATCCTGATACGTATATGGGTCCCGTGATTCATGAAGCATCCTACAACAAAGTGATGAAATACATTGAAATCGGCAAATCTGAAGGCAAGCTATTGGCCGGCGGAGAAGGCGATGATTCAAAAGGCTACTTTATTCAGCCGACGATCTTTGCAGATGTTGATGAAAACGCCCGCTTGATGCAGGAAGAAATTTTCGGCCCGGTTGTTGCGATTTGCAAAGCGCGTGATTTCGATCATATGCTGGAGATTGCCAATAACACGGAATACGGATTAACAGGTGCGCTTCTGACGAAAAACCGTGCGCACATTGAACGGGCGCGTGAGGATTTCCATGTCGGAAACCTATATTTTAACAGAGGATGTACCGGAGCAATTGTCGGCTATCAGCCGTTCGGCGGTTTTAATATGTCCGGAACAGACTCAAAAGCAGGCGGTCCCGATTACTTAATTCTTCATATGCAAGCCAAAACAACGTCCGAAGCTTTTTGATTTGAGAGAAATAAAATCGTGCGATTCTTTAGCGGATCGCACGATTTCAACTTTTTAATCAGGAGGACAATTTATGCAGTATACAAAAATCAGTCACATGAATCCGGCTGAAAGAGTGGAGGCGCTGACAGCATCTCTGGTCAGCCTCAGCAGCGTGAACGGCACCGTTGGAGAAGGGACAAAAGCAGATTTCATCAAAGAAGTGATCACGAGCTATCCTTATTTTCAGGAAAACCCCAGTCATGTGTGGGAACAGGCCATTCCCAATGACCCATACAATCGCAAAAATATTTTTGCGTTTATTAAAGGACATGGAGAAAGCCGAAATACAGTCATTTACCATGCCCATCTGGATACAGTTGGAATTGAAGATTTCGGCCCTTTAAAGGATATCGCTTTTGATTGTGAGAAATTGGCCGAGTATTTCAGCCGCTATGAGTTCGATCAGGATGTTCAGCGGGATGCCAAATCAGGCGAGTGGATGTTCGGAAGAGGATCTGTCGATATGCAAAGCGGCATCGCCGTGCATTTAGCCAATCTCCTGCATTTTTCGGAGAACCTTGAGACGTTGCCGGGAAATGTATTGTTTATGGCCAATCCCGATGAGGAGAGCCAGCATTCGGGCATTCTCGCCAGCATTTCAGAGCTGAACCGGCTAAAAAAAGAAAAACAGCTTCACTATTTGGCTGCTATTAATACGGATTTTATTACCCCGCTTTACGATGGTGATCAGACAAGATATATCTATACCGGAGCCGCGGGAAAACTGTTGCCTTGCTTTTACATTTACGGGCGTGAAGTCCATGTTGGCGATACACTGGCAGGGATTGACCCAAATTTCATTTCATCTGAAATCACAAGCCGTCTCCACAATAACATCCATCTGGCAGAAAAGGTTGAAGGGGAGTTGGTTCTGCCCCCATCCTGTTTGTATCAGCGTGATAACAAGGAATCCTATAATGTGCAAACGGCTGTCAGCACCAGCTTGTATTTCAATTGTTTTATTTATGAAAGAACAGCAAAAGAAATGATGGATTTGCTTATTGAAGTCACTGAGGAAGCATGCCGGGAGACAGAACAAAAATTATCAGATTATTATGAAGAATATGTAAAAAGAGCCAACCTGCCAAAGAAACATTTATCATGGGGCATTCAAGTGTATAGCCTGGAGCAATACTTAGAAAAGCTGAGAAACCGGGGAATAGATCCCGAGCAGTGTATCGAGCAGACATTCAAAGCCAACGAGCACCTTGAACTTCGCATGAGATGCTTTCAGGCAATCGAAGAGCTTCAAAAGCTTGACCCCGATCAAGGCGCAAAAGTCATTCTATTTTACGCACCTCCTTACCTGCCGCATAACTATTTGAAAGAAGATAGCGCAAGAGATCAGCTTTTGCAGCATGTGATTAAAGAAGCGGCTGACAAAACCGCTGAATCGACAGGCGAAACATTTGTCTTCAAAAAGTTTTTCCCCTACTTGGCAGACGGCAGTTTTTTATCACTGCACGAAACCGATGGCGAAATTGATTCTTTTATCAGGAACTTCTGGGTGGAATATGATTGGGACCATTCCGTTCAAAGACATACGCAAGCTGAATATTCCATCCATTAATATGGGCGTGTACGGAAAAGACGGCCATAAATGGACAGAACGAGTCTATAAACCGTACACATTTCATGTATTGCCTCTCCTCATACAGCAAACCACCGTTCACCTTTTGCAAAGCTACCGGATGACCATCACGGCAAAAGAACCAAAGGGGGAAGGATGATGCAGAATCATAAAAATGAATTGCAGCGCAGCATGAAAAGCAGGCATTTGTTTATGATTGCTTTGGGAGGGGTGATTGGCACTGGGCTGTTTCTAGGCTCTGGCTTTACCATTAGCCAGGCAGGACCGCTCGGCGCCATTGCCGCGTATATCATCGGCGGATTTTTAATGTATCTCGTCATGCTTTGTTTAGGAGAATTGGCTGTTGCCATGCCGGTGGCCGGATCGTTTCAGGCCTACGCCACTAAATTTCTGGGACCGTCGACAGGCTTTATGATTGGCTGGCTGTATTGGTTCAGCTGGGCCAATACAGTAGGGTTAGAGCTGACGTCAGCAGGCATTTTGATGCAAAGGTGGCTGCCCTCCGTTCCGATCTGGATATGGTGCCTCGTGTTCGGCATCGTCATCTTTTTGATTAATGCGCTCTCTGTCAGAAGCTTTGCAGAAATGGAATTTTGGTTTTCAAGCATCAAAGTGGCGGCGATCATATTATTTATTGTGATTGGCGGAGCCGCTGTGTTTGGCTTGATTGACTTTAAAGGCGGACAGGAGACACCCTTTTTGTCTAACTTTATGACTGATAGAGGACTTTTCCCTAATGGGGTGCTGGCCGTTATGTTTACGCTGGTCATGGTGAACTTCTCGTTCCAGGGAACAGAGCTTGTCGGCATTGCGGCAGGGGAAAGTGAAAGCCCGGAAAAAACACTGCCAAAGTCCATTCGAAATGTCATTTGGCGCACGCTGTTTTTCTTTGTGCTCGCTATGTTCGTCTTGGTTGCCATCCTTCCGTACAAAACGGCGGGGGTGATTGAAAGCCCATTTGTAGCGGTACTCGATCAAATTGGCATCCCATTTTCGGCAGATATCATGAACTTTGTCATCTTAACAGCCATTTTATCTGTTGCTAATTCGGGGTTGTATGCGGCGTCACGTATGATGTGGTCACTTTCTTCAAATCAAATGGGTCCATCCTTTCTCACCAGACTGACAAAAAAAGGCGTGCCGATGAATGCCCTGCTGATTACGCTAGGCATTTCAGGCTGTTCGCTGCTGACAAGTGTCATGGCCGCAGAAACAGTGTATTTATGGTGTATCTCAATCTCGGGCATGGTCACAGTTGTCGCGTGGATGTCCATTTGTGCGTCGCAATTTTTCTTTCGCAGACGTTTCCTTGCTGAAGGCGGAAATGTGAATGACCTGGAGTTCAGAACGCCGCTTTATCCGCTAGTCCCGATTCTCGGATTTTGTTTATATGGCTGCGTGTTGATCAGCCTTATTTTCATTCCGGATCAAAGAATTGGCTTATACTGCGGTGTGCCGATCATTATTTTCTGTTATGCATACTATCATCTAAGCATCAAAAAGCGTATAAATCATGAACCGATTGAAAAAGAGCAGACAGAGGCGCAATAGAAAAAGCTCTCCGGGAGGCCGGAGAGCTTTTTTACGCGTTACATCCTTATGTATTTTTAGAATGAAATATAGAAATATATAATGTGATTTAAATGAAAATAATAAAAGTTATAAAGATTTCGTTCGAATTGTAAATAGTGAAAAAACAATGCTAAACTATAATACAACTTTATGATAAGAAGATTATGGAAGAGGTGTTTGAGAAAGAATGAACAGCAATCAAAACAATGACATCAAAACAAAACATCATTTTCCGTTATTGTTGGCACTGGCTTTAACGATGGGGGTATTTGCGGCCGGATCTGAAGAGCTTGTAATCTCACCGCTGCTGCCGGATTTAGCAAAAGCCTTCAGCTCAGATGTCAGCGTCCTTGCGTTATCTATCAGTATTTACGGCGTTATGATTTTTATCGGTGCGCCGCTTTTGGTTCCATTAGGCGATAAATACTCCAGAGAACTGAGCTTATTGGCCGGGCTTATGATTTTTATCATAGGAACGGTGATATGCGCTTTAGCTCAAAATATTTTTTTCTTCTTTTTAGGCCGGGCGCTTTCGGGATTGGCTGCGGGAGCGTTTGTTCCGACCGCTTACGCAGTTGTCGGTGATCGTGTTCCTTATACATACCGGGGCAAGGTGATGGGACTGATCGTTTCAAGCTGGTCGCTGGCGCTGATTTTCGGAGTGCCGCTCGGATCATTTATCGGCGGCGTCCTGCATTGGAGATGGACGTTTTGGATTTTCGCCCTGATGGGTGTTTTAGTTGTTCTGCTGATTCTCCTTGAAATGCGCCGCCATGCCCAACATAAAAACAGCGGCAAGGAAGAAATAGAAGAGCCCGCAGGAACATTCCGGGATGCGCTGAAAGTCCCTCGTGTACCTGTTTATATCACAATAACCTTTTGTAATATGATTGGTTTTTACGGTATGTATTCCTTTTTAGGCACCTATCTTCAGGACGTTTTTACCGGAGGAAACACGGCTGCGGGCTTATTTATCATGATTTATGGAATCGGGTTTTCCATGAGTGTGATTACAGGAAAGATAGCCGACCGCATCGGAAAAATGCGCTCCCTTTTGATTGCGCTGGGGGTCATCAGCGTTCTGCTGGCGTGTTTACCATATGCGCCGGCGTCTATGTTTCTGTTAATCGCCAGCCTATTTATTTGGGGATTAATGCAAAGTTTGACGGTGACGCTGCTCAGCACCATTTTGAGTGACTGCTCAGAGCGTCATCGAGGAAAAGTCATGGTGTTTTACAGTCTCGCCTCGAATCTGGCCGTGACATTAGGTTCTGCTTTAATGGGACCCGTATATGTGGCATACGGCTATGCAGCTGTCGGATTGATTTGCGCCGCCATCACAGTCCTCGGATTTGTGCTCAGTGTATTCGCATATAAAAAGTACGGCAAACTTGAGCAGAAGGCCGATCAGTCCTTATCTCAATAAACAAAGTTTCTAAATTCCTATAATTAAAAACCCTTTTTAAAGGGTTTTTTTGTTTGTATGGGAATAATTATCAATATTTTCAAAAAACATTGACAGTTCA
The DNA here is from genome assembly GCF_037975435.1 of Bacillus sp. FSL P4-0290. Lineage (NCBI taxonomy): Bacteria > Bacillati > Bacillota > Bacilli > Caryophanales > Bacillaceae > Bacillus > Bacillus sp. FSL P4-0290. The sequence goes on along the minus strand of NZ_CP150253.1, from coordinate 3,863,406 downwards.
ATTTCCACTGGATAAAATTTACTTAAAATTTTAAAAGATTGGTTGGTGCTCATGATTATATTGGATAATAGCATTCAGACAAAAAAAAGAACTGATTCACTATCCAAACTCATTACAGTCAACACGCTCGGCCCTGAGGGGACAAGCAGTGAGTACGCAGCAAAGCATTTCATTTCCAATTTTACTCTTCTACAAGGGCTGAACAGTAAATTGTCCTTGCATGATACTTTTGAATCGTGCATCGAAAGGACGCTCCAAAGCCCGCTGGAATATACCATCGTCCCACATGCTTACGATGGCATTAAGCATTTCTACATGAGGCCGGATTTGCAGCTATTGCAGATCTTCAGGTGCGATACACCGATGTACGGCCTGGCTGTTCGTCCTGATTTTGAATTCAGAGACGATATGCTTGATACATCTGTTATTGTTTCACATCCTTCACCTATTAATTTAATAAAATATTTTACCCGCAAAGATGTTCGTTTCAAACTAGTCAATTCAACCAGTCAAGCCGCAAGAAAAGTAAAAGAAGGTTTGTATGACATTGCCTTAACCAATGAGCTTGCACGGCAAAAGTACGGGCTAACCTTTGTAAAAACATTCAAAAGCATTCCAATGAGCTGGTCATTATTTGGAAAAGGAGACGTTGATGATGAAAACTAAAGAAGATATGCAGGAGCTTTATTTCCCGACACCGAAATTAATTGAATGGGAAAACGGAGTGAGGCAGTATTCAACCGTACGAGGGGATACTGAAGTATTAATGTCTTACGTCCCGCCGCATACCAATGTTGAACCCCATCAGCATAAGGAGGTCCAAATCGGCATGGTCGTTTCTGGCGAGCTGATGATGACTGTCGGAGATGTGACAAGAAAAATGACAGCCTTGGAATCTGCCTATATCGCGCCGCCGCATGTGCCTCACGGGGCAAGAAACGACACAGACCAAGAAGTGATTGCTATTGATATCAAGCGGCTGAAAGCTGATGAAACATATACAAGTCCTGAGGACTACTTTTTGGATATTTTCAAAACAAGAGACCTGCTGCCGGGCATGGAAGTCACGTTCTTTGTTGAGGATTGGGTAGAAATTATGCTTGCCAAAATCCCTGGAAATGGCGGAGAAATGCCTTTCCATAAACATCGGAATGAACAAATAGGCATCTGCATCGGCGGCGGCTATGACATGACGGTCGAAGGCTGCACAGTCGAGATGAAATTCGGCACAGCCTATTTCTGTGAGCCTCGCGAAGATCATGGTGCCATCAACCGTTCAGAAAAAGAATCAAAATCGATTAATATCTTCTTCCCGCCGCGCTATAACAGGGCAAAAGCAAAAAAAATGAAGGCGGATGAATGATCATGAACCTCACCGATAAAACCGTCCTCATCACAGGAGGCGCATCAGGCATTGGTTATGCTGCGGTTCAGGCTTTTTTGGGCCAGCAGGCCAATGTGGTTGTGGCGGATATTGATGAAGCGCAGGGAGAAGCAATGGTACGAAAAGAAAATAATGACAGGCTGCACTTTGTGCAAACGGACATCACAGACGAAGCTGCCTGCCAGCACGCAGTTGAATCGGCGGTTCATACATTTGGCGGGCTCGATGTCTTGATTAATAATGCAGGCATCGAAATCGTGGCGCCTATTCACGAGATGGAGCTCAGCGATTGGAACAAGGTGCTGCAAGTCAATTTGACCGGCATGTTTTTAATGAGCAAACATGCACTCAAGCATATGCTGGCCGCCGGCAAGGGCAACATCATTAATACGTGCTCTGTCGGCGGACTCGTGGCATGGCCTGATATTCCTGCTTATAACGCCAGCAAAGGCGGGGTTTTGCAGCTGACTAAATCAATGGCCGTTGATTATGCGAAACATCAAATTCGGGTGAACTGCGTATGCCCGGGGATCATCGACACACCGCTGAATGAAAAATCATTCCTTGAAAATAATGAAGGCACACTTGAAGAGATTAAAAAAGAAAAAGCGAAGGTAAATCCGCTGCTGAGGCTTGGGAAACCTGAAGAAATCGCAAATGTGATGCTGTTTTTAGCCTCGGATTTATCAAGCTATATGACCGGAAGCGCCATCACCGCAGACGGAGGATACACCGCACAATAGAGAAGGAGTGTTTTACATATGGAGAGAAAAACAGTATTGGTCATCGCTGATCTTGGAGGCTGCCCGCCGCACATGTTTTATAAAAGCGCTGCTGAAAAATATAACCTGGTCAGCTTTATTCCAAGACCTTTTGCAATTACAGCCTCCCATGCAGCATTGATTGAAAAATACTCGGTCGCGGTCATAAAAGATAAAGACTATTTTAAGAGTTTAGCTGATTTTGAGCACCCTGATTCCATTTATTGGGCGCATGAAGATCATAACAAGCCTGAGGAAGAGGTCGTCGAGCAAATCGTCAAGGTTGCCGAAATGTTTGGGGCGGATGCCATCACAACAAACAATGAATTATTCATTGCTCCGATGGCGAAAGCCTGTGAACGTCTGGGCTTGAGAGGTGCCGGCGTGCAGGCAGCCGAAAATGCCAGAGATAAAAATAAAATGAGGGACGCTTTTAATAAGGCCGGAGTCAAATCGATCAAAAACAAACGAGTCACAACTCTTGAAGATTTCCGTGCTGCTCTTGAAGAGATCGGCACACCTCTTATCTTAAAGCCTACATACTTAGCGAGTTCAATCGGTGTAACGCTGATTACGGACACTGAGACGGCAGAAGATGAATTTAACAGAGTCAATGACTATCTGAAATCAATTAACGTGCCAAAGGCGGTTACGTTTGAAGCGCCGTTTATCGCTGAAGAATTTTTACAGGGTGAGTACGGAGACTGGTATCAAACAGAAGGGTACTCCGACTATATAAGTATAGAAGGCATCATGGCTGACGGTGAGTATTTCCCGATCGCCATTCATGATAAAACGCCGCAAATCGGGTTTACAGAGACATCCCACATTACGCCGTCCATTCTGGATGAAGAGGCAAAAAAGAAAATTGTCGAAGCTGCCAAAAAGGCAAATGAAGGGCTTGGCCTGCAAAATTGCGCAACACATACAGAGATCAAGCTAATGAAAAACAGAGAACCGGGTTTAATTGAATCGGCAGCCAGATTCGCCGGCTGGAATATGATCCCCAATATTAAAAAGGTCTTTGGCCTTGATATGGCGCAATTATTATTAGATGTCCTTTGTTTCGGAAAAGACGCCGATCTGCCGGACGGATTATTGGATCAAGAGCCTTATTATGTCGCCGACTGCCATTTGTACCCGCAGCATTTCAAACAAAATGGCCAGATTCCAGAAACTGCTGAGGATTTGGTCATTGAAGCGATCGATATTCCGGACGGGCTTTTAAAAGGGGATACTGAAATCGTTTCTTTTTCGGCCGCAGCACCAGGCACTTCAATTGATTTGACATTGTTTGAAGCTTTCAATTCCATTGCTGCATTTGAACTGAAAGGCAGTAATTCACAGGATGTGGCTGAATCAATCAGACAAATTCAGCAGCATGCAAAGCTGACGGCAAAGTATGTGCTGCCAGTATGAAACAGCTGAAACCCAACTCTAAATACTTGCTTTACGGGCAGGCGCTATCGTTCATGGGAGACTATTGTGTTCTCCCTGCCCTGCTCATTTTGTCTACATATTATCACGATTATTGGGTGACGTCCGGGGTCATCGTGGTCAGAAGCATTCCGATGGTGTTTCAGCCGTTTTTGGGGGTTCTGGTCGACCGGTTAGACAGAATTAAGATCATGCTGTGGACGGATATCATCAGAGGCATCATCTTTTTGGGGCTCACATTTCTTCCAAAAGGCGAGTATCCGCTGATTTTTCTGGCCCTGCTGTTTATTTCTTATGGAAGCGGCGTGTTTTTTAATCCCGCCCGTCTCGCTGTCATGTCGTCCTTGGAATCAGATATTAAAAGCATCAACACGTTATTTGCAAAAGCGACAACCATTTCCATTATCGTCGGGGCGGCTGCCGGAGGGCTCTTTCTGTTAGGCGGATCTGTAGAGCTGGCTGTTGCCTTTAACGGTGTGACATACCTGGTTTCGGCATTTTTTATCAGCCGTATCAAGCTGCAATTTGTGCCGATTCAATCTGAAAACATAAAAGAGGCCTTTCAGTCTTTTAAGGAAGGGCTCAAGGAAATCAAAACCAATGCATTCGTATTAAACGCCATGTTTACGATGATTACGATGGCTTTGCTGTGGGGAGTTGTGTACAGCTATTTTCCGATTGTCAGCCGCTTTCTGGGTGACGGGGAAATCGGCAACTTTATTCTCACGTTCTGCATCGGCTTCGGCGGCTTTATCGGAGCGGCGCTTGTCAGCAAATGGGGCTTTAACAACAATAGAGGCCTGACGTACTTTACCGTTTTATCCATTGTCTCGCTGGCGCTGTTTTTATTCACACCGATATTCGCTGTTTCTGTCATCGCGGCGATCCTCTTTTTCATCGCGATGGAATACGGGGAAGTGCTTGCAAAAGTGAAGGTTCAGGAAAATGCGGCAAACCAGATTCAAGGGCGCATTTTTTCAGTGGCCGAAGCGTCTATCGGATTATGCATTTCTATTGGTTCAATGTTCATTAACATCCTAAGCGCTCCGGTCATTATGGGGCTGATTGTCGTGATCGTATGCGGTTTGTTTTTGCATACGAAGCTCGTCAACAAATCGTTTTTGGAACGGGATAACAAAACGGAGCAAAAAGGAGTCTTTTAGATGGAAATAACACCGTCCGATGTCATCAAGACACTTCCAAGGCAGGAGTTTTCTCTCGTTTTTCAAAAGGTAAAGGAAATGGAAAAAACGGGAGCCCATATCATTAATCTCGGACAGGGGAACCCTGACCTTCCCACTCCGCCGCATATTGTCGAGGCTTTGCGGGAGGCGTCTCTGAATCCTTCGTTTCATGGATACGGCCCATTCAGAGGTTATCCTTTTTTGAAGGAAGCAATCGCTGCTTTCTATAAAAGAGAATACGGCGTGACAATCAATCCTGAAACGGAGGTCGCGCTTTTCGGAGGCGGGAAAGCCGGTTTGTATGTGCTGACACAATGCCTGCTCAATCCGGGAGACATCGCTTTAGTCCCGAATCCAGGCTACCCTGAATATTTATCAGGGATTACGATGGCGCGAGCTAAGCTTTACGAAATGCCGCTGTATGAAGAAAATGGCTATCTGCCGGATTTTGAAAAGATTGATCCAGCCGTGCTGGAAAAAGCGAAGCTTATGTTTTTAAACTACCCGAACAACCCCACTGGAGCTGTGGCTGATGCGGCTTTTTATGCAAGAGCTGCTGCTTTTGCGAAAGAGCATAACATCCATTTGATTCATGATTTTGCATACGGAGCGTTTGAATTCGATCAAAAACCGGCCAGTTTTCTTGAGGCAGAGGATGCCAAAATTGTCGGAGCAGAGCTTTATTCATTTTCAAAAACATTTAACATGGCCGGCTGGAGAATGGCGTTTGCGGTTGGGAACGAAAGGATCATTCAGGCCGTCAATGAATTTCAGGATCATGTATTTGTCGGCATGTTCGGCGGTCTGCAGCAGGCAGCGAGTGCGGCGCTTTCTGGAGATCCGGAGCATACGGAATCGTTGAAACGAATTTATAAGGAACGAATTGACTTTTTTACGGCGCTTTGTGAAAAGGAACTGGGCTGGAAGATGGAAAAGCCAAAAGGAACCTTTTACGTATGGGCTGAAATTCCGAATACGTTTGAGACATCTCACCAATTTTCCGATTACTTGCTGGAGCATGCCCATGTCGTAGTCACACCGGGCGAAATTTTTGGAAGCAACGGAAAAAGGCATGTCAGAATCTCAATGGTGTCGAAGCAGGAGGATCTGCGGGAATTTGTCACGCGGATTCAAAAGCTGAACCTGCCGTTCGGGTCATTACAAGAAACATCCCGCTAAAAAGCGGGATGTTTTTATATGCTTTTCATGCTGCCGCCATCAGCGGAAATTTGCTGTCCCGTGATGTAGGAGGCTTCCTCAGAGGCAAGAAACGCGGCGAGCGCTGCGGTTTCTTCGGCTGATCCGACCCGTTTCATCGGAATCCCGGAAGCAATCTGTTCCTCTGCTTTCTGTTTGGATATGCTGTTCTTTTTCATCACATTTTCCACAAATTGATGATAACGGTCTGTAGCGATAAAACCAGGATTCAGACAGTTGACAGTAATGTTGTGAGGAGCAAGCTGGATGGAAATATTTTTACTGGCGTTTATTAAAGCGGCATTCATCATACTGTTTGTGAACATGTTGGCGCCGGGTTCTTTCCACAGATTTCCGACAATGTTGATGATTCTGCCAAACTCGTTTTGTTTCATCAGTGAGGAAGCACGCTTGATAGCGTCAATATAGGCAACGGTCTTTTGAGTGAACGTGGCCGTCATATCGTCTATATTGCAGTTATCAAATGTATCAGGCGCGCCGCCCGGGATATTATTAATCAGAACATCAAGCCGTCCGCATTGAGATTCGATTTCCTGAAAAATGGCCGCTCTCGTATGCTGGTCAGACATATCGCCCGCAAGGACAATGACGCTCGCCTCAGGATGCTTGGCCAAAATGTCTTCTTTGACAGATTCAATATTATCCAAACTTCGCGAATTAATGACGAGGGAAAAGTGCTGGTCTGCTAATTTCAGAGCGATTGCTTTCCCAATCCCTTGACTGGCTCCCATAACAAATGCGGTTCGTTTTGACAAATAACTGCACCCCTTTGAAAAAATTGGATTATTATCTACATCGTAAGAAAAAACGAAGAAAATAGCAAATTTTATTTAAATTCTGATAAAGGAGGATTGAAAAACTCCCGCCGGATAGGGCGGGAGGGGATATTATACATATAGGAATTGAGGAAGTGTATCAAGCGAAAGGTGATTGCCGACAAAGAATGAACCAAATTCGCCATAGCGAGCGCTGACTTCGTCAAAACGCATTTCGTACACTAGCTTCTTGAATTGAAGGACATCATCGCTGAATAATGTAACGCCCCACTCGTAATCGTCAAAGCCGACAGAGCCGGTGATGATCTGTTTGACTTTGCCCGCATAGCTGCGGCCGATTAAACCGTGGCTTCTCATCAAGTTTCTGCGTTCCTCCATTGAAAGCATATACCAGTTGTCGTTGCCGGATCTTCTTTTATCCATTGGATAGAAGCATACATATTTTGATTCCGGCAGTTCAGGGTAAAGGCGCGCACGCACATGGGGATTTTCATAAGGATCGCCATCACCGCTTGCCAAGTAGTTGCTCAGCTCTACCACTGATACGTAGGAGTATGCCGGAATGGTGAACTCAGCAAGTCTTGATTTGTTGAATTCAAGCTCAATTTGATTTAATTCTTCCATTGTAGGACGAAGGATCATCAGCATAAAATCAGCTTTTTGGCCGACGATGCTGTAAAGAGTTTGCGATCCTTTTCCTTCTTTTTGGGCTACGCCCCATTTTTCAAGCAACCCAGTGAATTCATGTATGATAGATTGGCGCTCATCACTGGACAGAAGCTTCCAGGAAGCCCAATCCATTGTGCGGAAATCATGAAGCGCATACCAGCCGTCAAGCGTTTTTGCAGCTTCATTCGTCATTTGCTGTTCACTCATTTATCTTCACTCCCATTATCTTTTCATGATTGCCTTCACTATACCATAGTTTATCCGATTCTACTGTGGAGAAACCTTGAACATCCCTTCCGTATAACTCCATCAAAATAGAAGAAACTATAAGGGAAGATTGAGTCACTTAAATTAGTTAGAAAAATAAGATTTTTTTATGAAAGCGCTATAATGGAAGTTGGCTGTTTGAATTTGATTGGAAGAAGAGTATGCTAGTAAAAGAAAGCGTTTTTGTAACTTTTTGAGGAGGTTTTATTGTGGCAGATTTATTTTCAACAGTGCAAGAAAAAGTAGCTGGAAAAGACGTTAAAATTGTATTTCCTGAAGGCTTAGACGAGCGTATTTTAGAAGCGGTCAGCAAGCTTGCAGGAAACAAAGTGCTGAATCCGATTGTGATCGGCAATGAAAATGAGATCCAAGCAAAAGCAAAAGAATTGAACCTTACGCTGGACGGCGTTAAGATTTATGATCCTCATACATATGAAGGCATGGAAGACCTTGTACAAGCATTCGTAGAACGCCGCAAAGGCAAAGCGACAGAAGAACAGGCTCGCAAAGCGTTATTAGACGAGAACTACTTCGGTACAATGCTGGTGTACAAAGGCCTTGCAGACGGACTCGTAAGCGGAGCTGCTCACTCGACAGCTGACACTGTCCGCCCGGCTCTTCAAATCATCAAAACAAAAGAAGGCGTGAAAAAGACTTCAGGCGTGTTCATCATGGCTCGCGGAGAAGAGCAATACGTATTCGCAGATTGCGCGATCAACATTGCGCCTGACAGCCAAGATCTTGCCGAGATTGCGATCGAAAGTGCCAATACGGCAAAAATGTTCGACATTGAGCCTCGCGTGGCAATGCTCAGCTTCTCTACAAAAGGCTCAGCAAAATCTGATGAAACAGAAAAAGTAGCGGATGCAGTGAAAATCGCGAAAGAAAAAGCGCCTGAACTGACACTTGACGGCGAATTCCAATTTGATGCTGCATTTGTTCCATCTGTAGCTGAGAAAAAAGCGCCGGATTCCGAGATCAAAGGGGACGCTAACGTATTCGTATTCCCAAGCCTTGAAGCAGGAAACATCGGCTATAAAATCGCTCAGCGTTTGGGCAACTTTGAAGCGGTAGGACCAATCCTGCAAGGTTTAAATATGCCTGTAAACGACCTTTCAAGAGGATGTAACGCTGAAGATGTTTACAATCTCGCATTAATTACAGCGGCGCAAGCACTGTAATAAAAATGAAGACGATGGCAGCTCTCGACCGAGGGCTGCCTTTTTTGCGCTTCCGTATAGCCTTCTTTACCAAGACGGATGATATGAGTACAATAAAGAAAACTAATCATAACCATATATTTCATTAATGACAGGGGTGGGGTTTTTGTATTACGACGTGCTGAAAACGTTTATAGCGGTGGTAGAAGAAAAAAACTTCACAAAAGCGGCAGAAAAGCTGATGATCTCCCAGCCCAGCGTCAGTCTGCATATCAAAAATCTTGAGAAAGAATTTCAAACCGCTCTTCTGAACAGGTCGCCAAAACACTTTACGACAACGCCGACAGGAGACATTTTATATCAAAGAGCAAAGCAAATGGTGTTTCTCTACGAACAAGCCAAGGCTGAAATCTATGCGCATCATCACTATGTGAAGGGTGAATTGAAAATAGCTGCAAGCTTTACAATCGGTGAGTATATTCTTCCGCCGCTATTGGCCCAGCTGCAAAAGCTGTATCCAGAGCTGAATCTAGATGTCATGATTGGCAATACAGAGGAGGTCAGCGAGCGTGTGCGGATGCTTCAGGCTGATATCGGGCTGATTGAAGGACATACAAACGAGAATGAGCTGGAAATTGAACCGTTCATGGAAGATGAAATGTGCATTGCCGCTCCAAATCAGCATCCGCTCGCCGGGCGGAAAGAGATTTCGATCAGCGATTTGCAGAACGAAGCGTGGGTGACAAGAGAGAAAGGCTCCGGGACGAGAGAATATCTTGATCATGTACTCAGTTCAAATGGACTTCGGCCGAAATCAATGTTTACCATCAGCAGCAATCAAGGTGTAAAGGAAGCGGTGATTAACGGCATGGGACTTTCGGTTCTATCCAGAAGCGTGCTGCATAAGGATTTGATCCACCGCGAAATTTCAATTCTGCATATTAATAATTTCTCGTTAAAGCGCAAGCTGTCTTACATTCATTCTCCTCTCATGGAGAATACAAAAAATAAAGAAATTTTTCTTGCGATGCTGAAAAGCAATTATCAATCACAGCTGCTGAAATGATATAATAGTTTTCGTTCAATAAGCCTAACATGAAAGGGTTTTACATAGATGGCAAACCAACCGATTGATTTACTGATGCAGCCGAAATGGAGAGTCATTGACCAATCCAGTCTCGGCCCTTTATTTGATGCGAAGCAATCCTTCGCAATGGATGATACGCTGTGCATGTCCGTCGGAAAAGGCGTGTCGCCGGCGACAGCGCGTTCATGGGTGCACCACGATACAATTGTCCTTGGAATACAGGATACACGCCTCCCGTTTTTGCAGGATGGTATCTCCTTGCTGGAGAGCGAAGGATACCGTGTGATCGTACGCAATTCCGGCGGTCTTGCCGTCGTATTGGATGACGGTGTTTTAAATATCTCTCTCATATTCGAGGACGAAAAGAAAGGCATCGATATAGACAAAGGATATGAAGCGATGGTCGAGCTGATGAGACGAATGCTGAGACCGTACAACGCAAAGATCGAAGCCTATGAAATTGAAGGATCTTATTGTCCCGGCAGCTATGACCTCAGTATAAATGGCAAAAAGTTCGCCGGCATCTCTCAGAGACGCGTTCGCGGCGGAGTCGCTGTTCAAATTTATCTCTGTGCGGATAAAAGCGGCAGTGAAAGGGCCGACTTGATCAGACGATTCTATCAAGCGGCGCTGAAAGACAAACAAAACGATAAAAAAGGCGTCTATCCGGAAATACGTCCGGAAACGATGGCGTCCTTAAGTGAGCTTCTGCAAAAAGACATCTCCGTACAAGACTTAATGTTCGCTTTATTGACGGAATTAAAAGCGTTAAGCACCCATCTTTATTCAGCTGGACTGTCCATTGATGAGGAAATGGAATTTGAGAAAAACCTCGTCCGGATGGCTGAGCGGAATGCAAAGGTATTTGGGTGAACGTTCTTCGCATGCCGGCTGTATATGCCGGCATGCATTTTTTATCACAAGCGGCATTTTACCCCAATAATCTTATTTTCAGATAAATCCTTCTTACATACAGATAACCACGACAAAAAGAAAAACGATAAAATGACATCAGCATCCATATTAAAGGAGAGAGGCAGATGAAAGGGAATATTTACAGCCTTTTTGTATTGATTGCGGCTTTTTTCTGGGGGACCACGGGAACCGTTCAGGCATTGGCTCCAGAAAGCGCCACACCGCTGGCATTTGGAGCGTTCAGGTTATTAATAGGAGGAAGCGCCATGCTGCTTGCGGTTTGGGTCAGCCGGGAGCTTCACGTGAAAAATTGGTCATGGCCGCTCGTATTTTTAGCCGCTGTTTGTATGGCGTGTTACCAGCCGCTGTTTTTCACAGCGGTTAAAGAAACGGGAATTGCAGTGGGAACTGTGATTGCCATCGGCAGTGCGCCTATCATTGCCGGGACCCTCGAATGGGCTGTATTGAAGAAACGCCCGCGAAACTCCTGGTGGATTGCGACTGTGCTGGCTTTAGCGGGTTGCTGGCTTCTGTTTTCCGACAGTTCCAATGTTCGGATTGATGTGGCTGGTGTTCTTATGGCGCTTGGAGCGGGTGCTTCTTTTGCAGGCTATACGCTCATCAGTAAAGCGATGATGAAAACCCAGCCTCCGCGAGCGACCTCCGCCGTTGTATTCATGATCAGCGCCATCTTGCTGACGCCGCTATTATGGCAGTTAGATATCTCGTGGATATTGACCCCTAGAGGACTGGGAACAAGCCTTTACATCGGGTTAATTGCAACATGTGCCGCATACTTTTTGTTTGCGAAAGGGCTTACCGGGGTTCCGGCCTCGGCGGCGGTCACGCTGTCTTTAGCTGAACCGCTGACGGCTTCATTGCTTGGCGTGTTTTTCATAGGGGAAATGCTTTCGCCTTCCTCGTGGCTGGGCATTGCGCTTATGATGCTGGGGCTTTTGGTCATTTCTGCTGCGCCTCGGAAACAAAAAACGGCCGAGGCAGCTCACATGTCTTAATAGATTCACATAAGCTTGGCCTCATTTTACAAGAATAGCTGATCCGGCTGCAAAATGAGGAAATTCTCTTTTCTCAATAGAAAAGGGGATTTTGCACATGGCGAAAATCCCAAAACAGCTGCCCGTTTTGGGATTTTTCTATGTCATTCCGCTAATTTTTCTAAATTGCCGTTCCGGTCCATTTTGAAGGACGGAGAGGCATGTTCATCTTCTTCAAATAAAACTAGCTTTCTGGCTCTGTTCATAATTTTCACCAAGGTTTCATAATCTTCTTGGATCGTTTTTTGGTCTTTTTCAAGCTTTTGAACTTCTGCCTCTAGCTGCTCTGTTTTGTTTTGCAATTCCTGATTTTCTTTCTTTAAACGCTCGTTTTCCATTTTTAATGCTGATGATTGCTCGTTATTGCCTTTGTAATTCTGCAGGAAGCGGATCACATCATTCATCGTCATCTCAGGCGCAGCTGCAGGCGTTTGAGGAGACAATAAGTGTGATAGACTAGCTAACTCTTCCTTAAAGCTTTCATCAACAAAAGGCATATGTTCGCCAGACATTAAAGGTTGCTCATTTTCGACAGAAGGTGTTTCCGTTTTAACCGGCTCTTCTGCAGCGGTTTCTTGAATGATTTCAGGATCAACGGCAGGAGGCTGATATAATAATCTTTTTTTCGCGGGCTGCCCGTTTCCGAGCGCTCTCATCCGCTGTTTTCGTTGTTTCTTCGCAAGCTGAAGCGCTTTTTCATATTGATGGCGGACCACTGCGTTCCATCTGAATCCGCAGGCTGCGGATGTCCGGTTTAATTTATCGCCGACTTCTTCAAAGGCGTTCAGCTGAGTGCTGCCCTCCCTCACATGCCGAAGCACTGTTTCGGCTAAAAGCAGATCGTTTTCCTCTGACCAAGCGTCTTGTCGCTGTTTTGTCATTTATCTCAACTCCCATTTTTCTTTTCATGGTATTAGAATGTCCAGGTTGGAAAATATTTATACAAATTGGCTGAAAGAATAGGAGATACGAAGGATGGAGCGGCTTGCAGGAACAGTCGAATCCTTGTAAAATGAAGAGTGATGTGATTTTTTTTGAAACGTGATTTTAGGTTATTCACATAGATGAACATAGAAATGAAGGGAAGCGTACGTCATGGCTAATGAATTTCGAGTGTGTGATGATTGCCAAGCCACTAATATCAAAACATTGCTGCCGCGTTTGAAAGAAGTGGACCCGGACGCAAAGGTTGAGGTAGGATGCCAATCTTATTGCGGGCCCGGACGGAAAAAATCATTTGCTTTTGTGAACAATCGCCCGCTGTCAGCTCCGACAGAGGATGAGCTGATTGACAAAGTAAAAAAGAAAATAAAAAAGTAAAAACATATTTTTTCTTAGCCTCGGCCCTCAGGTCAGGCTTTTTTGCTTCACAAGATGTGTTTTTCATGAAGATGGAACAAATCGCCGGGCAAATTCAAGGATGTTTTCAAAGAATAGAGTCGATATAATAGAAACACGGCTAAAAAAAAGAGGGAATGACGATGGCGTATCCAAATGGAAAATTATCAGAAGAAAAAGTGTTTAAAGATCCGGTGCACCGCTATGTTCATGTTCGGGACAAGCTGATATGGGATTTGATCGGAACCCGTGAATTTCAGCGTCTCCGCAGAATTAAGCAGCTCGGAACGACCTATTTGACGTTCCATGGGGCTGAGCACAGCCGGTTCAACCATTCTCTCGGTGTCTATGAAATTGTCAGAAGAATGGTTGATGACGTCTTTAAAGGCCGCCCTGAATGGGATGACAGTGAGCGCGAACTCTGTTTGGCCGCGGCGCTGCTTCATGACCTCGGGCACGGGCCGTTCTCGCATTCATTTGAAAAGGTCTTTCACCTTGACCACGAGGATTTTACAAGAGGTATCATTTTGGGAGACACGGAGGTTAATCAGGTGCTCAGAAAGGTGAGCCCGGGTTTCCCTCAGGATGTTGCTGAAGTCATTGCCAAAACATATAAAAACAAGCAAGTGGTCAGCCTGATTTCGAGTCAGATTGACGCAGACCGCATGGATTACCTGCAGCGCGACGCATATTATACGGGCGTCAGCTACGGCCATTTTGATATGGAGCGGATTCTTCGGGTGATGCGGCCGCGCGAGGATCAGATCGTCATTAAAGAAAGCGGAATGCACGCTGTCGAAGACTATATCATGAGCCGTTACCAAATGTACTGGCAGGTCTACTTCCATCCTGTGACTAGAAGTGCAGAGGTCATTTTAACGAAGATTCTTCACAGGGCGAAGCAGCTGCATGATGAAGGCTATGTCTTCACTCACGCTCCGGTTCATTTCTATTCTATTTTTGAAGGAAAATTGACACTGGAGGATTATGTAAAGCTGGATGAATCTATTATTTTGTATTACTTCCAGGCCTGGGAGGATGAAGAAGACGCGATTTTATCCGACTTGTGCCGCAGATTCATTAACCGCCAGCTTTTCCAATACGTTGAATTCAATCCGAATGAAGAAATGTCGGCTTATTTTGAGCTGACTTCATTGTTCAAAGAGGCGGGGATCGATCCGAGCTATTATTTGGTCGTTGATTCTTCATCAGATCTGCCATACGATTTTTACCGACCAGGAGAGGAAGAGGAGCGTCTGCCGATCCATCTCTTGACGCAAAACGGCCAAATTAAAGAGCTGTCCAGACAGTCGGCTATTGTGGAATCCATCTCAGGTAAACGGCGGACGGACCACAAGCTGTACTATCCAAAGGACTTGATTTGTGACGGCACTAAACATCCGGAAGCGAAAATGAAAATCCGGCAGCTGCTGGGACTGACATAGAAATTGGAAAGAAGGAAAAAGGAGATGTCGGGAATTTGTTGAAAGAACATGCAAAACTGATGAAGGTGTTCTCGGATTCTGGAGAAATCATCGGGCGAAAGAAGCTGCAGAAAATGATTTATATCGCCAAGAAAATGCAGTTTCCTTTCTATGAGAAATATGATTTTCACTTTTACGGACCATATTCAGAGGAACTGACGCTCCAGATTGAAGAGCTGTGCAACCTTGGATTTCTGCATGAGGTGAAGGAAAAAAAGGGCGGCTACTTTCAATACCGGTATTCGCTGACTGAGACAGGCTCCGCATTTTTAGACCATGCTGATCTGGACATGCCGGATATGAAAGGCTATATCGACAGTGTAAACAGCCGTTCATCACGGTTTTTAGAGCTGGTTTCCACGATCCTTTACTTTGACGGGCTTGAGGATGAGGAAAAGAAAGAAAAAGTCTTTACCATCAAAAGCAAGCAAAAATATACAAATGAAGAATATGACGAAGCGCTTCAATACATAGAGGAACTGAAGCAGATTTGTTAACCATACCAAGCAAAAGAAATGATCCGTTTCTTTTGCTTTTTTTATTGACAAAAGCTGCTAAGAGATTCATTATGGATAATAGTTATCCATAATGAATCAGGAGTGAATAGGATGAAAATGAAATCAGGAATGGAGCAGGCGGTTTCTGTGCTGCTGTTACTGTCACGGCTGCCGGTACAGGCTTCTTTGACGTCAGAGGCTATAAGCCAGCGATTGCGCGTGTCTCCGTCTTACTTGAAGAAGCTGATGAGAACATTGGTTCAAGCCGGTTTGGCAGAATCCTTACCAGGGACGAAGGGCGGTTTTACCCTGACGAAGCCTTTGGCTGACATTACGCTTTATGATGTTTATCAAGCGGTCGAAGGCAGAGGTTCGATGTATCAGGGGAAAGGCTTGCTGCAATCTGTATTTGAGGGTGAAAGTCACTGTGTGCTGGAGACAGTCATGGCGGAAATCGAGGATAAATGGTCCAATCTTATGAGAGAAGAATCCTTGCAGCATGTTATGGACAGAGTCGGGGAATTGTATGATCTTGAAAAAATAGATGATTGGGTAATCAAGCAAGTGAAAGGGCAATTGTAATGAAAAATAGCGGGTCTATACAAGAATCAACATCATCAACAGGCATATCCGTGCTGATCGTGCTCGCACTTGGTTTCCTCATGGCAACTCTTGATGTGACCGTTGTGAATGTGGCGATGGCTGATATGAAAAACACTCTTTCAATGTCACTTTCAGGTGTAACGTGGGTTGTGGACGGGTACATTCTTACTTTTGCGTCGCTTCTGCTGGCGGGCGGAGCCTTGGCTGACCGTTTCGGCTCGAAGACGATCTATATCTTGGGTCTAGCCGTTTTTGTTATGGCCTCCTGTCTATGCGCTGCATCTATAAATGGGCAGATGCTGATTGCCGGACGTCTCATACAGGGAATTGGGGCAGCTTTGTTTATGCCAAGCTCACTCAGCCTTTTGGCTGCCTCTTACCTTGATGAGCGGGCGCGGGCGAGAATGTTTGGACTGGGGCCGCGCTTGTTTCCGCCGCTTCAGCCCTTGGGCCTTTTATCGGGGGCGTGCTGGTACAGTTGGCGGGCTGGCAGAGTATTTTTCTGATCAATGTGCCAATAGGGGCTGCTGCGCTCATTTCAGCTTACCGAATCCTCAGCCGCGTTCCTGGGAAAAGCAGCCGCGTGAACATCATCGGGCATCTGCTTGGCATGATGGCTCTCGGGTTTCTTTCCTATGCTTTGATACAGGGGCCTTCAGCGGGCTGGCGCTCGCCAGTGATTCTTGTAGCATTTACTGCAGCGGTTTTGGCATTTGTGCTGTTTTTGCTGCGGGAAATTTCTGCAAAAACACCCATCCTGCCGGCGTCCTTATACAAAAACGGCCGCTTCTCAGCTGCCCAATTTATCGGGTTTTTGCTGAATTTCGCCCTTTTTGGCGGCATGTTTATGCTCAGCCTTTTTTTGCAGGAAGCAGGAGGGGCAAGTTCCTTTATGGCTGGAGTGGAGCTGCTGCCGATGATGGCGGTCTTCGTGATCGGCAATCTGCTGTTTGCCCGTCTGGCGAATCGGTTTGAAGCCGGTCAGCTTATGTTTGTATCAATGGCGGTCAGCTGTATCATTGCATTGCTGTTGTTTGTGCTGATTTCTCCGGATTTTCCTTATTGGCAGCTGGCGGTGTTGATGTCTGTTATGAACCTCTGTACCGGTATTACAGTTCCTGCCATGACAACTGTGATCATGCAGGCTGCCGGGCAAAGACATACGAATATCGCCGGTGCGGCGTTAAATGCAAACCGGCAAATCGGAGCCTTGGTCGGCGTAGCGATAACCGGGGTGATCATTCATCTGTCCGCCACTTGGTATGCTGGTGCCGGGTTTGCGTTTTTGATGATGGGAGCGGCATACAGCCTCGCTGCATTGCTTGTATGGCTGTTTCTGGCTGCCCATAACGGGACTGCCGCGTCAGAAAAAATGTAAATCACTGATTGCGCTTTGTGGGAATATATAGTAAGATATAAAAAATTATTGAAACAACAGGCACTGATAAGGACACGAGATGCTTTTTACGGTTTCCAGAGAGGGAAGGACAGCTGAGATCTTCCTAACGCAGGGAAAGCAGCTTACCGCCTTTGAGCCGTATCAGGGAAAACAAGTATCTGATACCGTCATGCTGCGTTACAGCATCTTTAAGCCGATCATCATGTGTAATTGATCGGGAATTTGGGTGGAACCACGGATGATCAACACATTCGTCCCTTTTAGAGGGATGGGTGTGTTTTTTTATTTGAATTGAATACATGCGAAGAAAAGGACATGAATGATAGTTACGGTTTTCAGAGAGGGAAGGAAAGGTGAGAGCTTCCCAGCTTAGGAATATCATTTACCGCCTTGGAGCAGCATTGGGGAACTGAAGTAACCAATGCCGTCTATGCTGCGTTACAGCACCGAGCCGACAACATAGTATTTGTCGGGAACTTGGGTGGAACCACGGGTTAATCACACACTCGTCCCTATCTGTGGGACGGGTGTGTTTTTTTATGAATTGAATACATGCGATGAAAAGGACATGAATGATAGTTACGGTTTTCAGAGAGGGAAGGAAAGGTGAGAGCTTCCCAGCTTAGGAATATCATTTACCGCCTTGGAGCAGCATTGGGGAACTGAAGTAACCAATGCCGTCTATGCTGCGTTACAGCACCGAGCCGACAATATCGTATTTGTCGGGAACTTGGGTGGAACCACGGGTTAATCACACACTCGTCCCTATCTGCGGGACGGGTGTGTTTTTTTATATACAACAATGAATAAGGAGTGTTTTAAAATGAGTAAACATGTACACATTCAGCTTCCGGACGGACAGATCAAGGAATATCCGAAAGGCATCACAATCAAAGAAGCGGCTGGTTCTATCAGTTCCAGTCTGCAAAAGAAGGCGGCTGCAGGTCAGGTCAATGGCAAGCTTGTTGATCTCAGTTTCAAGCTGGAGGAGGATGCTGAGCTTTCGATTGTTACACTCGATTCACAAGAAGGCTTGCAGGTGCTTCGCCACACATCAGCGCATGTGCTGGCCCAAGCAGTAAAACGGCTGTACGGCGAAGTGTCATTGGGGGTAGGGCCTGTGATTGAAGACGGCTTCTACTATGACATGAAGCTGGGGAAAAGCTTGGCATCAGGAGACTTAGAGGCCATCGAAAAAGAAATGAAAAACATAATAAATGAGAACCTTGAAATCAAACGTATAGAGGTTTCTTACGAAGAAGCTGATGAGCTGTTTGCACAAAAAGACGAGCGGCTCAAGCTTGAGATTTTAAAGGATATTCCGCGCGGGGAGGATATCACACTGTACCAGCAAGGGGAATTCGTTGACCTGTGCCGCGGGCCGCATCTTCCTTCTACAGGGATGATCAAGGCGTTCAAACTGACAAGAGTATCAGGCGCTTATTGGCGCGGAGACAGCAAAAATGAAGTCCTGCAGCGGGTGTACGGGGTTGCGTTTCAAAAGAAAAAAGATTTGGATGCGCACCTGCATATGCTGGAAGAAGCGGCAAAACGAGACCATCGCAAGCTCGGCAAACAGTTAGGGCTGTTTATGTTTTCTGAAGAAGCGCCGGGGATGCCGTTTTATTTGCCGAAAGGGCAGATTGTCCGCAATGAGCTGGAACGCTTCTCGCGTGAACTGCAAACAAATGCCGGCTACAATGAGGTGCGTACGCCGTTTATGATGAATCAGCGGTTATGGGAGCAGTCAGGCCATTGGGACCATTATCGCGACAATATGTACTTTTCAGAAGTGGATGATACAAGATTCGCAATGAAGCCGATGAATTGCCCCGGCCACATGCTCATCTTTAAAAACAGCCTGTATTCTTATCGGGATCTGCCGATTCGCATGGCGGAATTCGGACAGGTGCATCGCCATGAATACAGCGGCGCTTTAAACGGAATGCTTCGCGTTCGGACGTTCTGTCAGGATGACGCCCATATTTTCGTTCGGGAGGATCAGATTGAGAGTGAGATCAAAGAAGCGATTCGGCTGATTGATGAGGTATATCGGACATTTGGTTTCGAGTATTCAGTTGAGCTTTCGACTCGCCCGGAGGATTCATTAGGCAATGACAGCCTTTGGGAAGCGTCGGAACGTGCCTTAGCACGCGTCCTTGAGGAGCTTGGCCTCTCTTATGAGATCAATGAAGGCGATGGGGCGTTTTACGGGCCGAAAATTGATTTCCACATAAAAGATGCCCTGAAACGGAGCCACCAATGCGCGACTATTCAGCTTGATTTTCAAATGCCGGAAAAATTTGATTTAACATATATCAACGAACACAATGAAAAGGTTCGTCCCGTTGTCATCCACAGAGCGGTTTTCGGCTCAATCGACCGTTTCTTCGGCATTTTGATCGAGCATTACGGCGGGGCTTTTCCAGTCTGGCTCGCACCGCTCCAGGTTCAAATCATACCGGTTTCTCACGTTCACTTAGACTATTGCAGAAAGGTACAGGCGGAGCTGAAGCAGGCGGGGATAAGAGCCGGCATTGATGAGCGCAATGAGAAGCTGGGCTATAAAATCAGAGAATCGCAGGTGCAGAAAATCCCGTACGTGCTGGTGCTTGGAGATCATGAGGAGCAGGAGAATGCGGTAAACGTCCGCCGATTCGGACATCAGCAGAGTGAACACGTTCCTTTCCAAACTTTTAAAGATAAACTTGTCAAACAGGTGGAAAATCGAGGCATGTAGGATAAAAGCTGTGAATTCACATTTTGCTTTTTTGACTTTCCCTATTCGGAATCAGTAAAATAATAAGTAAATCATATCGTTCGTATGTTATGAATGCATCTCGAAATGGGGAAATTTACATGGACCATGACAAACTGGAAGCAAATTTGCTGGATCACGCACTTACAAAATATTTGAAAAGCACGAAGCAATTAGATGAAGCCACCGTTCCGAAACACGTGAATAATGTAAGAGGGTTTATTCTGCGGATCATATACAGACATGGGAGCTGCACCATAAAGGATATTTTGAAGGAGGTCACACTGTCTCCCTCTGCCACGACCACAGCTCTGAATCATTTAGAGCAGGAAGGGTTTATTGAGAGATCCAGAAATAACAATGACCGCCGCACTGTATGGATTACGCTTTCTGAATCGGGCCGGGGAGCGGCTGAACAAATGATCGAAAACCGCCAGCAGCTGATTGACGGCATGTTTGAACGTTTAACAGCCGAAGAGAAAGAGACGTTCTTGGCGATTATTGCGAAGCTGGCTCAATAGGGATAATAAAAGCCGGTGCGCGAAGCGCCGGCTTTATAGAGATTATTCCATATCGCTCAGGCGTTTGCCTGCGACGGCATAATGGTCTTTTCTCATTTCTTCTATAAAGACAACAATTTTTTCTTCAGAAGCACCGGTTGTTTCCTTTACGGCTTCTGTTACTTTCTCGACAAGATTGCGTTTTTGCTCGTCTGTACGGCCTTCGAGCATTTTGACAGTTACGTATGGCATGGGTGCTGAATCCTCCTTTATCTCGTTTCCTCTCTTTAGAAAAAGAGGCTTCTTATAGTATACTGAATAAAGTAAATTCTTGCATTTTGAGAAAGAGGGATATCTCACTTGGACCGTTTTTTATATTATCCGTTATCTTTAATGCCATACCTCGTCATCACGCTAATTGTGTCGTTTACGATGCACGAGCTTGCCCACGCTTATGTCGCATACAAATTCGGTGACGATACGGCGAAAAAACAAGGAAGACTGACGCTGAATCCCATTAAACACCTTGATCCGTTCGGAACCATTTTGATTCTGGTGGCCGGATTCGGGTGGGCGCGCCCCATTCCCGTGAATCGCCGTTTCTTTAAGAAACCCCGGCTTGCTGGTGTGCTCGTATCTATAGCCGGGCCCGTCAGTAACCTGATTCTTGCGTTTATTGGTTTCTTTTTGTTAGTGTTGATGCATGCGTACGGAATGGAAATGCTTGCGGCGTTCAGCACGGGGCTGGATCAGTTTTTTTCTATTTGGATACAGCTGAATCTTGTCTTGTTTTTATTTAATCTGCTGCCGCTTCCTCCGCTCGATGGCTATCGAATTATAGAAGATCTCGTTCCGCCGGGCGTGCGTGCCAAAATGACGCAGGCGGAGAGCTACGGCTTTATCGTGTTTTTGGTGCTGTTTGTGACACCGCTAGGATCTTACGTGCTGTGGCCGATGCTCAATGCAGGAAGAGATTCGATTTTAAAGCTGTTTTCAGCGATATTTCAACCGCTTTTGTAGGAGGTAGAACTTCATGGAAGAAAAAAAGAAAAAATCAATCGGGTTTAATATTATCAAAAGTGATCCGACAGACGGACACGGCGGTTTTGGCGTAGGGGCACTCAGCCTTGATAACATTTCTCCCGTATTCGTTGATGTAGAGGAAAAAGAAGCGTTCGTAGACATCGGCGCTATGCATGCCCGCAGCACCGTTGAAAAAGGAATTAAATTTCTCCCGAATAAAGAAGAAGTGCCGAACGGAAAACCATACTGGCTTGTGTGGGTAACGATTGACAGAAAAGAAGAGGGGCCTTATTACGCTGGTGTGACAGCCTGTGAAATGACGGTCGACAGAAGCATCAGAAGAGGCTACAAGTCGCTGCCTGAGCATGTGAATTTGATGGATAAATCCATGAAACGGAAAATCATCGTTGATAAAATGGACGACAGCTCGAAGCGTGTACTAGGCGAATTTCTGAAAAAGCATGATCAGGGCCTATGGGACCGTTCATCAGATGAATTAAAAACAAGCCTGCTTCCGGAAGATAATTAATTTGTGAATTTTCTGTGAACTTTTAAAGTATTTGAGATATTTTTTGTAAACATTGAGTAAACTGGTGATACAGAAATAGGACATGGAAAATCCCGAGCCGAAACAAGACTCGGGGTTTTTCATTATTAGGGGGATATGAGTCGGCGACTGGGAGATGAAAGCTGGCGTCGAAGAAATGAGAATTTCACCACTTTATCCCAAAACTGATTGTTCAGCTCGATTGTTTAACATTCTTCCATCGATTATGAAGGAACCATACGAATAACCCGGCCTCCGAGGAGCCGGGTTATTTTCAATGATGTCGCCCCAGCCATTTGTCCCACCACTTTTTCTCGGAAGCGGGCTTTTCTTTGGATGGAAGCCGGTCTTTTGTTTGTTTTGCGGGTTCTGCCCCGTAGCACATGTTTGCTGGTTCTGTGCCTTTCACAAAATATGTGTAATGCTTAGCGGCACAGCCGGGACCTGATGAGTAGCCTGTTTCCGGATCAATGTACACACCGGTTACGCCTTTTGGCGGCTTGAACGCGGTTTCTGGTTCGCCTTTGAGCGCGTCCTCCATGAAGTCCGCCCAAATGGTTTTAGCATAGCTTTTTTCTTCGACCGAGTCGATGGTGCTGTTTTTGTCATAGCCGGTCCAAACACCTGCGGCCAGCTTCGGATTGAAGCCGATCATCCAGCTGTCTGCGCTGGTGGTTCCTGATTTTCCGGCATACGTTCTTGTCAGGCGGTTGGCTATCGTTCGCCCCGTTACCGACGTATATCCATTTAAATCGGTATCAAACATGCCTGTCATCATACTCGCTGTGACAAAAGCGGCTTTTTCATCAAGCACTTGTTTATGCTGATTCGGGTTTTCGTACAGCACGTGGCCGGCTGCGTCCGTTACCCTTGAAATAAAAGTCGGTTCGATTTTCTTTCCGCCATTTGCGAGCATGGCATAGGCGTTGACCATCTCAATCGGACGTACGGGTTCGGTGCCGAGTGCCAGGGACGGCAGTGCTTGAAGATGGGCGGTAATGCCGAATTCCTTTGCCGTCTTTACAAGTTTGTTCGTGCCGAGAAAAAGATGCGTTTTCACAGCGTAAATATTGTCGGAAAGCGCCAGCGCCTGCAGAAGCGTAATCGGCTTGTTGGCATAGTATCCGTTATAGTTGCTTGGAGAATAGGTTTCTCCCTTTGCATCAATTTGAAACTCGGTTTCTTCGCTTTTCATCAAAGTGACTGGCGTAAATCCGCTCTGAATCGCTTTATAGTACAGCAACGGCTTGATCGTCGAAGCAGGCTGGCGCTTCGCCTGTGTCGTCCGGTCAAACGGGCTTTTTTGATAATCCCTGCCGCCGACAAGGGCGAGAACGTTTCCGGTGCGGGGATCAATGGCTGAAAACCCGACTTGAATGTCAGAGCCCGCGTTAACCGTTTCGGTAATGGTCTCCTCGGCGATGCGCTGCATCCGTTTATCTACCGTTGTATAGACGTTTAACCCGCTCGTTTCAATTTGCTCCCGTGTCATGCCGAGCTTTTTCTCCAGCTCTCTCATCGCATTGTCGTAGAAATAAGGAGCCTTTCTCTTGGAAACTTGCTTATTCAAAGGCTGATAGGAAAGAGCTTCCTTGATCAATTCATCCGCTTTCTTTTGGCTGATCATCTGCTGCTTTTCCATCATCCGCACAATCGTTTTCTGGCGTTCCTTGGCCTTCGTCTCATTGACATACGGTGAATAGCCGGAAGGGCCTTTCGGGATACCTGCCAAAAGCGCCGCCTCCGCATCCGTCAGGTTTTTGGCATGCTTGCCGAAATACAGGCGGGAAGCTGCTTCAATGCCGTAGGCGCCGTGTCCGTAGTAAATCGTATTTAAATAGCCTTCTAATATCTCGTCCTTAGAATAGTTTTGTTCCAGACGGATCGTGTAGAACGCCTCGTTCCATTTCCGTTTCCACGTTTTGTCGTGTTCAAGGTATAAGTTTCTCGCATATTGCTGGGTGATGGTGCTTGCACCCTGAACTTTGGCAAATGCTTTCAGGTCAGCAAGCGCCGCGCCGGCCATGCGTTTATAATCAAAGCCGTGATGATCGTAGAAATTCTGGTCTTCAATCGCCACTGTCGCTTTTACGATCGTCGGATTCATGTCCTTTAAGGGGACCCAATAGCGCTTTTCGCCGTAGTTCGTTTCCCCGAGCTTTGAGCCGTCACTTGCGTACAAAATCGTGGATTGCGGCACTTGCACCGAGGGAGCGCCCTGGTATTTGGCTATCAAAATGACAGTCATAAACACGGCAGCTGCCGCCAAGGCCGCAAAAGCCCCTAAAAAGATAAAGGCGCGAACGGTTTTCAGCGTCAGTCTCAGCCGTTTATTTGTCATTGCATCCACAACGGGTTCCCCCTTTTTTTATGTTTCTACTATTATGAGAAAAAAAGATCGTTTTTAAACATCACAGAACAGGACGCATCTTTACTTTTTCCCCGCCATCCTCTATACTTTTTCCTTAGGTGAAAATGAGATTTCAACCGAGAATAAAAGCTGATAAGACGCTTACAATAAATGAATACAGCCTCGAAAGGGAGATGACAATTGAGCGAACTTTGGTACACAGAGAAGCAGACGAAAAACTTTGGCATTACGATGAAGGTTAACAAGACGTTACATACAGAACAAACGGAGTTTCAGCATTTAGAAATGGTGGAAACAGAAGAGTTCGGCAACATGCTGTTTTTGGACGGCATGGTGATGACATCTGAAAAAGACGAATTCGTTTATCACGAAATGGTGGCGCATGTGCCATTATTTACGCACCCAAATCCGGAGCACGTTCTCGTAGTCGGCGGCGGTGACGGCGGCGTTATCAGAGAAATCCTGAAGCACCCAAGCGTGAAAAAAGCGACACTTGTAGACATTGACGGCAAGGTTATCGAATACTCTAAAAAGTTCCTTCCTTCTATCGCAGGCAAACTGGATGATCCGCGCGTTGACGTGCAGGTAGATGACGGATTTATGCACATTGCAAAATCTGAAAATCAATACGACGTCATCATGGTAGATTCAACTGAACCAGTCGGACCGGCTGTAAACCTGTTTACAAAAGGATTCTACGCAGGAATTGCAAAAGCGCTGAAAGAAGACGGTATTTTCGTTGCGCAGACGGACAACCCATGGTTTACACCGGAATTAATCACAAATGTACAGCGCGACGTGAAGGAAATCTTCCCGATTACGAAGCTGTATACGGCGAACATTCCGACATATCCAAGCGGTTTGTGGACATTTACAATTGGCTCGAAAAAATATGATCCGCTTGCAGTGGAAGACAGCCGTTTCTTCGATATTGAGACGAAATATTACACAAAAGATATTCATAAAGCGGCATTTGTTC
The DNA here is from genome assembly GCF_037975435.1 of Bacillus sp. FSL P4-0290. Taxonomy (NCBI): domain Bacteria; kingdom Bacillati; phylum Bacillota; class Bacilli; order Caryophanales; family Bacillaceae; genus Bacillus; species Bacillus sp. FSL P4-0290. The sequence goes on along the minus strand of NZ_CP150253.1, from coordinate 3,837,994 downwards.
TGCCGAAATTTGTGAGTGACCTGATTAAATAATGAAGGTATGGCGCAGGAGCGAATCTTGCGCTTTTTTACAGGAAAGCGAGGGTATTATAGATGAGATTTGATGAAGCTTATTCAGGAAAAGTATTTATCGCGAGCCGTCCCGAGTGGGAAGAGGCGGACGCCATTCTTTACGGCATGCCGATGGACTGGACAGTCAGCTATCGCCCGGGCTCACGCTTTGGTCCAAGCAGAATCCGTGAGGTGTCAATCGGCCTTGAGGAATTCAGCCCATATTTAGACCGCGATCTGGCTGACTTGAACTTCTTTGACGCCGGCGACATTCCGCTGCCGTTCGGAAATCCGCAGCGAAGCTTGGATATGATTGAAGAGTACGTGGACAGCATTTTAGAAAAAGGGAAGTTCCCAATGGGTATGGGGGGAGAGCACCTCGTGTCATGGCCTGTCATTAAAGCGATGTACAAGAAATACCCAGACCTTGCGATTATCCATTTTGACGCACATACAGATCTTCGAGTTGATTATGAGGGAGAACCGCTTTCTCACTCCACGCCGATCCGTAAGGCGGCAGAATTGATCGGACCGCACAATGTGTATTCATTCGGAATCCGTTCCGGCATGAAAGAAGAGTTTGAATGGGCGAAGGAAAACGGCATGCACATCTCAAAATTTGAAGTGCTTGAACCGCTGAAAGAGGTGCTTCCGAAGCTGGCGGGCCGTCCGGTTTATGTCACAATTGACATTGACGTATTAGACCCTGCACACGCACCGGGTACAGGAACGGTTGACGCCGGCGGCATCACGTCTAAAGAACTGCTTGCATCCGTCCATGAAATTGCGCGTTCAGAGGTAAACGTAAAGGGCGCTGACTTAGTGGAAGTCGCGCCGGTATACGACCACTCAGAGCAAACGGCAAACACAGCCAGCAAAATCATCCGTGAAATGCTGCTTGGGTTTGTGAAATAAGTAAACATCCAGACGATGTCTGGATGTTTTTTTATTCCCAGTCTTTACAAACATCAATCCATGCTTTTGAGAAAGAAAATTCGGATAATTCTCCTCAATAGCGGAGTTTCTGCTGCCGCATGCGGGGAAAACAGTCTCAAAACGTTTCAGCGATACATCAAGATAAACCTCAGGATCATGAGCCGATCCAAATGGGCAAACTCCTCCAATTTCATGGCCTGTCTGCTCCAGTACCTCATTAGGAGAGAGCATTCTTGCTTTAAAGCCAAATGTTGCCTGGACTTTTTGTTGTCGATCTTGGCATCGCCGGCTGCCACAATCAGAATCGCCTGATCTCCTTCCCCTCTGAAGGACAGGGTCTTGGCGATTCTAGCCGGGCTCACGCCGGTCGTCTCAGCTGCCTGTTCAACTGTCGCGCTCGACGTTTCGAACTCCGTCACATCATTTTCTCGATTCCACTGTGTAAAGTGGGTTCTCACACTTTCCAGAGACATGCTGCATTTCCACTCTCTTCAAGATTATTGAAAAAATCATAGCATGGATTGGGAGACTGGGTAAAGAGGGGACAAAAAAACCGCCGATGGACGGCGGTTAAATCATTCCTCGTTGTGCAACTTCAATTTGGTGTGTAGGTGCATTTGCAATAGTTGTTGCCACGAACACAGTGCTTAGAGCCAGACAAGAGAGTAATAGTTTAGACTTCAATTTCATACAAACTCACTCCTCCTTGAATAAGTTGCCTTACTTGTTCCACCTTCAAAAAATAAGCAGAAGCTTTTTGAAAATTTTTACGTTCATGATAATATTTTGCCACATCAATAGCGAAATCTTCAAGATCAGCATACAACATTTTACTTTCGAGAAAATCAAAAAATCCTTGAATTGCTTCTTCATCCGGCCCTGATAAGTATAAAGATTTCAAAAATTCAAACTCTGATAAATATATTACATCTCCGGCCTTTTGTGAATAAGCCATTCCCTTACTATGATATTCATGAGCTTTATCCATTTTTCCTAATTTATAATGGATCTGTGTAATTAAAAAATACGCTTGAGGTAAGGAAGGAAGAATATTTGATTCTTCAAAAACAGCTATTGCTCTTTTGAAATAAGGTATGGCATCCTCATATTGGCTTTGGCTGTTTTTACAAAGCCCGATATTGTACAAAGTTCTTCCCATTAATTGGGGCTGCTTTTCAGCTTCTGCCATAGAATAAGCTTTTTGAAAATGTGAGACGGCATCCTCATACTGTTTTAAATCTAAAAAATTGGTGGCAAATAAAGAATGACACTGCAGCAATCTTATATTATAAGCTTCATTTTCTTTGTATATTTCATATGCTTGCCGTGCATAGTCCATTGAAAAATACGTTTGTTTCATATAGTAATAAGATTCAGACATCTTAAAGAAAAACTCAGCTTTCTCTATCCGATCCTTAACGAATATCAGCTTGCTTTCGGCCTTTTTGAAAAATTTAATAGCCGACAGATATTCCCGCTGATCCAGCTCATACATGCCTCTGAAGAAATTAAAATAGTACTCAAGCAGACCAGTTAAACGAGCCTGTTTTTTATCAATCTCAAGCAGCAGATCAGACAGTCTCGGCTGTTCCTCAATCCTCATTTTTTCTAACGGTTCAAGGTACTCAAGCATCAGGTTGTGCCGAAACTCCATCAGTGAATAGTACAAATGAAGGTCTTGATCTTCTTCCATTTGATCCAGCTCTTGCTTGATTTCTCGTCGCAAATATTCTGCATCGGGTATGCTAAATCGGCGTATGTACATATACCATTCGTTAATCTTTTCTCCGATGGAAGAAGAAGATATGACACCTGTCACTTTTGCAAATCCCTCCCTTCATAATTCTATATATGTCATATTTTATCATCAACATTCTTGTGAGAAGCGCAAAAAAACCGCAATTTTTTCTTTCGTTACACCGCATGTTGGAGGAAATACTTTTTAAAAACCACTTTTACCCTCGGCAATTTGTACAAGCAAACACATTCACCTTCCATATTCTGTTGTATCTGCGTGAGCAGTGTATTTCTGAAAAGGAAGTGAAGGTATGAGAAAAAATAAGCTTTCCTTTAAAGAAAAAGCAGGAGCAGAACAAGAAGAGTGCTTATGTTTTTGTGAGGGAGAAGCAAGCCGAGAAGCCATGTTTCAAGCACCGATTGAATTACCTGAAGGGTTTGTCGTTGATCCGGCTGAAGCTGTTGCAAACGTGACGTGGAATGCAGACAGCCTTTCTTGTGTCAGTGACCGTTGCTTAATTCAAACGGGGCCAGAGCCTGATGAGGTCGGTGTTCAATTTGCAGTGCGCCTGCAGGGAACCGTTACGCTACTCGTCAGTGTCTCACCTGTGCGAAATCAATATGGACAAGGGGACGGGGCTGTTTCCGTCATTCACAATGCAGAAATCGATCAAGTCGTCTATTATTCCGATGAACCGGATGATTGCCCGGATATCAGTGACATCACGATTGAGAACCTTGTTGTTGTTCCGCCGTTTTACGGCAGTCCTTTATCGGTGACGGGGACGATTGTGCTTGTACCGGAGCCGGAACCCGTCTACGCGTTTACAGCGAATCCAAATGATCAATCAGTTTCTGTGATTGATACAAACACCCATACTGTTGTGACAACGATTGCTCTTCCGTACAATCCGGCAGGTATTGAAATTACGCCAGATAAAAGCGCTGTGTTTGTCTTACATCCCAACAATAATGTGATTTCTGTCATCGATTATGACACATTAACAGTGACAGCAACTATATTGCTGGATCAGCCGCCTCGATTGATTAGATTTATCCCTAATCATGAGTTTGCTTATGTTTTCACCGGTACTGCCATTTATGTGATTGGAATTGATACGTTGACTGTTGAGAGGTCTATTCCTGTAGAAGGTTTTGATATTGCAATTGACCCCAATGGGTTGTTCGCCTATGTTCTTAATTTTGGGTTAGTGCAAAAAGTGGACTTATCTACCGGTGAAGTCTTAGGAACGATTGAACGAGAGCTTATCGTATCATCCATAGAAACAGATTCTACGGAGCGGTATGCGTATGTATTAGAACAAGAATTCTTATTCAATTATTTGACGGTTATTGATTTAAATACGTTTACGATCAGGGATACCCAAGAGCTGGAGCCTGACGGGCTATATGTAATGTTTACGAGTGGATCAGAGGTGTATTTACATGACAGCTTCACTGGCAATTTATATTCTGTCAGTCCGAATGGAGCAGGTGTAATTGGAAATCTTCCGCAATCAGCAACAGACTATGCGTTTACCCCGAATGGCGATTTTCTGTATGCAACTCGTTTTATAGAGCAGAGCATCATTGTTTACAACACAGATGATTATTCTGAGGAAACTGTGATATCTCTTGGGGTTTCACCGGGTGCCATTACGATTTAACCGCTGCATGTTGTGCATTTCTAAAAGGACGTGAAATCATGAAAAAGAATGATCTTTCTGCTTTACAGGAAAATTGTTTCTGTTTTTGTGATGAGGAAATTAGCCGGGAAGCGCCGTTTCAAGTGCCGATAGATTTCCCTGAGGGCTTCAAGGTTGATACGGCCGAAGCGTCAGCGGCTGTTACATGGAGTACAGACAATTTGTCCTGTATCAGTGAGCCTTGCTTAATCCAGACTGGGCCGGAACCAGAAGATATCGGTGTTCGATATGCTGTGAGAGTACAAGGGACCATTACGCTTCTTGTCAGTGTGTCGCCTGTGCGAAATCAATATGGACAAGGCAATGGGGCGGTTTCTGTGATTCATACTGAAGAGATTGATCAAGTTGTTTATTATGCAGCACAGTCTGACCGCTGTCCTGATTTTAGTCAAATGACAGTGGAAGATCTGCTCATTGTACCGCCTTTCTACGGCAGTCCGCTTACGGTGACCGGGACACTTGTTTTACCGCCATCACCAGACCCTCAATCGTATGTGTTTACTGCCAATACTGGAGACAGCACGGTTTCGGTTATTGATGCAGATTTAAACACTGTTGTAAAAACAATCCCTTTTTCTGACGTGCCAACTAATCTAGGCGTTACTTTCGATAAAGCATTCACGTATGTCCTCCATGGAAATACCAACCTTGTCTCAGTGATTGATAATAAAACATTAACCATCATAAATACCATTACTGTTGGAGGAGGGCCGAGAAAGATCGAATTTGATCCAACAGATGAGTTCGCATACGTGATGGCCGCCGGATCTATATATGTGATTAACACGGCCTCTCAATCGGTCATTGATGTCATTCCGATACCCGGCGCTTTAGACTTTGCTCTTGATCCGAATGGACAGTATGTCTATACCGCTAATGGAAGCAGTTGGTCGGTTGATAAATATGATGCAAATACTGGGCAGTTGGTAGAAAGTATCATAGATTCATTTGAATTTCCCAGTTTAATTGCAACTCCTTACGCTGGAAATTTTGCGTACGTGTTGAATGGTGAGCTGTGGCCGAAAGGTGTAACGGAGATTAGTTTGTCTCCATTAAGCAGGGGAGGGGACTTCAGCCGTTTATTTGAAACGCTGAGGACGATTGTATTTTCTCTCGATAGCACTAGAGCTTATTTTCTAGAGCCATATAGTGAACCGTTTCTTATTAATAACTTATATGTAGTTAATACGGCCAGACAGAGGATCATTGCAAACGTGTCTCTCCCCGGCGCTTTTGACCTCGCCGTAACGCCGGACAAACAGTATATTTATGCGGCACAGCCCAACGACAATGCTGTGACCGTGTACCGCACAAGTGATTATACAGCCGTGACGGTGATTCCGGTTGGCGCGGGTCCGTCTGCGATTGCGATGTAGCTATTTTATAGATCAAGAGAAGCGGTGCTGCGATAAGAGAATCGTTTATAAATAAATGATCCGATTTGCTGAATGGCAGCCAGGATAATCAGAAACAGCAGTTCACTTATAGAGAAACTGAGCATCCACCAAATCCCGGCTGCTGCCAGCGCTCCCGCAAACACTTTTCTGAACAGGCTGCCGTGCCGGAAAAGCTGCCGCAAATAAGTTCGCATGCAAAACAATAAATACAGAATCAGTAGCATCGCAAGTCCCATTGAAAGGGCAGGGGGCGTGTGAAGGCGGAAAGGGACGGCTTTAACGATTTCGAACATGCAGCCGAATATGATGACTTGGCACAACACGGCAGCCATCACGTATGTTTGGCGGACGTTTTTATAGCTGTCACGCAGCGATTTGACGTCTTCTGCATATCGGCTGCACAAGTTGTGTTGCTGAAAGTCACAGCAGCTTTGATGAGACTGTGTGAGTTTCTGAAAAGCTGCTGTCATGTTTTTCACGGATTGGGTGACATAATGAAGATAGAGAAAAGCAGGCAGCATCAGGAGGGCAGCGGTACAAGCCAGCAGCCCGAGCCGCACAGCATCATTGTTGATCATCTGTACATATTGGGCGGCGGCTTCGGCAACGGCCTGAACCCAGCCGAAGGAATAAGCCGCCATACCTATAAGCAGCAATAAAAGGGTAAAGACAGTGTTTTTTTTCATTGTCTGATCGCCTCTTTCTGAGAAATGTGAATGATCGCTTTGTTAGAAGATGCCATTGCATCAATGAGAGACAAGAAAACCTGCGCATCCATATCTTGAATGATGTGGTACATGTCAAGAAACGAGCAATCGCACCTGTCACACTCGGCTGCCCACTCGAAGCATTTACGCACATAATCGCTGTCATAAATGATCGCGTCTGTCAAAGAGTCCTTGCCGTATTGAAGCCAGGCGGCAACCTGTTCTTTCTTCTGTGTGACATAGTATGAAGCCACATCGATATAAGCTGAAGAATGGGTCCCTTGACTGTGAAGGATCAAGAAACCGCCATCCTCATAGATATAAGTCTCGGCTGACAAACGATCGATTTCCAGGCGGTACGTTTGCTGAATCTCTTGAAAAAACGGTGAATCTAATTGAAATAGAATACGAGCCGCGATATCCCAATAAAGCTTTATCGCCAACAGATCGTTTTGCCCGGGAAGTGCGCCGATCTGTAATCCGGTCCATGTATCTTCCATCCGCTCCTCATCACCCAGCACCATTTTTTGTGAGAGGGCTGGAGGGCATGCCGGGATGATTTTTCTTTCAGCATGATAATCCGGACGTTTTTCCAGCTGGAGGTGAGGAGGCAAAAGCGTTTCTGTATTTTCTGAGCCCCCAATCAAAAACAGCGTCATCCGATGGGCTTGGTAGGCAGCCTTATAGGCTTTTTGTAAATCACTGATGTCCAGCGCCTCAATATCTTCGATTCTGCCTGCGGGGAAAACGGCAGCTGGTGAGGAGGGAGAAAGCATGCTGATCAGCTGATAATGATATGAGAGCTGATGGTTAAGGTGTGCTGTTTGAATTTCGCTTGTAATCACAGCTTTTTCCTGAGCGACAATCTTCTTGTCAAATGAGTGGTTCCATAAAGCATCAAGCAGGATGGGGATCGTTTGTCTGAGCCGATCCGGTAATGAGGTAAACATGAAATTGGTATCGGTGTAGGTAGTGAATGCGTTTAAAAGCGCGCCATGCGCAAAAAAATCACTGTACAGATTGCGGCCGTTGTGCCAGAAGAGAAGATGCTCTAAAAAATGCGCTGTGCCATACGGAAGCAGTGTATCACCGGATTCTGCCCGTATACATACATCCCGGCTTCCAAAATCGATTTTTACATTGCACAGCCGCAGGTGGGCGTGGGGGAATTTCAATCTGAATATTTTTAGTCCGCTGTCTGTGTATCTGATATCGGTTCGTTCATCCAGCTGTTGAAAAAAGGCTTTCTTTTCCATCTCTTCATCCCCTTACTACATGAGCTCCGATATAATTGATGGTCGCTATGAATTGCAATACATCGCGGCATGTAACCGCTGAGATGCCATCCAGCAAGGCTTCTTTCGTGCAGGAGAAGCGGCGCAGGACCCCCATATAGGCCAATAGACCTTCGGGAGAATCGAATTGCAGCAGCAATTCATTGCGTAAAAACTGCTTTGCCTGTTCTAGTTCCCGCTCATCTGTATGAAAAGCTGCGACAGCTTCCAAAACGCGCGGGGGAATGTCTTTCTCATGAAGCTGATCTGTACATATTGAAACAAGCAGCAAATTGTTCATGACATCGTAACGGGTGATAACGTGATAGACTGCCAGATCCTTCTCTCTGAAGTGCTTGAATAAAGCGGAATGGCCGTACTTTCCCAGTAATCCGTCTATTAGCTGTATTTTGATATAATCGCTGGCATCTTTCATCTCTCCGCAGTCAAATCCGAGTGTCAAGACGGAAGGACCTGCAGCGCTGCGTGTCTCTGTTTCAAACACATGCCGGTTTACGGGTATTCTTCCGGACGTTATAGCGGACGTTTGCGGGGCATGTCCCCGAACATCACATGCATGTACTTGTCCCAATATGTTCAGCTGTTTTTGCTGGGACACTAAATCAACGATAAAGTCCGTTGCGTCGAGAAACCGTTTAGGATGAATCGCCTTTATCCTGTCTCTCCGGCCAAACATGCCTGTGCCGTACATCGGGTTTCCGAAGACCTCCTCAGCCAAGCGCGCCGCCGAGTAGGAGAAAGGATCAGTGAATTTCTTTTCGATTCTCAGCAGCAGCTCATTCCTGGCCTTTTCAACTGCTTCGAATGAAAGAGAAGAAGGGAAAGACAAGTCTGCAAAAGTTTTCAGCAGGGCGTCAACATGAAGATTCCCGTTATATAATGGGTGAATCAAACGGGTCCCGCAGGTTTTCAGCTGCTGATCAAAAAAGAGATTCGCTGAGTACATGAAACGGCTGCCGGCAGCACAACCGAAAGCGTCAATGATTTGCTCCTTCAGGTATGCGGCGGCGCCGTAAAAATAAATCGTTTCTTCCTCAGGTTCCGCCGCGCTTTCGATTGGTTTCAGAAAGCTCGCGGCGATTGAAATAGTTGAAAATTGATGAGTCTTCAGCAGGTTAACTTCCAAGCCGTTCTCTTTTGCTTGTATCAAAGAAACCACCATCCTGTTTTTGCAGGTAATAGACTATGACCAGACCGGCTAACGGAATGACCGCCAAGGATACAGCGGTGCCGGCTAATGTGGCTAAGAATAGGGGAAGACAAAACAGATAAGACCGATATTTTGAGAAACCGCTCCATAGCTGCTGCTCCGTCTGCCAGCTGAAGGAGGGCCTTTTTTCATCCGCAGTTAACCTGATAAAAGCTCCCGCCAGCAGCAACTCAATGCACTGCAAAAAAGTGAGAACTGAAATCGGACGGCCGCTGATGAAACCCACAATCATCACGACAAGGAGAAATCCGCCTGCCAATAGGCCTGAATAAAAGCGATATTTCGCCCAAAACATCGTTTTCCGCTTGATCGGAAGCGTGATGAGCAGCATCCGGTCATTTTTTTCAATCGAATACAAAAGGGCGATCGGCGAGCAGATGAGCAAAAGCGCGGAAATCACGATATAAATCACTTGCTGATTGAAGATGCCGGTATTCATCATCTGGAACGAAAAGAAGCCGCTGAACGCCGCCATTACCGCGTAATTTAACAGCATCGCTTTAGAAGAGATAAATCGGTTCCATTCTCTTTTGTAAAACGAAAATTCAGATCGCCGCATAAATGAATGCATCTTGCTCTGCTGCGGAGGTGCCTGCAGAAAGACAGGAAAGTCAATGACCACCGCCCACAGCATATGAACCGCGCAAAGCGGAATCGTGGCGGCCGGCATCAAAGCGGCGCTGATACATACACAGGCGAATATCGCCGCATGCAGCAGAAACATCAAGTTCTTCTTTTTGACGAAGTGGTTGCTTAGCACAACTCCGAAAATAATGGAGTAAACGGTAAAAAACGAAAACCTGCCGAGCCAAAACAATGTTTGCGCCCCTGACAGCGTTCCGTTTCCAAATAAGAACAGCGGTAAAATAAAAAAGAATAAAGTTCTTCTCAAACAGGTATCGACAAACAAAACGACACTCTGGGCGAGCCAAAAGCTCCGTGAAGAAATCGGCAGCAGGCAGCTCAGTTTCATATAAGATTCCTTCCATTGAGATGTCACAGAAAGAAACACCATATATGCGTTCATTAAGAGAAGCGCGAGTATGATATACGTTTTGCGCAACACCGATTCATCAATGCCGGCCTGGCGGATCAGCCCGATTTCAAACACGGCCAGAATGACAAGGCCTGCGGCAATGCGGATGGCGTCCTTTTTCCCTTGCCGGCTGTAAAGCTGTTTGAATAGCAAAGACATGATGGGGATTATGTTATTCATGGCCGATCACCTCAAAAAATTCCCGCCGCAGATCGGTCTCCTCTCCAATCGGAATGACCTTTTGGATCTGTTTGTTGTGAAGAATAGCCGCATAATCACAAAATCTTTGCACGACATCGAGCAGGTGAGAAGAAAACAAAATGGTCCCGCCTGCTTCACAGTACTCGCGCATTTTCTGATAAAAAACCTCTATCGATTCCACATCCAAACCGACGAGCGGCTCATCCAAAATAAATAGGGGAGCGCGCAACAATAAGCCTGTCATCAATACAACCTTTTGCCTGTTCCCCAAGGACAGCTCCGAAATTCTCCTGTTGATGTATTTCGAAAAATGAAAGGCCTCGGCCAAACTGGCAAACTGCTGCTCTGAAAAATCCTTTTGATAAAGCGAATGGACGAAAGACACATAGTCCTTCGCCGTAATTTCTGTAAATAGCAGCGGATAATCGGCGGCGAAGTAACGGTGAATCTTCAGCTGATCTGATGTTTTCTGCGGCATGCCGGCCTCCGCTTCAATTCCGCACAGTGTAAAGCGCCCGCTGAAATTGCGGTTCACGCCTGTCAGCGTATTAATCAGTGTCGTTTTTCCGGCGCCGTTTACCCCAAGCAACCCGTAAACGGCGCCTTTTTCTAAATGTAAATCCACTTGTTCTAAGATGACGTTGTCCCGTTCATACCAAACGGATACATCGTGTATATCCAAAATGCTCATCGCGAGTCAGCCTTCCGCGCGCGCATCCCGAACAGAATGGCAATGGCAATGAAAATCAGCGTAAACAGATAATCGCTTTTGACAAAATAGACGACTGCGCCGATGACAAAGATAAATGAAAGGATATACAGTAAAATTCTTCTTTGTGCTGGTGACAAATCGTTTCCCTCCTAAATAAGCTGGACCACGTCTTCTAATTGTTCATTTTTCGCCCAAGAGCAAATGTTTTTTCGGTGATATTTGTTAGAGTTCAGCCCTTTTAAGTAACAGCCTCCGCAATAGCCGCTGAACGGGCATTTGTCTTTCATGCAATGTTCGCTGAATCGCGGCGCCTGCGCTTGCCACAGTTTATGGACGAGAGGGGAGTTAAAGATGCTTTCATAGGAATCATGAAAAATATTTCCCAATGAAAATTCCTTTGGAAAGAGGGCGCAAGGACGTACTTCGCCGAACGGGCTGATCACAATGGACTTCCAGCCAGCGCCGCAATTTGCCGCGCGTTTTCTCTCATAGGGAATAATCGGAATCAGATCTTTAAACTCATCAATCACATTTTGCTCGTATTCCATAAACTTGCGGTGCTGCTCGGCGTCTTTCGTTGGATGGACAATATCCCTGCCTCTTCCGAAATCGTCAACCCAATTGTAAGAAAACGCCTTCGCCCCGAGATCCCGAACCTTTTGGGCCATATCGTGGATTTCCCACATGTTTTTTTCGAAGACAGACATGGCGACTCTGACAAATATACCGTGGTCACTCAACAATTTTATCGTTTTACAAGTTTGGGCAAAAGAGCCTTTTCTCCCTCTAAAGGAGTCATGGACCTCGGAATTGACACTATCAAGAGAAATGCCGACGATGATTTTTTGCTTGTAAGTCTTCAAAAGCTCCAGGCTCTCTTTTCGCATGAGTGTTCCGTTTGTTAAGACAGCGACTTTTTTGAACTTTTTACACACATAGTCAAGAATCTCATTGGCGTTTGGATGGACAAAAATTTCTCCGCCTGTGATTTCGCATGTCAATACACCGTTATCAAACAGCATATCAGCCGTTTTTTTGAATTGCTCAATCGACACGGTGCCGAGCGCTTCAGGTGAGCTTTCCAAATAACAGTGGGCGCATTTCAAATTACAGCGGTGCGTCAGTTCAAAGGTGGCGTGCAGGGGCATCGGAAATTCATTGCTTCCGCTCGTGGTGATTGTATGGCGGCTGGTCCGGTTTCCAAGCTGAATAACCTGCTTGTTCTGGAGCATGTTGAGCATGTCGTAATACCAATCTTTATGGTCTTCCGGTGATTCATCATACACTGCACATTGCTCAGCTAAAATCTGCTCAGCTGTTTTTTGGCCATCCATGCGCATGCAGAGCTCGTAAGCCGTTTTGTTGAGATCCAAATACTCAAAGTCAGAAATGGAGACATTATCGCGCAAGTAGTCGATTTCTAACACGCCGCCCTCAGGAAGCTGGTGAACTCTTACACTTTCATTAATAAATGGAAACATCTGCTCTATAAACAAAATACCATCCCCTATACATATGATTCAAATGAAAAACGGTTGTGTATGTATATCCAAGAGGTAGATTTTAGTTAAAAATTGTAATTTACTTAAAAAGGGCATAGTAGAATGACTATGCCCTTTTGGGAGATCCTTACCCCCATAGACCGAATAGACCTGTTGCACCGGCAATTTCAAAATCAGGGATAGGACCGTCCACTAGACAAGCGGCTCCGATCGAGCATGTTGCACAACCTTTGTTTTCTACAATGACAGCTTTTTTCATAATTGAATCCTCCCTTTTTTTGTTTTTCTAGCAGATCTATGTTGTACTTTTATCTTAAAACTATCAAATTACTAATTCAATACATATATTTTGAAAAAAATGTGAAAAGGAAATGATAGATTTCGGAAAAATGTAACATTTCCTAAAGGTAATTAGTGATATGATTTTCTCTTCTATATAAGGAAATGCTTTTTATGAGGTTTATCTTCAAATCTGATGAGCAATGATGGTAAGATAGAAGCAGTTGAAGTTTACAAACCGAATGATTATACTATTCAAGTCAAAGTGGAATGATGAAAAGGACGTGTCAGAATGAAGCAAGAGACACCGATAACACTCCATGTGAAGTCTGTGATCGAGGATGACGGAAACCAAGAAGTCATCGAATTCCGCACCACCGGATTTTACTATGTAAAACAAAATAAAGTGTATCTATCTTATTATGAAGAACACGACTTAGGCAAAGTCAAAACGATTGTGAAAGTAAGCGAAGGCGAAGTCCTGGTCATGAGGTCAGGCGCTGTCAAAATGAATCAGCGTTTCGTAACGGGAGCTTCCACAATTGCTAAATATAAAATGTCATTTGGTGAGCTTGAGCTGAAAACAAGCACAAAATCGATTCAATCTGATCTCGATGAAGAAAAAGGCCGTATCAGCATCGCATATGACATGCATGTCGGAGACGAGCAGGAGCATTTACATAATATGACGATCACGTATGAGGGAGGAACTCACGCATGAACATTGCGGAACAAATGAAGGACGTGCTGAAAGAAGAAATCAAAGCGGCCGTTCTGAAAGCGGGACTGGCTGAAGAAAGCCAGATTCCCAATGTTGTTTTAGAAACACCGAAAGATAAAACACACGGCGACTACTCAACGAATATGGCGATGCAGTTGGCAAGAGTGGCAAAAAAAGCGCCGCGTCAAATCGCTGAAGAGATTGTCGCTCATTTTGATAAAGGAAAGGCTTCGATTGAAAAACTGGATATCGCCGGCCCGGGTTTTATCAATTTCTATATGAACAATCAATATTTAACAAAGCTGATTCCGTCTGTACTGGAAGCAGGGGAAGCATACGGGGAAACGAACATCGGAAACGGTGAACGAGTTCAGGTAGAATTCGTATCAGCGAATCCGACGGGAGACCTTCACCTCGGGCATGCGCGCGGGGCGGCTGTCGGCGATTCCTTGTGCAACGTGCTTTCAAAAGCGGGTTACGATGTAAGCCGCGAATACTACATTAACGATGCGGGAAACCAAATCAACAATCTGGCGCTTTCTGTTGAAGTCCGTTACTTTGAAGCGCTCGGATTGGAAAAACCGATGCCGGAGGATGGCTACCGCGGCGAGGATATCATTGCGATCGGAAAGCGTCTCGCTGAGGAATACGGTGACCGTTTCGTTAACGAAGAGGAAAGTGAACGCCTCGCGTTTTTCCGTGAATACGGCCTGAAATACGAGCTGGACAAGCTTCGCAAGGACTTGGAAAACTTCCGTGTGCCGTTTGATGTGTGGTATTCCGAAACTTCACTGTACCAAAATGGAAAAATCGACACGGCGCTTGAAGCGCTCCGCGAAAAAGGCCATGTCTATGAAGAAGACGGCGCGACTTGGTTCCGTTCCACGACGTTCGGCGATGATAAAGACCGCGTATTGATCAAGAAGGACGGCACGTACACGTACCTGCTTCCTGATATCGCGTATCATAAGGACAAGCTTGACCGCGGCTTTGATAAGCTGATCAACGTTTGGGGCGCCGATCACCACGGCTACATCCCGCGTATGAAAGCGGCAATCGAAGCGCTGGGGTATGAAAAAGGAACGCTTGAAGTAGAAATCATTCAGCTCGTTCACCTTTACAAAAACGGCGAGAAAATGAAAATGAGCAAACGGACCGGTAAAGCCGTAACGATGCGTGACCTGATTGAAGAAGTCGGCTTGGATGCCGTGCGTTACTTCTTTGCAATGCGAAGTGCAGACACCCATATGGATTTTGACTTAGATCTTGCTGTATCAACATCTAACGAAAACCCTGTGTATTATGCACAATACGCGCATGCACGTATTTGCAGCATGCTTCGCCAAGGGGAAGAGCAGGGGCTTAAACCGGCGGCAGATCTTGATTTCAGCCATATTCAATCAGAAAAAGAATACGATCTGCTGAAAACGATCGGCGGCTTCCCAGAGGCAGTGGCGGAAGCAGCGGAAAAACGAATTCCGCACCGTGTCACTAACTATATTTATGATCTGGCTTCTGCTCTGCACAGCTTCTACAACGCAGAGAAAGTCATCGACCCTGAAAATGAAGAGAAAAGCCGCGCGCGCCTGGCTTTAATGAAGGCAACGCAAATTACGCTGAACAATGCGCTTCAGCTGATCGGCGTATCGGCTCCGGAAAAAATGTAATCACGAACAAAAGGACAAAGTCTTCGGGCTTTGTCCTTTTTTTATGAGAAAAACGTGTGATGTAATTCACAATCCTGTTTGCCGAGTTTTTGTATGATAAGACTGATTATTGAATCATTGAAAGGGGCAAGCCAAATGATCAACCGTCAACACATTCAATTATCGTTACAGTCATTAAGCTTGGTGGCAGGGTTTATGGTTTGGGTGCTGATTTCATCACTCATTTCCCAAATCACATTAGATATTCATTTAAGCAAGGGTGAGATTTCTTTAGTGACCGCGATTCCTGTGATCCTCGGGTCGCTTCTCCGCATTCCTTTAGGGTATTTAACGAACAGGTTTGGCGCGCGGCTCATGTTTATGGTCAGCTTCATCCTGCTTTTATTTCCTGTATTTTGGATCAGTATCGCGGATTCTCTGTTTGATTTAATCGCAGGCGGCTTTTTCTTAGGGATCGGGGGAGCGGTGTTTTCCATTGGGGTGACCTCCCTCCCGAAATATTATCCGAAAGAAAAGCACGGTGTCGTCAATGGGATTTACGGTGCAGGAAATATCGGGACAGCCGTTACGACATTTGCAGCGCCGGTTATCGCTCAAGCCGTCGGGTGGAAATCAACCGTGCAGATGTATTTGGTTTTGCTGGCTGTCTTTGCCTTACTGCACGTTTTGTTTGGCGACAGGCATGAGAAGAAGGTCAAAGTTTCTGTTAAGACTCAAATCAAAGCCGTTTACCGAAATCATGTGCTATGGTTTCTGAGCCTGTTTTATTTTATTACGTTCGGTGCCTTTGTCGCCTTCACTATCTATCTGCCGAACTTTCTGGTGGAGCATTTTGGGCTGAATCCTGCAGATGCCGGCTTGCGGACGGCTGGCTTTATTGCGGTTTCTACGCTGCTCAGGCCTGCGGGCGGATTCCTGGCTGATAAAATGAGCCCGCTCCGCATCTTGATGTTTGTTTTTGCCGGGCTTACATTATCAGGCATTATCCTATCGTTCTCGCCGACAATCGGCCTTTATACGTTTGGATCATTAACTGTGGCCGTCTGCTCAGGCGTAGGAAATGGGACTGTTTTTAAACTGGTGCCTTTCTATTTTTCGAAGCAAGCGGGGATTGCCAATGGGATTGTGTCTGCCATGGGCGGATTAGGCGGCTTTTTTCCTCCGCTCATATTGGCGAGTGTGTTTCAGGCAACAGGCCAGTACGCGATCGGGTTTATGGCGCTTTCAGAGGTGGCGTTAGCCAGTTTTGTCCTTGTCATATGGATGTATTGGCAGGAAAGAATGAAAACACACACGGAGAGAAACAGCCAGAGCATCAACTAACACTGGGCATTCACAAGATTGTTAGTTTTTTCTCGATGGGTACAAATCAATTCACGTTACAATAAACACACAACGTGACTTTCTTCGAGGTGAGCTCATGAATTTTCTCTCTGTTCGACCATCTGATAGTGATCTTATATCCAGCGATCTGCATGAATTGCTGGAATCGATCAGCACGAAAAGAAAAATGGAAAAACACACGTATTTGTTTCGAGAAGGAATGGATGCAGAAGAGCTTTATCTGATTCAATCAGGACTCATTGAAATCGGCAAGCTGACATCTGACGGAAAAGACCTGACGCTTAGAATCTGCCAAAAGCATGATATCGTCGGAGAATTAACACTTTTCACTGAAGAACCAAGGTATATGCTCAGTGCAAAAGTGCTAGAGGATGGCGAGGTGCTCGTCATTAATAAAAATAAACTGGAAAAAGAATTAATCCAAAACGGCGCTTTGACATTTGAGTTCATGAAATGGATGAGCACGCACCTCCGGAAGATTCAGTCCAAAATCAGGGATCTGCTTCTTCATGGCAAAAAGGGGGCGCTCTATTCTACCCTTATCCGCTTATCAAACAGCTACGGAGTGGAGCGAAGCGACGGCATTCTGATTAACATTGTCCTGACAAATCAGGATTTGGCAAAGTTTTGTGCGGCTGCACGGGAAAGCATCAACCGTATGCTGGGAGATCTCCGCAAAAAAGGGGTTATTTCGATAGACGAATCCGGAAAAATTATTTTGCACAAGCGGGACTATTTACGATGTGAGATTGAGTGTGAAAATTGCCCGCTGGAGATTTGCAATATTGACTGAAAAAAACAAGGACAGCGGTGTCCTTGTTTTTTTACCTTGTGATAAACAGGCACATGACGGCAAGAAAGAAGCAGGCATTCACGATTTCCAGAATGCCAATCGTTTTTACGGGCCAATCCCTTCCATGAAAAAACCATGCCCGCAAGCTGCTCGGGATAAAAGCGAGAAACGCCCATCCTGCTCCGAAAAGAGCGGATAAAAAGGGGAGCAGCAGGTGATATCCCCATGACCAGTATGCAAATGCCCTGTTTTTTCTCTCGCGGATCACCGATTTCACATAAAAGGAACTCCCGATAAAAAATAAAGCAGACTGCAAGAAAATAAACCAAGCCCAGCCGTCAAGGGTTCCCATCCCCAGCCAGCAGCTCGCAAACCCGCCCGAACAAAAGAACAAGACACCTGCAACATCATTCAATAAGGCTCGTTCGTTTTTTCGGCGGGCAAAATACATATGTATGAGAAACAGCGGCAGTAAAGAAACGCCCACCCAGATGAGAGGCGGCTTATGAAAGACCGAGATCATCAAAAAGCAGCAGGCGGGAAAACCGTAATAACACATCCACTTTTGATATGGTTTGCTTTGTTTCTTTTTTAAGGCAAGCGTAACGGGATAAACCGCTAAGTATAGGAAAAGCCAACCTAGGAAGAGCGGAATATGCCAAATAACGGGGCCTCCCTTGACCATGCCGAGTAAAAATGGGATCAGCAGCATCGCCCACGCCCCGTGCTGCTTCGGAATCAGCGCCTTCATCGAAATCCTCCTTTTTTCTTTCATTATAAATGCATTCACCCTCCTGATAAGTGACATTCATCATACAGGCTGTGAAATACATCACTGCTGTACAGGCTCAGTCGAGCTACACTAAAGCTATCCTTAGCACAGGAGGTTTTCCTATGAATCAGTGTGACTATTTATTATTTCTGAAACAACTTCCTATGTTTAATGAAGTGCCTCTATCCATTGTCGAAACCTTGCTGAAAAACGGCACGTTTATCCGCGGTTCATGTGATCAGTCTCCATCTTTTCTTCATTCTCAATCTGTTTATATTGTATTAAAAGGCAGTGTCCGTTTTATGGACACAAGGCTCCCTGAAGGGTCGAAAACCGTTGCGCTGTGGGAAAAAGGCGATGTGTTTCCGATTGATGAAAAAGGCGGGCTTTATTTATCGCCCTTTATCTCAGTCAATGCCACTTCAGACATTCTGATTCTCAACATCCCATATTACATATTTAAGAAAATGATGTCTTATCATCCGCAGCTGCAAATGAACTTTTTGGCTATGCTTCAGCAAAATGTTTTTTGTTCCTATCAATTATTTTTGCGGTATCTGCATACATCACAGGATGAAAACGCCGAGCCCGGTTCTTAAATAGAGCCGGTTTTTTTGATCTTTGAAAGGCGGCTAATGACCCAAGCGTTCTGCCTGAACGCAGCCTTCCTTCTCCTTTGTGTGAACATTTTGTGAAAAAAGCGGAGTGTGTGACATAGTTCACAAGGAAACACGCTGTCTCTGTTTATAGTGAACTTAGCATCACCTGACTCGGAAGGAGTGAACTCTCATGAAGAAAAAGAAAAGGAGTCCGTTGTTTAGGAGATTGAATTATTTCTCTCCTATCGAACACCATTCAAATAAACATAGCCAAACCACCCGCGACGATCGCGATTGGGAGAATGTATACAGAAACAGATGGCAGTACGACAAAGTCGTTCGCTCCACCCACGGCGTTAACTGTACAGGGTCTTGCAGCTGGAATATTTATGTGAAAAACGGAATTGTCACGTGGGAAGGGCAAAATTTGAATTATCCATCAACAGGCCCGGATATGCCTGATTTTGAACCGAGAGGCTGCCCGCGGGGGGCCAGTTTTTCATGGTATATCTACAGCCCGCTCCGTGTTAAATATCCATACGTGCGCGGTGTGCTGATCAATTTGTGGCGGGAGGCATTGCAGACGCATCAAAATCCATTGGAAGCCTGGAAATCGATCGTCGAAAACCCTGAAAAAGCGAAGTCCTATAAACAGGCGAGAGGGAAAGGCGGTTTTGTGCGCGCTGAATGGCCGGAGGTGCTGAAGCTGATTTCAGCCTCTCTGCTGTATACAGTGATGAAATACGGGCCTGACCGAAACGTCGGTTTTTCTCCGATTCCGGCCATGTCCATGATCAGCCACGCATCAGGCTCCCGGTTTATGTCGTTAATCGGAGGCCCTATGCTCAGTTTTTATGACTGGTATGCGGATCTTCCTCCAGCATCCCCGCAAATTTGGGGTGACCAGACGGACGTTCCGGAAAGCAGTGATTGGTACAATTCCGGCTATATTATCACATGGGGCTCCAACGTTCCGTTAACGAGAACGCCTGACGCGCATTTTTTGGCGGAGGCCCGCTATAAAGGCGCTAAGGTCATTTCGATCAGTCCAGATTTTGCGGAATCCTCAAAGTTCGCGGATGACTGGCTGAGTATTCGCCAAGGGACTGACGGGGCGCTTGCGATGGCGATGGGTCACGTTATTCTGCAGGAATTTTACGTGAACCAAGAAACTGAACGTTTTATTGAGTACGCGAAGCAATACACTGATTTTCCATTTCTCGTCACTCTGTCAAAAGAAAATGGCGTATACACAGCGGGACGGTTTCTGCATGCGAAGGACATCGGGCGGAAGACAAAGCATGATCAGTGGAAGCCTGCAGTTTGGGATGAACAGACAAGTTCATTTGCCATACCCCAAGGGACAATGGGCTCGCGCTGGGACGGGCAGCAGAAATGGAACCTGCACATGATTGATGAAGAAACCGGGGAACCGATTGAACCCCGTCTCTCTGTGCTGGGAATAGAGGACGAAATCGGCACGGTGCGCATCCCGTATTTTTCAAATGACGGAAACAAAGTGCTCGAGCGGGATCTTCCTATTAAAAAAATGAACCTGAACGGTGAAGAAACGTACATCACGACCGTGTTTGACTTGATACTGGCTAACTACGGCGTGAACCGGGGTATCGGCGAACGATCGGCTGTCTCCTATGATGATCCTGAGCCGTTTACGCCTGCCTGGCAGGAACAAATGACAGGAATCAAAAAAGAAGCTGTCGTTAAGATTGCCAGAGAGTTTGCCCAAAATGCGATCGATACAGACGGCCGGTCCATGATTATCGTAGGGGCCGGCATTAACCACTGGTTCAACTCCGACACGATCTACCGAGCGGTGTTAAATCTTGTTTTAC
Organism: Bacillus sp. FSL P4-0290; assembly: GCF_037975435.1. NCBI lineage: Bacteria > Bacillati > Bacillota > Bacilli > Caryophanales > Bacillaceae > Bacillus > Bacillus sp. FSL P4-0290. The sequence continues at coordinate 3,817,477 of NZ_CP150253.1, read as the reverse complement.
TTGTAGGCGCCCAAGGCGTAAACGGCGGAGGCTGGGCCCATTACGTGGGGCAGGAAAAGCTCCGACCTGCTGAAGGGTGGCAGACGATTGCAACTGCAAAGGACTGGGAAGGCGTGCCCAAGCTGCAAAACGGCACCTCATTTTTCTACTTTGCGACAGATCAGTGGCGTTATGAGGACCAGCCGATCAGTGATTTGGCATCGCCGATTGCTGCGTCATCCCGCTACAAGCACCACGCTGATTACAATGTGCTGGCGGCACGGCTGGGGTGGCTTCCGTCTTACCCGACTTTCAATCAAAATGGCATCGATCTGTATAAAGAAGCTGAAAAAGCAGGGGCAGCAACACCCGAAGACGTAGGTGCGTACGTGGCCTCACAGCTCCAAAAGAAAAAACTGAAATTTGCGATTGAAGATCCCGACAATGAAGTGAATTTCCCAAGAAATCTCTTCGTATGGCGGGCAAATCTGATCTCAAGCTCAGGAAAAGGGCATGAATATTTTCTCAAGCATTTGCTGGGGACGACGAACGGCTTGATGAATGACGACAGCGACAGCATCCGCCCTGAAGAAATCAAATGGCGGGAGCAGGCGCCGGAAGGAAAGCTCGACTTGTTAATCAATCTTGACTTCCGAATGGCCGGTACGGCGCTGTATTCCGATATCGTGCTGCCGGCGGCGACATGGTATGAAAAACACGATCTCAGCAGCACAGATATGCATCCGTTCATTCATCCATTTGCTCCTGCGATCTCGGCTCCGTGGGAATCGAAGTCAGACTGGGATATTTTCAAGGCGCTGTCAAAAGCCGTTTCCGATCTGGCAGAAGAAGTCGATATGGAGCCCGTGAAAGAAGTGGTTGCGACGCCGCTCCTCCACGACACCATGCAGGAATTGGCCCAGCCATTCGGCAAAATCAATGACTGGAGCAAAGGCGAATGTGAAGCCATTCCGGGAAAAACGATGCCGAACATCCAAGTCGTTGAACGGGATTACAAACACATTTTTCATAAAATGACTGCACTTGGACCGAACGTTGCTTTAAAGCCGAGCGGAACAAAAGGGATGAGCTGGTCAATAGCCGATGAATATGAATCACTCAAACAGAGATTGGGAGAAATCACCTCGGACAGTGTCGCAAAGGGATGTCCAAATATAAGTGAAGCAAAGCAGGCAGCAGAAGCGATTTTAACCCTATCATCCACTTCGAATGGAAAGGTCGCAGTAAAAGCATGGGAATCACTTGAAAACATCACGAACCTGAAGCTGAAAGACCTGGCGGAAGAACGCGAGGAAGAATGCTTTACGTTCGAACAAATTACAGCCCAGCCGAAAACGGTGATCACGTCTCCAGCGTTTTCCGGCTCTGAAAAAGGAGGGCGCAGGTATTCGCCGTTTACGACGAATGTTGAAAAATTAATCCCGTGGCGGACGCTGACAGGCAGACAATCCTATTATGTCGATCATGAACTGATGATGGAATTCGGTGAAACGATGGCGACATTCAAACCGATCCTCCAGCATCGCCCGTTTCTGAGCAAGCGGCCTGGTCAAGAGGGAAAAGAAATCGTCCTCAATTATTTGACGCCGCATAATAAATGGTCTGTCCACAGCATGTATTTTGATTCTCTGCCGATGCTGACGCTGTTCCGCGGTGGGCCGACCGTGTGGATGAATAAAGATGATGCAGAGGACACGGATATCAAAGACAACGATTGGATTGAATGCTTTAACCGAAACGGTGTTGTCGTCGCGAGAGCGGTTTTGTCTCATCGGATTCCTAAAGGAATGGCGTTTATGCACCATGCCCAGGACCGCCACATCAACGTGCCAGGAACAAAGCTGACGAATAACCGCGGAGGCACCCATAACAGCCCGACAAGGATTCACGTCAAGCCGACACAGATGATCGGGGGCTACGCCCAGCTCAGCTACGGCTTTAATTATTACGGTCCAACGGGGAATCAGCGCGACCTGAACGTCGTCATCCGCAAGCTGAAGGAGGTCGATTGGCTTGAAGATTAAAGCGCAAATCGGTATGGTCATGAACTTGGATAAATGCATCGGCTGCCACACGTGCAGCGTCACCTGCAAAAACACGTGGACAAACCGTTCCGGTGCGGAATATATGTACTTCAATAATGTAGAAACAAAGCCGGGCATCGGCTACCCGAAGCAATGGGAGGACCAGGACAAATATAAAGGCGGCTGGACATTGAAAAAAGGAAAGCTCGAGTTGAAATCGGGCTCGAAAACCAATCGGCTTGCAGGCCTTTTCTATAATCCGAATCAGCCGTCGATTGATGATTACTATGAGCCCTGGAACTATGATTATGAAACATTAACGAACAGCCCGCAGAAAAAACACCAGCCGGTAGCACGCCCGAAATCGTCCTTGACGGGGGATTTCATGAATATCGAATGGGGACCGAACTGGGAGGATGATCTCGCGGGCGGCCACATAACGGGACTTGAAGATCCCAACGTACAAAAGATGGAGGAATCGATCAAAACAGAATTCGATGAGGTTTTTATGATGTATTTGCCCCGTATTTGCGAGCACTGCATCAACCCGGCGTGCGTCTCATCCTGTCCATCCGGCGCCATGTACAAACGCGAGGAGGACGGCATTGTGCTTGTGGATCAAAACGCATGCCGTTCATGGAGATATTGCGTCTCATCCTGTCCTTATAAAAAAGTCTATTTTAACTGGCAAACGAACAAAGCGGAAAAATGCACACTCTGCTTTCCGCGTTTGGAGGCGGGACTGCCAACCATCTGCTCTGAGACGTGTGTTGGCAGAATCCGCTACCTCGGCGTCATGCTGTATGACGCGGACAAAGTGGAGGAAGCGGCATCTGTTGAAAATGAAAAGGATCTCTATCATTCCCAATTGGACGTTTTTCTTGATCCAAATGATCCTGAGGTTGCCAAACTGGCAAAAGAACAAGGCATTCCGGCTGAATGGATAGAGGCTGCGCAGCAATCGCCGATCTATAAAATGATCATTGACTGGAAGATTGCGCTGCCGCTTCACCCAGAGTACCGCACGCTGCCAATGGTGTGGTACATTCCGCCGCTCAGTCCGATTATGAATCTCTTTGAAGGAAAAGGCAGCCGGCAATCCGCAGAAGATATTTTTCCGGCTATCGACCAAATGAGAATCCCGATTGATTATTTGGCGCAGCTGTTAACAGCCGGTGATACGGATCATATTCGGTCAACGTTAAAGAAAATGTCTGTCATGCGCCAGTATATGAGAGCGAACCAGACGAATAAATCAATCGACCCGGAACTGATCTCCAGTGTCGGCTTAACAGAACAGCAAATTGAAGATATGTATCGGCTGCTTGCGATTGCCAAATATGATGACCGCTTTGTGATACCGAGCAGTCATCGAGAAGAAGTTTCAGATTTATATGCTGAACAAGGGAGCTGCGGCTTATCATTTTCAGGCGGCCCCGGCTCCTGTTTCTAACTTTTGATTAATGAGGTGTAACAAGATGAACACCACAGACCGGCAAATTACGTTCTCCGCTCTTTCCTCTCTTCTCTCTTATCCGGATGAAGAGTGGAGAGCCGAGATTCCCGATTGGAAGGCTCTTATCCATGAAATCAGCAACCGGCAAATCCGGGAGAAGCTGCTGCACTTTTTCGAAGCGTCAGCCAGCTTTTCACCGGAAGCGCTGATTGAACACTATGTCTATACATTCGACTTTGGGAAAAAAACAAATATGTATGTCACCTACTTTAACTCGGGCGAGCAAAGGGAACGCGGCGTTGAATTGCTGCATTTAAAAAACACATACGAGCAATCCGGTTTTCTGCCGACAGAGAAAGAGCTGCCTGATTATCTGCCGCTGATGCTGGAATTTGCTGCGGCTGCAGAAATTGAAGCAGCGAGAAGCGTGTTTGAGAAATATCTGTCCAATGTGAGGGAGCTGGCATCCCGTCTCGAAAAAAATGACAGTATATACGCTGAACTGCTGCACGTGCTGCTGGCCGCGCTTGAAAACATCGGCGTACGTGAAAGCGTTGAAGGGGCTGTTCAGGCATGAGCGGGCAGATCCTCTGGGGTATTATGCCATACATTGTATTGACGATCTTTATCGGCGGCCATATTTACCGCTACCAGCATGACCAATTTGGCTGGACGGCGAAATCAAGCGAGATGTTAGAAAAGAAAAAACTTGCGGCGGGCAGCACACTTTTTCACTGGGGACTGCTGTGCGTTGTCGGCGGGCATGTCATGGGGATTCTGATCCCGGAAGGCGTGTATGCTTCCCTTGGCATTTCAGAGCATATGTATCACAAAATGGCGATTGGCGCTGGCTTGCCGGCGGGCATTGCGGCATGTACCGGACTTGTCATCCTGACGTACAGAAGGCTGTTTGACAAAAGGATCCGCAAAACGAGCTCGCCGTCCGATATCCTTACGCTCCTCCTGCTGCTGTTTATGATGCTGTCAGGCGTTGCGGCCACGTTTCTCAACATTGATTCGAAAGGATTTGATTACCGGACCACAGTCGGGCCGTGGTTCAGGGAAATCGTTTTGTTCAGGCCTGACGCCTCTTTGATGGAGAGTGTCCCGCTATGGTTTAAGTTTCATATTGTGATAGGATACGTCGTTTTTATCCTGTGGCCGTTTACAAGATTGGTTCATGTGTTCAGTCTGCCGCTCAAGTATCTGACCCGCAGCTACGTTGTATATCGGAAACGCTCGTAAAAATCCCCCTTGCAAGAGGGGGATTTTTTTATCTTGATGAAACATAAGATATCTTCTGCAAAGGTAATGGCTGGGCGGCCGGGAATCCTGTTGTGTTTGTATTTGGAAATAACATCAAGAATAAAACGGATTTTACTCATTTTAAACCGGCGGAACAGCAGATTATGACTCAGCCTGACTAACTCCTTATATCTTTCTGATCAATATCCCGTTTTATATATTTTCTCTCATCAGAGTGGGCATCAAATTCACTCTATCCACCGTATTTGCAGTCACAGCGCCGCCTCTTTTTCGGCGCTTGCCGGAGTGCTGAGCGGGTTCGGCCTGCCGTTCATGTTGTAGCATCAGGCTTCACTCGGCGTTGCCAATAGTCTTGCTTTATTTCTGCAGAAACGATGCGGATGAATTTCTTGACAGTTAGTTTTTTCTAAACCTCTCCTCCTTCGGCGGAGAGGTTATTTACTTACAAGGTTTATCGATTAGAAAAAAGAGGTAATACAGAGGTAATTGAATCAGATTGGAGAGAATCAGGATGCTGAAAAGGAGACTGGAATTTTTCTTTTTATATATGATGCTCATCGGGGCATATGTCATTTGGTTTTTTCCGGTTTCCAGGCTTGAGTTTTACGGAGGATTGCTTTGCTATATAAGCATTATTTTGTTCAGCATCTATTCATTAATTCTTGAAAACCGCACCTCGCAGCACACGCTGCTATGGATCCATATTCTTGTCTTTTTTCCAATCGTCGGCTACGTGTTTTATCTGTTTTCGGGACAGCTTTATGTAAAGGGAAAGCTGTTTAAGACAAAACGAATGTACAACAGGGAAAAGCTCAGGAAGCTGTTTGACAAGGAGGAAACGCCCGAAGTGACAGGGCTGAAGGACAATCAAGAGAGGTTCTTTACATATTCCATCAGGGCTGCCCATATGAATATCAATACGAAAAGCAACATCAAAGTGCTGAAAAACGGCGAAGAAACCTTCCCGGACATTTTCAAAGCAATGAGAAAAGCGGAATCTTACATACATATTGAATACTACATGTTTAAATCAGACATGCTCGGACACGGCATGATGGATATTATGATGGAGAAAGCGCGCCAAGGTGTCGAGGTGAGGTTTTTATACGATGCGGCAGGAAGCATGAAGCTGGCAAGAAGAGATATTATGAGAATGAAACAAGCGGGGGTGGACATCGTCCCGTTTTCTCCGCTGAAATACGGGTTTTTCAACCAGAAGCTGAATTTCAGAAATCACCGGAAAATCGTGATCATCGATGGGAAAACCGGTTTTGTGGGCGGATTAAATGTTGGGAAGGAATATATCAGCAGAGATCCGTACATCGGATTTTGGAGAGATACACACCTGCGGCTTGAGGGGGAAATTGTGCAAACGCTCCACGCTATCTTTATGCTGGATTGGGAATACGTCTCCAATGAAGTGTTAATTGATCAAGAGGAGTACAATACCCCGGTTCCCGTGGAAGGAGGAGGCATTTATCAAATTGTCGCGACAGGCCCTGACATGAAGGAAAGCATGAGCGACCTTTATTATGAAATGATTTCTTCAGCGCAGAAATCAATATGGATCGCCACGCCCTATTTTGTCCCCAATGAATCCATTCGCACGGCGCTAAAAGCAGCGGCGACAAAGGGGGTAGAGGTAAGGGTTATGGTGCCGGAGAAGAACGACAGCTTTTTGACCCAATACGCGTCGAGGTCCTATTTCCCGGAGCTGCTCCTTGAGGGCATTGAAGTGTACTCCTACCAAAAAGGCTTCATGCATCAAAAAGTCATGATCATTGATGGCGATCTCGCCTCCGTCGGTACCGCGAATATGGACATGCGCAGCTTTCAGCTCAACTTTGAAGTGAATGTGTTCTTCACGGATGCCGAAGCGATCCGAACCCTTGAGGCCCATTTTGAAGAAGATATGCAGGAAAGTGAAAAGCTCAGCCCTGTCGGCTTTTATAAAAGAGGCGTGGCTGACCGGACAAAAGAGTCATTTGCCCGCCTGTTTTCAGGTGTTCTGTAAGAAAAAAGAAATCTGATCTTTCAAAACAGCCCGTGTATAGTATAATTGAGAAATATTATCAGTTATTTATACATTGGGGGAAGATAGGGTGCTGCGGCAATTTTTTTCATATTATAAACCATATAAAACGTTGTTCTTTCTCGACTTTTTCTCAGCGATCGCGGGAGGTTTAATGGAGCTGAGTTTTCCTTTGATCGTCAATTATTTTATTGATACCTTGCTGCCGGGCAGGGACTGGGGGCTGATCATCGCGACCTCAATCGGGTTATTTGCGGTGTACGCGCTCAGCTCGGCTCTTCAGTATATCGTGACCTACTGGGGACACATGCTTGGTATCAATATTGAGACTGATATGAGAAAGTCGCTTTTTGACCATTTGCAAAAGCTCTCGTTCAAATTTTACGACAACAACAAGACGGGAACGCTGATGTCGAAGCTCACGAACGATTTAATGTATATCGGTGAAGTCGCCCATCACGGTCCGGAAGACTTATTCATTGCGGTCATGACCATTCTCGGGGCGTTCGGAGTGATGCTGTTTATTAACTGGCAGCTTGCTTTATTAACGTTTATCATTATGCCGATCGTCATTTGGCTAGCGCTTTATTTCAACAAAAAAATGACCAAAGCATTTACCACGCTGAACAAGGATATCGGAGACTTCAGCGCGCGTGTAGAAAATAACATCGGCGGCATCCGGCTTGTGCAGGCGTTCGGAAATGAAGCATTTGAAAAAGAACGCTTCGCCGTCAACAACCAGCGTTTCCGTTCCACAAAGCTTTCTTCCTACAAAATCATGGCGAAAAACGGGTCAATCAGCTATATGCTGACTCGGTTTGTCACGCTGTTTGTTCTTTTGTGCGGGACGTGGTTTGTCATTCGCGGCTCCTTATCGTACGGGGAATTTGTGGCGTTTGTGCTCCTGACGAATGTGCTGTTCAGGCCTATTGACAAAATTAATGCCATTATCGAAATGTATCCGAGGGGGATCGCGGGTTTCAAAAGCTATATGGAGCTCATGGAGACAGAGCCGGACATTCAGGATTCACCTGATGCGAGAGATGTTTCCGGCCTGAAGGGTAATATCCGCTATAAACATGTTTCGTTTGGCTATGATGACCATCACAATGTCCTCAATGACATCAACCTATCCATTCAAGCCGGGGAAACGGTGGCGTTCGTCGGTCCGTCAGGTGCGGGGAAATCAACGCTTTGCAGTCTGCTTCCGCGTTTTTATGAAGCATCGGAGGGCGACATTACGATTGACGGCATCAGTATAAAAGACATGACGCTTTCTTCGTTGCGCGGGCAGATTGGCGTCGTGCAGCAGGACGTTTTCTTATTCTCGGGCACGCTTAGAGAAAATATCGCCTACGGCCGACTAGGCGCATCAGAAGAAGACATTTGGCAAGCTGTGAAGCAGGCGCATCTGGAAGAGCTCGTCCATAACATGCCCGATGGGTTGGATACTATGATTGGCGAACGCGGCGTGAAGCTTTCCGGCGGGCAAAAACAGCGTCTGTCAATTGCAAGGATGTTCTTGAAAAATCCGTCGATCTTGATTCTCGACGAAGCCACCTCAGCCCTTGATACAGAGACGGAAGCGGCGATCCAAAAGGCGCTTCAAGAGTTGTCTGAGGGGCGCACGACGCTTGTCATCGCCCACAGGCTGGCAACAATCAAAGACGCGGACAGAATTGTAGTCGTCACAAACAACGGTATTGAAGAACAAGGCCGTCATCAAGACCTGATCGAAGCCGGAGGCCTATACAGCAGGCTGCATCAAGCGCAATTCGGGCAAATGGTGCATCGATAGGAGGAGAACATGGAAAGAAAAACTGTGCTGTACATTGCTGTTTCATTGGACGGGATGATCGCAAAAGAAGATGGAAGCATCGATTGGCTGGATGAATTTGAAGGTGAAGGTGACAACGGCTACAGTGATTTTTATCAGCAGGTTGATACAGTCATTTTAGGGCGGAGCACATATGAGCACGTTAAAGTGCTAACACCGGTTTTCCCGTATCAGGATAAAACCTGCTATGTTTTTACAGGATCGCCCGACAGTTATCAAGATGAACATGTGACGTTTATCAATGAGGGAGCCAGAGCCTTCACTGCCCGTTTGAAACAGGAAAAAGGCTCAAACATCTGGATAGCTGGCGGGGCAGAGCTTGTGAATGACTTTATGAAAGAAGATGCCATCGACGAATTCATCATCACTGTTATTCCCGTCGTTTTAGGAAGCGGCATCCCGCTGTTTCACGAACTAACAAATGAAACAAAACTGCGGTTAAAAGGGACAAAACAATTTGGACAAGCGGTTCAGCTCCATTATGTAAGAGCATAAGAAAAAGGATAGACAGATGTCTATCCCTTTTTGTATGTAAGTTAGAGCGCTTCTCTCTCAGCAGGCTCGATGAGATTTTGGAATTTTTCAATGAGCTGTGATGCTTTTGTTCCTTCAACTACGATCAGATATTCCTTTTCATTATGAGCCATGCGGAATGTTTCAAGCTCAATTAAGCTTTTGATTTTGCACATCGTTTTCTTTGAATAAATATAAACCTCGTGGCTTCCGGAATGGCACATTTTATAAAGATGAATCAAATTTCTTAAAGTAAAGGCCTGTGCGGCTACTTTCAGAGACTTGATATTTTTCATGATCTTTCTCCTCCATCGATTGTTGTCTTATATAGCCTAAATTCCCAAAGCTGACAAGTCGTAAACCTATTTTTGCACATTTATGACTTCCATTGCAGCGCACCGCCCCCGATGCGTTTGACACCGCGGATGGAGCTTAATTCATCCATCAAGCGGAGAAGCGCCTTGTCTTTCTGCTTTGCTTCAATCATGAAATCAATATTAGTTCCCCATTGCCTAAAGCGTTCCAACAGCGGCAGCAAAAAGTTGGCGTCAACATAATCGGCGTGGCTGCGTATCGCTTGCTCCGATTTTGGGGAAGACAAGTGAACCTTTGGCTGAAGGCCGATCCGCTCCCACGTTTTGATCATGCGGGGCAGTGCTACATTCAGGTCGGCGTGATCGTCTGGATTGGCGTAAAAATGATGAAAGTCAAAGACAAACGGAACATCCTCCTGCTCACAGACCTGAAGCGTTTCTTCCGTTGTATATGTTTTATCATCATTTTCAAGTGTCATCCGCTCTTTGATCTCCTGCGGCAGCTGTTTTATATTTTGATGAAATTGTGCAGTGGCGGTGTCTTTATTTCCGTAAGCGCCGCCAATATGAATGTTGATAACGGAGCGATCAGCAATGCCCATGGCCTCAAGCATGCGGTAGTGATACGCCATATCGGTTACCGCATTTTTTGTGACGGATTCCTTCGGGCTCGTAAACAGAGTGAATTGATTTGGATGAAAGCTTGTTCGCAGTTGATGGGTTTTAACAAGCTCTCCAATCTCCCGAAACTCTTTTTGAAACGGTGTTACAAAATCCCACATCACGTCGGGATGCGTAGCCAGCGGCACAATCGAACTGGAAAAACGGTACAAAGGAATGCCGTGGCCGATGATATAGTGAAGGGTTCTCATCGTATTGCGCAAATTGGCTTTTGTCACAGTCAGAAGCGCTTCTTTTCTTTCAGTCTTTGAAAGCTTTGAATAACGCGCGAATGTCAATGTTTTAGCGGGAGACGCATCCCAAAGGCTCATCGCATTTGAAACGAACCCGAATCTGAAAATCATAGGAACTCTCCTTTATAAGAAATAAGATAATGCCCTGCCGAGCCATTCCGCCGGGCGCTGCCTGAATGTGCGCTTGCTGAAATCCTCCATCGTCAGCAGCTCCGACTTTTTCATATCCTCCTCAATCGTGGCATAGACTTCACTTGTAAACGCTTCGTCATCAATTTCAACATTCACCTCTTCATTTAAGAACAGGCTTCGTTTATCGAAGTTGGCTGTTCCGATAATGCTGAGATGGTCGTCTATGATGAGGGCTTTTACATGATAAAACCCTTGATAATAACGATAAATAAGGCAGCCGGCATCCAAGAGCTCCGAATAATACGTAAAAGCTGCTTCTCGTACCAGCGGATGGTCTGATTTCATCGGTACAATGATTCTCACGGATACGCCGTTTTTTCTTGCGTTAATAAGGGCCTCTTGAAGCGGTTTTGATGGAATGTAATAAGGCGTGCAAACCGTAAGGCGATTCTTCGCTTGGGCAATGTTGGCCAAGTATATGTTTTCAAGGGAATAACCGTCGGTCGCATATATCTTGTGAGAAATAGTCCCTTGCTGAAGCTTTGGCCAAACATCCGAACCCAGTTCGATTCCGGTATTTCGTTTTAGATCAGAAGCAAAAAGCGTTTGAAGATCATGTACGCCTTCTCCGATCATGCGCAGATGATAATCCTCCCAATTGCCGAACTTCGCCTTCTTTCCAAGATATTCTTCGGCGATATTAAACCCGCCGATATAACCGATTTTTCCGTCTATCACCGTAATCTTCCGGTGATTCCGTTTTTGCATGTGAAAAAAGAAAAAAGGAAAACGGGGACGATTCATCACATGGACATGGACGCCGGCATTTTTCATCGTCTGCAGCGCCGTTTTTTTAATTGCCCGGCAGCCCGCCCAATCCAGAAGTAAATAAACGGAGACGCCAGCTTGGGCTTTTGTTTTCAGCAAGGTATACATATTGTGGCTGACCTCATCATTTTTCATAATAAAAAACATCATGTGAACAGAAGAGGCGGCCTGGCGAATATCATTCATCATCCGCTCAACGAGATCAGCGCCGCAGTGGATCAATTCGATGTCACTCTTCTTTTTTGAAAAAACAGGCTCGTACGCCTTTTTTCTGTATCCGGCACGGCCCATGAAGATATCAAGCAGAATCAAGGCAAAGAAAATAACGACAATGATCATAATCACGATAAATACCTTCATACCGGCACTCCTTTCCGTAGTAAAGGTAGTGTGCCCGAACAGCAGGAATTTAATTATTGACTGAACACTCATTCATTATTTATCATAAAGATAATCTTATACAGATTCGGGGGTAGGGGATCGCGGTCTTTATCAGTAAAAAGGGGGAATTGGAATGAGCGGCTTTCTCATCGCAAATGCATTATTATTTCTGATTGTAACCGCTTACGCTGTCTATTTGTTTGTGTACTTGGTCAAAACGAGACTGGCCTACATCAAGCTCGGCCAGAAAGAACAATTTGATCAACGGTTCAAGGAACGGCTTCACGCCATATGGGTGAATGTATTCGGACAGAAAAAACTGCTCAAGGACAAGAAAAGCGGAATCATTCACGTCATGTTTTTCTACGGATTTATATTGGTTCAGTTCGGAGCAATTGACTTTATCATCAAAGGACTGGCTCCCGGCCGGAATCTGCCGCTTGGCCCGGTCTATCCCGCCTTCACCTTTTTTCAGGAAATTGTTACGTTTCTCATTTTAATTGCTGTTGGATGGGCATTCTACAGACGTTATATCGAAAAGCTCGTGAGGCTGAAACGCGGTTTCAAAGCCGGACTCGTTCTCATTTTTATCGGAGGATTAATGCTGACCGTTCTGCTTGGGAACGGGATGAATCTGATTTGGCATGAGCATGGGCTTTCTTGGAGCGAGCCAATTGCCTCAGGTATTGCGTTTATGCTTAGCGGTGTCGGGAAAACAGGCGCGGCGGTGATTTTGTATATCGCATGGTGGATCCATCTCCTATTTTTGCTTAGCTTTTTAGTGTACGTGCCTCAGTCGAAGCATGCCCATTTAATCGCCGGCCCGGCAAACGTCTTTTTCAATCGAATGGAATCTGCCGGAAAACTTGAAAAAATTGATTTTACCGACGAAACGAAAGAAAGCTACGGAGCGGGAAAAATTGAGGATTTCAGACAGTCTCAGCTGCTTGATCTATACGCGTGTGTCGAGTGCGGCCGCTGTACCAATATGTGTCCTGCAACAGGCACCGGAAAAATGCTGTCTCCGATGGACTTGATTTTGCGTCTCAGAGACCATCTCACGGAAAAAGGCGCTGCCGTCACCTCTCGCTCCCCATGGGTGCCCGCAGCAGCGTTTCGGCATACGAGAGGCAATCAGCTGGCTGCGGCGTCAGCGGGCAGCGGATCGCAGGAAGCCGCAGCGGCGCTTGATTACAATCCAAGCTTGATCGGCGACGTCATCACAGAGGAAGAAATTTGGGCATGCACCACTTGCCGGAACTGTGAGGATCAATGCCCGGTCATGAATGAGCACGTGGATAAAATCATCGATCTCCGCCGCTACCTCGTACTGACAGAAGGAAAAATGGACAGTGACGCCCAGCGCGCAATGACAAGTATTGAGCGGCAGGGGAATCCGTGGGGACTCAACCGCAAGGAACGTGAAAATTGGCGTAACGAGGCGCCGGATGCTGAGATTCCGACTGTAAAAGAAATGAAAAAAGAAGGAAAAGAATTTGAGTACCTTTTCTGGGTAGGCTCCATGGGGTCTTACGACAACAGAAGCCAGAAAATCGCAATTTCCTTTGCCAAGCTGCTCAATCACGCGGGCGTGTCCTTCGCGATCCTCGGCAATAAAGAAAAAAATTCAGGAGACACGCCGCGCCGCCTCGGAAATGAATTTTTGTTCCAAGAGCTGGCTGAGAAGAATATTTCTGAATTTGAAAAAAATGATGTCAAAAAAATCGTTACGATCGATCCCCATGCATACAATTTATTTAAAAATGAATATCCGGATTTCGGATTTGAAGGCGAGGTTTATCATCATACAGAAGTGCTGGCCGAGCTTGTGAAAAACGGAAAATTAAAGCCGCAGCACCCGCTTCATGAGACGATTACCTTCCATGATTCGTGCTATTTGGGCCGGTACAATGAAGTCTATGATCCGCCGAGAGAGATTTTGAAAGCCATTCCGGGCGTGCAGCTTGTTGAAATGGAGAGAAACCGGGAAACCGGCATGTGCTGCGGAGCCGGCGGGGGATTAATGTGGATGGAGGAAGAAACAGGCAACAGGATTAACGTCGCCAGGACAGAGCAAGCGCTCGCAGTCAACCCATCGGTGATCAGTTCTGGCTGTCCGTATTGTCTCACCATGCTTGGGGACGGCACAAAGGCGAAGGAAGCCGAAGACCAAGTCAAAACGTACGACGTCGTCGAGCTTCTGGCTCAATCCGTTTTAGGCGCTGATCTGAAAATGGGGGAGAAGCAATGAATTTTTCATTATCAGAAGAACATGAGATGATACGAAAATTGGTGCGCGATTTTGCGAAGCATGAGGTGGCCCCGACAGCGGCTGAACGGGACGAACAAGAACGCTTCGATCGCGAGCTGTTTCGGGAAATGGCAAATCTGGGCCTGACGGGAATTCCATGGCCTGAAGATTACGGCGGAATTGGAAGTGACTATTTAGCCTACGTCATCGCGGTGGAAGAGCTGTCAAAAGTGTGCGCCTCCACCGGAGTGACGCTTTCCGCCCATATCTCTCTTTGCAGCTGGCCGCTGTTTGCCTTTGGGACGGAGGAACAGAAGACAGAGTACTTAACACAGCTGGCCCTCGGAGAGAAAATCGGCGCATTCGCTTTGACCGAAGCACGGTCTGGCTCTGACGCCGGCAGCATGAAAACAACAGCTGAACGAATCGGCGATGACTATGTGTTGAATGGTTCCAAAGTGTTTATCACAAACGGCGGCGTTGCTGATATTTACATTGTTTTTGCTGTCACCGATCCCGAGAAAAAGAAAAGAGGCATTACCGCTTTTATAGTAGAAAAGGATTTTGAAGGATTTTTTACAGGCAAGAAAGAAAAGAAGCTGGGCATCCGTTCTTCACCGACAACGGAAATCATGTTCGAAGATTGTGTAGTGCCCGCATCAAAGCGTCTCGGAGAAGAAGGAGAAGGCTTCAAAATCGCGATGAAGACGCTTGACGGAGGCAGAAACGGCATAGCTGCACAAGCCGTAGGCATCGCCCAAGGAGCGCTTGATGCGGCGCTTCAATATGCAAAAGAGCGAAAGCAATTCGGAAAATCGATCGGCGAGCAGCAGGGCATCGCTTTTAAACTCGCGGATATGGCGACAATGATAGAAGCTTCAAGGCTATTGACCTATCAGGCTGCGTGGTTAGAATCATCGGGCCTTCCATATGGAAAAGCTTCCGCCATGTCCAAACTGATGGCTGGGGATACGGCGATGAAGGTAACGACCGAAGCCGTGCAGATTTTCGGCGGCTACGGCTATACAAAAGATTATCCGGTAGAACGCTATATGCGTGATGCAAAAATCACGCAAATCTATGAAGGCACTCAAGAAATTCAAAGACTGGTCATCTCCAGAATGCTCGCGGATTAACGGAAAACATCTCTCAGTCGGATCACTCTTGTAAAATTATTTAAATTAACGCTGTTAAGGGTAGCATATTCTGTTTTATTTTGTTTATAATGAGAGGTATGGTTTGTATAAGAACGATACAAAATCGCTTTCATTATTGATAAAACAGATACATATAAGTAATAGAAAGGGAGTGTCCGACCTTGGGTATCAAACAATATTCACAGGAAGAGCTAAAGGAAATGGCTTTAGTTGAAATCGCTCACGAATTATTTGAAGAACATAAAAAACCAGTTCCTTTTCAGGAGCTTTTAAATGAAATCGCATCTTTGCTCGGCGTGAAAAAAGAAGAGCTTGGAGACCGCATCGCTCAATTTTATACAGATTTAAACATTGACGGCCGCTTCCTGGCGCTATCTGACCAGACGTGGGGGCTTCGCAGCTGGTATCCGTATGATCAGCTTGATGAAGAAACTCAGCCGACAGTCAAGGCGAAAAAGAAAAAAGCGAAGAAAGCAGTCGAAGAAGATCTTGATCTTGACGAGTTTGAAGAGATCGACGAAGACGACCTTGATTTGGATGAAGTTGAGGAAGAACTCGATCTTGAAGCCGACGATTTTGACGATGAAGATCTTGACGAAGACGACGACGATCTTGAGATCGAAGAAGATATTATTGATGAAGGTGATGAAGACTATGATGATGAAGAAGAGGAAATTAAATAGTATCAGATTTCATCTTCAAAACGATCTTGACTTTCATAGTCGAACTAGGTAGTATGTATTTTGGGCTCTTCAAAAACGAAGAGAGAACATAGTACGTTATGCTCCCTTTCAAGAAATTGAAAGGGAGCTTTCTTATTTTCACCCCTCATTTTTCTTATAAATCATTTAAAAGGCTAAATGATTTTTTATAAAATAGTACATTTTAAAAATGTAGCTAAGAGCGAAGAGAGGAGCAAACGAAATGACGAAATATATTTTTGTAACCGGGGGAGTTGTATCCTCACTTGGAAAGGGTATTGTAGCAGCTTCATTAGGGCGTTTGCTGAAAAACCGCGGACTGAACGTGACGATTCAAAAATTCGATCCATACATCAACGTTGACCCGGGAACAATGAGCCCGTACCAGCACGGTGAAGTATTCGTAACGGATGACGGCGCTGAAACAGACTTGGACCTTGGTCACTATGAGCGTTTTATCGACATTAACCTGAATAAATTCAGCAACGTGACAACAGGTAAAATCTATTCAACAGTTCTTAAAAAAGAACGCCGCGGAGATTACCTTGGAGGAACCGTACAGGTCATCCCGCACATCACAAACGAATTGAAAGACCGTGTTTACCGCGCGGGGAAAGAGACAAACGCAGATGTTGTCATTACAGAAATCGGCGGTACTGTCGGAGACATCGAATCACTGCCATTCCTTGAAGCGATCCGCCAAATGAAGAGCGACATCGGCCGTGAAAACGTAATGTACATCCACTGTACGCTTGTACCTTACATTAAAGCTGCTGGGGAATTAAAAACAAAACCGACACAGCACAGCGTAAAAGAATTGCGCAGCTTGGGCATTCAGCCAAACATCATCGTCGTTCGTACAGAAATGCCGATTTCTCAAGATATGAAAGATAAAATCGCGCTATTCTGCGACATCGATACAAAAGCGGTTATTGAATGTGAAGATGCGGACAACCTTTACTCCATTCCGCTGGAGCTTCAAAAACAAGGGCTTGATAAGCTTGTTTGCGAGCACATGAAATTGGCATGCAAAGAAGCGGAAATGTCCGAGTGGAAAGAGCTTGTTAACAAAGTCAGCAACCTGTCTCAATCGATTACAATCGGCCTTGTCGGCAAATACGTTGAGCTTCCTGACGCATACATTTCTGTTGTCGAGTCTCTCCGCCATGCGGGCTATGCGTTTGACACAGATGTAAAAGTGAAATGGATCAACGCGGAAGAAGTGACAGAAAACAATATCGCAGAACTCACAAGCGGAACAGACGGCATTATTGTGCCGGGCGGATTCGGAGACCGCGGTGTTGAAGGCAAAATCGTCGCGACAAAATACGCGCGCGAAAATAACATTCCGTTCTTGGGCATTTGCTTGGGCATGCAGGTGGCGTCTATTGAATACGCACGAAACGTATTGGGCTTAAAAGGCGCTCACTCAGCGGAAATTGATCCGTCAACTCAATACCCGATCATTGATCTTCTTCCTGAACAAAAGGATGTGGAGGATCTTGGGGGAACGCTTCGTCTCGGCCTTTACCCTTGTAAGCTTGAAGAAGGCACGAAAGCCTTTGAAGTGTATCAGGATGAAGTGGTGTACGAGCGCCACCGCCACCGCTATGAGTTTAACAATGAATTCAGACAGCAAATGGAAGAGCAAGGCTTCGTATTCTCAGGCACAAGCCCTGATGGACGCCTTGTTGAAATCATCGAGCTGAAAGACCACCCTTGGTTCGTAGCTTCTCAGTTCCACCCAGAGTTCAAGTCAAGACCGACAAGACCTCAGCCTCTATTCAAAGGCTTTATCGGAGCGTCTGTCGAAGCTGCAAATCAGAAGTAATAAAAAAGACTTGCCGTTTGTCAAAAGCGGGCAAGTCTTTTTTATTTGTTTCCGGCAAGTTCCAGCATGTACAATAAGATATTATGCATACTCTTGCAGAATTTCTTTTAGTGTAAACGATAAAGCGTGATAGACATACAGTGCTGTCATTAAAGAGGGAAATCCGTAACGGGTGCCGTCTTCATCGGGAACAAGCGGCATTTTTAATTTAGAATCAATATGCACATCACAATACTGTTCTATTCCCGCACTGTCTTTGGCTGCGGGCGATACGCATACGACTCCCGCACCTTTTTCATAAAGCTCTTTTGCGAGCGCCTGTTCTTCGGCTGTGCCCGTCCCTGAACAAAACATCAGCACCCTGTCGCTTTCTGTCACTTCCTCAGCGCTTTCTGGAAAGGCTTTGACAGATGGGAAGGGTTCTTTGCTTTCGGTGGCCTCATAAAAGATGCCCTGAAGCTCATTCGCTCCATATAAATAAATGGAATGCCCGCTGATCACCGCTTGAGCAAGCAGCCGCGCCCCATCTTCAATCGCGTCAGATTCCTTATCCTGAATGCGGGAAAAAATACCTGTTAACTGCGTCGTGAATATTTTCAACATAAGTGAATCCTCCTTTATAACGTACAATATCAGTATACAACAAAAGAGAAAATGCTCAGAAAATGTCGTAAAGTAGACTATTATAATTAAAGGAAATAGGAAAATCAAACAGAATACATACAATACTGCTTACTTTTGACGAAAATCATAATATTGGGGTGTAAAATGATGAATGAAAAAATTTTAATCGTTGATGATCAATACGGCATTCGTATTTTGCTAAATGAAGTGTTCAATAAAGAAGGCTACCAGACGTTTCAGGCTGCGAACGGCCTGCAGGCGCTTGACATTGTGACAAAAGAACGGCCCGACCTTGTGCTTTTGGACATGAAAATTCCCGGCATGGACGGAATCGAAATCTTAAAACGGATGAAGGTCATTGACGAAAACATCCGGGTCATTATCATGACGGCATACGGAGAGCTCGACATGATCCAGGAATCGAAGGAATTGGGCGCTCTGACGCACTTTGCCAAGCCGTTTGACATCGACGAAATCAGAGACGCCGTCAAAAAATATCTGCCCCTGAAGTCTAACTGACAAAAAGAAGAAACAAATGAATCATGTCATTATGTTGCCGATTTGTCGAAAAGTTGGTATCCTAGTTATGGAGAAAAAGCGATCTGAGTATTTACATATGACAGCAATATATGGGTCATGCTAGGGTGGAAAGCTTTTTTCGCTAGAAGACAATCAGGCTACATAAGGAGGACATTCGACATGCCTTTAGTTTCTATGACGGAAATGTTGAATACAGCTAAAGAAAAAGGGTACGCTGTAGGACAATTTAACTTAAACAACCTTGAGTTTACTCAAGCGATTTTACAAGCAGCTGAAGAAGAAAAATCTCCAGTGATCCTTGGTGTTTCCGAAGGTGCGGGACGCTACATGGGCGGCTTCAAAACAGTCGTTGCTATGGTAAAAGCACTTATGGAAGAGTACAAAGTGACAGTTCCTGTTGCGATTCACTTAGACCATGGTTCAAGCTTTGAATCTTGTGCGAAAGCGATTCATGCAGGTTTCACATCTGTAATGATCGACGCTTCTCACCATCCATTTGAAGAAAACGTAGCAACAACTGCTAAAGTTGTTGAGCTTGCTCATTTCCACGGAGTATCTGTAGAAGCTGAGCTTGGAACAGTAGGCGGACAAGAAGATGACGTTATCGCTGAAGGCGTAATCTACGCTGATCCTAAAGAGTGCCAAGAGCTTGTTGAGCGCACTGGCATCGACTGCCTTGCACCTGCATTAGGTTCTGTTCACGGCCCTTACAAAGGTGAGCCAAACCTTGGTTTCAAAGAAATGGAAGAGATCGGAAAATCAACTGGTCTTCCGCTAGTTCTTCACGGCGGTACTGGAATTCCGACTGCTGACATCAAAAAATCAATTTCACTTGGTACAGCTAAAATCAACGTGAATACTGAAAACCAAATTTCTTCTGCAAAAGCTGTTCGCGAAACATTGGCAGCTAAGCCTGACGAGTACGATCCACGTAAATACCTTGGACCAGCTCGTGAAGCGATCAAAGAAACAGTTATCGGTAAAATGCGTGAATTTGGTTCTTCAAACCAAGCTTAATTCAATTGGAACTTTTTATAGCCGCCTGACAGCTTGACAGGCGGTTTTCCGTCTATCTTTAGAAAGCGCAATCATATTCACAGTTCAGAAAATTTCTTAATCAGGGAGGCTTTTTGAAAATGTTATTCTTTGTTGATACAGCCAATATCGATGAAATTAGAGAAGCGAATGAATTAGGAATTCTCGCCGGTGTAACGACGAATCCTAGTTTAGTAGCAAAGGAAGCTAATGTATCATTCCACGACCGTCTTCGCGAGATCACAGACGTCGTGAAAGGGTCTGTAAGCGCAGAGGTTATTTCTTTGAAAGCTGAGGAAATGATCGAGGAAGGAAAAGAACTGGCGAAAATCGCACCGAACATTACGGTGAAAATCCCGATGACGTCTGACGGTTTAAAAGCGGTAAGAGCACTTACTGACTTAGGCATCAAAACAAACGTTACATTGATCTTCAATGCCAACCAGGCGCTTCTTGCTGCCAGAGCGGGGGCAACATATGTATCTCCATTCCTGGGACGTTTAGATGACATCGGCCACAACGGGCTTGACTTGATTTCAGAAGTTAAACAGATTTTTGACATTCACGGCCTTGACACGCAAATCATTGCAGCGTCAATCCGCCATCCGCAGCACGTGACAGAAGCTGCTCTTAGAGGGGCTCATATCGGCACAATGCCGCTGAAAGTCATTCATGCGCTCACGAAGCACCCATTAACAGACAAAGGAATCGAACAATTCCTGGCAGACTGGAACAAATAATGAAAGGGGCGGCAAACAGCTTTATGCCTGTTTGCCGCGGCCTTTGTATTTCACCGACCTGATACAGCGGATCTTCAGATGCTGACGCCGCTTTACAGAGAAGGAATCATTGGGCTGCAGAAGCTGATATCGGAATGAAGGGTATGCGTACTGCTTTTGCCGGATGACGACGATGTCTCTCGAGCCGGCAGGTCTCTGTGCATCTTTTGAAACCTGTACCCCCCCAAAGCTTCGCTATTTTCTTCCTGATATTTTACAATGTGTTGTATTCTTTCTCTTCGAATTGGCTAGATTTTGGACATGAGCTTTATTTGCAGAGACAGAATAAAATGACATTTTATTTAGCTCCGCAGCTATCTTCTTATGGAAGGAGACTATCATGGAAAAGTTGAATATTGCCGGCGGTGACTCGTTAAACGGTACAGTACATATCAGCGGCGCTAAAAACAGCGCTGTTGCGTTAATACCTGCAACCATTTTGGCAAATTCCGAGGTGACAATTGAAGGGCTTCCAGAGATTTCAGATATTGAAACGCTGCGTGACCTGTTAAAGGAAATCGGCGGCAACGTGCATTTTGAGAATGGGGAAATGGTTGTTGACCCTACGTCGATGATCAGCATGCCGCTTCCTAACGGGAAAGTAAAAAAGCTTCGCGCGTCATATTATTTAATGGGGGCGATGCTCGGCCGCTTCAAGCAGGCGGTCATTGGATTGCCTGGCGGCTGTCACTTAGGGCCCCGTCCGATTGATCAGCATATCAAAGGCTTTGAAGCACTCGGAGCTGAAGTAACCAATGAACAAGGCGCCATTTATTTGCGAGCTGAAAGGCTGAGAGGCGCAAGGATTTATTTAGATGTCGTAAGCGTTGGGGCAACGATTAACATTATGCTTGCCGCTGTTTTGGCAGAAGGGAAAACGATCATCGAAAACGCTGCCAAGGAGCCTGAGATCATTGACGTCGCGACATTGCTTACCAGCATGGGCGCCAAAATCAAAGGTGCGGGCACCAATGTGATTCGAATCGACGGCGTGAAGGAACTGCACGGCTGCAAGCATACGATCATTCCGGACAGAATTGAAGCCGGGACATTTATGATTGCAGGGGCTGCAATGGGCAAGGAAGTCATTATCGATAACGTCATTCCCACTCATCTTGAGTCGTTAACGGCAAAGCTGAGAGAAATGGGCTATCATATCGAAACAAGCGACGACCAGCTCCTCATTGTCGGCGGGCAGAAGAACTTAAAGCCGGTTGACGTCAAAACCCTCGTATACCCGGGGTTTCCGACTGATTTACAGCAGCCGATGACGGCGCTCCTGACAAGGGCGAAAGGGACGAGTGTCGTCACAGACACCATCTACTCGGCAAGATTCAAGCACATTGATGAGCTGAGACGAATGGGTGCCAATATGAAAGTAGAAGGCAGATCTGCCATCATCACAGGTCCTGTCGAGCTTCAAGGCGCAAAAGTGAAGGCGAG
Source organism: Bacillus sp. FSL P4-0290 (assembly GCF_037975435.1). Taxonomy (NCBI): domain Bacteria; kingdom Bacillati; phylum Bacillota; class Bacilli; order Caryophanales; family Bacillaceae; genus Bacillus; species Bacillus sp. FSL P4-0290. The sequence continues at coordinate 3,795,419 of NZ_CP150253.1, read as the reverse complement.
TGATCTGCGTGCCGGAGCCTGCTTGGTGGTAGCCGGACTGATGGCTGATGGCGTCACGGAAATTACGGGACTGGAGCATATTGACCGAGGATACAGCAGCCTTGAGAAGAAGCTTGAGGGGCTTGGAGCGACAATTTGGCGTGAAAGAATGACTGACGAAGAAATAGAACAGCTTCAAAATTCATAATGGTTTCTTGTGAGAGGAGATCGTGTTGAAATGGAAAGAAGTTTATCAATGGAATTGGTACGTGTGACCGAAGCTGCGGCATTGGCATCAGCAAGATGGATGGGCCGGGGAAAAAAAGATGAGGCTGATGAAGCGGCAACAAGTGCAATGAGAGACGTTTTTGATACAGTGCCGATGAAAGGGACTGTTGTAATCGGTGAAGGGGAAATGGACGAAGCGCCAATGCTGTATATCGGGGAAAAACTCGGAAACGGGTACGGCCCGCGCGTGGATGTCGCAGTTGACCCTCTTGAAGGCACAAACATCTTAGCAAGCGGCGGCTGGAATGCGCTGACGGTTATCGCGGTCGCAGACCATGGCACGCTTCTGAATGCTCCTGACATGTATATGCAAAAAATCGCAGTCGGTCCGGAAGCGGTGGGCTGCATTGACATCGAAGCACCTGTCATTGACAATCTTAAAGCGGTGGCAAAAGCGAAAAACAAGGACGTTGAGGACGTCGTTGCCACAATTTTAAACCGTGAAAGACACGCAAAAATCATTTCCGAGCTTCGTGAGGCCGGCGCCAGAATCAAATTGATCAATGACGGCGATGTCGCAGGCGCCATCAACACGGCTTTCGACCACACGGGCGTTGATATCCTGTTCGGATCAGGCGGCGCTCCTGAGGGTGTGCTTTCCGCTGTTGCGCTAAAAGCACTCGGCGGAGAAATCATTGGTAAACTTCTTCCGCAAAGCGAAGAAGAAATCACTCGCTGTCACAAAATGGGCCTTGATTTAAGCAAAGTCCTTCGCATGGAAGACCTTGTGAAGGGTGATGACGCGATTTTTGCAGCTACAGGGGTTACTGACGGCGAGCTGTTAAAAGGAGTTCAATTCAAAGGCTCTGTCGGTACAACTGAAAGCTTAGTTATCCGTGCAAAATCGGGCACTGTTCGTTTCGTTGACGGCAGACACAGCTTGAAAAAGAAACCAAATCTTGTAATCCGTCCATAACAAACAGAAAAAGCGGGTGTGAGCCCGCTTTAACTTTTGCAGAAAAGCGTCAACTCTATCAATTCCGTGTCAAAACCTTATTTCAGTTGAATAATTTTTTGAAATAAGGTAAAAATAAAGAGTGCTGCGAATTTTACTGCGTAATACCTTCTTTTAAGCACTAGGAAAGTTTCAATTTCTACCGCATACAGACGATATAAGTATTGATCTTCTCATGTTTTTGTCCTCGCTTCCTTCAAAACTCATTAAGACAATCCTTTTAACAAAAGCGCCGATCATGGGTGGAAGTGTTACCGATAGAAGTTCCTTTATGTTAAAAAAAGAATGTGCTTTGGCGGATGTTGTGCAAAAGCAGCAGATGACATGTTCAGAGTAAGATATTGACTATGAAAAGCGTGGTGTTTTTATGAAAGACGTATCTATTTCCTCTTTGGAAAATATGAAATTGAAAGAGCTTTATGAACTTGCAAGACATTATAAAATCTCCTATTACAGCAAACTGACAAAAAAAGAACTCATTTTCGCCATTCTGAAAGCGAATGCAGAACAGGAAGATCTGCTGTTTATGGAAGGCGTTCTTGAGATCATCCAGTCTGAAGGTTTCGGCTTCCTGAGACCGATCAACTACTCTCCAAGCTCAGAAGACATTTACATCTCAGCTTCACAAATCCGCCGTTTCGATTTGCGGAACGGAGACAAAGTATCAGGCAAGGTTCGCCCGCCAAAAGAAAATGAGCGTTACTATGGACTTTTGCACGTTGAAGCAGTAAATGGGGATGATCCCGAATCTGCAAAAGAGCGTGTGCATTTCCCGGCTCTTACGCCACTTTATCCGGATCGTCAAATGGTGCTTGAAACAAAGCCGAACTTCTTGTCTACAAGAATTATGGACATGATGGCGCCGGTTGGATTTGGACAGCGCGGATTGATTGTTGCGCCGCCGAAAGCCGGAAAAACGATGCTGCTGAAGGAAATTGCCAACAGCATTACAGCGAACCAGCCTGAAGCAGAGCTGATCGTGCTTTTAATTGACGAAAGACCTGAGGAAGTAACCGATATCGAGCGCTCTGTAGCTGGGGATGTCGTCAGCTCAACGTTTGATGAAGTGCCGGAAAACCATATCAAAGTGGCCGAGCTTGTGCTTGAACGTGCAATGCGTCTCGTGGAACACAAAAAAGACGTCATTATTCTGATGGACAGCATCACACGGCTTGCCCGCGCCTACAACTTAGTGATTCCGCCAAGCGGAAGAACGCTTTCCGGGGGGATTGACCCAGCGGCGTTCCACCGTCCGAAACGCTTCTTCGGGGCTGCGAGAAATATCGAAGAGGGCGGCAGCTTAACCATCCTTGCTACGGCTCTGGTCGATACAGGTTCACGTATGGATGATGTCATTTATGAAGAATTCAAGGGAACAGGCAACATGGAGCTCCATCTTGACCGCTCTCTTGCCGAGCGCCGCATCTTCCCTGCCATCGATATTCGCCGTTCAGGAACGCGCAAAGAAGAGCTGCTTGTGCCTAAAGAGCATCTTGATCGCTTATGGTCTATCCGCAAAACGATGTCTGATTCACCTGATTTCGCAGAAAAGTTCATGAGAAAAATGAAAAAAACCAAAACAAACCAGGAATTTTTCGATATTCTCAATCAAGAATGGAAACAGGCAAATCTATCATCTGCAAGAAGGTAAATTGTATTTGCAAAAGAAGTAAATCACTGATATAATTTTCTCATATGCGTTTCGGACAATGCTCCGAAATAATAACTCTGTTTCCACACGGGATTCAGGGCGGAAGGAGATGGATACAATGAAAGCAGGAATTCATCCTAATTTCAAAAAAGCAACAGTTAAATGCGCTTGCGGAAATGAATTTGAAACAGGCTCAGTAAAAGAAGAGGTACGCGTTGAGATTTGCTCTGAATGCCACCCATTCTACACTGGCCGTCAAAAATTCGCTTCTGCTGATGGTCGTGTTGATCGCTTTAACAAAAAATACGGTCTTAAGTAATAATAGATTTCTCAACAGGCAAGCAGCAGTCTTGCCTGTTTTTTATATTGTCTAAAACACAGCTGGCAGAGAGAGGGGAGCGAAGCCTATGTACATAATGAAACAAAGCGGGTGGCTTGAGCTGATTTGCGGCAGCATGTTCTCAGGGAAATCTGAAGAGCTGATCAGAAGAGTGAAGAGAGCAACTTATGCCAAGCAGGAAGTCAGGGTATTTAAGCCTGTAATTGATAACCGATACAGCGAAGCTGCTGTTGTCTCCCATAATGGAACATCGATGACGAGCTATGCCATTTCGTCTGCTGCGGACATTTGGGATCACATCAGTGAAAGTACAGATGTGATTGCGGTTGATGAAGTGCAGTTTTTTGATCAGGAAATTGTTGAGGTTTTATCATCTCTTGCCGATAAAGGCTACCGTGTGATAGCAGCAGGCCTTGATATGGATTTTAGGGGAGAGCCGTTCGGTGTCGTCCCGAATATCATGGCGATTGCGGAAAGTGTGACAAAGCTGCAAGCCGTCTGTTCTGTTTGCGGATCACCGGCGAGCAGAACACAGCGCCTCATTGACGGCAAACCTGCTTCTTACGATGATCCGGTCATTTTGGTTGGTGCATCTGAATCATATGAAGCAAGATGCAGACATCATCACGAAGTCCCAGGAAAATCTAAAAAATAGTCCAAAACATGGGTATAAAGATAGAATGCACCGGCTAAAAACACCGGTGTTTTTTTTATATTCTGATAATATGCAATTAAAAAATTTAAATAAGTATATTAAAAAATTAAGTAATTTTCTTCCCTTGAATTTTGATTTTGACAGGCATACAATAGCTTACGTAATGTAAATAGTTTTGAGACATTGTTCGAATAATTGTCACAAAGTCGCATAAAGATCATGATCGGTCATATTTTAGATGGGTTATTACTTAACTTGGTTAACTATTTCAAGAAAGAAGGAGATTTGCTTGAATAACATAAAAAAAACGAAAGAAGGCCACTTAGAAACAACTCTTAGAGGAAAAGAAGTTTTATCTATTCCTACTTTAAATAAAGGCGTTGCTTTTTCACTAGAAGAAAGACAAGAACTCGGCTTAGAAGGGCTTCTGCCGCCAACTGTACTTTCTCTTGATCAACAAGCACAACGCGCGTACGAGCAATTCCAAGCGCAGCCTGACCGCCTTCGTCAAAATGTTTACTTAAGTGATCTTGCAAACCGTAACGAAGTTCTTTTCTATAAATTGCTGAAAAACCATCTTCGCGAAATGCTTCCTGTTGTGTACACGCCAACAGTTGGTGAAGCGATTCAGGAATACAGCCATGAATATAGAAGACCTCAAGGAATCTACTTGTCAATCGACAACATTGACGGTATTGAAAAAGCGTTTGAAAACCTTCATGCGACAGCAGGCGATATTGATCTTATCGTTGCTACTGACTCCGAAAGCATTCTCGGTATCGGTGACTGGGGTGTAGGCGGTATTAATATCGCAATCGGTAAATTGGCTGTTTATACTGCTGCAGCTGGTATTGACCCTAGCCGTGTTATCCCGGTTGTGCTTGATGTCGGTACGAATAACGAAAAACTTCTAAACGATCCTTTATATATTGGTAACAAGCATGAACGTGTTCAAGGTGAACGCTACGAAGCTTTCATTGACGCTTATGTAAAAGCTGCATTGAAATTCTTCCCTAAAGCGCTTCTTCACTGGGAAGACCTTGGCAACAAAAATGCACGCAACATCATGAAAAAATACAATCATGAAATCCTGACATTTAATGATGATATTCAAGGTACTGGCGCGATTACACTTGCAGGTGTGCTTGCTGCTATGAAGAAAACCGGCGCTTCTATTAAAGATCAGCGTGTTGTTATCTTCGGTGCTGGTTCTGCTGGTATCGGTATTGCTGACCAAATCCGTGACACAATGGTGCTAGCCGGATTATCTGAAGAAGAAGCTAACAAACGTTTCTACACACTTGATTACAGAGGCTTGCTGACTGAAGACATCGAAGGCATCCTTGATTTCCAAAAACCTTACCTTCGCAATGCGGATGAAGTGAAAGACTGGAAGCGCGATGAAAAAGGTCAAATTCCATTCGATGAAGTGGTTCGTCAAGCGAAACCAACAATCTTGATTGGTACTTCAGGGGTTTCAGGTGCATTCACAGAGGAAATTGTAAAAGAAATGGCATCTCACGTAGACCGTCCGGTTATCATGCCGATGTCTAACCCGACTCACCTTGCTGAAGCTGTTCCTGAAGATCTGTTCAAATGGACTGACGGAAAAGTGCTTATTGCAACAGGAAGCCCATTTGACAATGTAGAATACAACGGTGTTTCTTATGAAATCGGACAATCTAACAACGCATTCGCGTTCCCTGGTCTTGGACTTGGTTCAATTGTAGCTGAAGCGCGTATCATTACACCTGCTATGTTTGCTGCAACTGCTGATGCGATTGCTGAAATGGTTGATCTTGAAACACCTGGAGCAGGATTGCTTCCAAGCATTGATAAGCTTCAAGAGGTTTCTATCCAAGTTGCGATTGCCGTTGCTGAAGCAGCAATTAAAGACGGCGTGGCAAATCGTCAGCCTGAAGATGTGAAACAAGCGGTACTTGATGCAATGTGGACACCTGAATACAAAAAAGTCATCGCGAAATAATTAGCGAGTAAATTTTTCTGTCCGAGGGAAAGCTTTTTGTAAAGCTAAAGTATACGGACATAGGATTTGGAGGAGAATATTTTGAGCATCTTAGATATCTTAATCCTCCTGGCGCCGATCTTCTTTGTTATCGTGCTGGGTTGGTTTGCAGGACATTTTGGAAGTTATGATGCCAAGTCGGCAAAAGGGGTAAGTACGTTAGTAACGAAATACGCACTTCCAGCTCACTTTATCGCTGGTATTTTGACAACTTCCAGAAGTGAATTTTTATCACAAGTACCTTTAATGATTTCTTTAATTATTGGGATTGTTGGTTTCTATATCATCATTCTTTTGGTTTGCAGATTTATTTTCAAGTATGATTTAACGAACTCATCTGTATTTTCTTTGAACTCTGCACAGCCGACATTCGCATTTATGGGTATCCCGGTATTGGGAAGCTTATTCGGAGCGAATGAAGTTGCGATTCCGATCGCGGTCACAGGTATCGTGGTTAACGCGATTCTTGATCCGCTCGCGATCATTATCGCTACTGTTGGTGAGTCTTCTAAGAAAAACGAAGAGAGTGGCGACAGCTTCTGGAAGATGACAGGAAAATCAATCCTGCATGGTCTTTGTGAGCCGCTTGCAGCTGCTCCGTTAATCAGTATGATCTTAGTGCTGGTTTTCAATTTCACTCTTCCTGAGCTGGGTGTTAAAATGCTTGATCAGCTTGGAAGCACAACATCTGGTGTTGCTCTCTTTGCTGTCGGTGTTACCGTTGGTATTCGTAAAATTAAACTCAGTATGCCGGCTATCGGTATTGCGTTACTAAAAGTTGCGGTTCAGCCTGCGTTAATGTTCTTGATTGCTCTTGCTATCGGACTTCCGGCTGACCAAACAACAAAAGCAATCCTTCTTGTTGCATTCCCTGGTTCTGCCGTTGCAGCCATGATTGCGACTCGTTTCGAGAAACAAGAAGAAGAAACTGCAACTGCGTTTGTGGTCAGTGCGATTCTGTCATTGATTTCACTTCCAATCATTATCGCGCTTACTGCGTAACAAAAAAAGCTCCCTTTACGGGGAGCTTTTTGCTTTAGGTTTGAAATTTGAACAGTGACAGCAGCGGTTTTTTTCTCGTTTTGGTTTTTTCAGAAGCAGCAGCAGTCTCGGGGATCGGCTGAGCGGTGAATTCTTTCATTTGTGAGGTCAGTGATTGCAGATCTGCAAGAATATCATCGATTTCTCTGCGGTGCTGAAGCAGCTGGTAAGATACACCTTCATCGGCTTTTTGTTTCAGCTGGCGTTCCAGTTCCGACATCCTTGCCATCAATTCACTTTCGTCCTGCCTTTGCTGTAAAAGGGTGTCCAGCTTTTGTTCAAGCTGCTCGATTCTTCGTTCTGTGTCGCTATTTGTTTTTTGGACAAGGAAGCCTGTGCGCTTTTTAGCGCTTTTCGGCAGATGAATATCCTGAATCGCCGTGCCTTCAGAGATTTGTTTTTGAACGGATTTTAGAACCTTCACGTCTTCTGCCGTGAACGAATAGTGTCCGAGCTCATTGCGTTCGGCCGGAAGATTCAGCTGCTTCACCCACCGCTGCACCGTTTTTGCGGAGACGCCGAGTTCACTTGCTACCATATTTGTATTCATGATCCCATACCTCCTTTTAAGCTAGGTATTCGACCATAGAATGCGGTTCCCTTCCCGTTAGACAAAACAAGAAAAGATTCGGCAAAGAAAGTGGGTATCTCCTTTTTTTCTTCAAAAACTGTTATTGTTCATACAGTTCTAATGGAAGCTGGTCAGGATCAAAAAAGAAGGTGAAACGCTTGCCGGTCAGCGGATCTGTTCTGATTGGCTCTGTTTCGATTCCTTTTTCATGAAGCTCCTGAACCGCCTTATCCAAGCTGACGACTGTAAAGGCGAGGTGACGCAGGCCTGCGGCTTCAGGCCGGGTTTGTCGTTCGGGCGGATCGGGAAACGAGAACAGCTCAATGACATACGAGCCGTTAAGCGACAAATCAAGCTTATAGGAGCCGCGCTCTTCGCGGTACGTTTCTTGAATCACCTGAAAACCAAGCTTATGTACGTAGAAAGCTTTCGACTTTTCGTAATCTGAACATATGATTGCAATATGATGTATTGATTTCAGCAACATCATCCCTCCTCGAATTCCAGTATAGCAGAGGGGGCTTTTCCAGCTGGGATTGAAATGCTTTTGACTGGGGTTAATCACTATACTATAATGAGAATGTTACGCACAGGAAAACAGAGGTGAAGACCGTGTTAGACCGTTTAAAATCAATTGAAGAACGATACGAAAAATTAAATGAGCTTTTGAGCGATCCAGAAGTAGTCAACGATCCGAAAAAGCTAAGAGAATATTCAAAAGAGCAATCTGATATACAAGAAACAGTTGACGTATATAGACAATACAGAGATGCGTCAGAACAGCTGGCTGATGCAAAAGCGATGCTTGAAGAGAAGTTGGACGCTGAGATGCGCGATATGGTGAAGGAAGAGATTTCTGAACTTCAGAAGGAAACGGAAACACTGTCAGAACGGCTGAAAGTGCTCTTGATCCCGAAAGATCCTAATGATGATAAAAACGTTATTATGGAGATCCGCGGAGCCGCGGGAGGCGAGGAAGCCGCTTTATTCGCGGGCAATCTGTACAGAATGTATTCCCGTTATGCTGAGCTTCAGGGCTGGAAAACAGAGGTCATGGAAGCGAATGTAACCGGAACGGGCGGCTACAAAGAGATCATCTTTATGATTACAGGAAGCGGCGCGTATTCTAAACTCAAATATGAAAACGGCGCCCACCGCGTACAGCGTGTTCCGGAAACAGAATCAGGCGGACGCATCCATACATCCACTGCAACAGTGGCATGTCTTCCTGAGGCAGAAGAGGTAGAGGTTGACATCCATGAGAAGGATATCCGTGTCGATACGTTTGCTTCAAGCGGACCGGGCGGACAAAGCGTTAACACAACAATGTCTGCAGTTCGTCTGACTCACTTGCCGACAGGTGTAGTTGTATCATGCCAGGATGAAAAATCTCAAATTAAGAACAAAGAAAAAGCAATGAAGGTTCTCCGTGCCAGAATCTATGATAAATTTCAGCAGGAAGCCCAGGCTGAATATGATCAAACACGGAAATCAGCAGTCGGATCTGGTGACCGCTCTGAACGTATCCGCACATACAACTTCCCGCAAAACCGTGTGACGGATCACAGAATCGGTTTGACGATTCAAAAGCTTGATCAGATTCTTGAAGGAAAACTTGACGAAGTGGTTGAAGCGCTGATTGTTGAAGATCAGGCAAGCAAGCTTCAGCAGTCGGAAGGTTAAGATGAAGACGATATTCGAAGCCCTGAAATGGGCTTCTTCTTATTTAACCGAAGCGGGAAGAGAAGAAAATGCTGCCGAGCTCCTATTGCTTTATGATACCGGAATGGAGAGAAGCAAGCTGCTCGCAAGCTTACAGGAACCGATTGGTGAAGACGAGCTGTATCGCTTTAAGCGTCACGTTGAGATGCATAAAGAGGGCGTGCCGGTTCAATACATTATAGGAAAAGAGTTTTTTTATGGACGGGAATTTATGGTGAATGATGATGTGCTGATCCCGCGGCCGGAAACTGAAGAAGTTGTCTTTCATTTGCTTGAAAAATATCGGAGTGTCTTTTCTGAAGACGGCAAGCTCGAAGTTGTTGACGTTGGTACAGGGAGCGGCGCAATAGCCGTCACGCTTGCGCTTGAAAACCAAAACTTTTCTGTGTCGGCGGTCGATATTTCGAAAGAGGCGCTGCAAGTCGCCTCTGCCAATGCAGAAAAACTCGGAGCAAATGTGCGCTTTTATCAGGGCGATCTGCTTGAGCCTTTTATTAAGGCGGGAAAAAAAGCGGATATCATTGTCTCAAACCCGCCATATATTTCAGAGGAAGAAATGGCTGATTTATCGGAAATTGTCCGTTTTCATGAGCCTCTGCACGCTCTCACCGATGGCGGAGACGGGCTGAAATTTTATAAGCGGTTTATGGAAGACATTCCGCTTGTCATGAAGGATAAAGTATTTGTCGTTTTTGAAATCGGATGGAACCAGGGAGCGGCGGTCAAAGACCTGATCCTCAAGGCATTTAAGGGAGCGGAAGTGGAAGTGCTGAAAGATATTAATGGAAAAGACAGAACCATATGCGCTCTGATTCATAAAAATAAATAAGCAGCTTGCTGGCGAGTGAATGGATCAAGCTGTTTAACACCAGCAAAGGGGATGTAAACATGAAAAAGGCCCTGACAGCAGGAATCCTGCTCATTGCGATTGAGAGCATGATTGGCACCATTTTTCCGCAGGCTCTTTCATATGAAGCGATTTTTGGCGTTGCGTCTCTCGTTTTAGTGGGGCTCGCGATCATTACATTGGGTTTGGCTGTAAGCGGAAGCGATCAGCGGGCAAACTACCATTCAGAAACCAAAGAAGGCCGTACATCTCGCATGAAAATGGCGGCCGCTTTCTTTGTTGCGGCGATACCTTCCATTCTATGTTATTTGCTGACGATTTTGTTTTAATAAAAAAGGAAGCCTCTTAGGCTTCCTTTTTTTGCAGTAAAACAGAGTCCCATATCCAATAGATAAGAGCTGTTAATACAGCGAAAAGATAGAAGGCTGTATTTTGAAACAAAGATTGTCCCGAAGGCTGAAGCACGCCGAAAATGATCGCGTTGGCAATAAAAGCAGCGGCAAGGTAATACAGCAGATACAAAGGGCTGAACCGTTTCGGCTTTTTATTCATCATGATTTGAAGCGGCAGTGCGAAGATCAAATAAGGAAACAGAAAATAAAATGCCATTGTGATGAGAGCGGCAATGATAAATGAATGAATATAAATTACTGAATAAAGAACGGACATCGTGAATGCTGATAACAGCACTGTATAATTGTATTTCATCTTAAACCTCCTAAAACACTATCGTACCATAAATAAGATTAACAGCTTGCTAGATTTTTTTCACCCTGCACGTTTACCCCCGGCTCTCCTTGTCCATAATAGGGCTAGAAACAAAGCACGGAGAGGAACGGTGGGGACCGATGAAAAAAACAGTAATCATTTGTATATATATCTTTCTTTTATTATCTGGAGCGCTCGTAGGGCTGGCAAAAGAAGAGACGGCACAAAAATCGGAAAATCAGCCGGTGGTCATACCGGATCAGGCGATTCGTTTGAGAATATTGGCAAACAGCGATAGTGATCAAGACCAGCAATTAAAACGTCATATAAGAGACGCGGTGAATAAAGAAATCACAACTTGGGTAAAGGATATTACTTCTATTGAAGAAGCGCGTCGCGTGATTCGTTCAAAGCTGCCTGAAATCAAAGCAATTGCAAAGGAAACAATGGAGAAAGAAGGAGCGAATCAGTCGATATCCGTTGATTTTGACAAAATCTCGTTTCCGACAAAGCTTTACGGCAACATGGTATATCCCGCTGGTGAGTATGAAGCGATTTTGATTACGCTTGGAAAAGGAGACGGCGCCAACTGGTGGTGTGTGCTGTTCCCGCCCCTCTGCTTTCTCGATTTTTCTAACGGGGAAGCCGTCAAAGAACAAGAAGATAAAGAAGCCTCAAAAAAGCAGACTGAAAAAGTGCTTGAGGACGTAACCGCTAAAGCGGAAAAAGCCAAAAAAGAAGAGAACGAAGAAAAAGAAGACGGCACAGAAGTGAAATTCTTTTTAGTCGAATGGATTTCCGACCTTTTTTCCTAATCATCTGGTCTAAAAATAGATTTGCCTCATAGATTGGAAGAAAGAACGCAAAAACGGGGTGAACGGATGTTTTATCAACTGCGGGTGGCAAGGGAAAAAGACGGAGATGTGCTCGAGGCATTTTTAAAACAGGCAAAAACCAGCTATGAAGGCGTGAAAGAAGGCTTCACTCAATTTCTTATGCTGGAGGACAGTGAGAAAAACATTGCCGGATGCCTCGGTATTGAAAAAATAAGCTGTGACCAGGGGCTGCTGCGATCACTTGTCATATCGGACAAGCTTCACCAAGGCCACATTGTCACGCTTTTTCAAAGCATGGAGGTGCTGTGCGAAAAGCATCAGATCAAAACCGTGTACCTAGTAGCAAATCAGCATTCCTCTGCGGACTTTCTGACGGCTATGGGTTTTGAAAGAGCTGAGAGTGTACCGGAGGAGCTGTTTTCTTCTGATCACTTCTGTGAATCGCGGCAAACAGAAGGAGCCGTTTTAATGAAAAAAGCGTCTGGATAAGTGCAGTTTATACACATACTTATCCACTTCTTTATTAGCGTTGTCCACAATTTGTGGATAACGCTTGTTTTATTACAGGACATCTTTTATACTTTCAAAAGGATTACACGCGTAAAACAATCGTTTTATTGTTGTGAATAAGGAGTTTGGTCAGAAATGAAAACGAAAAGATGGTTTGTGGATGTAACTGACGAGTTATCCACAAATGATCCACAAATTGCACAAGCAGCCGCTTTGCTCCGAGAAAATGAAGTCGTTGCCTTTCCGACAGAAACAGTATATGGCCTAGGCGCAAACGCAAAAAATACGGATGCCGTCAAAAAAATATATGAGGCGAAAGGGCGGCCGAGCGATAATCCCCTGATTGTCCACATTGCGGATATCAGCCAGCTTGAGGATTTAACGGGCCCAGCGCCGGAAAAGGCGAAAACATTGATGAAACGGTTTTGGCCGGGAGCACTTACGCTCATTCTGCCTTGCAAACCTGATGCGCTTTCACCTCGTGTAACGGCAGGTCTTGAAACGGTTGCCATTAGAATGCCGGATCATCCGCTTGCCCTTGCATTGATTCGCGAATCGGGACTGCCGATTGCAGCACCGAGCGCCAATCTATCAGGCAAGCCAAGTCCCACAAAAGCAGAGCATGTGGCTCACGACTTGGATGGCCGCATAGCCGGTATTATGGATGGAGGCCCTACCGGAATCGGGGTCGAATCAACCGTGCTTTCATGTGCGGACGACATCCCTGTTCTCTTGCGTCCTGGCGGCATTACGAAGGAACAAATTGAAGCGGTGATCGGGCCGATCCATGTGGATAAAGGGCTCAGCGACCAAAACGAGAAGCCGATTTCTCCAGGGATGAAATATACACATTATGCGCCGACAGCGCCTCTTGCCATTTGCGAAGGCAGCCCAGAGCGCATTCAGCACCTCATTCAAGAATATCAACAGGGCGGAAGACGGGTCGGTGTCCTGACGACAGAAGAAAACGCGGGCGTTTATTCCGCTGATTATGTGAAGAGCTGCGGAAGACGGGCTCAGCTTGAGACTGTTGCGGCAGGGCTGTATGATGCTTTGCGCAGCTTTGATGAGAATAAGGTGGATTTCATTATAGCGGAATCCTTTCCGGATACAGGTGTCGGTCTTGCTATTATGAACAGGCTGATGAAAGCCGCCGGAGGAAGAGTGATTCGCTGAAAGCAGTCAGATGTTCTAACCCTTTTTGGACACGCATAGGCTAAAAAAGCGGGGCGTGTCCAAGGGGGTTATTTATGTATGTCGGATTTGTTTATAGGCGAACTGATTACATTAAGCATCATGGCGTTTGCTTTAGGGATGGATGCTTTTTCTGTCGGCCTTGGAATGGGCATGGTCAAACTTAGAAAGAAGCAGATATTCTATATTGGTTTCATCATCGGCCTCTTTCACGTCATCATGCCTCTTGCAGGGATGGCGGCCGGCAACATGCTGTCAGGGCTCCTCGGCGTGTTAGCGGTTTATATCGGTGGGGCGCTGCTTTTTGTTCTTGGGGTTCAAATGCTTATGGCCTCTTTTAAACAGTCAGAAGAACGATTCATGTCACCGGCAGGGCCGGGCTTATTGCTGTTTGCCATCGGCGTCAGCCTTGACAGCTTTTCCGTCGGCTTGAGCTTGGGGATATACGGCTCGCATCCGCTCCTCACAATTACCCTGTTCGGGCTGTTCAGCATGATGTTGACATGGCTGGGCCTGCTGGTCGGAAAACAAGTGCAGTCATGGCTTGGCACATACAGCGAAGCGCTCGGGGGCATCATATTAATCGTGTTTGGACTAAAGCTGCTTTTGCCAATTTAATATACCAATAAAAGAAACGAAGTCGCCGTTTCTTTTTTCTTCATATATAATAGAGAAAAATAAGGGGTGACTGACATGGATATTATTTTTGTCTGTACTGGAAATACGTGCCGCAGCCCAATGGCTGAGGCGCTTTTTAAATCAATTGCAGAAATGGAAGGGCTGAATGTCAATGTCCGCTCGGCAGGCGTGTTTGCTTCACCTAATGGGAAAGCGACGCCTCATGCAGTCGAAGCGCTGTTTGAAAAACACATTGCCCTTAATCATGTGTCTTCTCCATTAACTGAAGAACATATGGAGTCGGCTGATTTGGTTCTGGCTATGACCCATCAGCACAAGCAGATCATTGCCAGCCAATTTGGACGTTATCGTGATAAAGTGTTTACGTTAAAAGAATATGTCACAGGCAGCCATGGTGATGTCATCGATCCGTTCGGCGGCTCAATTGACATCTATAAACAAACGCGAGATGAGCTTGAAGAGCTTCTTCGGCAGCTGGCAAAACAGCTGAAAAAAGACCGCAGATAAGTTGTCAGAAAATCTGCAAACAGGTCATTTGCAAATCCTGCGTGAAGGAGTAGAATATAGTGAAAAGCACATCATATGGTGTGAATCAAAGAGCGGACAGGCTGCGCGGTCAATAAAGCGGGCGGGCCGTATCACACACGCTGGGAGGAAAAGCAGATGAAAGTAGCCATTGCATCGGATCATGGCGGCGTTCACATTCGAAATGAAATCAAAGAGTTAATGGACGAATTGCAAATTGAATATATTGATATGGGCTGTGACTGCGGCAGCGGCTCTGTCGATTATCCGGATTATGCTTTTCCGGTGGCCGAAAAAGTGGTTAGCGGCGAAGTTGACAGAGGCATTTTAATTTGCGGGACAGGCATCGGCATGAGCATTTCCGCTAATAAAGTAAAAGGGATTCGCTGCGCGCTGGCGCACGATACCTTCAGCGCGAAGGCGACGAGGGAGCATAATGACACAAACATCCTTGCGATGGGTGAACGGGTGATCGGACCTGGTTTGGCTCGGGAAATCGCAAAAATCTGGCTGACTACTGAGTTTACCGGGGGAAGACACCAAACGCGTATTGGAAAAATCTCAGATTATGAAGAGAAAAACCTGTAGGGGTGCTGTTTAATGAATGAGTTGAAACAAACGTGGAAGACGATGCTGTCTGAGTTTCAGGACCAAGCGGAATTGAAACAAGATCAGCTCTTCGTCCTTGGATGCAGCACGAGCGAAGTGGCCGGCAGCCGGATCGGCACATCGGGCAGTGTAGATATCGCTGAAAGCATCTACAGCGGACTTGCTGAGCTTCGGGAAAAAACGGGAATCCATCTGGCGTTTCAATGCTGCGAGCATTTAAACAGAGCGCTTGTCGTCGAAGCAGAAACGGCCAAGCTGTTCAGGCTTCCAACCGTTTCTGCCGTGCCCGTTCCAAAAGCGGGCGGAGCGATGGCGTCTTATGCGTTTAAGCAGATGAAGTCTCCTGTTCTTGTTGAAACCATTCAGGCTGACGCCGGAATTGATATAGGCGATACGTTTATCGGCATGCATCTGAAGCCGGTGGCTGTCCCTGTGCGTGTCTCTCAAAACAGCCTCGGTTCAGCTCATGTGACATTGGCGCGTACACGGCCGAAACTAATCGGCGGAGTGCGGGCGGTTTATGAGTGCGAATGAAAGGACTGCATAGCCAGTCTTTTCTTTTATTTTAAGACAGTGAAATAAATTCCGAACTTTAAATTAAATTTAAGTTATTAATATTCGTTTTTACCAATAAAAATTTAGATTTTTTAAAAATAATCTTTTACATCGGCCTTAAAAACCATGTACAATAGTGATGGTAAAAACAAAGAACAGGATACGGATAGGAGAGGATCTCGCTGATGAAACATTTACCTGCGCAAGACGAACAAGTGTTTAACGCCATTAAAAATGAGCGTGAACGCCAACAGACTAAGATCGAATTGATTGCTTCTGAGAACTTTGTAAGTGAAGCGGTTATGGAAGCACAAGGATCTGTTTTGACAAATAAGTACGCAGAAGGATATCCGGGCAAACGCTACTACGGCGGATGCGAGCACGTCGATGTCGTTGAAGATATCGCCCGTGACCGCGCGAAGGAAATCTTTGGAGCGGAGCATGTAAACGTTCAGCCTCATTCAGGCGCGCAAGCAAACATGGCAGTGTACTTCACGATTTTGGAGCAAGGCGATACTGTACTTGGGATGAACCTCTCCCACGGCGGCCATTTAACACACGGAAGCCCAGTCAACTTCAGCGGTGTTCAATATAACTTTGTTGAGTACGGCGTAGATAAAGAAACTCAATATATTGATTACGATGACGTGCGTGAAAAAGCCCTCGCTCATAAACCGAAGCTTATCGTAGCAGGAGCAAGTGCGTATCCTCGTACAATCGACTTTAAGAAATTCCGTGAAATTGCTGATGAAGTCGGCGCTTACTTCATGGTGGATATGGCACATATCGCAGGACTTGTTGCGGCAGGCCTTCATCCAAACCCGGTTCCTTACGCTGATTTCGTTACAACAACAACACATAAAACACTTCGCGGTCCTCGAGGCGGTATGATCCTTTGCCGTGAAGAGTTTGGCAAGAAAATTGATAAATCGATCTTCCCTGGAATTCAAGGCGGCCCGCTGATGCACGTTATTGCCGCAAAAGCTGTTTCATTCGGTGAAGTATTGCAGGACGATTTCAAAACATATGCACAAAACGTCATTTCAAATGCGAAACGTCTGGCTGAAGCCTTAACGAAAGAGGGCATCCAGCTCGTTTCAGGCGGAACAGACAACCACCTTATCCTTGTTGATCTTCGTTCGCTCGGACTGACTGGTAAGGTTGCGGAGCATGTACTTGATGAAATCGGTATTACGTCTAACAAAAACGCGATTCCATATGATCCTGAAAAACCTTTCGTAACAAGCGGCATCCGTCTTGGTACAGCTGCTGTAACCAGCCGCGGTTTTGACGGAGACGCTTTAGAAGAAGTCGGTGCTATCATTGCGCTTGCATTGAAAAACCACGAAGACGAAGGAAAACTTGAAGAAGCAAGACAGCGTGTAGCTGCTCTGACTGATAAATTTCCTTTATATAAAGAATTAGATTATTAAGATCCTAAAACCCGCTTGGGCTTATGCCCGGCGGGTTTTTTGACGATGTTCTTGAAACTCAATGTCTTTTTTTGTAGAATCAATAGAAGTGTGTAATTGTTGATGGGACAATAAAAAAGGAGCTGAAACACAGTATGGGAAAGGTTTATGTATTTGATCATCCTTTAATTCAGCACAAGCTGACATATATACGGAATGAAAATACAGGTACGAAGGATTTTAGAGAGTTAGTAGATGAAGTGGCTACACTCATGGCATTTGAAATTACCCGCGATCTTCCTCTGGAAGAAGTGGATATCAATACACCGGTTCAGGCTGCGAAATCGAAAGTCATCTCAGGGAAAAAACTCGGAGTGGTTCCTATCCTCAGAGCAGGATTGGGAATGGTTGACGGCATTTTAAAGCTGATTCCTGCGGCAAAAGTGGGACATGTCGGCCTTTACCGTGATCCAGAAACCTTAAAACCCGTGGAATACTATGTCAAGCTTCCTTCTGATGTGGAAGAGCGTGAATTCATCGTAGTTGATCCGATGCTCGCTACGGGCGGTTCCGCAGTTGAAGCCATTCACAGCCTTAAAAAACGCGGTGCGAAAAATATCCGTTTCATGTGTCTTGTAGCAGCGCCGGAGGGTGTGGAAGTATTGCAGAAGCATCATTCGGACGTTGATATTTACATTGCGGCGCTAGATGAAAAATTAAATGAAAAAGGATATATTGTTCCAGGTCTCGGAGATGCGGGTGACCGCATGTTTGGAACAAAATAAAAAAATGAAATCCCCAAAAGGGGGTTTCATTTTTTTATCCAGTTTTTTGCTATTCGGTGAATCTGTATACAATTATAGGTGAAATTGTGAACATTCTGTGGAGACGTAAAGTATAAAAAGTTTTTTAACTTTAAACAGATTGACACATGTTAGGGGCTATTGTATGCTAAACGAGGGTATTATGAGAAGGTTTTCATAGCTTTCATTATAGTCCTCATCCTCAATGTAAATCCTCTCAGCAAACCCGTATTATGAGGATTTATTTAAGCGAATGAAACAGCATCCCTGCAAGGCTTGCGGATGAATGATTTTTTCGAACAGGCCCGTTTTGCCGGTCAAAAAAGGTCTTCTACTAAGGGTTAACCGCTGATTTTTGCCGTATCCAAGCTATACATTATTTTTTCATCAGGAGACAGATAATTGATGGACGATCCCAAGCTTACATTTAGCAGACAACGCAAATATTTATTGTTCATTTTGGCAGTGTATGTACTGGGTTATGGTTTAACAGCGTATAAAACCGTTTTTTTAGGCCTTATTCTGGGAACTGTTTTCAGTTTGTTTAATTTTTTACTGCTCGTCAGAAGAATGAATGCTTTTGACAGAGCTGTTGAGAAAGGAAAGTCCATACGATCTCTCGGGAGCGCAGCGCGGTGGTGCAATGCGATTCTTGCTGTGGCTGTTGCCTATAAAAATCCCGGATATTTTCATATGGCAAGTACAGTTATTGGATTAATGACAATATACCCTGTCATTATGATAGATTCCTTTATCCAGCTTAAACGTTCATCAATGGAAGAGAGGTGAAAACCCTTTGAATCATGGTTACAGAACTATAGAATTTCTAGGTCTTACTTTTAATCTGACAAACATTCTGATGATTACTGTGGCGAGTGTGATTGTTTTATTGATTGCTATATTGACGACAAGAACGCTTTCGATCCGTCCCGGAAAAGCCCAGAACTTTATGGAATGGATTGTTGATTTCGTCCGCAATATTATTGGCAGTACAATGGATTTAAAAACAGGGGCTAACTTCTTGGCACTTGGTGTCACATTGCTGATGTACATATTTGTGTCGAATATGCTGGGGCTGCCGTTCTCTATTACAATCGGACATGAGCTCTGGTGGAAGTCTCCGACAGCCGATCCTGCCATTACATTAACGCTAGCCGTGATGGTTGTTGCTTTAACCCACTACTATGGTGTGAAGATGAAAGGGCTCAAGGAATATTCCAAAGACTATTTAAGACCTGTTCCATTCATGCTCCCGATGAAAATCATCGAAGAGTTTGCGAATACGCTGACTCTAGGTTTGCGGCTGTATGGTAACATCTTCGCCGGTGAGATTCTTCTCGGCCTGCTTGCGGGATTAGCAACAAGCCATTATTCGCAAAGCGTGGCTCTCGGTCTTGTCGGTACAATCGGTGCCATTCTGCCGATGCTGGCATGGCAAGCATTCAGTTTATTTATTGGTGCTATCCAGGCATTTATCTTTACAATGCTGACGATGGTGTACATGTCTCATAAAATCAGTCATGATCATTAAAACATTATATCCAAACGGATAACATTTTAAAGGAGGAACTTTTTCATGAATTTAATAGCAGCTGCGATTGCAATTGGTTTAGGCGCACTTGGTGCAGGTATTGGTAACGGTTTGATTGTTTCACGTACGGTAGAGGGGATTGCCCGTCAGCCGGAAGCAGGTAAAGAACTGAGAACTCTTATGTTCATGGGTATCGCATTAGTTGAAGCCCTTCCTATTATCGCTGTCGTTATCGCATTCTTAGCGTTCTTTGGCTAAGCATAAAAGCCTTATATGAACTAAAAATGGCGAAGATCATTCCAAGAGAACCTTCGCCATTGCTTTATGTCTGATAAGCATCCCGCCTTGCCGGCTGAAAAGAGACAAGTGCGGCTGCTGGATCAGCAAAGAAAAACCTGCAGAAGGGAGTT
This sequence comes from Bacillus sp. FSL P4-0290, assembly GCF_037975435.1. Classification (NCBI taxonomy): domain Bacteria; kingdom Bacillati; phylum Bacillota; class Bacilli; order Caryophanales; family Bacillaceae; genus Bacillus; species Bacillus sp. FSL P4-0290. The sequence continues at coordinate 3,775,612 of NZ_CP150253.1, read as the reverse complement.
GCCGTAGTAGATGTCTCAATTACCACTTGAACTAGGATTGTCGTTTAACGGCGGAGATATCCTGTTCCAACTGTTAGCTATGTTAATCTTATTAGCGCTTCTGAAGAAATACGCTTTAGGGCCGCTATTAAACATAATGAAACAGCGTGAAGACCACATCGCTGGAGAAATTACGTCTGCTGAAGAAAAAAATAAAGAAGCGCAGCAGCTGATTGAAGAGCAGCGCGTTCTTTTAAAAGAAGCAAGACAGGAATCCCAAACTCTTATCGAAAACGCAAAGAAACTGGGAGAGAAGCAAAAAGAAGAGATTATTCAGGCTGCACGTGCAGAATCTGAACGTCTGAAAGAAGCAGCAAGAACTGAAATCGTGAAGGAAAAAGAACAGGCGGTTTCTGCTCTCCGTGAGCAAGTAGCGTCTCTTTCTGTCATGATTGCGTCGAAAGTGATCGAAAAAGAACTGGATGAACAAGCGCAAGAGAAATTGATCCAGGACTATCTTAAAGAGGTAGGAGAAAGCCGATGAGTGGATCAGCTGTCTCTAAACGATATGCATCAGCTCTTTTTGATATAGCCAATGAGTCCGCTCAGCTGAATCAAGTAGAAGAAGAGCTAATTGTTGTAAAACAAGTATTTCAAAATGAAAAAGCGCTTAATGATGTGTTGAACCATCCGAAGGTGCCGGCTGCGAAGAAAAAAGAGCTGATTCAAAATGCATTTGGCTCTTTGTCACAGTCCGTACTCAATACGATTTTTCTTTTGATTGACCGCCATCGTGCCGCGATTGTCCCTGAGCTCACAGATGAGTTTATCAAACTCGCAAATGTGGCCCGTCAAACAGAAGACGCAATCGTATATTCAGTGAAACCGCTGACGGATGCAGAAATGTTACCATTATCACAAGTGTTTGCAAAAAAAGCCGGAGTCGCTTCACTGAGAATCAGAAATGAAGTGCAGACGGATTTAATAGGCGGCATTAAAGTCCGCATTGGAAACCGGATTTATGACGGCAGCGTAAGCGGGAAGCTTCAGCGCATCGAACGTCAATTAGCCGGGGAAAATCGATAGAAGGGGTGAAACCTAAGTGAGCATCAAAGCTGAAGAGATTAGCACGCTGATAAAACAGCAAATACAAAATTATCAATCTGATATTGAAGTTCAAGACGTAGGTACAGTCATCCAAGTCGGTGACGGTATTGCACGTGTGCACGGCCTTGACAACTGTATGGCCGGTGAACTTGTCGAATTTTCAAACGGTGTTTTGGGTATGGCTCAAAACCTTGAAGAATCAAACGTAGGTATCGTCATCTTAGGACCTTTCAGTGAGATCCGTGAGGGAGACGAAGTAAAAAGAACAGGTCGCATCATGGAGGTTCCTGTTGGTGAAGAGTTAATCGGCCGTATTGTAAACCCGCTAGGCCAGCCGGTAGACGGACTTGGCCCGATCCTTACAAGCAAAACTCGTCCGATTGAAAGCCCTGCACCAGGCGTTATGGACCGTAAATCCGTTCATGAACCGCTTCAAACCGGTATCAAAGCGATCGATGCACTGATTCCAATCGGCCGCGGCCAGCGTGAGCTGATCATCGGTGACCGTCAAACAGGTAAAACATCTGTTGCGATCGATGCGATCCTGAACCAAAAAGACCAAGACATGATCTGCGTATATGTTGCGATCGGCCAAAAAGAATCAACAGTCCGCGGCGTAGTAGAAACATTGCGTAAACACGGCGCGCTTGATTATACAATTGTTGTAACGGCGTCTGCCTCACAGCCGGCACCGCTTCTGTACCTGGCACCGTATGCTGGGGTTACAATGGCAGAAGAATTTATGTACAGCGGCAAGCACGTTCTTGTTGTATACGATGATCTTTCTAAACAAGCGGCCGCTTACCGTGAGCTGTCCTTGCTTCTTCGCCGTCCGCCAGGCCGTGAAGCGTTCCCTGGGGATGTATTCTATCTTCATTCCCGTCTGCTTGAGCGTGCAGCAAAGCTTAGCGACGCGAAAGGCGCAGGATCAATTACAGCTCTGCCGTTCGTAGAAACACAAGCCGGAGATATCTCTGCTTATATTCCGACGAACGTCATTTCCATCACCGACGGACAGATCTTCCTGCAATCTGATTTGTTCTTCTCAGGCGTACGTCCAGCGATCAATGCCGGATTGTCTGTATCCCGCGTCGGCGGCTCAGCGCAAATCAAAGCGATGAAAAAAGTATCAGGTACTTTGCGTCTTGACCTTGCGTCATACCGTGAGCTGGAAGCATTCGCTCAATTCGGTTCTGACCTCGACCAAGCGACTCAGGCAAAACTGAACCGCGGTGCGCGTACAGTTGAAGTGCTGAAGCAGGATCTGAACAAGCCGCTTCCGGTTGAAAAGCAAGTAGCCATTCTTTATGCGCTGACAAAAGGATATCTCGATGATATTCCTGTGGCGGATATCAGACGTTTTGAAGAAGAGTACTACATGTACCTTGACCAAAACCATAAAGACCTGCTTGACGGAATTGCGAAAACAGGAAACCTTCCTGCTGATGAAGACTTCAATGCTGCAATCGAAGGCTTCAAACGCACATTTGCACCAAGCAACTAACTCGAATGCTGATGAGAGAAAAAGGTTCTCTTTTTCTCTCTTTTTACGCAGATGAAGAGAAAAGGTGGTGAAATCTTTGGCCTCATTACGCGATATTAAGTCAAGGATCACGTCAACGAAAAAAACAAGTCAGATTACAAAAGCCATGCAGATGGTATCTGCGGCTAAGCTGAATCGTGCTGAAAACAATGCAAAATCATTTGTGCCATATATGGATAAAATCCAAGAGGTTGTGTCAAACGTCGGAAGAGTTTCCGGCAACGTGAAGCACCCGATGCTTCTCAGCAGAGAAGTGAAAAAAACGGCATACCTTGTCATTACGTCTGACCGCGGTCTTGCCGGCGCTTTTAACAGTTCGGTTTTACGGAATGCTTATCAGGCCATGCAAGAACGTCATCAGTCTAAGGATGAGTATGCGGTGATTGCCATCGGAAGAGTGGGCCGTGATTTCTTTAAGAAACGGGAGATTCCGATCATTTCCGAGTTAACAGGACTTGGGGATGAAGTGACGTTTACAGAAATTAAAGATCTTGCCCGTCAAACGATCCAAATGTTTATAGACGGTGCGTTTGATGAATTGCACCTTGTTTATAACCATTTTGTCAGCGCCATTACTCAAGAAGTAACGGAGAAAAAACTTCTGCCGTTATCTGATTTGGGCAGCGGCGGCGGAAAAAGAACGGCGTCTTATGAATTTGAACCATCTGAAGAGGAGGTTCTGGAGGTTTTGCTTCCTCAATATGCAGAAAGCTTAATCTTCGGTGCGCTTCTTGACAGTAAAGCAAGTGAGCACGCTGCAAGAATGACGGCGATGAAAAACGCGACAGACAACGCGAAGGAACTTATCGATTCACTTTCGCTTTCTTACAACCGCGCTCGCCAAGCAGCCATCACACAAGAAATTACGGAAATTGTCGGCGGAGCAGCCGCTTTAGAATAGAAAGATTTTGTCAGGAGGGATAGCGATGAAGAAAGGACGCGTTAGCCAGGTATTAGGACCGGTCGTCGACGTGCGTTTTGAAGACGGTCACTTGCCTGAAATTTATAATGCGATTAAAATTTCACAGCCAGCTGCAAGTGAAAACGAAGTAGGTATTGATTTAACGCTTGAGGTCGCTCTTCATTTAGGTGATGATACAGTCCGTACAATCGCAATGGCATCTACAGATGGTGTTCAGCGCGGTATGGAAGCTGTAGATACAGGAGCGCCAATCTCAGTACCGGTTGGTGATGTAACACTTGGACGTGTATTTAACGTTCTCGGAGAAAATATTGATTTGAATGAGCCGGTTCCTGCGGATGCGAAAAAGGATCCGATTCACAGACAGGCGCCTTCATTCGATCAGCTTTCAACAGAAGTTGAAATTCTTGAAACAGGTATTAAAGTTGTTGATTTGCTTGCTCCTTACATTAAGGGTGGTAAAATCGGATTGTTCGGTGGTGCCGGTGTAGGTAAAACCGTATTAATCCAGGAATTAATCAACAACATCGCGCAAGAGCACGGCGGTATCTCTGTATTCGCCGGCGTAGGAGAGCGTACTCGTGAAGGAAACGACCTTTTCTACGAAATGAGTGACTCTGGCGTAATCAACAAAACAGCCATGGTATTCGGACAAATGAACGAGCCGCCGGGCGCACGTATGCGTGTTGCTTTGACAGGCCTTACAATGGCTGAGCACTTCCGTGATGTACAAGGACAGGACGTACTGTTCTTTATCGATAACATTTTCCGTTTCACACAAGCGGGTTCAGAGGTTTCAGCCCTTCTTGGCCGTATGCCTTCAGCGGTTGGTTATCAGCCGACGCTTGCAACTGAGATGGGTCAGCTCCAAGAGCGTATCACGTCTACGAACGTTGGATCAGTTACATCTATCCAGGCGATCTACGTGCCTGCCGATGACTACACTGACCCGGCGCCGGCGACAACGTTCGCTCACTTGGATGCGACAACAAACCTTGAGCGTAAATTAACTGAAATGGGTATTTACCCTGCGGTTGATCCGTTGGCATCTACATCACGCGCCCTTGCTCCTGAAATTGTCGGAGAAGAGCATTATGCAGTTGCGCGTGAAGTACAGTCAACGCTTCAGCGTTACAAAGAGCTTCAAGATATCATTGCGATTCTCGGTATGGATGAACTAGGCGAGGAAGACAAACTTGTCGTTCACCGCGCACGCCGTATCCAGTTCTTCCTTTCTCAGAACTTCCACGTGGCTGAACAGTTCACTGGACAAAAAGGTTCTTACGTGCCTGTAAAAGAGACGGTACAAGGCTTCAAAGAAATCTTAGCCGGTAAATACGACCATCTTCCAGAAGATGCGTTCCGTCTTGTAGGCCGTATCGAAGAAGTTGTTGAGAAAGCAAAAGAAATGGGTGTAGAAGTTTAATCTGGTCCTAGGAGGGTAAAAGCATGAAGACCGTTAAAGTCAATATCGTTACTCCCGACGGCCCAGTATACGATGCGGATATCGAAATGGTGAGTGTGAGAGCCGAAAGCGGCGATCTCGGTATTTTGCCAGGCCATATTCCAACCGTGGCTCCTCTTAAAATCGGCGCTGTCCGTCTGAAAAAAGACGGGCAGACTGAAATGGTTGCCGTCAGCGGCGGATTTGTCGAAGTCCGTCCTGATCAGGTCACCATCCTTGCCCAGGCTGCCGAGACAGCAGAAGGCATCGATAAAGAGCGCGCTGAAGCTGCACGCCAGCGGGCGCAGGAGCGTTTGAATACTCAATCAGATGATACTGACATTCGTCGGGCTGAGCTTGCGTTACAGCGGGCTTTGAACAGATTGGATGTAGCAGGGAAATAAGAAAAAATCCTTCTCTTTATGAGAAGGATTTTTTTATGAACGAACAAGAGAATCAAACAGCGACAGCAGCGGGCGATCCTCTTTTTGGCGCAGGTATAAACTATCACAGGCATTCATTGTATGCCACGATTTGCGATGTCTTCTAAAGCCAAGTGTATAAGCGCCGTCTTTATAGGGATAAGGTTTTACAACCCATTCAGCATCTTCATGGCGGGCAATCACGCAATCTATAAGATAAACACTGATCATTTTCTCGAATTCTTCAATAGGAAGATTCCAATCAGCAAGCAAAAGCTCTTGTATACTTTGAAAATAGAGGTTTTCAAGCTCTTCAAGGCTTTCTCTCGTATAGGTAAGAGAAATGTTAAAAAACTGACACAATTCATTCAGTTCTTCAATCTGTGACTGTCTATAATCATAATAGAATGCAATTGCTTCCCATTCCTGATCAAAAATTGGCAGGTCCTCACCATATTGCTTTTCAGGCTGAAAAAAAGAATGATTCACATTTGCCAGCTCCTTTCCAATAAAGTATACCATGTAAAAGAATCGCACTTTAAGCGGGGATTAGCCCTAGATTTGGCTGATTATTCCGTTCTGTATAAAATGTATCATCTTTATCTGTGCTTCTTATATAATAAGAAAGGGTATGAACGCAGAGAAAGGAGTGTAATAGATGAGTGTATTGGGACAGCAGGCTGCAATCGGCATTGTCGTTCACCTGATTTTTATAGCAGTGACTTGGTGGGCGTTGCAAGCCGTCAATATAGATCCGTTAATCAAAAAAGGCAAAGTCGTGCAGGCTAGACTCCTGATGATTTTGCTGACAATTGCCATTGGAACGGCCGTTGCTAATTTCTTTTTAGATTATCTCAATTATTCACAGCAGCTTCCCTATCTATTTTAATAGGTTTTGAACATTATTATCATTAAATGGTTGGGAGAAGCGGGTTGAAGCGAATAGCTCGAGTTTTGACGAAGATTTTTACGTATGGCGCCTCTTGCCTCCGGTAAAACTGGGGATAAGGGGGAGAGATGAACATGAAGAAAAAACAAGTAAGCCACGCTATTATCATTTCCGTCATGTTAAGCTTCGTCATTGCTGTTTTCCATACCATCCATGCGAGTGAATTAACGCCGTTAGCACAAATGGCAGAGGGGATGGAACGCCAAGATGTGTCAATAGATAAGTGGACATTGCATGCAAAACAAAACATGTCACTGACCGAAAAAGAATTTTATCAAAAAGTGCAACGTTTAAAATCAGAGTATCGTCAATATGATTGGGTGATTGCACGGGAAGATAAAATGATAAAGGCAATTGGCACATATACTGACAAAAAAAATCGTACTTCTTTTAGACTGCAGCTTGTCACAACCCTCAAAAAACACAATCCAACTTCGTATTTATTATATGAGCAAATGAGTCTAGAGACACCGGATAGCTGGAATGATACATATGAACAGTTTGAACGGGAGACACTTGGGATATTCCAAGAAAAAGTAGTTATTTTTACTTGTCTAAATGGTCACTTAGATGATAATATGAATATTGTTTTGCAAAAAAAAGCAAATCAGTTATTAAATGAATTTCAAGCAAGATCAGTAGAACATGTAGTTGAGCCAAATTTCGTTTCTATTTCTGCGTTTACAGATGAGTGGGAAGAGTACATTATGACCTCGAAACATAAAATGAATTTGCAAATTGCACTTAGAAGTGCAGGAATGGGCGGAAAACATACCGTTACGGTTGGCACACCAATCGTTACGACTGAATATTAATATAGAGAATTTAGGGACGCGGAGGGGAATACCTTGGAAAAAATCATCGTCCGCGGCGGTCAGAAGTTAAACGGCACAGTCAAAGTTGAAGGCGCTAAAAATGCCGTTTTACCTGTTATCGCTGCATCTTTATTAGCAAGTGAAGAAAAAAGCGTAATTTGTGATGTACCTACGCTCTCCGATGTATATACAATTAACGAAGTGTTGCGTCATTTAGGAGCAGATGTGCATTTTGAAAATAATGAAGTGACTGTAAATGCTTCATACGCTTTGCAAACTGAAGCACCTTTTGAATATGTTCGTAAAATGCGTGCGTCTGTGCTTGTCATGGGGCCGCTTCTTGCGCGTACAGGTCATGCAAGAGTTGCACTTCCGGGCGGATGCGCAATTGGTTCCAGACCGATTGATCAGCATTTAAAAGGTTTTGAAGCAATGGGCGCAGAAATCAAAGTCGGTAATGGCTTCATTGAAGCTGAAGTAAAAGGCCGACTGCAAGGCGCAAAAATTTATCTGGACTTCCCAAGTGTAGGAGCTACAGAGAACCTGATTATGGCAGCCGCTCTAGCTGAAGGAACAACTACGCTGGAAAACGTGGCAAAAGAACCCGAAATCGTTGATTTAGCAAACTATATCAACGGCATGGGCGGAAAAATCCGCGGAGCTGGCACCGGCACCATCAAAATTGAAGGAGTCGAAAAGCTTCACGGCGTAAAACACCATATTATTCCTGACCGCATTGAAGCGGGCACATTTATGGTTGCTGCTGCAATCACTGAAGGAAACGTATTAGTAAAAGGAGCGGTTCCTGAACACCTCACCTCTTTAATTGCAAAAATGGAAGAGATGGGTGTAACAATTAAGGATGAAGGTGAAGGTCTGCGTGTCATCGGCCCGAAAGAACTTAAACCGATTGACATCAAAACAATGCCTCACCCGGGCTTCCCGACTGATATGCAGTCACAAATGATGGCGCTTCTGCTTCGTGCAAGCGGCACAAGCATGATTACAGAAACCGTTTTTGAAAACCGTTTTATGCATGCGGAAGAATTCCGCCGTATGAATGGTGATATCAAGATTGAAGGACGTTCTGTCATCATTAACGGTCCTGTACAGCTTCAGGGAGCTGAAGTTGCAGCGACTGATTTGCGTGCAGGTGCAGCGCTGATTCTTGCGGGGTTAGTGGCTGAAGGTCACACACGTGTTACTGAATTGAAGCACTTAGACCGCGGTTACGTTGATTTCCATCAGAAGCTTGCCGCTCTGGGCGCAGACATCGAACGTGTAAATGATGAGTCTGCTTCTGAGCAAGAGAATAAAGAAGTCGTTTCTGACTTAAATGCATAAACTTACTTGAAAATCAGTATGTCACTCTGGCATACTGGTTTTTTATTTTTTGTGTATTATCATCATTATGCGCAAAATAGCAAAAAAGAATACGTAAATGACAAATAAAGTTTCTGTCCAAAACGAGAGTCATATTAGCTTGTCCCTGCCCATAGACTAGACTAGAGTCGAATCCCGAGCAGGAGGCAGCTGAATATGAAACAATTCGCAATCACACTATCCGTACTATGTGCATTGATTCTCTTGGTTCCCACACTCTTGGTTATACCATTCCAGCATAATAAGGAAGCCGGGGCCAGCGTAGAATCAGAAAAGACAGCAGTCAGCACGAAACCAGCATCGAAAGGAGCAGAAACATTGAAAGCATCACCTGTTTCTATTCCCGTCTATCGAACCGCAAATCAATCCGTAGAAAACATTCCGCTTGAAGAGTATGTGATTGGAGTCGTCGCCTCCGAAATGCCGGCAACCTTTGAATCTGAAGCACTGAAAGCCCAGGCCCTCGCCGCCAGAACATTTATTGTCAGACTGATGGTGTCAAATTCAGCGGTTGAGGCTCCTAAAGGCTCACTGGTGGATGATACACAGATGTTCCAGGTGTATAAAAACAAAGCGGAGCTGAAAAAACAGTGGGGCACAAGCTATGAGACAAAACTGAAGAAAATCACAGCTGCGGTAGCCAGTACGCAAGGCAAAATCTTAACGTACAACAACCAGCCGATTGAAGCCTCCTTTTTCTCCACAAGCAACGGCTACACAGAGAATGCAGAAGCTTATTGGACAAGTGCTATCCCATATTTAAAAAGCGTCAAAAGCCCATGGGATAAAAAGTCTCCGAAATATAAGGCAACGAAAACCTTTACAGCGGCAGAATTTCAGCAAAAGCTTGGCGTCAAGCTGGATGGATCTAGCGCAGTAGGGAAGATTACCGGCGAGACACCGGGCCACCAGGTCGCAACTGCCGTCATTAACGGCAAGACGCTGAAAGGAAGAGACATACGTGAAAAGCTGGGTCTCAACTCCGCCGATTTTGAATGGAAGCGAAATGGAGACACAATTACAGTCACGACGAGAGGATTTGGCCACGGTGTGGGGATGAGCCAATACGGAGCGAATTTTATGGCCAAAGAAGGCAAAACGGTTGATGACATTGTAAAGTACTATTACCAAGGCACACAAATTTCTGAGGCAGATGCGTTTTTGAATAAATATATGGCGAAAAAGTAGAAAAAGACGCTCATTGGGCGTCTTTTTCTGTTCCTGAATATCTTTTATCTAAGAGCAGCTGAAACGGTTTAGAGGAGCTTCTGACCGTCTTTAAGGATCAGTCCTTTTTTCCTGATTTCAGGCTTTGAGATTGTGGTAAAGTCATCCACATTTGTCGACAGACTTCGACAGACTCATATAACGAAAGTCGAAAGGCGGACAATCTTCTCTTTTCATAGGGGCGTTAGGTGGAAATCACTAATAAAAACATAGGTTTCTATGCAAAAGTAAACAACAGCAATGGGGAAGCCCGCCCTATTTATTTCTCGGTTTTTGTTGATTACGATAGATTATGTTCAGCGTTGAACATCTGCACGCAGAAACAAATTGGTAAAGGGGTACGAACATGAAGAAAAGATTTTCACTGATCATGATGACAGGATTGCTTTTTGGATTAACTTCACCTGCTTTTGCAGCTGAAAAGACAGAAACGGAGGCTAAAGCGCCGGCGAACGTGGCGGTCTTGCTTGATGCCAGCGGAAGTATGGCGAAAAGAATAGACGGTGTCTCTAAATTTAATTCAGCCAAAAAAGAAATTTCAAAGTTTGCGAGCTCACTGCCAGAAGGAACTCAGGTGAAAATGAGCGTGTTTGGCTCTGAAGGAAACAATAAAAATTCCGGAAAAGTTCAGTCATGTGAAGCCATTCGCAACGTATACGGCTTCCAAAGCTTTAATGAGCAAAGCTTCCTCAATTCTCTCAATACAATTGGGCCGACTGGCTGGACGCCAATTGCCAAAGCGCTGAACGAGGCGAAATCTTCTTTTGACCAGCTTGATGCAAAAGGGGAAAAAGTGGTGTATCTGTTGACAGACGGTGAGGAAACGTGCGGAGGAAACCCGATTAAAACAGCAAAGGAACTGCAAAAAGACAATATCACTGTTAATGTGATCGGCTTTGATTATAAAGAGGGATACAAAGGCCAGCTGAACGCAATTGCGAAAGTAGGCGGCGGTGAATACTTCCCGGCTTATACCCAAAAAGATGTTGAGAAAATTTTCACTCAGCAATCACTAATGTTATCTAAATAAGAAAAAAGAGGCTGGTGATGGTCAGCCTCTTTTTGTATGTAACAAAAACTTCAAAACTAATTAGCTATCTGCCTGTAGCATAGTAGCAGATTTCCGTTTTTCTGTCATAATCAAGGCGAAAAAAGAATGAATGATCACACAATCTGTTTATGCTTTCTGGGCGGAAATGGCTAAAAATGAACGGCATTTCAAGCGATTTTGGACAGATCGTGAAAGCAGCACAAAAGGCAGCATGTCCTATATCTTTTTGCATTTTCGTATTCTAGCATAAAGAAGAATCCAACATATAGTTGGAAAATATGAAAAAGAAAGGAAGTAATTATATGAAAAAATTGCTGGCTGCCGGTATCATTGGATTGTTGACTGTTTCCATTGCCTCCCCGTCTTTTGCCGCTGAGAAACAGGCTGATACAAATGTAGCTGTTTTGTTTGATGGAAGCGGAAGCATGGTTCAAAAAACAGGAGGAGAGCGCAAAATAGACATTGCCAAAAAATCAGTAAAATCTTTTGCCGAACTTCTTCCAAAGGATACAAATCTTATGCTTCGCGTTTTCGGGCATGCAGGGAACAATAAACTGTCCGGTAAAGCCCTTTCGTGCAGTACAACGGAAACCATTTACGGCCTTCATCCATATGAAGGGTCTCTGTTTGACAATTCATTGAGTGAGCTCAAGCCGACTGGATGGACACCGATAGCCAAAGCACTTGCAGACACAAGAAAAGAATTTGAAGCATTTGACGCAGACGGGAAAAACGTGGTGTATTTAATCACTGACGGTGAAGAAACGTGCGGCGGAGACCCTGCGGCAGAAATCGAAAAGCTCCGTGCATCAAATGTGGATACGATTGTAAACATCATTGGCTTCAACTTTGATGTCAAGGGTAATGAAGAGATGAAACAAGCAGCTGTCGCTGGCGGCGGAGAATATATTTCAGCGAACAGTGCGGATGAGTTCGAACAGGCTTGGGAAAAAGAAGCACAAAAATTTACTGAGTAAGGAACCTAAAAATCAGGCGCTCCCCCAGGCGCCTTTTTTTATTGGTTTAAAAACAGTTTGGGCGGGAATGATACCCTAAAAAGGGGTTGAACATATGAAATTATTCGGAATGATTTTTCTTATAGCCACCGTTGCATTTATATTGCTTGGTGTTCTTCTAAAACTGGCAGCCTTCTTTTTTGTCAGCATTCTCACCTTGATCGCAGCTGTTGTGCTGTTTACGGTTCTGAAAAAGAATCAGCATAATCAACCATAGAGTCCTTTATACAGAGGTGTCTCAGCGTGTCGACAAACCCCGCGTTCGTTGTCAATGCACATAGGTGCTCACGTGTTAAAAAAGGAACGGCAGCTAAATGCTTAGGCGCCCTGCCAAAACACCGCCGTCATCACATCCTGTGAAAGCCCTTTATATAGAGGGCTCTTTTTGTGTCTCAGAATTCGACAAAATCCGAGGAGTGTGAAAAAATATAAAGGCAGGAACATTGCGGAGGGGAAGAGACATTGAACGATAAAGTAACTGCGGTCAGGGATGTATGGCGCTATGAACAAGGGGAAATAAGGAAAGTAGAAGACCGGATGGTGACGGAATTCCCTTTGACAGTGATACTGAATGGCAGTGAATTTGTGACGCTCGTTTGTACGCCTGAGCATATCGAAGAGCTTGTCATCGGATTTCTCGCATCAGAGGGTGTTATACGATTTCAAAAAGAAATTAAAAGGTTTACAATAGATGAAAGTCTCGGTTTTGTATATGTCGACCTCGTTCACCCTGAGACATTGGATCAAAAGGATTATACGAAACGGGTGATCGGCTCATGCTGCGGAAAGGGCCGTCATTTTTATTTTCAGCAGGATGTCAAAACAGCCAAGACGGCTGTCAGCCAAATCAAGATATCGCCTGAGGCATGTTTGGCGCTTATGAAAGACATGCAGCAAGGGAGCGGGACGTTTCAGGATACGGGAGGCGTCCATAATGCGGCGCTTTGCGACACAGAGAAGCTTCTGTTGATGCGCACCGATATCGGTCGGCACAACGCACTTGATAAACTATACGGACACTGCCTTCTAAACGGGATGTCCGTACGCGACAAACTGATTGTGTTCAGCGGCAGAATCTCATCAGAGGTCCTGTTAAAAGCGGCCAAAATCGGCGTGTCGATTGTCATTTCCAAATCGGCCCCGACGGAGCTTGCCATTCAAATGGCTGAAGAATTGAATATCACAGCGATTGGATTTGTCAGAAACGGATCATTTAATGTATATACACACCCTGAGAGAATCAGGGGATAGGAAGGGGCTGTAGCTATGATTACAGAGTCGCGTCAGATGTTGGATAAAAGAAACAGACCGCTGAGAGACCTTCGCATTTCTGTTACAGACCGCTGCAACTTCCGATGCACGTACTGTATGCCCGCCGAATTATTCGGCCCGGATTATCCTTTTTTAAAGAAAGAGGAGCTGCTTTCATTTGAGGAGCTGGAACGGCTTGCGACATTGTTTGTCACAAGATTTGGCGTTGAAAAAATCCGCTTGACCGGCGGAGAGCCCCTCATGAGAAAGGATATGCCGGAATTAATCAAAAAACTGGCCCGCATACCGGGTATTCGTGACATCGCGATGACGACAAACGGATCACTGCTGCCTGTTTATGCTAAGAGGCTCAAGGAGGCTGGGCTGAAAAGGGTTACGATCAGCCTTGATTCTTTAGAAGACGAGCGTTTTAAGAAGATAAACGGGCGCGGTGTTTCTGTCAGCAAGGTGCTGGAAGGCATTGAAGCGGCGAAGCAAGCGGGGCTCGGTGTTAAAATCAATATGGTCGTTCAAAAGGGCGTCAATGAAAAAGATATACTGCCTATGGCCCGTTATTTTAAAGAAAAAGGGCATATCCTGAGATTCATTGAATTTATGGACGTAGGCAACACCAACCAATGGGAAAAGAAAGACGTCATGACAAAGGCGGAAATCATAGATTTGATCAATAAACACATGCCGGTTGAGCCGATAGCGCCTAATTATATAGGCGAAGTGGCTTCCAGATTCCGCTACTTGGACGGCTCCGGAGAAATTGGCGTCATATCATCTGTATCTGATGCATTCTGCGGATCTTGCAACAGAGCCCGTCTTTCTGCGAGAGGAGAGCTGTTTACCTGCTTATTCGCTTCAAGCGGATTTGACCTCAGAGCTCCGGTTCGCCAGGAATTAAGTGATGACGAACTATCAGAAATGATCGGGACAGTATGGAAAAATCGGATCGATCAGTATTCAGTCGATCGTACGCTATCAAAAGCATCTGGCAAAAAGAAAGTGGAAATGTCTTATATTGGCGGTTAATTTGAAGTCAAAAGCTTATCGGCACTGTCCGGTAAGCTTTTTTATTAGAATCCGAGTGCAAAAAATACGTAGAAAAACCGAAATATATAAGGATAGGCATAAAGAAGGAATCATTGTAAGAAAATTTAATTCCAAAGCCATACATTATGATAAAATATAACCAATTAGAAAATAGAAAGGGTTGGAGGGGCATGGCCGCGTACGAGATCCCGTCATCTCAAGTAGGAGTGAAAATCAATAAGTGGTATAAGCACATTTTAGCATTTCAAGTGGCTGATGCCGTAAAGCTGAAAGAAGAAATTGATCTAGATATCGAACAGATGGAAGAGGATCAGCTGCTTCTCCTGTATTATCAGCTGATCAGCTACCGGCACCAAATTATGCTGGATTATGTAAAGCCTGACCTGCACGAGGAATCTCAGCTTCAATATCGTGAATTAATCAAAACGCTGGAAAGCAATCAGGACAGCATCTCCGGATTATCTGAGTATTATTTTCACTTGTTTAGAGGAATGTACGAATTTGAACAGAACAATTACATCTCGGCTATATCCTTTTATCGGAAAGCTGAGAAGATGCTTGCGTTTGTAGAAGATGAAATTGAAAGAGCGGAATTTCATTTTAAAGTGGCGGAAGTCTTTTATATTATGAAGCAGACGCACTTTTCCATGAACCATGCCGTACAGGCGCTGGAGACGTATAAGGCTCACGATTTTTATAGAGTCAGAAGAATTCAATGCCATTTCGTCATATCAGGAAACTACATTGACTACAGAAATTATGAAAAAGCACTTGAACATTTAGATGACGCGTATCGCCTTGCTTTATTGGAAGGACAGCCCCGTTTAATCGGATCAGCCCTTTATAACATTGGGAATTGCTATGATGACAAGGGGGAGCTGGATCAGGCCGCCGAATACTTTGAAAAAGCGCTTCCTGTCTTCGAGGATTATCAGCTGGAACAGCTTCCAAAAGCGCTCTTCAGCCTGACTCGCGTTCTTTTCAAAAAACAAGATAGCGAAGCCGCGATACGGTACTATGAAAAAGGGATTGCCATTGCCCAAAAACGAAACGACTTCTTCAGTCTGGCAAAATATAAATTTCTGCAGGCATTATATGTGGAATCTGTCAATTTGGATATGATTCAAGAAGTATTTGATTATATGGAAGAAAAGGGCCTGTATGTATATATTGAAGAATTTGCTTTAGATGCTGCCTCTTATTTCAGTCATCGCGAACAATATAAAGAAGCGGTGTATTTTTATGAAAAAGCGGTCAGCATGAGAGAGATGATTCAAAGGAACGATTGCTTATATGAAGTATGAGACAAAACCATCTGCTGGCAGATGGTTTTTTTTATGCAAAAAAAGGGGAGCATCGGAACGTTTATTTCCGGGGAGAACAGGAAAAATCGCTACAGCACTGTTTTTTGAACAAAAACCGTTTTGGGATGCAGATATGCATGTGAGGGGGAATTCAATGTTTGGTTTTAATGATATGGTGAAGTTTCTGTGGTCTTTCCTCATTGTTCTGCCGCTTGTACAGATTATACATGTTTCAGGGCACAGCTTTATGGCTTTTATTTTTGGCGGAAAGGGATCGTTGGATATAGGCATGGGAAAAACGCTGCTTAAAATTGGACCCATACGGTTCAGAACGATTTATTTTATCGATTCTTTTTGCCGGTACGGGGAGTTGAAAATTGACAATCGTTTCTCAAATGCACTCGTGTATGCAGGGGGCTGCTTGTTTAACCTCATCACGATTTTTGCAATCAATCTGCTGATTATACACAGTGTATTAAAGCCGAATGTGTTTTTCTATCAGTTTGTCTATTTTTCTACGTATTATGTGTTTTTTGCCCTGCTGCCGGTCCGATATTCGGAGAAAAAGTCATCAGACGGGCTGGCGATATACAAGGTGCTCCGTTACGGAGAGCGCTACGAAATCGATAAATAACATTAGAATGTTTAATGCCTCTCAGATCGGGAAGGTAACAAGTACACACATAATTGAGAGGGGAGAATTAACATGGGTAACGATAGTGTAAAAGACAAAATGAAGGGCGGCTTCAATAAAGCCAAAGGAGAAGTGAAGGATAAAGTCGGAGATATGGCTGACAGAACGGACATGCAGGCTGAAGGCAAAAAAGATAAGGCAAAAGGCGAAATCCAAAAGGATATCGGGAAAGCCAAGGATAAATTTTCAGATAAAGATTAATCGTACGGAAGAGGCAGGAAACGAAATGTTTCTTGTCTTTTTTTGTTCGCTTTTTCTGATGTGAATAAATATAACAAAAAAAGAAGCTGATTTGGTCAAGGTAACTAAATTTTTTAAATATTCTTTGAATTAATAGGCCTCTTCTATATAATAATGACATAAGTTGTAAACTTTTATAACATCATTTGGAGAAATCAAACAAAGGGGTTTTGATGACGGAATGTACTGCACCGAAGAAAGTGTCGGAAGCCAGCGGGAGTGCGAAAAAACAGTTAATATCGACACAAGCGGGATTCAGTGAAGGCCGGGATTCTTCACTCGTTAAGCCGAACGGTGGCGATCAGCGAAATGTCCGTCTATGATGCGGAGTTAATGGCAATAATCGGGTTCTCGGTATCGTGGAGGACGGCGTCTCAGACTGGCCTCCATGCCATGCTTCCGGTTGCGGAGCAAAACAACGGGCTGCCATCAGAAATGTAACGTCTGGTTATGATCAATCGATGGTTTAGCACAGCCTCAACATGGAGGTTCACCCGGGGCAGATTGTCGCTGTATTAGGCCGAAATGGAGTCGGCCAATCCACTTCATAGGCCTGCTTCCGGCTAAACAGGGGGGCTATTTGTTTTAATCAAACGTTTGTTCAAAACGAAAAGGCGGTCAACAGCAGCAGCTTGCAATCGCCAGAGCGCTGATGGTAAATCTGAAAAATATTTTACTTAATAAACAATTGGAAGGAATCCAGATTTTAATTGTCGAACTAGTCAGACAAGTTATTATAGAAATTTCCAGAAAAAAAGACATTTGTTATCTTAGTCGAGCGCAGTCTGGAAAACGCGTTAATCTGTGCTGACTATCTTTCTGTGATCGACAGGGGAACGGTTGTTGACCATGGCAAGGCTGATGAAGAAACGGCATGCCGCTTTGAAAGGCATCTTACCGTATGACCCCCATTCTCGAAGAAAGGGAGGTGATGTCCCGCCTGACTGTTCCGCAAATTCGTAGTAGCCGCATCTGCTTTATATGACAAAAGAAGGAGGACTACAGATGAAACTGACACCGGTTGAACAAGAGAAATTGCTCATTTTTGCAGCGGGGGAATTAGCCAAACAGCGAAAGGCGCGGGGCGTTCTGCTGAACTATCCTGAGGCTGCTGCTTATATCACCTGCTTTATTATGGAAGGCGCACGTGATGGGAAGGGAGTAGCAGAGCTGATGGAAGCCGGCCGCCATGTATTAACGGAAAAAGATGTGATGGAGGGTGTCCCTAAGATGCTGGACAGCATTCAGGTGGAGGCCACATTTCCGGATGGAGTAAAGCTTGTTACGGTACATCAGCCAATTTCTGCGGAGGTGAAGTCATGAAGCCGGGAGCATTTCAAATTGCTGAGGGAACCATTACGATTAATGAAGGCCGTGAGATACGGGAGGTAACGGTAAAAAACACCGGATCACGCTCCATTCAAGTCGGTTCGCATTTTCATTTTGCGGAGGCCAACGGGGCTTTATTATTTGACCGTGAACTGGCGATAGGCATGCGTCTTGATGTTCCATCAGGCACGTCGGTCCGTTTTGAGCCGGGAGAGCAGAAAACGGTCTCACTAGTGGAAATCAGAGGACGCAAGACAATTAAAGGGCTGAACGGAATGGCCGACACGTTTATCGATGAACGCGGCAAAGAAAAAACGTTGGCCAACTTAAAACAAGCCGGCTGGATGGAGGGTGTAATCCGATGAAAATGTCACGGGAGGAATATGCGGAACTGTTTGGCCCGACAACGGGCGATAAAATCAGATTGGGCGACACGGATTTATGGATCGAAGTCGAAAAGGATTTCACAGTATACGGTGAAGAAATGATCTTTGGCGGCGGAAAAACAATCCGCGACGGCATGGGCCAAAACGGCAGAATCACAGGGAAGGACGGCGCTTTGGATTTAGTTATCACCAACGTCGTGCTATTGGATTACACAGGCATTGTCAAAGCGGATGTCGGTGTGAAAGACGGCCGGATTGTCGGTGTCGGAAAAAGCGGAAATCCTGATATCATGGATGGAGTCGATCCGCACATGGTCATCGGAGCGGGGACAGAGGTGATTTCCGGTGAAGGCAAAATTTTAACAGCCGGGGGAGTGGACACGCACATTCATTTTATTTGTCCTCAGCAGATGGAAGTTGCGCTTTCTTCGGGTGTGACAACCCTTTTGGGAGGCGGAACAGGACCCGCAACAGGCAGCAAAGCGACAACATGTACATCCGGCGCGTGGTATATGGCAAGGATGCTGGAAGCGGCCGAGGAGTTTCCGATCAATGTCGGCTTCTTAGGAAAAGGGAATGCATCCGATAAAGCGCCGCTGATCGAGCAGGTGGAAGCAGGCGCCATCGGCCTTAAGCTTCATGAAGACTGGGGCACGACGCCAAGCGCCATTAAAACGTGTATGGAAGTCGTGGACGAGGCTGATATTCAAGTTGCCATCCATACCGATACGCTTAACGAAGCGGGCTTTTTGGAAAACACGCTCGACGCGATCGGGGACCGGGTCATTCATACTTATCACATTGAAGGTGCAGGCGGCGGCCATGCCCCGGATATTATGAAGCTCGCTTCTTACGCGAACATTCTGCCGTCATCTACAACGCCAACCATTCCTTATACCGTTAATACGATGGATGAGCATCTTGACATGATGATGGTCTGCCACCATTTAGATGCGAAAGTGCCTGAAGATGTGGCGTTCAGCCATTCCAGAATCAGGGCTGCGACGATTGCCGCGGAGGATATTCTCCATGATATCGGTGCGATCAGCATGACATCATCGGATTCCCAAGCGATGGGGCGGGTCGGTGAAGTGATCATCCGAACATGGCAGGTAGCCGATAAAATGAAAAAACAGCGCGGCGCTCTTGCCGGCGAAAACGGAAATGACAATGTGCGCGCAAAACGGTACATTGCCAAATACACGATTAATCCGGCAATTACGCACGGGCTCAGCCATGAAGTCGGCTCGGTGGAAAAAGGGAAGCTTGCTGATCTCGTTCTGTGGGACCCGGTATTTTTCGGCGTAAAACCGGAACTGGTCTTAAAGGGCGGCATGATTGCACGTGCGCAAATGGGAGATCCGAACGCGTCCATCCCGACTCCTGAACCGGTTTTCATGCGCCAAATGTATGCGTCTTACGGAAAAGCCAACCGCTCAACCTCGATTACATTTATGTCTCAGGCAAGCATAGAGCGTGGTGTGGCGGAAAGCTTAGGGCTGGAAAAAAGGATTTCTCCAGTCAAAAATATCAGAAAGCTGAGCAAGCTGGATATGAAGCTGAATTCGGCTTTGCCGAAGATTGAGATTGATCCAAAAACCTATCAGGTCTTTGCTGACGGGGAGGAATTGTCTTGCCAGCCTGTCGATTATGTCCCCCTTGGACAAAGATATTTCTTATTCTGATAAGACGCGGCCGGAGTGCATCCGGCCGTTCTATTGACTAAAAACGGTGCACAAAACCCGTGTATTTAGTGTATATTAGATGTTGACAAACGAATCAAATGTAACTATTATAGTTACAACGGTGGTGAAAAAACATGATTAACAGCCGTCTTGCTGTTGCCATTCATATTTTATCCCTCATCTCGATGGATGAAAAAACATCTTCAGAAATCATTGCAGACAGTGTCAACACGAATCCGGTAGTTGTGCGAAGAATGATCAGCCTGCTGAAAAAAGCTGATATTCTCACATCACGCGCCGGGGTGCCGGGTGCAAGCCTCAAAAAAGATCCTGCTGATATTTCTCTTTTAGAAGTGTACCGGGCTGTCCAAAAGCAAGAAGAACTCTTTGCGGTTCATGAAAACCCGAATCCGAAATGTCCGGTAGGGAAAAAAATTCAGAACGCTCTGGATGAAACGTTTGAAAGTGTGCAAAGAGCGATGGAAAATGAACTGGCAAGCAAGTCATTAAAAGATGTTATGAATCATCTCTTTTAATCAAAAGGGATGACTTCTCACCGCTAACATGTAACTAAAATTGTTACAAATAAGGAGGAAATGAAAAATGAAAATTGGTATTATAGGCGCAAGCGGGAAAGCGGGAAACGAGATTTTGAAAGAAGCGAAAACAAGAGACCATGAAGTGACAGCCATCGTCAGAAACGCTTCAAAAGTGCAGGAGCAGGACGTAGCGGTTTTGGAGAAAGATGTGTTTGAACTGACTGTGGAAGACATCAAGCCTTTCGACGCGGTCGTAAACGCTTTTGGAGCAGCACCCGGCCAAGAACATCTTCATGTTGAAGCAGGAAGAGCACTCATCAGCATTTTAAAGGACGCGAAGCACACAAGATTGCTTGTTGTTGGCGGAGCGGGAAGCCTGTTTGTTGATGAAGCCAAAACAACCCGTTTAATGGATACGCCGGAATTTCCGAAAGAATATTTGCCAACTGCATCAAATCAAGGCGAGAACCTGAAAGATTTGCAGCAGACAGACTCCATTTCCTGGACGTTCCTCAGTCCTGCGGCATTTTTTGATCCAGCAGGAAAACGGACTGGCTCTTACCAAAAAGGAAAAGACAATGTCATCGTAAATGCAAAAGGCGGCAGCTATATCAGCTATGCAGATTATGCCATTGCCGTGTTGGACGAGCTTGAACATCCCGAACACAAAAATGAACGCTTCACAGTGGTAAGCGAAGCGGAATAATAAAAAACCCGGAGCCAGCTCCGGGTTTTTCTCATTAATAAGTGCTGTACGTATCGCTGAAAAGGCCATCAGCAATCCCAAGCATTAAAAAGATGAAGAAGGCGATAATCGCAAGAATGGATACAGCAATGCTTACGATCAAATAAATCCCTTGCATCTTTACGAATTTCGCGTAATTCTCCAGCATTAAGTCTTCAGACTGTCCGCTATTGTGTTCAGCCATTTGGCCTGCTTCCCTAGCTGACCTCATCAAAAAGATACCGGAAATAATTTGCAGTACGCCTGGCACGGCACCGATTAGAAAAAAGAACGCGCCTGAAAGCGCGGTAATTGCGCCCATAATAATAAATAAAATGCCTGTAGCTTTTCCCCATTTCGAAATGCTGATGAGGGTTTTGTTCATTGTTTCAGGATTCATGTATACTGGCTCCCCTTTACAAAAAAATACTCACTTTTCTTTTATACACTATTTGTGAGAAGTTTTGTATATAGAAAATAACATTTTGGGGATTGACCCTAACGTTGCGTGATTGTTTACGATAAAAAAGAGGAGGTGTTATGTATGAAATATCAAGTTAAACAAGTGGCGGAGATATCAGGCGTTAGCATTCGGACGCTTCATCACTATGACAATATTGAGCTTCTGAATCCTTCAGCGCTTACTGATGCTGGGTATCGTTTGTACAGTGACGCAGACCTGGAAAGACTGCAGCAGATTTTATTTTTCAAGGAAATCGGGTTTCGTCTGGATGAGATTAAAGAGATGCTGGATCATCCGAATTTTGACCGGAAAGCGGCACTTCAGTCGCAAAAGGAGATATTGATGAAGAAAAAACAAAGAATGGATGAGATGATTCAAACAATTGACAGGACGCTTTTGTCCGTTGATGGAGGGGAAACGATGAATAAGAGAGATTTATTTGCCGGATTAAGCATGAAAGACATTGAAGAGCACCAGCAGACATACGCTGATGAAGTCAGAAAGCTGTATGGAAAGGAAATCGCAGAAGAAACAGAGAAAAGGACATCTGCATACTCGGCAGATGATTGGCGCTCGATCATGGCTGAATTTGA
Source organism: Bacillus sp. FSL P4-0290 (assembly GCF_037975435.1). Classification (NCBI taxonomy): domain Bacteria; kingdom Bacillati; phylum Bacillota; class Bacilli; order Caryophanales; family Bacillaceae; genus Bacillus; species Bacillus sp. FSL P4-0290. Next base: position 3,753,484 of record NZ_CP150253.1, on the reverse strand, counting down.
TTCGATTTACAGACGAATTGCGGCGCGAATGAAGCATGGGCCCGATGATGCAGAGGTTCAGGCCGCAGTGGGGGCATTTCGCGATCATATTTGCCAATATCATTACGATTGCACACTCGACATTTTCAGAGGACTCGGGGAAGTGTATATCACTGACGAGCGATTTACCGATTCAATCAATCAATATGGAGAAGGTCTTGCCGCTTTTTTGCGGGAGGCGATCATCATTTACTGTGACCATCAGGAAAACCCCCGGCCGTAAAGGCTGGGGGTTTTCGCATCTTATAAGATCGGCGACAACAGCCGCGAGACGGATTCTTTTATTCGAATCCACAACGGGCGCTGCAGATACTCCTCATAGGTGAATTTTCTGGATACTAGCAAATCTTCTTTAAAAGTTGAAACCAGTTTTTTAGCAATGGTGATATCGTAAATAAATGCATTAACCTCAAAATTCAGCCTGAAGCTTCGGACATCAATGTTCGCTGTGCCGACTGAAGCGATTTCGTCATCCACCACGATGGTTTTCGCGTGAATAAAGCCGTTATCGTAAATATAGACAGTGGCTCCGGCTTTCAGCAGATCGCCGATATACGAAAGTGTCGCCCAGTATACAAAGGCGTGATCGGGCTTGTTCGGAATCATAATGTTAACGTCAATGCCCGAAAGGCAAGCGATCCTTAAAGCATCCAGCAGGCTTGCATCTGGGATAAAATAAGGTGTTTGTATCAAAATGGAACGCTTGGCGTTCGAAATCATTTTGATGTAGCCATTTTTAATTTGTTCCCATTCCGAATCAGGGCCGCTTGTGACAATCTGCATCCCGACGTTGCCTTTTGGGCCGTAATCAGGAAAGTGATTTGGAATATATGTCAGCGTATGGTGATGAGAAGCTTGGTTCCAGTCAAGGATGAATCGTGTTTGGATGGCGTGCACGGCCGTTCCTTGCAGTCGGATATGCGTATCCCGCCAATAACCGAATTTCGGATTAAGCCCTAGATACTCATCTCCGACGTTAAAGCCTCCGACATAACCGGTCATTCCGTCTATGATCACAAGCTTTCGATGGTTTCGGTAATTCAGCCGCAGGTTAATCGGCCTGAGCTTTGACGGGAAAAAGACCTCCACATGCCCGCCAGCCTCGCGAAGCTCTTTAAAAAACTTTTTTCTCAGCGTTCTGGACCCGAGTTCATCATAAAGCACTCTGACCTGAACACCTTCTTTTGCCTTTTGGATGAGAGCGTCCCGCAATTTTTTGCCTAATTCATCGCCTTTATAAATATAATACTGTAAATGGATATGATCCTTAGCCTTTGAAATGTCACTCAGCAGCCGCTGAAATTTATCCCGTCCATCTGTAATGACGTCAACTGAATTATCCTCTGTAAACACAGCATGGTTATTCATAATCAGCATATAAATTAAATCTTTGTTATCAAAGGTTGCCCGGTTGTTAAACTGGAATTGCTTGGTTTCTAAATCTTCAAGCTGATGCTTCAGCAGCCTTTCAATTCCAATCTTTTTCCGGTCTTCCCATTGAAACAAATGCTTGCGTCTGAGATTATGGCCGAATAATAAGTATAAAATAAAGCCTAAAACGGGAATAAAGAAAAGAACAAGCAGCCACGCCCAAGATGCACTGGCATCGCGCCGTTCTTTGAAGATGACAATGATGGCCAAAAGAATATTTAAAATGAAAAAAAGTGATAAAAGGATGGAAGAAATACTCACTTTGTAACCCCGCTCATTCATATTTATCAAGAAGATTGCCATTAGTATTCCATGAATAACAGTGATCTGATTCCCATTACAAATTATAACACTCACATTTTAAAAGAATAAAGAGCGGCGATCCAGATTCTTCGTGAAAAATACGGGCAGATTTCTTTAAAACCAGCTTGCACCTGCGTTAAAATAAACACATATGTAACGTTCGTGAAGCTTGAAACATCAAATAAAGGGGGAGGATTATATGAACTTTTACAGAGTCGAACAAATGCCGGGGTTCACAAACAGAAATGCAAAAAATTCAAAAGGCCGTACAGCCTTTCATGAAAAAAACCGTCATTTACCGTTTTCTTGCTATTCCGCTTGCTGCGTTCTCTCTCTTTAATTTAGCTGCTTTTCTATTTCATGCTTCAGCTGACAGGGAGTCCCTGATCAGCGCAGGCATATTCGCCATTTTGGCGGCGCTCGGGCTCGCATTTTTTAAAGAGGCAGGCTATCAGCATAAACAAATCCAAAAAACGGTTCACATCTATATGCTGAACAGGATCAAAAAGAGCGAAATCCTTTCAGAAGAGCGGAAAAGCTCCTACGCACGACAAATAAAGGAAGAGCCTTTTGCGATGCGGAGTTTTGTTGAATTTTTGACTGAGGAAGACAGACGCAAAAAAATGTATTAAAGAAGAGATGCACCCGGATTTCTGGGATTTTCCAGACGATCCGGGTGTGTTTTTTTGCATGCAGACACCCGAAATAAAAAGTGCGGTTTCGGATTGATTCCGACTTCATCCGTTTTTTTGATATTCATTTCTGGGTAACAGCGTTGCTTTGTTGATTTCCACTACTAGAGATGTCTATTGTATGCTTGCTTCAGGATTTGGTGTTTACGCCGGCCTGCTTTGAATAGTCAAATAAAATAGGCATGGTTCCGTTTATATGGAACGCATGCCCTGTCCTGTCTCATCATTATTCAAACACCGGATCATCCTCATAATAATAGGAATCCGGATCTTCATACGAAGGCGTGTTCTCAAAAGCAGCAATGCCGATTACCACCAGCACGAAAATGGCTACAATGATCCCGATCAGGACAGTAACGATACTGGATGCTGCATAAAACAGCTGCATTTTTATAAATGTCCCGTAATTTTCAAGCATGCTTTCGCCAGCGCTGCCGGCTAGATTTCCTTCGGCTTCCGCGGCTGCTTTTGCTGAGCGCATCAAAAATACGCCTGATATAATGAGCAGTACGCCCGGGATGGCGCCAATCACTGTCATCAAAGCAGACAGAGTGACAAGCGATCCCATAATGATTAACAAGATGCCAGAAATTTTGCCCCACTTGGCAATGTCGGATAGCGACTTGACAGCGGAGGCGCTCAGCTGGCGGGTCTCCTGTTCAACAAGGCTATTTTCTTCATTATGATTTTCAATTTCGTTTTCATCTTTATCCAGACTAATCATGAAAGCTCTCTCCCTAAAATTTTTAAATCGTATCTTTTTCCGTCCATTTCGGCGATGCCGGGGAATAGTCCCCATTCTGCAAACCCGTGCTTTTCAAACAGCTTCAGGCTTGGTTTATTATGCCCGAAAATGAAGGCCATAAGTGAGCGGATGCCAAGATTCGGGGCAATGCGGAGCGCTTCTTGAAGCAAATATGATCCAACACCTTTGCCGCGGCATGCTTCGTCAATGTATATGCTGACCTCCGCTGTTTTATTATAGGCTGGCCTTCCATAAAATGTTTCAAAGCTGATCCAGGCAGCGACGTTTCCGTTTTCGTCCTCGGCCACATAGAGCGGGCGTGACTCTGTATGTCCCAAAAACCATTCCATCCGGTCTTCAGGAGTTACCGGTTCGGTATCGGCTGTTACCATTCGAGAAGCAATCGTTGAATTATAAATCGCCACAACAGCCTCCAAGTCTTTATGTTCAGCAAGACGCAATGTCATGTTCATACGTTTTTGGCACTCCTCTCAAAAAAAATACATATTTTCGTTCAGTCTGTGCAAACTACATCTAAAAAAGTTTTTTTGGATAGGTTGTATATATTTTCAGAAAAGTGTTCAGAATGTTGCTGAGGTGATGAAACAATGAGAGAGGAAGAAAAGAAAACTTCTCAAGTCAAAAAACTTCAGCAGTTTTTTCGTAAACGCTGGGTGTTCCCTGCAATTTACTTAGTCAGTGCGGCCGTCATTTTAACAGCTGTCCTTTGGTATCAATCAGTTTCAAATGATGAGGTAAAGGATCAGTTGGCTGATAACGGCGGAAAATCCGCATATGACAACAACGACGATGCAGTTGAAGTAGGAAAGTCAATGGAAAATGTCGCAATGCCGGTTGTTGATTCTGAAAACGTTTCTGTTGTGAAAAAGTTCTATGAAACCGATGCCGCAAAAGAAGAGAAAGAAGCAGCACTCGTTACCTATAATAACACGTACAGCCTAAGCAAAGGAATTGACTTAGCTGAGAAAGACGGGAAAGATTTCGATGTCTCTGCTTCTCTGAGCGGTACGGTTGTTAAAGCTGAAAAAGATCCAGTGCTGGGATATGTTGTGGAAGTAGAACATGCCGACGGTTTATCGACTGTGTATCAATCTCTTTCCGAAGTAAGCGTTGAGCAAGGTGACAAAGTAAAACAAAATCAAGTGATCGGAAAATCTGGCAAGAACCTTTACAGTGAAGACAGCGGAAACCACGTGCACTTTGAAATCCGTAAAGATGGGGTCGCAATGAATCCGTTAAACTTTATGGACAAACCAGTTTCTTCTATTGAAAAAGCAGCAGCTGCTGAAGAAAAAGCTGCCACCCAAGAAACAGAAGAATCCATTCAGCAATCTTCCGAGAAAAAGGACGGATCAACTGAAAAAGGAACAGAAGAAAAATCCGGTGAGAAAAAGGATGATTCGACTGACAAATCTGGTTCTAAAGAAAGCAGCACAACAGAAGACACTGAACAGTCTTAATGAATAAAACGTCTATCCTTGTGATGGGCGTTTTTTTCTGTTACTTTTTGCTTTGTTTTACCGTCTATGTAGTTACATGTAGGCACGTACGTTATAAAGGAGGTTATGTCATGAACCGCCTATTGCTCGCAGGCTGGATCTTTTTTATCCTGCTCTCTGTCTGTACGGAAAGCTTCAGCGGCATGGTCGTGTCACAAACGGTGGCTTTTCATTTTCAGCCGCACCCTGATATGTCTCGTTTTTTAGACATGGATTTTACAGAGCTTGCTATACCTGAAGCGCTTATTCAAAAAATCGGGCACGCGTTTTCCTTCTTTGTGCTGACCTATTTGCTGTGGAAACAGCGGGGCAGCATAAGATCAGCTGCAGCCGGCTCATTCGCGTTTGCTTTTTTCACAGAAGTTCTTCAGCTCTTCTTCAGCAGGAATGGTTGTATCCGGGATGTGCTCATCGATGCTGTTGGAATTGGATTGTTTTATGGTTTATATGTGTTGGCGAAGCGAAGAAAACAAGAGATGTATGAGAAATATTAAAGCCGGCTGTCTTGGTTAAAGACGCCGGCTTTTGTCTTTCTTAGAAATTTTGATCGGTTGGTTTTTTCGTCAGTTTATTGATAATGGTTTCATAAATCCTTACGACCAAATCGACGAACGGGCGGAGCAGATCTGAAAATCTAAAGAAAAGGAACCCGATAATGATGGCGACAACGAGGCTGCCCAATACATCTACCGGATAGTGATGTCCCACCCAAATTCTCGAAAAGCCTGTCAAAAGCCCAAAAATGACAAGCGGCCAGCCGATTTTGCGGTTTCTGAAAAGCATCGCAATAGAAATCGCTAATGCACCTGTCGTGTGGTCACTTGGAAATGAAGCATCCGCAGCATGCGGAATCAGTGTATGCACTGTATGCGCAACGAACGGGCGCGGTTCGAAATAAACAAGCGTAATCAAATAGTTGATCACAAGGCCTGCAATTCCTGTGATGCCTGCGTATAGCACATGTTTTCTGCTTTGTGTGTTCCCAAACAGCCAGATTGCCAATAGGATAAGGGCATAGGCGACAATGGCATATTCCGTGATGAAGACCATAATGGAATCGAGAACTGAATTGTGATGAGATAGTCCATGGATTGCTTTAAAAATTTCGTAGTTCAAATAATCACCTTTTACATTTTTATATTTAGTAGACTAATCTTACTCATGAAAAGTTTCAAATAAAAATAGAGATTGTCTGAAATAACGGCGCTTGAAGAGAATTCGAAGAGGAATCGCGGTTTCTGGGGGGGATTCTGTGCACAAAAAAAGAGATCCGGAGTGTCCGAATCTCGTACCGATATTAAAGTGCTTCAGGTCCTTCTTCGCCTGTGCGGATGTTGATCGTATTGCTGATTTCATAGACAAATATTTTACCGTCACCCGGTGATCCCGTTTTCAGCACCCTTTTAGCGGTCTCAGTCACTTGATCAACAGGAACCTTGCTGACCACAATTTCTATTTTTAAACGCTCGTATACATTGCTTTCTATTTTTACCCCTCGATAGAGCTCCGTATGTGCTTTTTGAAGGCCGCAGCCGTGTACATTGGAGAAAGTCAGAGAGGTCACTCCGATTTTTCCGAGTTCCTGCTTCAGCTTTTCAAAATTTGCCGGACGCGTTACAATTTCTACCTTGAACATTTGACCGCTCATAGCGTCACTCCTCACATAGAATCTTGATATGCTTTTTCCCCGTGCATCGTTAAGTCAAGCCCAAGTGACTCTTCTTCTTCAGTTGCGCGAAGGGGAAGGAAGAGGCTTACAAATTTAATAATAACGAAAGTGACAATAAATACAAAAACATAAGTGGCGGCGATGGCGACGATTTGTTTCCAGATTAAGCTTGCATCACCGTAAAATAACCCATCTGCGCCCGCTGAGTTAACAGAGGTTGTTGCGAATAATCCTGTTGCGATTCCGCCCCATGTGCCGCCGATCCCGTGCAGGCCAAAGGCGTCAAGCGCGTCGTCGTATCCGAATTTCTTTTTAAGCGAGAATACGCCCCAGAAACAAACTGCCCCGCCGATGATGCCGATAATAATAGAAGCGAACGGTGTGACAAATCCGGCAGCCGGCGTAATGGCGACAAGCCCGGCGATTGCACCAGATACCGCTCCGAGCATTGTCGGTTTTTTGTTAATGATCCATTCTACTAAGATCCAGCCGGCGATCCCGGCTGCAGCCGCGGTGTTTGTGTTGATGAACGCGTACATGGCTACACCATCTAAAGTCAAAGCGCTGCCGACGTTAAAGCCGAACCAGCCGAACCAAATCAAAGCTCCTCCTAAGAAGGTGTAAATGAGGTTATGCGGAGAAGACGCTGTGCCGTCTTTCCGTTTGCCGAGCACAATGGCAAGAACAAGTCCTGCCACCCCGGAGGAAATATGAACAACATTGCCGCCAGCGAAATCGAGCGCTCCAAGCTGGCCGATCCAGCCGCCGCCCCATACCCAGTGCGCTACGGGTGTGTAAACCAAAGAGGCCCATAAAACCGAGAATAAAAGAAAAGCGCCGAATCGCATCCGCTCTGCGAAGGCCCCGGAAATAATCGCTGTAGTCAGAACGGCGAACGTCATTTGGAACATCATAAATAACGAGTGGGGGATGGTATCGCTGTAATCTCCCGGATCAAATCCGACCCCTTTGAGGCCGGCCCACTCCAGCCCGCCGATGATTGAATTGCCTGGTGCGAAGGCAAGTGTATATCCGAACAGCACCCAAACGATGGAAACGATGGCAATGGAAGAGAAACTGTGCATGGCAGTGCTCAGCACATTTTTGCTCTTTACCATTCCTCCATAAAATAACGCTAATCCCGGGGTCATCAGCCACACGAGTAAAGCGCAAAAGAACATAAAAACTGTATCGCCCATTTGCATGTCTCATTCCTCCGTATCTTTCAGAATAAAAAGCAATTATTATATTTCTTCATTATAGAGAAAAAAGAATGATAAAACATTTTCATGTAAGATTTCCTGACATGGTTTTTGAGAAATGTTATCGAGGGACGGAAAGAAAGGAGAACGGCATTTTTTACGATATAAGACTTTGTATCTATAAAAGAAGCTATTCATATGAGCAGAAAAGGGAATTGACATTAATTAGAATACTCTATACTGTATTAAGTGTACTACATCAAATAATACACTGAGGGGGATGTATGATGAAGAAAGGCGGCAGGCTGAGGAGAGCATTACGCAAGTCGATTCCTGCGACGTTCCGATTGTTTTTAGCCTTTAATTTTTTCGTGTACGGTCTGGCGAAAGTGGTGATTGGCCAGTTTGGCGAGGTGACGCCTGAAATCGAGGCGGCTGCCGGGAAGGGGTTTACGATCGCGTGGACATTTTTCGGTTATTCTCATGTCTATGAACTGTTTATAGGTTTTGGTGAAATCCTGGCAGCTGTTTTATTACTGATTCCGCGAACGGCTGCATTAGGGGCGGTTATTTTTATGCCCATTATTGTGAACATCGTCTTGATTAACTATTGTTTTGATATTGGCGTGCAGGATCTTAGCACGATATTAATGGTTATGTGTCTTCTCCTGCTTTGGATGGACCGCCGCAAATTCATGGGCATTTTTAGGCAGGAACCGATAGACAGCAGGCAGGTGATGAAGCGATGACGCCCCTTATGATTACTGTCCTTGCCGGTTTGTTCGTATGCACAACCTGTTACTACTACATAAAAGAAAAATCATGAGAAAACGCTCCTTCTGAGAATTTCACAAGCATCATAAAAGAACTTAGGCAGTGTGAAGAGTAAAATATGCAATGTGAGAAACACTAACAGTATCAGGAGGAGACGTATGATGAATACACTCAACATTGATTTTCAAAAAACAGCATTGGTTATCATTGATTTACAAAAGGGAATTGTGCCGATTGATCAAAGCGGCCAGGTTGTCCCGAACGCGAAAAAGCTCGTAGATGAATTTCGGAAACATAACGGGTTCATCAGCTTTGTAAATGTAGCCTTTCATGATGGAGCGGACGCCCTGAAGCCGCAAACGGATGAGCCTGCGCAGGGAGGTTCAGGGAAAATGCCTGCGGACTGGGCCGAATTTGTTCCGGAAATCGGTGTGCAGGATGGCGATTATACTGTGACAAAACGGCAATGGGGTGCTTTTTTTGGCACAGATTTAGACTTGCAGCTGAGACGTCGCGGCATTGATACGATTGTATTGTGCGGCATCGCAACGAATATCGGGGTGGAAAGCACAGCACGGGAGGCATTTCAGCTTGGCTATCAGCAGATTTTTATTACAGATGCCATGTCCACATTTAGCGATGAAGAGCATGAAGCCACACTGCGCTTTATTTTCCCGAGAATCGGTAAATCGCGGACAACGGAAGAGTTTCTGGAACAAGTGAAATGATGTTGTCGAAAAAAAGCCGGGCTGTTTTTTTAACAGCGGTGGCTTCGGGAACAATGCTGAATCCGCTGAACTCGTCTATGATCTCTCTTGCGCTCCATAGCATCCAGCATGAGTTTCACCTCTCGTTTACAACGGTTTCCTGGCTGATTTCCTCGTTTTACTTGGCGAGTGCCGTAGCGCAGCCGGTTACGGGAAAGCTCGGTGATTTGATTGGGCGGAAACGCTTGTTTTTATTCGGGCTTATTCTTGTTGCGGTTTCTGCCATCGGGGCGCCGTTTGCGCCGACGTTTATGACATTATTGGTCATGCGGCTGTTTCAATCGGTGGGGAGCAGCGCGATTTATCCGTCAGGTGTCGGCTTGATTCGGAATCATATTCATGAGCGCCAAGCTTCAGCCTTGGCTGTACTCTCTATTTTTGCGTCCGCCATGACGGCGCTGGGGCCGACAGTCGGCGGTTTTTTGATTGTATGGGGAGGCTGGCCGGCGATCTTTATCGTTAATTTGCCGTTTATTATCCTCAGCTTCTTATTGGGCCTGTATATGTTCCCGAAAGATCAGAAAAAAGGGGCAGGAATCAAAACCATTATTCAGCAGCTCGACATTCTTGGAATTGTTTTATTTGCCGGGGGAATCATTTTCCTTCTATCCTTTTTGCTGTCGTTCAGCACGTCGCCGCATGCGGTTGAAGGTGTGCTTGGCTTGCTTCTGCTCTGTGCGTTTGTCTGGCGCGAGCTGAAAACGGATAAGCCGTTTATTGATGTCCGTCTGTTTAAAACACAGCGAAACCTGTCAGCCGTGTATGTTCAGTTTATTTTATTGAATGTTTTCTTCTATTGTTTATTTTTTGGTTTGCCAAGTTACTTTCAGGATGAAATGCATCTTTCTGTTCAAACGAGCGGCCTGTTTATGCTGTTTATGTCTGGAATGAGCATCGTTGTGTCACCTCTAACCGGCAAATGGATCGACCGATCTGGTGTCGTCAAGCCGATCTTTGTGGGAGCACTTTTGATGACGGCTGGAGCCGTGCTCTTAACCATCTTTTTTATCAATGTCCAGATCATCGGTAAAGGGCTCATTCTGTCGCTCTTGGGTATAGGCTACGGACTGGGCAATGTCGCGCTTCAGGCAGCGATGCTGAAAACGAGTCCTTCCAACATGGTAGGAACGACTTCAGGCCTGTTTCAAACCTGCCGTTACCTAGGATCTATTTTGTCTTCGGTGATCCTTGGCATTCTTTTTGGTAAAGAAATCACGGCAGCCCATTTTGATATGATGGGAATCATTATGATCATAGCGGGCGGAGCAAGCCTATTAATGGCTGTGAGATTTGCTGCATTAATGAAAACTGCATCTTAAGAAAGAGACGGGCTCTGAGGTCTGTCTCTTTTTCTTGTTTAAGCTGTTCAAATACAAACGGGAAAATTGTATATCATAGCCAGTGTTATTGTCTGACTCTTCAGTTATATTAAGTGACATCTAATGTCAAAAAACATAACGTGATGACATATAGACAATATGGAAAGGGGAGCCGGCTATGAAATTAAAAGAGAGTCAGCAGCAATCCAACAGGCTGAGCAATGAAGATCTGGTGCCTTTGGGACAGGAAAAACGGACGTGGAAAGCAATGAACTTTGCCTCCATTTGGATGGGATGTATACATAACATACCGACCTACGCGACCGTGGGAGGATTAATTGCGATCGGCCTTTCGCCTTGGCAGGTGCTGGCGATCATTATTACGGCATCACTTATCCTATTTGGCGCTCTTGCCTTAAACGGCCATGCGGGGACAAAATACGGGCTGCCGTTTCCCGTGATCATTCGGGCTTCTTACGGGATATACGGCGCGAATATCCCCGCGCTTCTAAGGGCGTTTACAGCTATCATGTGGCTTGGCATCCAGACCTTTGCGGGTAGCACGGCACTGAACATTTTGCTTTTGAATATGTGGCCAGGCTGGGGAGAAATTGGCGGCGAGTGGAACATTCTCGGCATTCACTTGTCCGGTTTGCTTTCCTTTGTATTCTTTTGGGCCATTCATTTACTCGTATTGCATCACGGCATGGAGTCGATTAAACGTTTTGAGGTGTGGGCAGGGCCTTTAGTGTATCTGGTATTTGGCGGCATGGTATGGTGGGCCGTTGATATTGCCGGAGGATTGGGCCCGATATACTCTCAACCAGGAAAGTTTCATACGTTTTCAGAAACATTCTGGCCGTTTGCTGCCGGAGTTACTGGCATCATCGGCATCTGGGCGACATTGATCTTAAATATACCTGATTTTACACGGTTTGCTGAAACACAAAAAGAGCAAATCAAAGGACAATTTTACGGCTTGCCGGGAACGTTTGCGCTGTTCGCATTCGCAAGTATTACGGTGACCTCCGGCTCGCAGGTCGCGTTCGGAGAGCCGATTTGGGATGTTGTCGATATTTTGGCGCGGTTTGATAACCCTTATGTCATCGTCTTGTCCGTGATCACGCTCTGCATCGCTACGATCTCTGTAAATGTCGCGGCGAACATCGTATCGCCCGCTTATGATATAGCGAATGCCCTGCCGAAATATATCAATTTCAAACGTGGCAGCTTTATCACAGCGTTGCTCGCTTTATTTACGGTTCCATGGAAGCTGATGGAGAGCGCGACAAGCGTTTATGCGTTTCTTGGCTTAATAGGCGGCATGCTTGGACCGGTGGCAGGCGTGATGATGGCCGACTATTTTATCATTCGCAAACGTGAGCTCTCGGTAGATGACCTGTATTCCGAAACAGGACGGTATGTGTATTGGAAGGGCTACAATTACCGTGCGTTTGCAGCCACAATGTTAGGAGCGCTGATTTCGCTGATTGGCATGTATGTTCCTGTATTGAAGAGCTTATACGATATTTCTTGGTTTGTAGGTGTGCTGATTTCCTTTCTTTTCTACATTGTTCTGATGCGTGTTCACCCGCCTGCATCATTGGCAATTGAAACAGTTGAACATGCGCAGGTCCGCCAGGCTGAATAAGATCTATTTAGACGGTATATTTTCATATTTTTGAAATGGTTTTCCATAAATAGAACATTTATAATGGTTTTAGAAATCTATTCTAAAACGAAATGGGAATCGAAAATGAGAAAATGGTATTTTATTCTTTTGGCGGGTGTTTTAACGTCTGTCATCCTCGCTTTCGTTTATGATAAGACAAAAGCGAATGAGGAAGGATCTGGGGATTATCTGTATGTTTCGCCAAATGGCAGTGATCAAAATGAAGGAACAAAAGAAAAGCCGTTTCGTACATTGGCACACGCATCTGAGAAGGCTGCTGCCGGCACAACTGTCATGATTCGGGAGGGCACGTATCATGAGACCCTTGATGTAAAGCACAGCGGTACGGACGGAAAGCCTGTCACATTCCGAAACTATGAAAATGAAAACGTCGTGATTAGCGGTGAATCCGTTGCGAACGCTGAATATGAAACACCGCTTATTCGTATTCACGATAAACATGACATTGCCATCAGCGGTTTAACAATTCAAGATCTTTCTGTTTCATCTGAGGAAGCAACTGCTATAGGGATTTATGTATCAGGGTCCAGCAGTCATATCGCCATTAAGGATAATCACATCCGGGGGATTAAGACAACAGTGGATGAAGGAAATGCTCACGGAATCGCAGTTTATGGGACTGGCAGCATGAAAGACATCCGAATCGAGGACAATACAGTTGAGAAACTGACGCTTGGAGCGAGTGAAGCAGTTGTGCTGAACGGTAATATCGACGGCTTCACAGTTGCAGGCAATGTGGTCCGCAACAATAATAACATCGGGATTGATCTAATTGGTTATGAGGGAACCGCGGATAAAAACGATTACGTGCGAAACGGAGTCGTAGAAAACAATACAGTTTATCAAAACTCGACTTACGGCAATCCTGCTTATGGAGATGAATACTCAGCGGGCGGGATTTATGTCGATGGAGGACACGATATCGAAATTAAGAACAACACAGTTTACGATAACGATATTGGGATTGAAGCAACGTCTGAACACAAAGGAAAGTATGCAAATGCCATTCAGATCACAGACAACAAAGTGTACAACAATGCGTACACCGGTATTTCAATCGGAGGATATGACAAAAAGCGGGGCGGCACCAGCAATTCTCTGATTGCCCGCAATATTATGTACCGGAATGACACAAAGGGACTGTATGGCGGACAGCTGCTGCTGCAGTACGATACGAAAAACAACACAATTGAAAAGAATATATTGACGGCTGGTGATTCCAGATTATTTATCGGAAACGATTTTACAGAAAATGAAGGAAATACGGTCAATCATAACGTGTACCACAAGGAAGCGGATCAAGACGGCATATGGATGTGGAAAAAGAAAGAATATGATTCATTTTCTTCGTATCGAAAAGCAACAAAAAACGATCAGCAATCCATATATGCCGATCCGATGTTTCGTGATGAAGCGTCCTATGATTTTTCGTTAGATCCTGATTCACCTGCGCGGCCTGTCATTGAATAATTGCTATAAGCGGCGTTCTCTTAGAGAGCGCCGTTTTTTATATGTAAAAAAGACTGCCGGGGATTTCCCGGCAGCCTGAAATTTATTCTGCAATAGACACTTTTCCTTCAGCCTCTGCAGGTTTTTTCTGGCTCCACGTGTAGAGAAGCAGAGCAATTAAAACGAACAGCCCCGCTGTTAAATAAATGGCAGAGAAGCCGGCAGATGCTACAAACAATCCGAATACATACGATCCTACAGCAATTCCGCTGTCAAAGAAGGTAAAGAACGTTGCCGTTGCAAAACCGGAGCGGTGAGCCGGAGATTTCTGAATCGCCAATGTTTGCATGCAAGGAACGATTGATCCGTAGCCAAGACCGATAACCGCCCCTGAAAGCAGAAGCATTAAGCCGCTATGTGTGAAGGACAGCATGCAGAGTCCAACAGAGAAAATCAGGATTGATGGGTAAATGACAATGCCCGGTCCGACTTTGTCGAACAATTTCCCTGTGAACGGGCGTGCAATCATCATTGTCACCGCAAAGCAAACAAAGAAATATCCGCTGATATCCGAAAGGTCAACTGATTTGGCGAATACAGACAGATATGATGTGACTGTTGAATAACAGAAAGAAATAAACAAACCGACCGTCGCAATTTTGAGTGCGCCCTTTTCAAACATATCCGAGAACGCAAAACGGAATACAGTCGTACCGCTGTCCTTACTTTGCGGCACTTTTATCAAGAACGAAACAAGTAAGCCCGCAACCATAAACAGCGCAAAGGCTGTAAAGAATACAGGAAAGCTTACCACTCTCATCAAATTCAGACCAAGGAAAGGTCCGATCGCCATTGCGAGGTTCATAGACATGGCAAAGTATCCAAGCCCTTCACCGCGCCGTTTGGCTGGAATAATATCAGCGGCAATTGCACCTGTAACAGTCGTTAAAATGCTGAACCAAATTCCTTGGAAGAACCGCAATCCGAGCAGCAGGGAAAAGTTATGAATCGGCATATACAGAAAAGATGATAGGGCGAAGAGCGCCATTGATACAATCGCCATTCTTTTCTTCCCGAAACGCTCAACGATGGCTCCGGAGAAAGGCCGTGTAATGATCGCAGACAGAAGGAACAGGCTGATTAAAAGCCCACCTTGTGATTCTGTGCCGCCAAGCTCTTGCAGCGTATAGATCGGCAATACAGTTAAAAATGTATAAAAGAACACAAACACAAATAAATTGACAAGCAGGACCATAATAAAATCCTTGGTCCATATCGCATCCGCTTTTTTCAAATGTATGTCACTTCCTTATTTTCATTGTTGTAAAAACATGCGGAATAAATGAGAAAAAGCTTCTTTATCTTCATCTCGGAAATCTGCAAGCAGCTCTTCCTCGAATTTCAGCATTTTCACATTGATTTCTTCGTATTTTTTCTCGGCTTCTTTTGTGAGGACAACAAGTTTTTCCCGTTTGTCTTCACCTTGCCGTCTCTGAACCCAGCCGTTCTCCTCCAGGCGTTTGATCGTCCGAGTCACAGTCGGCGCTTCCACATTTAAATAGGACCAAATCTCTTTTTGAGTCATTGGTCCGATCGTACGCAAACAATATAAAACTGACCATTGAGATGAATAAAGGCCGAATGGCTCTAGCTGTTCATTGGCTTTCTTGGCAATCAGGCGGGCGCTTTGGTTGATTTGATGAATGAGGTGTCTGTTGACGTAGGACATGTCGGTCTCCTTCTAAAAAACTTACCTAAGTAACTAATTGCTTATTTCATTTTACAGGAGCGATCAATAGTTGTAAAGATGAAAATTTAGTGACGCGAAATAGTTTGCTGAATCTGAAAAAGTTCGTTTCACCCCTTGTCCTTATTGAGTTTTTAGCATATTCCCAAAAGAATGCTAATACACTGTTACAAACCTAACAAAGAGAGTGTTTGAGGTGAGGGATCGTGGGCATATTTCACAAACTTACTTTTAAAACCATACAACGAAGAAGCGGCATAATGAACGACTCTTTACAGAATACGGATCTCATTTCACACTTCTCACATCCATTTTAGGGAGGTCGAGTGGTGTGCACGATTACATCAAAGAGCGAACAATCAAGATAGGGAAGTACATCGTGGAGACAAAGAAAACCGTTCGTGTCATTGCGAAGGAATTTGGTGTTTCCAAAAGTACAGTACACAAGGATTTAACAGAGCGTCTGCCTGAAATTAACCCCGACTTGGCAAACGAAGTGAAAGAAATACTCGATTATCATAAATCCATCAGGCATTTAAGAGGAGGAGAAGCGACAAAGCTCAAATATAAAAAAGATGAAATTCTCGAAGGAGAGCCTGTTCAGCAATCGTAATCACCTGGCATTGCCTTCTTGAAATCGTTCATAAAACATCCGCAAAAATTTGTAAAGAACTTATTGTGCTTCCAACTTTTTTTCTATATTTTATGATAATATATATAATTAGGGCACAATGTGGATATTTACTGTGAAACAGATTTTCAAGGAGGATATAAATAGATGTTTGCAAGGGATATTGGTATTGACCTCGGTACTGCAAATGTACTGATCCATGTTAAAGGTAAAGGAATTGTTCTGAATGAACCTTCCGTTGTTGCACTTGATAAAAACAGCGGCAAAGTGCTGGCGGTTGGCGAAGAGGCAAGACGAATGGTTGGACGTACACCTGGGAATATTGTTGCGATTCGCCCGCTGAAAGACGGAGTTATTGCTGACTTTGAAGTAACAGAAGCAATGCTGAAACATTTTATTAACAAGCTGAATGTAAAAGGCCTGTTCTCAAAGCCGCGCATGCTCATTTGCTGCCCGACGAATATTACATCCGTTGAGCAAAAAGCAATTAAAGAAGCTGCAGAAAAAAGCGGCGGGAAACATGTGTACCTTGAAGAAGAACCTAAAGTTGCCGCTATCGGCGCGGGTATGGAAATATTCCAGCCAAGCGGTAACATGGTTGTAGACATCGGAGGCGGGACGACGGATATCGCGGTTATTTCAATGGGCGATATTGTCACCTCCTCTTCTATTAAAATGGCTGGGGACAAGTTTGACATGGAAATCTTAAATTATATCAAACGCGAGTACAAGCTGCTGATCGGTGAACGTACTGCGGAGGATATTAAGATTAAAGTCGCAACTGTTTTCCCAGACGCACGTCACGAGGAAATTTCCATTCGCGGACGGGACATGGTTTCCGGTCTTCCAAGAACAATTACAGTAAACAGTAAAGAAGTTGAAGAAGCCCTTCGTGAATCTGTCGCTGTTATTGTTCAGGCTGCGAAACAAGTGCTCGAAAGAACACCGCCTGAACTTTCTGCTGATATTATTGACCGCGGCGTTATTATTACCGGCGGAGGCGCGCTCTTAAACGGCCTTGACCAGCTGCTTGCTGAAGAGCTGAAGGTACCGGTCCTCGTTGCTGAAAATCCTATGGATTGCGTAGCCATCGGCACAGGTGTCATGCTTGATAATATGGACAAGCTTCCTAAACGCAAACTAAGCTGATTTCACAAACCTCATTCTGCAAAAAGAATGAGGTTTTTTTATGAAAAAGCCTTCACGAAAAGATGTTAAATGACGATAATAGGATAAAATACTGAGTTTTTATTATAGAACGAATGTTCCTATATGACAACTGGAAAAAATGCCATTTTTAGAGGTGGGAAATTTGTTAAAAGGATTATATACAGCAACATCCGCTATGATTGCCCAGCAGCGAAGAACGGAAATGCTTTCAAATAATATTGCTAACGCAAATACATCAGGATATAAAGCTGATCAAGGCTCGATGCGCGCGTTCCCTGAGATGCTGCTC
Source organism: Bacillus sp. FSL P4-0290 (assembly GCF_037975435.1). Lineage (NCBI taxonomy): Bacteria > Bacillati > Bacillota > Bacilli > Caryophanales > Bacillaceae > Bacillus > Bacillus sp. FSL P4-0290. The sequence continues at coordinate 3,736,044 of NZ_CP150253.1, read as the reverse complement.
AGCAGAATAGAATCAAAATCTCCGGCCGGGACATCGAGGACGGAAATCGGTTCCGTGAATACCGGAGTATATATGCAAGAGCTTAAGCCTCTCTTTACACAGGGAAGCCTGAAGTCCACAGACCAGCCTACAGACATTGCATTGGTTGAAAATCAAGTTCCGATGAATGCGGAAACCAATGAAAAAGCTGCTCTTTTTTATCCTGTTCAAACAGCGGATGGAATCCGTTATTCAAAAAGCAGCACATTTTCACTAAACGAGAACAACCAGCTGACGATCAACGGACGCCCTATTTTATCGACGGATCGCCAGCCAATCACTGTTGATAATGAGAATTTCACTGTGTCTGAAAACGGTACTGTGACAACGAACGGACGCACAGCCGGCCAGATTGATGTCAGAATGGCGGAAGATGTCCGCACTCTCAAACGGGACGGAAATGATTTGTACAGCACGGCGGACGGTAATGATCTGCCAAGCGCAGCCGGAAATAATCAGGTATCCTATTCATTAAAACAAGGCGTCTCAGAGCTTTCAAACGTGGATGTGACAAGCGCCTATACAGAAATGACTGAAGCATACAGATCGTTTGAGGCGAATCAGAAGGTTATTCAGGCTTACGATAAAAGTATGGATAAAGCAGCAAATGAAATTGGAAAAATTTAAGATAACGGAAGAAAAAACGGGGGACATCAACTATGCTCAGGTCAATGCTAACGGCATCAACAACCTTAAACCAGCTGCAGCAGCAGATTGACACAATCAGCAGCAACCTTTCAAACAGCAACACAACCGGCTATAAGGCAAAAGATACGAATTTTTCTGAGCTTGTCAGACAGCAATTCGATCAGGTTGATGAAAAAAACGAGGAAGTGGCAAAAGCCCGAAAAACGCCGCCCGGCTTGCGCCTTGGCGTCGGAGCGATGATGAATTCACGCCTGGTCTCTGATCAAGGAAGCATTCAGAAGACCGATCGCGATCTGGATATCGCATTTACGTCTCCATACCAGTATCTTCAGGTAAATGTAAATGGAAACCGCCAGTATACGAGGGACGGGGCGCTGTATGTAACGCCGTCCGCTGCGAATGCCAACCAGCTGCAGCTCGTCACTGGAAATGGGTATCCCGTACTTGATGAGAACGGCAATACAGTGAACATCGACAGCTCAATGAAGAATATCACCATCAATAAGAACGGCACCTTAACCGCATCTGATGGAAACGCGGTTCAGCGGTTTAATCTTGGCGTTGTCCAAGTGAATAACCCTCAAGAGCTGAAATCGGAAGGGAATAACCTTTTCTCTATTGATAATGCGGCAGCTTTTGAAGAGCTAAACGGCGCTAATAGACAAAACATCGGCATGCAGCAGGGCTCACTTGAGATGTCCAATGTCGATATTTCAGAACAAATGACAGATTTGATCACGTCCCAGCGTTCATATCAGCTGAACAGCAGAACGATCACAATGGGAGATCAAATGCTCGGTTTAATCAATTCAGTCAGATAATAAGAAAATGGGCGTTTTTCAATCAGCCGCGCATGATAAAAAAAGCGGCTTTTTCGAAATCGTCCTTTTTTTTGTAGTATTCCGTAATATCTTCTAACAGCACTTCTAAATCCACCCACGCCTCGATTTTTTCTAATTCAAGCACATATTCGAGCAGCTGGTCATAAGGGTCTTCGGCTGATGTGTAGAGGGCTTCAAGCGTTTTTAATTTTAAATAAATGGTTTGAATGTCTACCTTTTCAGATAATTCTTTTCCTTTTTGAAGGACGGCTTTAGCTTCTGTGATGTTCCCTGTTTTAAAAAGCGCTCTGACAGACTCGTACACACAATGAAGATATGAGACTGGTGAATTCATTTCAAATTCTTGATTCTTTAATACTTTCCTAAAGTAAAGAAGCGCTTCCTGGTCTTTTTTCTCGGTCGCTTTTAAAAAGCCAAGGTTATAATAAGCATGGCATAGCAGGTTTTCGTCATGTAGTTGCTGGGTTTTCTTAATGATTTCTTTGAAAAGCTGTTCAGCTTTTTCATAGCGTTCTTGATCAATATAATTCACGGCGAGCAAAAGTTTACAGGTGATTACCTTTTTGATATAGCCGAATTGGTGCAAATAGATGTGTAATGCTTTTTTGACGTATTGGATGGAAAGCGGCGGTGATTTCATCAAGTAATAGGCGCCGGCGGTTTGATAATATAAATCAGCGGCTTCAAACGTATTTTGAATGGCGGCCAGGTACTGTTCAGCTTTTTTAAAATGATGTACTGCATGTTTCGGAGCTGTTTTTACCATCTCATATAACCCAGAGAAAAAATACAGATAATATTTCAATTCATCATCCATTTTGTCTTCCAGGCCATATAGGTCATCGAACAATGAATCGAGTCCGTTCTGGTTTTCAAAAAGCAGCTGATGGCGGGCCTGAAACAATTGATAACGCATCCAAAGTTTTGTGTTCTTTTTGATCTTTGGAAGGTGCTGATCAATTTTCTCTTTCAGTGTGCAAACGTGATTCATTTTGCGTTTGCTCATTGCGGAATACCACTCGTCTAACATGTTTAGCATTCTTTTTTCAATAAACTTCGAAATCATTTTCCTACCTCTTTGCTATTGGTAAAATCTATAATTATCATATCATAACTTTTGACGGCTCTCATTGACAGTTGGTTACATTTTAGCGCGGTTGAAAAAGAGATTAATTCATAATATACTTTTCAAATGTACAGATTGGATCTTTGATGATTGCTATACATACTAATGCAGATGAAGGAGATGTCAAGACAATGCTTGATACTCAGCAAATTAAAGAAATTATTCCTCACCGTTATCCGTTTTTGCTTGTGGATCGGATTACGGAAGTTGAAGAGGGCAAACGGGCAAAAGGCTATAAAAATGTAACCGCTAATGAAGAGTTCTTTAACGGACATTTTCCTCAGTACCCGGTTATGCCCGGCGTATTAATCGTAGAAGCACTCGCTCAAGTCGGAGCTGTTGCGATGTTGATTAAAGAAGAAAACCGCGGCAGACTGGCTTTTTTTGCAGGCATTGATAACTGCCGCTTTAAAAAACAAGTCAAGCCTGGTGACCAGCTTCACCTTGAGGTTGAAATCATTCGTGCCCGCGGCACAATCGGGCGCGGAAAAGGCGTTGCCACAGTTGATGGCGAAGTCGTTTGCGAAGTAGAACTGACTTTTGCCCTCGGAGAATAATTGAAAAAAGGCAGATGGCCAGCGGCACATTTGTCTTTTTTTCTTTACAAATATAGAAAAGCAGGTGATTGTATGTGGAATGAATTTAAAGCCTTTGCCATGCGGGGGAATATCGTAGACCTTGCGATTGGTGTTGTGATAGGCGGCGCTTTCGGAAAGATCGTCACATCTCTAGTAAATGATATCATTATGCCTTTGGTCGGTTTGCTGCTGGGAGGGCTTGACTTTTCAGGCCTGTCGTTTACGTTTGGCGATGCTGTAGTGAAGTATGGCAGCTTTATACAGACGATTGTGAACTTCTTAATTATATCGTTCTCCATTTTTATCGTCATTCGGACTTTGAATGGGTTAAGGCGCAAAAAAGAAGCAGCAGAAGAAGAGGCTGCGGAGGAAGCGGTGGATGCGCAGGAGGAGCTGCTGAAAGAAATCAGAGACCTGCTGAAGCAGCAAGCAAAGTCGCCGGAATAAAAAAGATGCCGTTATAAACGGCGTCTTTTTTTTATCTCAATTTTCGTTTAGGTTCGTTCTATGTCCTTCAGTCCCGCGGGGCTTTCTGTTGTTTCAGCGAGATGAATGAGCATTGAGACAGAGGTGCCTGCATCCGGAGTGCTGATGATCATCAACTCGCTTCCGCAAAAATGTTTCAGCCGCTGATTGATATTTTTCAACCCGACGCTGCGATCGAAATCCGCAGATAAGAGATCTTTTTGTTTTTCCGGAGGCATCCCCGCACCGTTATCCTCTACTTTGATGTGATACTCATTTTTGCTTTGTTTTTTAGCTGTCAGTTTGATCCATCCTCCGCCTCTTTTCTTGCTGACACCGTGAAGAACGGCATTTTCCACCAAGGGCTGAATCATTAAAGGCGGAAGGATAAAGTCAATGTCTTCATCTATATCGAAAAGAACCTCAAGCCGATTACCGAATCGCGTCTTTCTATAGAAAGATAGGAATTGATAATCGAAAGCTCATGTCTGAAGGAACTGATGGCTGATGTATTTTGAAAGTCAAAACTCATTCTTAAATAGTTGGTAAATTCCTCTGTTACCTCCCGGGCCTTTTCAATATCCAAATGAGTGAGAGAAATAATCGTGTTTAATACATTATAAAGAAAATGAGGCTTGATTTGCGACTGGAGAAACGCCATTTCCATTCTTGTGGCTTGATTTGCTGTATGTTTCATCATGATCAGGTTTTGAATACGCGCCATAAATTCAGAGTAATGATAAGGTTTTTGCAAAATGTCATTCGCTCCGGCATGAAAAGCCTTGTATTTGTCATGGCCGATAATGGCAGCTGTAATGATCAGAACCGGAAGATCCACCATGCTGAATCGTTCGCGAATTTTCATACAGACTTCGAAACCAGTCATATCCGGCATCATAAAGTCACAGCTTCAGGCCTTGCACCGGGACAATACGCTTTTGTTGAAACGAAAGCGCCAGCCGGTTATGTGCTGAACACTGAGAAAATAGAGTTTGAGATTTCTGATTCCTCTGAAGGAAAGCCTGAAGCTACAGATGCCGGGATCGCCATTAAAGCATTCCAGTCAAGTGGAGAACGTCGAAAGCACGTGATTCACTTCACAATCAAGGCGGCGGATAACAATTAAAAGTGTCGATCTGGAGCTTCCGATCGTAAAAGGCACAACCAATGAAAATCTTTTGATAGGGGCGGCAACAATGCGCCCGGATCAAAAAATGGGTGAGGGAAATTATCCGTTGGCGGGCCATCATTTGAAGCAAAAGAATCTTCTGTTCGGACCTCTGGAAAACATAAAAACAGGTGCCCAAATTGTCATCACGGATTTTAAAAAGGATTATATCTATTCTGTAACATCTAAAGACATCATATCGGAAATGGATGCAGATGTAATTCGTGAGACAAACAGAAAAGAGATTACGTTAATCACATGTGACAAGGCGGTCAAAACTGAAGGGCGCCTTGTTGTGAAAGGGGAATTGGTTGATTCTTTTGGCCATACAAATTAAATATGCAAGAGTGAAAGCACGAAAAGAAAAGCTGCCGTTCAAAACGGCAGCTTTTTTCATGCAGAACATATCTATTCTAAATGTCTATTGTGATGCTCTTCGGTTCTGTGTCTGTTTTGGGGAACATGCCCCCTCATATTTATAACTTTTGTTTAAATGCCTCAATGAGTTTTGTTCCTGTATAGCCCTCTTTTACAAGGGACTCGAGAATGGTTTCAGTGCCCTGCTGTTTTCTTGTGACCATTTGTCCATAGAGTAAAACCTGGATGCTTTCTTCCAGCTTGACGATATTTTTCACTGCTGCTGTCAGCTGGGCGGGGCGATTGCTTTTTTTCGTGATCGTTACAAATACTTTGGCTTCAGATTGGCTGTTTAGAAGCTGTTCAAAAAAAGACAGATGTTCTTTCTGTACAAGCGCCTCAATCAGCCAGTGATTTTCACCGTCTTCTTTATTTATAATCAGTCCGTCAATAAGGGGAAACTGTTCGATTGATTGTTCTTCCTTGTCCACTCGTTCCACATTCAGGTCAACCAGTTTAAAGGTTTTCATTTCTTCTCACCCCGATTACTTCCAAAGTTTTCTTGCCTTCCATTATAACATAAACGTTTTCGAGGAAAAAATCCTGCAATGCTGGGGCTAAAGAATTTTGTATGAGCGAAACATTTAATAATTTCTATTTTTTCATTATACTGTAACTGACTATGGATTACGGAGAGATGTGGTATGAATCAATTTCGTTTAAAAGAAATTTATATTGACGGCGCTCCTTCTGAAAGCCATTTGATTCAAAAGGAAGTAACATATATGTTAAGCCGTAAAGAAGTGTTTGAGGTTCATCTGAACAAAAAAGGAAGAATAAGTTTTTTATACGAAACACAAGATGGCATGGAGCAGTATAAAATCAAGCTGTCAATGCCGGAAAAAAAATTGAGCTTTCAGTGGTTTGCGTGGGATGGCTCTTCCTATGTGCGCATGAATACGCAAAACTGGCTGACAAAGCAAATCTTTTTCTGTTTTTTAAAAAGTACATATTTCTTCAAAGGAAAAAAGCAAAAGATGTTTTTAGCTGAAGGAAAAATGAAAACGAAAGATAAAAACAGAGGCTGAAAGCCATTTTTAAGCGTTTTTCTTTTCTTGTTGCATCATTTACAATACATACAACCGCAAGGAGAGGAGGAATCGCATGTTCAATCAGGTCATGCTTGTCGGACGTCTTACAAAAGATCCTGATCTTCGCTACACTTCCGCCGGTGCGGCAGTTGCACATGTTACGCTCGCGGTGAACCGCAGCTTCAAGAATGCTTCAGGTGAAATCGAAGCTGATTACGTCAATTGCACACTTTGGAGAAAAACAGCTGAAAACACGGCGTTGTATTGCCAAAAAGGTTCTCTCGTCGGCGTAAGCGGACGGATTCAGACAAGAAGCTATGAAAACGAGGAAGGCGTTAACGTGTATGTAACAGAAGTGTTGGCTGACACTGTTCGTTTTATGGACCCTAAACCCCGGGAAAAAGCTGCTGATTGACACCCCTGCTCCTCCCGTTATCTATCCATTCACTATTATCCGGATCTTCGCATCATCCCCTCAAAATTGACCAGTCGACCAGACTGGTTCTTTCTTTTTGCCTACTTAGGAAAAATTGGTTCTCTCGACGCATTTTTACTTAAAATCACTTATTAATGTTGAATAAAATCAAATAAAAACTTATAATTACTTATAAATGATTGCTGAGAAAAGGAATGAGGGCGTGTACCAAGAAGAAAGATTAGTAGCGATTTTGGATTTTTTAAAACAGCATAACCGAATTACAACGGAGCAGATCTGTACGCTCCTGCAAGTGTCAAGGGATACAGCGCGACGAGATCTTGTGAAACTTGAGGAACAGAATGCCATCATCCGCACAAGAGGCGGCGCCATTTTACCGACTGTGCATCAGAAAATTCAAAGCTATTCCGGCCGCCTGAAAACAGTGTCTGAGGAAAAAAATAAGATCGGCAGGCTTGCAGCATCGCTTATTCATGATGGAGACCGGGTGATTTTAGACGCCTCTACAACTGTTCAGGCATGTGCAAAGCATTTGAATGCGGTTGATTGTACGGTAATCACCAATTCGATTAATCTTGCGGATGTGCTGTCCGATAAAGAGGGAATTGAAATTTATCTGCTGGGAGGCAAGCTGGAAAAGGAGCACCGCTTTCTGTACGGGTCCTCTGTGATTGAAAAGCTCTCAAGCTACCATGTTGATAAAGCGCTGATTGGTGTGGTCGGTATTTCCGAACATGGCATTACAATTGCGCATGAAGAGGATGGCATGGTGAAGCGGAAAATGATACAGCAGGCAAAGCAGGTCATCGCGCTTGCAGATCATTCGAAGCTGGGCAGCACCAGTTTTTATCAGTATGCGGAGCTGAATGAAATCGACCTTTTGATTACAGACAGGCTGCCGAATCAGGCATTTTGTGACTTGCTTGACCGAAACGGCGTTGAGCTTCTCGTGACAGAGCAGGATGAAGGAAAGGACTGACAAACGTGAAATTAATTGCGATTGATTTAGATGGAACCTTACTCAACAGCAAGCATCAGGTAAGCTTGGAAAATGAAAACGCACTGCGGCAGGCGCAGCTGGACGGCATTGAAGTGGTGGTGTCAACTGGGCGCGCTCATTTTGACGTCATGTCAATCTTTGAACCGCTGGGGATCAAAACATGGGTGATCAGTGCAAACGGCGCCGTCATTCACGATCCCGACGGCAGGCTTTATCATCACGAAACGATTGATACGAAACGGGCGTATGACATTCTCTCATGGCTTGAGTCGGAAAACTATTATTATGAGGTATTCACAGGTTCAGCGATTTATACGCCTCAAAACGGCAGAGAACTTCTTGATGTTGAGCTGGACAGATTTAGAAGCGCAAACCCGGAAACAGATCTTTCTGTCCTTAAGCAGGCGGCCGAGGTGCAATACAGCCAATCGGGCTTTGCTTACATTAACTCTTTTCAAGAGCTGTTTGAAGCCGATCAGCCAATCGATTTTTACAATATTCTCGGCTTTTCTTTCTTCAAAGAAAAGCTTGAGGCAGGCTGGAAAAGATATGAGCATGCCGAAGATTTGACGCTTGTCAGTTCGGCTGAGCACAACTTTGAGCTTTCTTCCCGCAAAGCTTCCAAGGGGCAGGCGCTGAAGAGGCTTGCAAAACAGCTGAATATTCCGCTCGAGGAAACCGCTGCTGTAGGTGACAGTTTAAATGACAAATCGATGCTGGAGGCTGCGGGAAAAGGTGTAGCGATGGGCAATGCCCGGGAAGACATCAAATCGATAGCCGATGCTGTCACCTTAACCAATGACGAACATGGTGTCGCACATATGATGAAACATTTGCTGTAGGTATATGTGCTGCTCCAAAAGCGCATCCTGTTGATATAACCGGCGTAACGGATTTTTTGGAGATTCGGCGTGACGGCTATGAACGGAAAAAAGCTGGCTCTATCAGAGCCAGCTTTTTTAGTCATGATCATTGCGCTGTAGCGCTTAATGTAAACAGTTCTTCAAGCTCCTGTGTGGAAAGCTCGGTAATCCAGTTTTCACTTTGGATAATTTGATCGTTCAGGGTTTGCTTGGATTCAAGCATGACATCAATTTTTTCTTCGATTGTTCCCGTCGTAATCATTTTATGAACGTGGACAAAGCGCTCCTGGCCTATGCGGTATGCACGGTCAGTCGCTTGATTTTCAACCGCCGGGTTCCACCATCTGTCATAATGGATGACGTGATTGGCGGCGGTCAAATTAAGTCCGGTGCCTCCAGCTTTGAGTGAAAGAATCAGTGTCGGATATTCTTTCCTTTGAAATTTCTCAACGAGTGTATCCCGCTCTTGCTTGGAGAGACTCCCATTTAAAAATTGCACAGGTTCCCCGAACGTTTTTTCAAGCAGCCGCTTCATCATGTTCCCCATCTGAATGTATTGCGTGAAAATCAGGCAGCTTTCGTTTTGGGAGCGGATCGCTGTCATCAGTTCCAGCAATTTTTCGAGCTTGACTGATCTGCCGGCCAGCAGCTCGGTTTGCTCTTCCTTTAAATAAAGCGCGGGATGATCGCATATTTGCTTGAGCCGTCCAAGCATGCTGAGGATCAGCGCTTTTCGCTGCATGCCGGTCAGGGATGTCATATGGTCAAAAGTGTCTTTGACGAGCTGCTCATAAAGGGATGCCTGCTCGGCTGACAGAGGGATAAATTCTTTTTCTTCCAGCTTCTCAGGAAGATTAAGCGCGACCTCTTCATCCCGTTTCGTCCGGCGGAGAAGGAATGGCCGGATTAATTGCTGAAGCTGTCCGATTCTCTTTTCGTCCCGGTCTTTTTCGATCGGCAGCACATAGCGTTTATGGAAGCCGGTCAAACTGCCGAGGTAGCCTTTATTCATGAAGTCAAAAATAGACCACAGCTCAGTCAGTCGGTTTTCCATCGGCGTGCCGCTCAGCGCGATATGGTGAAGCCCCTTCAGCTTCCTGATTGCGCGTGATTGCTTCGTATGCGCGTTTTTAATATTTTGCGCTTCATCAAGGCAGATCGTGTTCCATGTCACAGAAGTAAGCTCTTCAGTATCGGCATGTGACAGACCGTATGAAGTGAGCACCACGTCTGCGTTTTCATAATGCGCGGCGAAATCATCACCCTTTGGCCGGCGCGGCCCATAATGGAGCGCGACAGACAGATCAGGGGCAAAGGTTTGAAGCTCCCGCTGCCAGTTGCCAAGTACGGATGTCGGCGCAATAATCAAATGAGGCGTTTTTTGCCGGCCGCTTTCCTTCACGTGAAGGAAATAGGCGATCATTTGAATCGTTTTCCCAAGCCCCATATCGTCAGCCAGACAGGCGCCAAAACCGCTTTCCCGCAGAAACAGCAGCCAGTTCATGCCGTATTTCTGATAAGGGCGGAGCGTTCCTTTGAAAGAAGGACTGACTTCGTGCTCCGGCAGGTTTTCCGCGGCAGTGAGCTTTCGAATCAGTGACCTGAGCTGTTTAGACAGATCAAACTGAATGCCTGCGAAAGCGGATGTATCAATCAGATCCGAATCCTCAAGTCCGCCATCCTGCTGATCCATTAGCTCACGCGCCAGAATATCAGACATGTGGAGTCCCTCTGATTCTGCTTTTTCCATCAGGCGTTTCATCTGTTTGATAAACTGCGGATCGATTTTAACCCATTGCCCGCGGATATTAACAAGGCGCCTGTTGCTGGCGACAAGCTCATTAAATTCAGCCTCAGTCAGTTCAATTCCATTTGTCGCAAACCGCCAGTTGAAATCAAGCAGTGCATTCATGCCGACAAATGACTCGCCGCGCGGGGAAGACGACACCTTTGCTTTCAGCATCATGTTGCTGTCTCTGACAATCTGCCACCAGGACGGCAGGAGGATTTCTACCCCCATATCGACAAGCGTCTCACTTGCTTCTGACAGGAAGATCCAGGCTTCTTCCTCCGAGATCAGCGTTGTCCCGGAATCAAACGACAGCCACGGAACCGTTCTGTGAAAGCGGTCCTGCTCACGCGCGATTTTATCGCTGTACGCCTGCCACGATTTTTTGAGGCTTTTCAGTCCGTCAAAGAATTCTACAGCGCCGCTCTTTTTATCGCGTAAAAACATCTCGATCTTCCATTCGTCTCCGTCAAAGTCCGGTTCATTTAAGCGCAAGCCGACAGTAAATGGAGATTGGTCGTCAATCCAGCCAATGCCTTCCAGAAAATCCTCTTCATCAAGAAAATGGCCGCGGAATGTCGTAACCGCAGGCGATTTCTCCTTGATATGTTCCCATTTCTCCCGCAGGTCATCGTCGTACTGGATGTAATCCTGTACGGCAGCGGAAAACCATTCCGCAGTAAAGCCCTCCAGTATATTATCGCGGTCCTTCCAGCGAAAAACACCGTTTGTCCATGCGTCATAGTCAGGCATAAAATCGCCGTCCGCGATAAATTCGTAGATGGTCGATGCCGCCTCGATCAGCGGCTCCGTTTCTTCTGTAAGCTGCACGGAGCTGAATGAGTTGAACGAGTTTTTGCCGAGAAGCTCTACAGTCATCCATGGAGATAGCAGGACAGCAGTCGTCCCGATGAAGCTGACATCCTCTAGAAAGGTTCCGTAAAATGAGGATTCATGCCATTGGAACAAATGCTTTTTCATATGGCTGTAGGGAAGAGGCTGCTCATTCTCATCAAAGGCTGAGAGCGTAAATGACCCATCTTCCATTTGTTCGACGTGGATGAGAATTTCTTTAAGACTCGCCATCAATCAACTTTCCTTTCTGCAGTTCTTCTTGAAGCGCACGCAGGCGCTTGTAATGCGAGCTCAGCAGCTGAATATACCGCTCCCACACCTTCTGCTTTTTCGCTTTTTTGTACAGGGTGCGCAATTTTTTCAAATACCGGGCGGCTTCCTTGTACGAGCTGCGGTTCTTCTGATCAATGAAAAAAGCCACTTCTCTATGGTAAGCCGGTATAAGCGCCTCAGGGTCGCTCGCTGCAATTTCCTTGAGCATCATTTTATCCATTTCATTGATGGAAAAGCCGACAAGGCTATGAATTTCAATCCACTCGGCATAGCGTTTTTTTTCATATAAATGATGGCTGTATTCTGTGAACGTATACGGCAGACAGCCCGCGGCAAAGCGCTCAAACAGCGCTTGATCATTGGTTTGCTGCACATAGGCATTCAACAGAAGGAACAACTCGCCGATCACATCGCGCATCTCTTTAAACGGCTTATCCAGCTTCGTATAACCCATCGCAATTGGCTCAATTTGCTGGTACCATGTTTTAAGCCGTTTCCAGTCCTTCTTGGCAGTCATTTCACTCAGCCATTGGAACGTATAAGGGAGCGCTTCCGGCGGGAATTGATCCGCTTCCGCAAAAATAACGTCATCATTCTTTTGCAGGAATTCCAAATGCAGGCGCCCGAATTGCAATTCGGGAGAAAAACGCCGTCCTGCTTCTTTTTTCAACATCTCCTGTTCGCGTGCCACCCATTTTGGACGCGACAGCAGCGCACTCCAAATTTCACCGAAGACGCGGATGCGTTCATATTGGAAAATTTCTTCTTTCAACAGCAAAGGTCGGATAACATCCGGTGTTTTATCCAAAAACGGATCAAGCGCAAAAGACAGCGCGTACGTTTTTAATTTATCAATAGAGCTGTAGATTGTATCCATCAGCTGTTCAACGTACGGATTGAGGGAATAAAAATCAAGTTCGGGGTTTAGCTTGCCCGCTTCAATCAATGTGAACATGCGAAGCCAAACCGCAATCGCGGAATGAATCTGATACAGGCTTTTCAGCTCCGGCTTGTTCGGCGCATGTTTTTTTAATGCGGACAGGTAGCCGTAATAGAGGCCCTGCATGTTTTGGCTGCCTTCTGGCGTACGTGCCTGCCAGAGAGAAAACTCTGAATCAAAAAAAGCAAGCCAGCTTGAAAGCGATTCTTCATTAGGCAGCACCTTTTCCTGAAACTGGCGGCGGACGAGCTCTTTGCTTTCCTCCAGCTTTTCCCTCTCCAGCCAATACTCTGTAAAAGTACCCACTCGCTCGAACATTGCATATACATATAAAAACACAGCCAGCATATGGCGGCAGATTCTTCCGGACGGACATGAACAGCCGCTTTTGACTATGACAAACAAGTTCAATGTGACCCGCACAGGTACAACATCCTGCACGTAAGCCGTAACTTCCGTCGGACTCACTGCTTGTAAACGATAGACTGAATCCTGCCGATATAAAATAAGGGCTTTTTTGATCAGCTGAACATTTTCCTCATTGTAAGGAAGAAGTTCTTTTAACTGTTCAGCAGATGCCAGCACATCGTCTTTGGAAATCATATTCTGAAGCATGATTATCGCTCCTAACCGAGTCACGTAATAAAAAGATCCAATTTCTCTATTATATCGCAACACATCGGCCTTAAAAAGTTTTTCCTAAAAAAGGACATAAAAAATGGGATGTGTCGAATGATGTATTAGAGATTGCAAATTGATAACCAGCATCATATAATAATCGTGTTTTCAACTTAATGGAAGCTGAAAGGAAAAAAAAGATGAGTGAAAAGAAATTGAATCAAGAAGAATTTCTGAAAATTTTGATGCATGCACATGAAATTGGTGAGCAGTCATCTGAGATGACGACGAAGGAAATGCTTGAAAATTTGATTTCTCATATTAAAAATGGATATGCAACATAAAAATCCCGCACGCCTTTTGCGGGATTTTTTTATGCGAGGTTACGTGACTGCACGAATAAGAGAAAATGAGACAGCGCTGTCAACACAGTAAATATAGCGCTTACATAAAAAAGAGCAACATTTCGTTTTGTAAAAAAATGTCGAATTATGTCACGTGAAAAGCTGGAGAAATGCGGTTTCAACGTTGTATAATCGTAAATGGAAAAGGATGTTATAAGAGATTTGGAGGTATCATGGGAGAATCTACTAGCTTAAAAGAGATATTATCAACGTTAACAAAACGCATACTTTTGATTATGATTGTAACCGCAGCTGCCACTGCTGCCGGCGGACTCATTAGTTTCTTCGCACTTACACCCATCTATGAAAATTCAACTCAGATTCTGGTCAACCAATCGAAAAATGAACGAAAAGAAGTCCAATTTAACGATGTCCAAACCAATCTTCAGTTAATCAATACGTACAATGTCATCATTAAGAGCCCTGCCATCTTAGATGAAGTCATTAAAGAAATGGGCCTGTCGATGACATCCCAAGAACTGAATGACAAAATTACCGTATCCAGCGAACAGGACTCCCAAGTGGTCAACATATCAGTCAGGGATGAAAACGCGGAAACAGCGGCTCATATTGCCAATACTATAGCATCTGTTTTTCAAGACAAAATCACATCCATTATGAATGTTGACAATGTCAGCATTCTGTCAAAAGCCGAGGTTTCAGAACATCCGTCCCCTGTATCGCCAAAGCCGCTACTAAACATTGCCATCGCGTTTGCGGCCGGATTGGCGGGAAGCATCGGACTGGCCTTCCTGCTTGAGCATTTGGATAATACGATCAAATCGGAAGAGCAGCTCGAATCCTTGCTGGACATACCTGTTTTAGGGACAGTTTCCACCATTGCGAATGAGCAGAAAACAGCAAAGACCTTACAGGGTTTCCAATCTGAAAAAACGGGGAGTGGACATTTTGGCGCTTAGAAAAAGCAGAGACTCGCGGATGCGGAGAAATGTCATTGCAATGACAGAGCCGAAATCCTTGAACTCTGAACAATATCGGACGATTCGCACGAATATAGAATTTGCTTCAGTGGACCGGCAAATGAAATCAGTGATGATTACATCGGCTTGTCCGGGGGAAGGAAAATCAACAACGGCCGCCAATCTGGCTGTCGTATTCGCCCAGCAGGGAAAAAAAGTGCTCCTGATTGATGCTGATTTGCGAAAACCAACAGTACATACGGCCTTTTTTCTTGAAAATACGGTTGGCTTAACATCTGTTTTATTAAAGAAAAGCTCTATGGAGCAGGCTGTACAAGCATCGAATGAAAAACATCTTGACGTGCTGACGAGCGGCCCGATCCCGCCAAACCCGGCCGAGCTTCTCTCCTCGAAGTGGATGAAGGAGCTTGCATACGAAGCGTGTGCGGCATATGATATGGTCATTTTTGATACGCCGCCTATTCTTGCCGTAGCAGATGCACAGATTTTAGGCAACGTGGCAGACGGTTCTGTTCTGGTTATTTCAAGCGGGAAAACAGAAAAAGAACAAGCCGCAAAAGCGAAAGAGGCGCTTGAAACGTGCAAAAGCAAGCTCCTTGGGGCGATTATAAACGGCAAAAAGCTTTCGAAGCACTCTGAATACGGATATTACGGAAACAAGGACAATTTCATGCAAAATAAATAACGTGCATCGTGCCCGTTATTTATTTTTGCGAAAAAAGGGGGCTAGGACATGATCGATATTCACTGTCACATTCTTCCCGCAATGGATGACGGGGCAGGTGATTTGGCTGACAGCATAGAAATGGCAAGAGCCGCTGTTCGTCAGGGAATCCGGACGATCATTGCGACACCTCATCATAACAACGGTGTGTATAAAAACGAGCCAGCCGCAGTCAGAGAAGCAGCAAATCAGTTAAACAAACGTTTAATCAAAGAAGACATTCCTTTACATGTGCTTCCGGGACAGGAAATCAGAATCTACGGCGAGGTGGAACAAGACCTTGCCAAACGGCAGCTGCTTTCGCTGAATAATACAAAATACATCTTGATTGAGTTTCCGTTTGATCACGTTCCCCGATATGCGGAGCAGCTTTTTTATGATTTGCAGCTGAAAGGATATATTCCGGTTATCGCCCATCCTGAACGCAACAGGGAAATTCGCGAAAACCCGTCTTTGCTGTATCATCTTGTGGAAAAAGGAGCAGCATCTCAGATTACTTCAGGAAGTCTTGCGGGGACCTTCGGCAAGCAGCTGAAAGCATTTTCTCTCCGGCTGGTTGAAGCCAATTTGATCCATTTCGTAGCCTCAGATGCCCATAATGTGAAAACGAGAAATTTTCACACCCAAGAGGCTCTTTATGTTCTAGAGAAAGAATTCGGCTCGGAACTTCCTTATATGCTGACGGAAAATGCAGAGCTTCTCCTGCGGAATCAGACCATCTTCAGACAGCCTCCGCAGCCGGTCAAAAGAAGAAAATTGTTTGGTCTTTTTTAACAGCCGATTCTCATTTCACCACTTTCTTTTTGAGAGCGATATAATAGTGTATTGTATGGTTGAATCACATTTCAGAAATCTGTACAGGCTGTACCCGACAGGCTATGCGGGAGATCATTCGCATTCATGATAGGATGTTCTCATACGATATTACGGAAGCTGCAAAGCAGCAATTTAACTGTTGGAGGGAAACAATGAATATAACAGTCATCGGAACAGGCTATGTCGGTCTTGTGACAGGTGTTTCTCTTTCTGAGATTGGACATCATGTAACCTGCATTGATATTGACGCTCACAAGATTGATGAAATGAGAAAGGGCATTTCCCCCATATTTGAACCAGGTCTTGAAGAGCTGATGAGAAAAAATACAGCTGATGGACGGCTGAACTTTGAAACGAGCTATGAGAAAGGCTTGGCACAGGCAGACATCATTTTTATAGCGGTCGGCACACCGCAGAAAAGCGATGGGCACGCCAATCTGGAGCAAATTACAGATGCGGCCAAACGCATCGCAAAGCATGTCAAACGAGATACAGTCGTGGTAACGAAAAGCACAGTGCCCGTTGGGACAAACGATTTGATTAATGGACTGATCACTGAACATCTAGCGGAGCCTGTCAGTATTTCGGTCGCATCCAATCCGGAATTTTTGCGTGAGGGGTCGGCGATCTATGACACCTTTCATGGTGACAGGATCGTGATCGGGACGGCCGATGAGAAAACAGCAAATACGCTGGAGGAGCTCTTCCGTCCGTTTCAAATCCCGATTTACCAAACGGATATCAGAAGCGCCGAGATGATCAAATATGCCTCAAATGCTTTTCTGGCCACTAAGATCAGTTTTATAAACGAAATTTCGAATATATGTGAAAAGGTCGGCGCCGATATTGAAGCAGTCGCGTACGGGATGGGACAGGATAAGCGGATCGGGAGCCAGTTTTTGAAAGCGGGCATAGGCTACGGCGGCTCTTGTTTTCCAAAGGACACAAACGCCCTCGTGCAAATTGCCGGCAATGTCGAGCATGATTTTGAACTGCTGAAATCGGTTATCAAAGTCAACAACAATCAGCAGGCGATGCTGGTTGATAAAGCGCTGAACAGGCTCGGCGGGGTGACGGGAAAAACGATTGCCCTTTTAGGCCTGTCATTTAAACCGAATACCGACGATATGAGAGAAGCGCCGTCAATTGTTATTGCAGACCGTCTCGCTGCGCTCGACGCCCGTATTAGAGCCTACGATCCCATTGCAGTCGGCCATGCAAAGCATGTTCTCCCGCAAGCTGTTGAATATAAAGAGACGATCGAGGAAGCTGTCAAAGGTTCTGACGCCGTCATGATTTTAACCGACTGGGCTGACATTAAACAATTTCCGTTAGCGGCTTATCAGGATTTGATGGAAAAGCCGCTCATTTTTGACGGCAGAAACTGCTACACATTGGATGAGGCTGCGGCTGTAGGAGTGGAGTATTATTCTGTCGGTCGGAAGGCGGTTGTTCCGTCAGGTGCAATTCAATAGATGAAAAAGAAAGGCTGGTTGCGCACCAGTCTTTTTTTCATCTATTGCGGGGTGCTGAATACATTTGCTACTATTTAACTATTGTTTGGAAAATTATGCAGAAGTAGGTCTTCTTTAAACATTCGTTTGAAAAACATTAGAAGAAAACCAGAAAATAAAACCTTCCAAAAATAATTGGAGATGCCGGAAAAGGAGAGAATCTGATGAATCATCTGCCCGAAAAAATGAGACCGTACCGCGACTTGCTGGAGAAATCAGCGAAAGAATACGTGAAACTGAATGTCCGAAAAGGGAAAACAGGACGATATGACAGCAAAATTGCCGGTGATCCCTATTTCCCCAAGCATGAAACATACCCGACTGATGAAAATGGACAGCCGATGAAGCTTCTGGCACAGATTAATTTCTCGCACATTCCCCAGCTTGACGGCTACCCTTCTTCAGGTATCCTGCAGTTCTACATTTCTGTTCATGATGACGTCTATGGATTGAATTTTGACGATCGATGTGAACAAAAGGATTTCAGAGTGATCTATTTTGAAAATATCATAGAAAACGAAGACGAGCTTGTTTCTGATTTTTCATTTATTGGCACAGGCGAATGTGATTTTCCGATTTTATCAGAAGCGGCAGTCGAGCCTGTGAAATCTTCGGAATGGGTGCTGCCTACAGATTTTCAATTTGAGCAGTATACGGGCATGGAAACAATGGAGTTCTTTGGTCAGTTCGGCGAGGATGAAGAAGACATTTATAATGAACTGGCTGAAAACGGATTTGGCCATAAAATCGGCGGATACGCTTCTTTTACCCAGCATGATCCACGGGAATACGCATATAAAGAACACACCATCATGCTTTTACAAATTGATTCAGACGATGATATCGATTCAATGTGGGGAGACGTCGGTATCGCCAATTTTTTCATCACACCTGACGATCTAAGGAAAAAAGACTTTTCAAACGTTCTGTATAACTGGGACTGCAGCTAATACAAGCTTTTGATCCAAAGGGTCAGAAGGGGGGAATAATAGAAGCCAAATGACAAAATCAGACGTGATCGACCTGATGAACAATAAGCTCAGCACGGTAAGAGGCAGGCCAACAAAATCTGCTTCTTTCAAGTGCCTTTATAACTATGACATTAGGTATTTCTATTTGATAAAACGCTTTTATTAGCTGTATAACGAACAAAAACAAGATCAAATACCTACATTCCAAGAGCGTTATATGCCTAAATTAAGCCATTTACCCTATTTAAGCCGCCTTCTGGCTATTTTAAAATATAATATATGGAAATAAAGTATGGAAAAGTCTATCTTCATCAGCCCCTCCATACGACTTTTTGAGTATTAAGAGGTGATTCAGATGGGTTATGAAAGTATGCTAGCGGATATCAAAAGTTCGCTCAACGGAAAAATTTCCGACGTGGAAGACAAGATCGAAAAGCTGAAAAAAGCAAAAAAGGACATAGACACACTGCAAGAAGAGGCAATCACTGAAATCAAAGAAATTGTGAAACCGGAATTGGGCAAGCATTGGACGGGAACAAAAGCCGATGATTTCGACAAGGGAAGAGAAGAGGCGAAATCGGAAGCATCCAAGATTGTGAATGATAAATATAACGAGTATATGGCTTCGATTCAAAGCAAAATATTCTGGCTTGAGACAGAGAAATTTGAGCTGAATTTGACAAAAAGTGCAGCGAATGCCGCAGGCGACCTTCTTGCTAAAGGAGAAGATTTCGTAGAAGAAGCAGGAAGACAAATTAGTAAACTAAAATGGTGGTGATCTTTTTTTATGTCAGAAATTAAGCTGAAGTACGACACAGTCATCAAAACATTGGATTCTGTCAAAGATGCGCTTGCTGACGTATCAATCGGCGCCGCGGGGTCCAATGGAAAAAACAAACTCGATTATACGAAAAAATACCATGAGCGTGAGGAGAACATCAAAACCATGCTCGGAGATTATAAAAAAGCGGTACAGAAAAATATCGAGGATACAAAGGATAATGTAGATTCACTCAAAGAGCAGGACGAGGCGATAGCGGTAAAATAGAAAAGAAAGGGCAGTGCGATGAGCAAAGTATTTGAATCTAAATCTTTAATCGAAGAAGCGAAGAGCAGAAAAAAGCAATATGAGACGCTTGAGGAGCAGCTGAATACGCTGAAAAAAGCGTTTCAGGGAGTTGCAGATTTAGGCGATAATTTTAAAGGAAAAGGCGCGGACAATATTAAAGATTTTTTTCAGGGACAGGCGGAAATCGTAGACAGCTGGCTGACGCTTGTCTCTGCTCAAATTGCGTTTTTAAATGGCATTTCAGGAGATATTAAAGATCAAGAACTGAATGATTCATATGTGGAAACTTCTTTTTTGGATCATGAGCTGCCCAATGGAGACCTGAAAGCCTCAGAGATTGTCTCCGCCCATAAAGAAGAAATCGATTCTATTTTGTCAGGCATCAGCGATATTATTGACCTCGACATGTATACGCTTGACGACTATGCAGATAAGATGGGCGATGCCCAAAAAATCAGACGTGACACGATCACAGCTGTCGATAAGCTTGATGAATCCCTGACAACTGAATATCAAAATTTAGAATCTCTGGACAACGCAGTGCTCACCAAATATTCCGTTCTCATGCAGGCCACCAGCAATGGGAAGAGCGCTTCTCCTATGTACTATGACAAAAAAGCCTTCCACAGCAATGAAGTCTACAAAAGCGTCATTGAAGTAGAAAATCAAGGAACAACCTATATCGATGCAAAAACCCAGCAAGCAGAAGCAAGACGGCTCCAGGAAAAAGCCGAGGAAGAAGCAAACAAACCGTGGTACGAAAAAACATGGGATGGAGTTTGCAACTTTACTGGAGAAGTCACTGGCTATTATGATTATAAAAGAGCAACCGAAGGCGTTGATCCGGTTACCGGAGAAAAACTCTCCACCGCAGAGCGTGTGACAGCAGGAGCTATGGCCGCTGCCGGATTCATACCAGTCGTCGGCTGGGCAGGCCGGGCCTTCAAAGGCGGAAAAGCCATCTACAAAACCGGAAAAGCAGCTATCGCGGCTGAACACGCTTTAGACGCCTACAAAACAGGCAAATCCTTAGACATTCTCAAAATGACAGAAATGGGTGCATACGGCCTTGTAGCGTCAAACGGATTCTCAGAAGCCGTCACAGGCCGGGATATGTTCGGAAACAAAGTGTCTGAGGAGAAGCGGAAAACGGGTGCGCTGGAAGCGGCATTGAGCTTGGTTGGTGCTGGTGCATTGGCGAAGTCGGTTGACAATACGCTATCGATGGGAAGAAATCTTGATAAGAGTTATTCTTTTTCTAAAATTAAGCAAAGTGGTCATATAAATAAAGAACAGATTGTTACTTCGACTGGCCATACATTTGACTTAAAGCCAGAGAAGAAACAATTATATACGAAGAAAGTAAATAATGATAAGTTACAATCAAGTAAAAAATCTGTCGATCCTGTCGAACAATCAGTAAGTTATTACAGAGTTCAAGGCGGAGGAGCGGGAAATAAAACAAGTCAGTATAGAATTAAAGTAAATAGTAATGGAAGCATTGTTATTCCTATTAAAAATGCTGATTTAAACATAAGTGCTTACAATTTAGAACACGCTAAATATTATCGAGATGTAGCAAGACCAGGCGGAGAAATTGTAGAATTTAAGGTACCTAAAGAGGTTGATGATTTAATCAAGGAGACAGTAATTGATCAGTATGGATATACTAAAAACCCTCGTAACCAGGGGAGAACTGCTCCAAAGCTTGTTGATCCTACGACACCGGGAGTTAGTTATGAACTTCCGGCGGAACCATGGATAGAGTGGTTAGAGGAATATGGGCATTCAGCCAAAAAAATAGAATGAGAAAGTGGTGTTTTCGTTGTTATTAAAACCGGAGTATGCCCAAAATATAATAGTCGGGGTAAAGACTTCTTCTCAATTCTCATGGTATCTAACAGAAAGAGATGTTTGGATACTAGATATCATGAAATATAAAGAAGCCTATGAAAAAAACGGGTTTAGTTTTGATATGGACTTTGCTCTTTCTCTAAGAAATAACATTTCAGTTGTAAATGAAGATAATTATCGTCTTTATTTAAAAGAATATACTGACTATATTATCCCGTCTTCAGAATTAAAGAAGTTAGTTGAACATCAGGATTATGAAAGTACTATTCTAGAATTAAGGCCATCATTATATATAGACTTTAATCAAAAAATGCTTCTTTCGCTGTATCCTGAGTTATTACCTTTTGAAAATTATGTTCCTAATAATTGGACAGGGGTTCGGGAAGACTTTACTAGTTATATTCCTGAAGAGGATAGATACTGGATTTTTGATGATGTAAATTATATAGACAAAGTTTTTAATGAGAAAGAAAGAGAGTAAAGGAGAAAATAAAATGTCAAAAGATGATAGCTTGGTAATAATAAATGAAAGTTTTAAAAAGGAGGGGAGTGAAGAAGATATAGAAGGATTAACAATAATGATTGATGGGGTTATAAAGCAGGTTTTTAATAAAATTAGAAATGAAAGAAATTATAACAGTAATAATGAAGTTATGAGAGATATTATATTTGAAGGAATTAATAGTATTGTTAAAAAATCTTAAGGCATTATTAAAAACAAATAAACGCTTCGAGTTGGTTTGATTTTCTACCTTGATTGGCACTGAAGCCTTTCAAGGTTTTTTTATTAGATTGTTGTCCACTGTTTTATATAGCGTAAATAAGTATAAGCTTTGAACGCGTCACAGTCGGCACCATGGCAGCCGTGGGATATATACCAGTCGTCGGCTGGGCAGGCCGGGCCTTCAAAGGCGGAAAAGCCATCTACAAAACCGGAAAAGCAGCTATCGCTGCTGAACACGCATTAGACGCCTACAAAACAGGCAAATCCTTAGACATTCTCAAAATGACAGAAATGGGTGCATACGGCCTTGTAGCGTCAAACGGATTCTCAGAAGCCGTCACAGGCCGGGATATGTTCGGAAACAAAGTGTCTGAGGAGAAGCGGAAGCAAGGGGCGCTCGAAGCGGCATTGAGCTTGGTTGGAGCCGGTGCATTGGCGAAACATATTGATAAAGGCATCCCGCTTGCAACCCATTCAAAAGTCCAAAAAGCAAACAAAACACTAGAAAAAGTAAAACAATTCAAAGTCCCAACAAACGTCCGCGTATACGCAGAACGCCCAGTAACTCCGGAGGGCTTTACATTCGGAATCCCGACAGTACGTGTAGATGTGGAAAAGACGGCTGTTAAGGATCTTGGGATTGTGAAGATGGTAGTGATGGCGGTCGTAAGGGAAGCTCTCATAGTCCTAACATTTCTAAAAATCACGATAAAGTAGCTCACGATGGATATTATGGTCGTAAAGAATTTAGAACGATGCTTAATAATGCTTCGTTTACTCCGCATGGTCATAAACATGTTAAGGCTAAAACACCTGAAGAAGCAAAACGTTTTAGTATGACAGGTAAAAAAGCTGCTCAGTACTTACCAGATGTGAATAACAAAGCTTTAGAAAAAGAGGCACTTCTAAAAGGTCATATTATTGATAATGGAAATAACAACTATTATTTCATTTATGATGCAGGAAAAACAGTCGGTTATGATCTAGGTACACCAACAAGCTGGATTAGAGCGGAGTTTTCTGGTGGTGAATATCATGGTCATCCGATTGCTGGAAGTCGATTAGATAAGTATTTAAAACAACTTGGTATTGATAAGTAATAGGAGGCTTTTATGAGAAAGATAAAAAAAATGCCAGAAATAAGTTTACAACCCTTAAGGATTCCAAAAGGATGGACCATAAATCAAAACAGTTTTAGAGAAATTGATCCGAAAAACCTAGCACCAGACGATGAAAAATGGTTGTTTTTTTCACAAGATTTAATGCAATTAACATACTCTCGTAAAAATTACTTACTTGATTTAGGTTGGTATCCAGATGCGGATGCTAATGGATTTTATCAACTAGTTATGATGCAAAATGAGGATTGGGATCAACCCATATATGAATTTCAGACAAATAGCCATATTGAAATAGTTAAAAATATAGAATTTATATTAAACAAAGTTACGAATAATGAAATGTAGTTAAACATTTAATTAGAACTATTAATAAAGTTTGCAGAACCTGGAGTTGTAAGTTTTCAAAGTAAAAATGAATACAAAGAAAAACAGACACTAGTTAACAGGAGGTAGGATTGATTTTAGATGCATGTTAAACAAATACATTCTTTCAACCTAAACAGAGAAGAATTTGTAAAAACACAACAATCCCTTATCCATAAAATCAACCTATCCACCTCCATCAACCTAGACTCCATCAACACCTGCGCAGGCGTCGATCTCGCCTATTGGGAGCAGAACGGAGAACCATACGGAGTGTGCAGTATTATCGTGATTGACGCTGATACAAAAGAAGTCATTGAAAAAGTGCACAGCATGGGGAAAATCAGCGTGCCGTATGTTTCCGGTTTTCTTGCGTTTCGTGAGCTGCCTTTGATCATCGAGGCGGCGAAAAAGCTGGAGACGGAGCCGGATGTCTTCTTGTTTGATGGCAACGGATATTTGCATTACAACCATATGGGCGTTGCCACCCATGCGGCTTTTTTTCTGGGCAAGCCGACGATTGGGATTGCGAAAACCTATCTCAAAATCAAAGGCTATGATTTCGTGATGCCTGAAAATGAAGTCGGTGCATACACCGATATTCTCATTGACGGCGAGGTATATGGCCGGGCGCTGCGAACGCGGCGGGACGTGAAGCCTATTTTCTTGTCTTGCGGTAATTATATTGATTTAGACAGCAGCTATCAGATCACGATGAGCTTGATCAATCAAGAAAGCAGGCTGCCGATCCCTGTCCGCCTGGCTGACGTTGAGACGCATGTTTTGCGAACGTTTTACAGAAAAATCACGTGTAACACTTGGGGCTCTAAGTCATCAAGTGTTTTTTTGTATGTGTGTGCTTTCATGGTCTCAAAAACCTTGTCGTCCTTGTGGAGAGGTTTTATTTGAATGTTTTCCGTGTCAAATCGATAAAAGCCTTTAATGGCGCAGACATCCACTTGTCCTTATGCCATGCTAATTGAGTGAAAACGGGGCAATCGCTCTGCCAATTGAGTTCTTTCATCCGGCCTGCTGCAATATCATCTTTTACTGTCATTTCAGGCAAGATTCCAATCCCAAGTCCGGCCATCACGCATTGTTTGATGGCTTCTATGCTGACGAATTCCAATTTGTTAGGATAGACACCGGAGTCATGCAAATTGTTCTCAAAGAGCGTGCGGTACGAGCAGCCGTCCTCTGTCAGCAGAAGAGTTTCGTTTTGAAGATCCTTCAATGTTACTGGTAAATCCGCAGGAAAAGGATGGTCATTAGCAGCCACCATTTTGATCTCATCCTGAATCAAAGATTCAACGTGCAGTGCGTCTTCCATCCGGTTTACATCCAAGATGAAGGTGATATCAAGCTGGCCCTGTAAGAGCTGTTCTTTCGCTTGTTCATTGGAGATATATGGTTTGAATATGAGCTTTACTTGGGGAAAAGCCTGTTTAAATTCTTTTATGATAGGGGGCAGGCGGTATGTGCACTGGCTTTCCGTCGCCCCGATTTTTAAGGTTCCGGTTGTTTCTCTTACTTGATTTGCGGCCATTTTCGCTTCTTCTGTTAACGCAATGATCTTCTGCGCATAAGATTTGAACGTTTTTCCTGCTTCTGTCAAGATAAGCCGCTTGCCGAGCCGTTCAAATAAAGGCGTCCCAATTTCTTCTTCAAGTGATTTGATCTGAGAGGTAACGCTTGATTGTGCATAATTAAGCATTTTGGCGGTTAGGGTGAAGTTTACATGTTCTGCCGCCGTAATAAAGGTGATCAGCTGCTTCAATTCCACTTGTTCTCTTCCTTTCTAAATCGGTTTTAGCGATTGGATTAATCGAAATAATCATCTGTATTGATTGATGAATCCATTATAAGATGAAGAAAATCATTCGTAAACAAAGGAGCAGATGCATCATGAAAATTGCGGTTATTAACGGCGGAACTCGGTCTGGCGGAAATACGGATATTCTTGCGGAGAAGGCTGTTCAAGGATTCGATACAGAGCACATTCATTTGCGGAAATATCGAATCCAGCCAATTGAAGATCTGCGTCACGCCCAAGGCGGCTTTCGTCCTGTTCAAGATGACTACGATTCTATCATTGAACGGATATTGCAGTGCCATATTCTTGTATTCGCCACCCCAATTTATTGGTTTGGCATGTCAGGGACATTAAAGCTGTTTATTGATCGCTGGTCACAGACGTTGAGAGATCCGAGATTTCCTGATTTTAAACAGCAAATGTCAGTGAAACAGGCATATGTAATAGCAGTGGGCGGAGACAATCCAAAAATAAAAGGGCTGCCGCTGATTCAGCAATTCGAACATATTTTTCATTTTATGGGAATGCCCTTTAAAGGTTATGTGCTGGGAGAAGGCAATCGTCCAGGCGATATTCTTCGTGATCATCAGGCGCTGTCCGCTGCGAGCCGCTTACTGAAAAGAAGCGATGCGATATGAAGTTTTTGCTGTCGGTCGTTGCTGGCATGCTGATTCTTGCATTCTTTTTATTTTGGAAGGTCCAGCCTCCTGTTTGGATACAAGTTGAAACCAATTCGTCCCAGTTGAAGCAATCTGTGAGAATGGCAGGAACCACGCTGCAAGTCAAGCACATCATCAAGAGTGACGCAGGAGAAGAAACAGCTGTCATATCAAACGGCATTTCTGGGCCAAAATAAATAAAGCACCTGTCAAGGTGCTTTTTTCTATAAATGAGGGATCACAAGGCCCCCATATAAAAACGCCGCGATAATCAAAAATGCCGGATGCATTTTGAATTTTGTCATGGCAAGGAGCGAAATTCCCGCAATCACGATCGATTGGATCCAGCCGATCGCTTTGATGCCGTCTGCGCTGATTTGCCAGGTAAGAATGAGCATCATGACCGCGATGACAGGCTGGACGGACAGCGTCATGCCTTTGATGACAGGTGATTGGCGGAAGCGCTGGATGATGCGCAGCAGGACGATCAATGCGAGCGCCGACGGTACGACGGTTGCGATCAGGGCAATTAGGAAGCCGGGCCACCCGCCTGCGCTGTAGCCGACATACGCAGCGATTTTCGTGGCGATCGGGCCCGGCAATGCGTTCGCAAGTGCGAGCATATTTGAGAATTGATCGTTTGAGAGCCAGCTGTATCTGTTTACGACTTCTTCAAACATTAGCGGGATAGACGCAGGTCCGCCGCCATATCCCAGTAGGTTTGCGATAAAAAACGCCATAAATAAATAGATCGATATCATGAGGCTGACATTCCTTTATCTTTTGAATGTTTATTTGTGATTTTGTCTTTCAGTTTAAAATGAAACGCCCCGTATGCTAAGAAAATGATAATGACAAGGCCGGGATTAATCTGTAAAGTTTGCAGGCCGATAAAAGCGATGATAAAAAACAGGATACCGGTGACCCAGCCGAAACCTTTAAGCGCTTTTTGGCCAAACTCGTACGCCATGATTCCGAGCATGACCGCAATTACCGGCGTGACAGCACCAATCATACCTGCAACAATTGCTGAATGGCTTAACACATTTACAGCCGCAAACAAGCCCACCATCGCAAGACATGTAGGCAGAATGTGGGCGAGGGTCGCCACAACTGCACCTATTGTGCCTTTTAGCTTAAAGCCCAGATAAGCAGCCATTTTGGTGGCAATCGGTCCGGGAAGCGCATTAGCGATTGCTAATATTTCTCCGAATTCATCATCGTCAATCCATTTATATTTATTGACCGCTTCATGGCGGATCAGCGGAATCACGGAAGGTCCGCCGCCGAACCCTAATATGCCGGTGCGAACCATTGCGGCCGTCATATCCCGATAAGGATGGTTTTTCATTCGTTTCTCTCCTTTACAGCTTCATTCCCATACGGCTTTTGTATCGTTTGATCAGCATCTGGCAATCAACACTGACGACGCCTCGCAATGGATACAGCCGTTTTGTTAAAAATTCTTCCATTTCTTGATCGTTGGCAAAGATCCCATGCATATGCAGCTTGCTCGGGCCTGTCATGTGATAAAGGCTGGTGACCGCAGGCTCTTCCTCAAGCTTAAGAGCGACCTCTTCTAAAAATTGCGGTTCTACCTCGACATTGAAAAACACGGAAACATGAATGCCGATTTTAGCGGGATTGATGACAGCGGTGAATTTTTCAATAACACCGGCTTCAATTAATTGGTTGATACGGGCCTGCACGGCGACCCGTGACAAATCGACTCTTTTGCCAAGATCCGTATAAGAAATTCTGCCTTCTTCATGCAAAATCGTGAGAATTTGTTTATCAGTCTCATCAAGTACAAGGTTGGGGATTTGATATTCATGACTCAATTGCTCCACCTGCTTTCGTAGCCTTTTAGCAATCATTTTATCACAAAAGTTACGTATCGAAATAATAATTTTTCATTTGTTTTCGAAATGAACGAAAAAATATCTTGTTATTTGCGAAAAGTAGAAAGTTCGTCAGTTTTTCTGCCGGATCAGTAGATGTGAAAAATCAGGCTCCCTATACTGAAGAAAATTTCTTAAAAAAGGGGACTTGTGATGAACAGATCTGTCATCGGTACAAAGCAAATGGTCGTCAGTCCGCATTACCTCGCTTCTCAAGCCGGAAACCGCATACTAGACAAGGGAGGCAACGCGTTTGACGCTGCTGTTGCGGTGAGTGCTTGTCTTGCGGTTGTGTATCCGCATATGACCGGACTTGGCGGGGATTCCTTTTGGCTAACCTTTCACCAGGAAACAAAGGCAGTAAAAGTCTACAATGGCAGCGGCCGTTCAGGAAAAAACGTAACGAGAGATGTATATAAGGGAAAAAGCGCGATTCCGCTGCGGGGGATTGACAGTGCCATTACCGTGCCGGGAATGGTTGATAGCTGGGATGCGGTCCTGAAGGAGTACGGGCGTCTGTCTCTTGCAGATGTATTGGAGCCCGCACGCGATTATGCCCAAAATGGGTTTCCTGTATCAGCTGATCAGTGTCGTCACACAGAAAAGAATATTGAATTGCTGGCTTCCACGCCTTACACGGCTGACATCTTCACGAGAAGGGGCAAAGCACCTGTCCCGGGAGAGCGGTTTTTGCAAAAAGAGCTTGCAGACAGTCTGAATGTGATTGCTGAAAAAGGAAGAAGCGCATTTTATGAAGGAGATCTCGCTCAGCGGATTGTCTCACATTTACAGAATAACGGCAGTTACATGACAATCGATGATTTTAAAGCGCATCGGGGTGAGTGGGCAGCGCCTGTATCAAGTGATTATCGAGGATACAGTGTGTATCAGGCGCCGCCGAATTCTCAGGGATTTACCGGTTTATTAACACTAAACATTTTGGAAAACTATGATTTCACCCAAATCGAGCACGGTTCATTTGAGTATTATCATGTGCTTGTGGAGGCGTTGAAAAAGAGTTTTGTAGATCGGAATGCCTTTTTGACTGACCCTGCGTTTGCTGACATTCCGCTTGAAAGGCTTTTAGATAAAAATTATGCGAAACGATTGGCGGGAGAAATCGGCTATCTGGCAGAACCGGCAGAAAGCAGGCCGGTGGGAAGTGATACGGCATATGCGGCCGTAATCGATGCGGATGGCAACGCAGTGTCATTCATTCAAAGCCTGTACTTTGAATTTGGCTCGGCAGTCACTGCCGGTGATACAGGCATATTACTGCAAAACCGCGGATCATTTTTCTCACTGGATGAAAATCATGTCAACACGCTTGAACCGAGAAAGCGCACCTTCCATACGTTGATGCCGGCTATGGTCTGTAAAGGCGGAAAGCCAAAAATTCTGTACGGCACACAAGGCGGCGAAGGCCAGCCGCAGACCCAGACGGCCATCATTACCCGAATGCTGGACTACGGAATGCATCCACAACAGGCAATCAGCGAACCGCGCTGGGTATGGGGCAGAACGTGGGGAGAGGAATACGAAGGTCTTAGAGTCGAGGGCAGATTCACAGACAAAACAATCCAAAAACTGAAAGACAGCGGGCATCTCGTGGAGGTTGTCGGTGACTATGATCCGCTGATGGGACACGCGGCTGCAATCAAAGTTGATGAAGAAGGCTTTCTCCAAGGCGGAGCCGATCCTCGGGGAGACGGAGCGGCTGTGGGGATTTAAATAACTATAGGGTACAAATATAAATCAAAAGCATAAACATAAGGGAGACCTCTACAATGTGGTACATATACTGTTTATCTTCAGGTCTATAATGCCACTCCATAAAAATTCGTATTGAGTCAATCACAATAAAAAATAAAAGAAGCAAATATTCAACTGGAAAAAAGGAGAGTGAAACCACAAACAAAATAAGTAAAGTGATTTCGATCCATTTGTGTGTATTGCTGACATGCTTATATCGCCAGCCGGATTTATCAATACCGTATTTTTTCTTTATAAAAAATTGAGAGGCGAGACTGATGGTAATAGCGATCAGCATTAAAATCCAAAAGTTTGTCATTCCAATTCCTCCTCATCTACCTTTATACGAAGAAAAAGGAAAAACGTTTCATAAAAGAACACCCCGAGCTTACTCTGGGTGTTCTTTTTTTGATATTTTTTCAGTTATTTACAGGCGATATTTTGTAATCATAAGGTCTTTTTGACTAGTTTCTTCTATTTAAATAGTCCTTCTCTTCAGCTGGGACGAATCAGTGTGAATTCTTCCCCCAGCTTGGCATAGTGATTTCCCGCCAATCGTGAGGCAGGCTTTAATTTATCCGTTAAAATATATCCCTTTTCTGCATCATACACCTTTTCATCTAGGTGGAAGCAGACAACTCTTCCGATGAGCAGATCTGCTGTAGTGATGCCTTGATCATTGTCAAAGGTAATATGCCGCTCTAATTTGCACTCAAAGCGAACGCGGGCTTCCTTAATGCCGGGAACTGAAACAGCTTTGCTTTCAACAGGATGAAGTGAGGTGCGTGTAAGTTCGCTTTCATCCGGCCTTAAGCTTGCAGCTGTTTCATTGATATCTTCAATGATGGCTTCATCACTGACATGAACGACAAATTCTCCGTTCTCCACTGCGTTTCGCGCTGTATCTTTTTGGCGTCCTTTCGTCCTGTTAACAGAAATACTGAGAAGCGGAGGATCTGAGCTGACGACGTTATAAAAACTGAAAGGCGCGGCATTGACCGCTCCTTCTGAAGAAAGTGTTGTCACAAATGCAATGGGGCGGGGAATAACGGTACCTGACAATAGCTTGTATGTGTCTTTGGCACTAAGCTGATCAGCTTGAAATATGTACATAGCAACAACCGCCTTTATCGTTAGGATACCTTGATTATAACGAAATGGTTTAAAGGAAACCAAATGATGCGGGTTGCATATGTTATGTCATGACATATATCTAATACAGGGCAAATAAAAAAATAGGCTTCCGTACCTCCGCCGGCAGCCTATTGAAACAATGAAAACTTAGATTATTTGTATTTCTTTTTGACTACCCAGCAATTGCCGTCTTTCCAGTATTCTTTTTTGCTGTCATAATCATCGTGTCTTTTGTAGTCGTCGCAGTGGTGGTGCGGTTTTTTGTAGTATTTCTTATGGGAACGATAAGATTTTTTGTGTGTACGGCATGACTTCTTATAGCTGCGAGATTTTTTGTAAGAACGGCAAGATTTTTTGTAGCTGCGAGATTTTTTGTAAGAACGGCAAGATTTTTTATAGCTGCGAGATTTTTTGTAAGAACGGCAAGATTTTTTATAGCTGCGAGATTTTTTGTGAGAACGGTACGATTTTTTGTGGCTGCGTGATTTCTTGTGAGAGCAGTATGATTTTTTGTGGCTGCGAGATTTTTTGTGAGAACAGAATGATTTTTTGTGACTGCGAGATTTTTTGTGAGAGCAGTATGATTTTTTATGGCTGCGAGATTTTTTGTGAGTGCGGTGCGACTTTTTATGACTGCGTTTTTTTCCATGAGGCTCTTGGTATAAATAATCCTTTAAACCTTCTTTTTTTGCGGATTTCACCGCTTCTTTGATGTCAGAATGGGAATAGTGGCCCAATTTGAAATCCTCCTTTTAAAAATGATGTTAAGGATGAAGATCCTTACTACCCTCATAGTACGCGCGGTTTTAAAAAGTGTATAAGTGTTCCGCTGAGATCTTATAAAAATAAAAGCCTAAAATTTGTAAGGAGGATTATGGATGAAGAATCAATCCAATTTACCGCTTTATCAGCTGTTTGTTCATCCAAAAGATTTGCGTGAATTAAAAAAGGATATATGGGACGATGATCCGGTGCCAGCTGTGATGAAGGTAAATCAAAAAAGGCTGGATATCGATATCGCTTATCGGGGATCACATATCAGAGACTTCAAAAAGAAGTCATACCATATTTCCTTTTATCAGCCGAAAACATTCCGCGGCGCGCGAGAGATTCACTTAAATGCGGAGTATAAAGACCCTTCCTTGATGAGAAACAAATTGTCTCTGGATTTTTTCTCGGAGCTAGGGACACTGTCTCCAAAGGCAGAGTTTGTGTTTGTAAAGGTGAATGGGAAGAATGAAGGGGTTTATCTTGAACTTGAATCCGTAGATGAATATTATTTGGCGAAAAGGAAGCTGGCTGATGGCGCGATTTTTTACGCGGTGGATGATGATGCTAACTTTTCTCTGATGAGCGATTTGGAAAAGGAAACGAAGACGTCGCTGGAGCTTGGATATGAAAAGAAGACAGGGACTGTGGAAGATGATTTTTATTTACAGGATATGATTTTTAAAATTAATACTGTCCCTAAAGCTCAGTTTAAGTCAGAAGTGACAAAACATGTGGATGTCGATAAGTATTTGCGCTGGCTTGCCGGTATTGTATTCACCTCGAACTATGATGGATTTGTCCACAACTACGCATTATACAGAAGCGGGGAAACCGGATTATTTGAGGTGATTCCTTGGGATTATGATGCGACCTGGGGCAGGGATATCCATGGAGAGCGGATGGCTGCCGATTATGTAAGAATTCAAGGATTTAATACACTAACCGCCCGGATATTGGATGAATCCGAGTTTCGCAAGTCCTACAAGCGCCTGTTAGAAAAAACGCTCCAATCTCTTTTTACGATAGAATATATGGAACCGAAAATAATGGCGATGTATGAGCGGATTAGGCCTTTTATCTTAATGGACCCATATAAAAAGAATGATGTTGAGCGTTTTGACCGTGAGCCGGATGTGATTTGTGAGTATATTAAAAACCGTTCACAATACCTTAAAAATAATTTAAGTATTTTATGAATGTGTGAAAATAGGTATTCTGCTGAAAAAGCGACAATTAGGCTATTGAATTAGTTCAACAAATAAACGTGACACGTATATATGCAATATGTTTATCATCTATGTATAAGTGACTAGGAGGAACTTGAATGAGCAAGAGAAGAATGAAGTATCATTCAAATGATGAAATATCTTATTATAACTTTTTGCATTCAATGAAAGATAAAATTGTTACTGTATATCGTGGAGGTCCGGAATCTAAAAAAGGAAAATTAGCTGCTGTAAAATCAGATTATATTGCTTTACAAGCTGAAAAAAAAATAATTTATTATCAGTTGGAGCATGTGAAAAGTATTACTGAGGATACCAATAATAGCACCACAACAATTGAGACTGAGGAAATGCCCGACGCTGACGATTTTCATAGCTTAATCGGACAATTAATGAACCAATCAGTTCAATTTAATCAAGGGGGTCCGGAATCTAAAAAAGGAAGATTGGTCTGGCTGGGAGATGATTACGCTGCGTTAAACACAAATGAGGATGGGGTAGTGTATTTTAATATCCATCACATAAAGAGTATAAGTAAACATGAGCCCGATTTGAAAATAGAAGGACAGACGCCATCAGGTGTCTTGGAAGCTGATTATTTAAGCGAGGTTTTTAAGAGTCTGACTCATAAATGGGTTTCAATTAATCGTGGAGGTCCGGAAGCCATTGAGGGTATCCTTGTAGATAATGCCGACGGCCATTATACTATAGTGAAAAATCAAGAGGTGCTTCGCATCTATCCTTTTCACATAAAAAGCATCAGCTTAGGCCCAAAAGGGTCGTACAAAAAAGAGGATGAAAAGAATGAGCATCAAAATCAGGAAGACAGCGATGATACAGATCAAAAAGAAGAAGTGTACAGCAGTTCGTTAATTTCTTCAAAGCCATATAGCTCATCAAGTTCATCAAAATCATCTAAACGATCACTAAAATCTTCAGATTATCAGTCATCAACATCATACAGCTCATCAGGTTCAAAGAGTTCATCAAAATCATCTAAACGATCATCAAAATCTTCAGATCATCGATCATCAACATCATACAGCTCATCAGGTTCAAAGAGTTCATCAAAATCATCTAAACGATCGCCAAGATCATCAGATTATCAATCATCAAGATCACCAGGTTATTCAAGTTCAATAAAAAGTTCAGGAAAACAAAAGGAAGATTATAGCTATGAAACGATTGTCAGAACGATAGACTATCACTGGAAACGTAAATATTAATAGATAATGGAGGAGCATCAGATTAAGTGATGCCCTTTTTCAGTTAAAGGAGGAGAATCGTGAAAGGTTTGAATCAATTCCTTAACACAGATGTTGAGGTTGTCATTTCAGGAGATACAAGGTTTGTCGGCACCCTCATAGATATCGGACAGGATATTTTTGTTATTTTTGATGGCTGCAATTATCTTTATATTCCCTTGTTGCATCTTCATCAAATAAACAAGGCGAAAATAATGACCAGTACTGAGAAGCCATTTTTGATCAATCCGGAAGATCCAATGATAGAGGCAGAAACTCTAGCTTTTTCATATAGAAATACATTAAACAAGGTCAAAGGCCAGTTTATTGAAGTTTATGTAACTGGGGGTCGATCGATCCATGGATATGTTACAAATGTTTTAAACGATTATATTGTATTTTTCTCACCCGTATTTAAAATACTTTTTATATCTATGCATCATTTAAAATGGTTTACCCCTTATTCAACTGAACAAACACCGTATACTCTTGACAACTCACAATTGCCGGTCGTGCCTTCCAAAGTTCCTCTTGTGCGTAATTTTGAGGAGCAGATCAAAAAAAATATTGGTGAATTGGTCATATTTGATATGGGAGAGGTGCCAGAAAAAGTCGGACTATTAAAGGGTGTCTCTAATAATATCATTGAGCTTATTAACGCAAGTGGAGAGCCAGTCATTTGGAAGTTAAATCATCTAAAGACAATGCATCTTCCCTAGTGTATACAAAACTGCCCTCTTGAAAAGCAGAAGGCAGTTTTTCGTTTCATACTGTGCTAAAGAAATAACCAACTGATCCAAAAATATAAACATGTTAACGTAAAAAGAACAGTCAGCGGAATGATGATAATGGTCGTTTTTATATATTCGCCCCATGAAATACTTTCATCATGCTGTTTTAATATATGCATCCAAATAAGCGTTGCTAAGGTTCCCATAGGTAATAATAATGAACCGATATCACTGCCGATAATATTTGCCAAGTAGATGATTTTTGTTGTTGAAGGATTCAGGGTCATTTCAGTTAAGGTAAAAGTACTGATCATTAACGCTGGATGGTTGTTAAAGAGATTAGAAAAAACTGAAGTAGAGATACCTGATGCGAAAGTTGCATGGGCGAGGCTTCCAGAAACCACAGGTTCAAAATAACTCACAAGTAACTCTGTGAATCCAATATTATGCAGACCATAAATTAAGACATACATAGTAAAAGCGAATATAAAAATGTGCCAAGGCGATTTATATAACAAGTCTCTTGGGGAGGTTTTGAAATAAATCCATCTCCAGCTCAACAGGATAAAAGATCCGATGACAGCGACTAGAGGAACAGAAATACCGGTATATGATGCTGCAAATAGACTCATTCTGACGAGAAAAACAAATGCAAGCACAAACAACATGATTTTTGTTTGATTTCGTTCTGGTAAAGGAGCTGATGGCGAATGAAGAGGATGGTACCTTCTATGCCGCAGAGACTGAAAATGGCCCGGTATATCTGGCAGGCTTTTGGGAAGACGTTTATAAAAGAACATAAACAGTAGACAAGTCATAAAAATGAGTCCCATCATACTAGGGACAAACATCATGGCGGTGTGAAGATATAGATCCATTCCAATGATTTTGAGAGAAATTAAATTAACAATATTACTTACGCCAATCGGTGCGCTAGAGGCTGTGGCTATTAAAACACCGCTTAATAAATATGGGGCTTTTTGATGTTTTTTTAAACCTAAATATTTTAGTACAAGCAAAAGGATTGGAGTTGTGATCAAAATGCTCCCATCATTATTCAGGAAAATGGTCATGAGAAAGCAGAGCAAATTGGTTAGCCAAAAAAGCTTGATGCCTGAACCCTTGGATTGTTGGAGCAGTTTTGCAGCCACCCAATAAAAGAAACCAAAGCTTTCTAGTGCAATGGCCATAATCATAGTGGCAAGGATTGTAACCGATGCACCCGTGACTTTTGTTCCGATTTCCCCTAAGTCTGCCAATGACACACTTCCGCACAATAAAACCATTAAAGCGCCAAATGTGGCGGGGATAGCTTCATTTAGTCCTTTTGGTCTCCAGAAAATAAAAATCATTGTTACGAAAAAAGCGAGCAATGTGAATATGCCGGTGAACTCAATAATTTACTTCACCTCTCTATCTTTCATTTTTAAAATCAAACTAATGTCCTGCGCTTACTGATGTCCTTGCCAACTATTTGTACTGTATGTATACGTATACTGATATAAAGTTGTACTAAGCGATTATATTAAATTAATAAAAATTCCATAAGAATCCCAAAAGAAAAAAGAGATTGCAAGTATTGTTCATGTACCTGCATCACTCTCTTTAGTTCTTGTCTGCTGACAATTTGAAATATGAATAAAATGCTTTATAAGCGGATTATGATTGTCTTTGCGGTAAGCGATAACCCATTCTGCATTAAGCTGTATTTGGTCCATTTTTCGATAAGTAACATCCAAATTAAATAATTTTTTGGCTGAGGAAGGAACAAATGTCATACCAATTCCGGCACTGACTAAACCAATCACCATTTGATATTCTGTGGCTTCCTGGACAATGTTGGGTCTGAAGCCCGCTTGTTCACAGAACTGAATAAAATCCATGTATAGAGTAGGCCATGCTTCTTTAGCAACAGTAATAATTGGTTCATCTCTTAAATCCTCAATCGTAATTGATTCCTTAGAAGTCAATGGGTGTTGCTTAGGCAAAGCTAAAACACAAGGGCTGCTTTGGGCGGTTTCGATATGTAAAGCTGTATGCTGTAAGGGAGGATGAAGTATACCAATATCAATGTTGCCCTTTAGTAGCTCCTCCTGCTGCCTAGACGAGGATATTTCACGCAGTTCTATTTTCACAGATGGGAATTTTTTACGATATTCCCGGACAATCGGCGGCAGAAATTCATATGTAGCTGATCCGACAAAACCGATTACGAGAAGGCCTTGCTCGCCGCGGGCCGTCCGCTGTGCCAGTTCAATTCCTTGTCCGATTTGCATCAATGCCATGCGGCAATGATTTAAAAAGATTTCTCCTGCTGCGGTAAGCTCGACAAATCGTTTTGTCCTTTTCAGAAGCGTAACTCCGACTTCTTCCTCCAGCTGTTTGATCTGCTGGCTGAGAGGAGGCTGCGTCATGTTCAGCCGCCGGGCAGCCTTTCCGAAATGAAGCTCTTCGGCTACTGCGATAAAGTATTGAAGATGGCGAAGCTCCATTCAATATGCATTCCTTTCCATAGGTTAATAATTCGTATTACATATTAATCATAAGGCGAATCGATATTGGAGGTCAATTTCCAAAGAGTGTATAGTGAAACTTATCACAAGATATTTAAAATTTTACGTTTAAAATGCATAATAAGGAGTGAGGGTGTTGACAAAAGCAACAAAAGAACAAAAATCCCTTGTGAAAAACAGAGGGGCGGAGCTTGTTGTTGATTGCTTAGTGGAGCAAGGTGTCACACATGTATTTGGCATTCCAGGTGCAAAAATTGATGCGGTATTTGACGCTTTACAAGATAAAGGACCTGAAATTATCGTTGCCCGGCACGAACAAAAC
Organism: Bacillus sp. FSL P4-0290; assembly: GCF_037975435.1. Taxonomy (NCBI): domain Bacteria; kingdom Bacillati; phylum Bacillota; class Bacilli; order Caryophanales; family Bacillaceae; genus Bacillus; species Bacillus sp. FSL P4-0290. Next base: position 3,698,389 of record NZ_CP150253.1, on the reverse strand, counting down.
GCAGCATTCATGGCCCAAGCAGTCGGCCGTTTAACTGGAAAACCGGGAGTCGTGTTAGTCACATCAGGACCGGGTGCCTCTAACTTGGCAACAGGCCTGCTGACAGCGAACACTGAAGGAGACCCTGTCGTTGCGCTTGCTGGAAACGTGATCCGTGCAGATCGTTTAAAACGGACACATCAATCTTTGGATAATGCGGCGCTATTCCAGCCGATTACAAAATACAGTGTAGAAGTTCAAGATGTAAAAAATATACCGGAAGCTGTTACAAATGCATTTAGGATAGCGTCAGCAGGGCAGGCTGGGGCCGCTTTTGTGAGCTTTCCGCAAGATGTTGTGAATGAAGTCACAAATACGAAAAACGTGCGTGCTGTTGCAGCGCCAAAACTCGGTCCTGCAGCAGATGATGCAATCAGTGCGGCCATAGCAAAAATCCAAACAGCAAAACTTCCTGTCGTTTTGGTCGGCATGAAAGGCGGAAGACCGGAAGCAATTAAAGCGGTTCGCAAGCTTTTGAAAAAGGTTCAGCTTCCATTTGTTGAAACATATCAAGCTGCCGGTACCCTTTCTAGAGATTTAGAGGATCAGTATTTTGGCCGTATCGGTTTGTTCCGCAACCAGCCTGGCGATTTACTGCTAGAGCAGGCAGATGTTGTTCTGACGATCGGCTATGACCCGATTGAATATGATCCGAAATTCTGGAATGTCAATGGAGACCGGACAATTATCCATTTAGACGAGATTATCGCTGACATTGATCATGCTTACCAGCCTGATCTTGAATTGATCGGTGACATTCCGTCCACGATCAATCATATCGAACACGATGCTGTGAAAGTAGAATTTGCAGAGCGTGAGCAGAAAATCCTTTCTGATTTAAAACAATATATGCATGAAGGTGAGCAGGTGCCTGCAGATTGGAAATCAGACAGAGCGCACCCTCTTGAAATCGTTAAAGAGTTGCGTAATGCAGTCGATGATCATGTTACAGTAACTTGCGATATCGGTTCGCACGCCATTTGGATGTCACGTTATTTCCGCAGCTACGAGCCGTTAACATTAATGATCAGTAACGGTATGCAAACACTCGGCGTTGCGCTTCCTTGGGCAATCGGCGCTTCATTGGTGAAACCGGGAGAAAAAGTGGTTTCTGTCTCTGGTGACGGCGGTTTCTTATTCTCAGCAATGGAATTAGAGACAGCAGTTCGACTAAAAGCACCAATTGTACACATTGTATGGAACGACAGCACATATGACATGGTTGCATTCCAGCAATTGAAAAAATATAACCGTACATCTGCGGTCGATTTCGGAAATATCGATATCGTGAAATATGCGGAAAGCTTCGGAGCAACTGGCTTGCGCGTAGAATCACCAGACCAGCTGGCAGATGTTCTGCGTCAAGGCATGAACGCTGAAGGTCCTGTCATCATCGATGTCCCGGTTGACTACAGTGATAACATTAATTTAGCAAGTGACAAGCTTCCGAAAGAATTCGGGGAACTCATGAAAACGAAAGCTCTCTAGCACTCTGCGCATCACGACACTGTTTTATGAACAGCACTAAATAAAAGGAGTGAAGGGAAATATGAAACGAGAAAGCAACATTCAAGTGCTCAGCCGTGGTCAAAAAGATCAGCCTGTGAGCCAGATTTATCAAGTATCAACAATGACTTCTCTATTAGACGGAGTATATGACGGAGATTTTGAACTGTCAGAGATTCCGAAATATGGAGACTTCGGTATCGGAACCTTTAACAAGCTTGACGGAGAGCTGATTGGGTTTGACGGCGAATTTTACCGTCTTCGCTCAGACGGAACCGCGACACCGGTCCAAAATGGAGACCGTTCACCGTTCTGTTCATTTACGTTCTTTACACCGGACATGACGCACAAAATTGATGCGAAAATGACACGCGAAGACTTTGAAAAAGAGATCAACAGCATGCTGCCAAGCAGAAACTTATTTTATGCAATTCGCATTGACGGATTGTTTAAAAAGGTGCAGACAAGAACAGTAGAACTTCAAGAAAAACCTTACGTGCCAATGGTTGAAGCGGTCAAAACACAGCCGATTTTCAACTTCGACAACGTGAGAGGAACGATTGTAGGTTTCTTGACACCAGCTTATGCAAACGGAATCGCCGTTTCTGGCTATCACCTGCACTTCATTGACGAAGGACGCAATTCAGGCGGACACGTTTTTGACTATGTGCTTGAGGATTGCACGGTTACGATTTCTCAAAAAATGAACATGAATCTCAGACTTCCGAACACAGCGGATTTCTTTAATGCGAATCTGGATAACCCTGATTTTGCGAAAGATATCGAAACAACTGAAGGAAGCCCTGAATAAAAGAAAAAAAGAAAGCCCCTTTTAGCAGGGCTTTCTTTTTATTTGGCTCTTTTCCTGATTTTAGATAAAATAACATCAAAACAGTAAAGGTGTGGTCTGATGAAAATATTGGTTTTGGCAGTGCATCCTCATATGGAGACCTCAGTTGTTAATAAGGCGTGGGCTGAGGAATTGAGTAAACATGACAATATCACAGTACGGGATCTTTATAAGGAATACCCGGATGAAGCGATAGATGTTGCGAAGGAACAGCAGCTGTGCGAGGAATACGATCGGATTGTCTTTCAATTCCCGCTATATTGGTACAGCTCTCCGCCGCTCTTGAAAAAATGGCAGGATCTTGTGCTGACTTACGGCTGGGCTTTTGGTTCAGAAGGAAATGCCTTGCATGGCAAGGAGCTGATGTTGGCTGTATCAACAGGGAGCGAAGCGGAAAAATATCAAGCGGGCGGAGCAAATCATTACTCGATCAGTGAGCTATTGAAACCATTTCAGGCCACGAGTAATCTGATCGGCATGAAGTATCTGCCTCCATATGTGTTCTATGGCGTGAATTATGCAGCTACAGAGGATATTTCTCACAGTGCAAAACGGTTAGCCGAATACATCCAGCAGCCTTTTGTTTAAAATACAGCCCTGTCCAACATACGGCAGGGCTGTATTTGTTTAAAAATCCGGCAGCTCAGACAGGTTATTTTCCTTGATGCCGTCCGGTTCACTTCGCAAAATGTCACGCCCGTATTTATGGAAGACATCAACATGAGCGAGTTTTCCTGATTTTGCTTCTGACAGCGCAGTAGGATAGTCGAGCTCTCTTCCTGTATTGGTTTTCACTGCGATAATATTGTCTTCCTCATTTCTTCTAACCGCAATAATTTCTTCTTTTCCAGATGGAACATTTTCTTGATCGACAGTTGTTTGCCGGGCTTTATACGATTCATATGCTGCTTCAAATTGATCCATATTTACACCTCCGCTTTTTAGCGTGAACAAAAATGTTGATGATCATGTAAGGTTTCGACACAGCATACGACAATATTTCCTGAGAAATATCTTGGGAATGTGACAAATCAATTCATAATAAAAGGGATTCCGCATAAATGCGGAATCCCTCTCAGTTATTTTGTCATGTGTAAATCCTTTGTTTTCATATAACCTGTCGCACCGCCGTAATCAACGAATACCCAATCAAAATCAAAACCGCCTTTATTCGTTTTACTCCAGCCTAAAAAAGAAACGCTTGTGTCTGCTGGAAGAGTCTTAATGCTCTTTCCATCAGCGGATGTATATACTTTTGTTTTTGTTTTGGTTTTTACCGTTGTCGCTGCTTTTACAATGTAATGAGTGGAGACAAATCCTATTTTTCCGTTTTTATACTGAACCTTTGCCCAGTCAGCATTTGAGAAGGAAATCAGCTTTAGGCTATCTCCTAAGTGCAGCGTATCGGCTTTTTGGCTTGATGCGGAAGCCTTCGTTCTGACATTTAGAGCCTCTGCTGATACCAAATAAGAATCAATCGGATAACTGTATAAATCATCAATGCTTACCGTTGTTTCTGGCTGTTGAGCATGGATCGTGCCAGCGCCGCCAGCAGCCGCCGCAGTCATTCCAGCCGCAAGTGCTAATGTTGAAAATAGTTTTGTTGGTTTGTTCATGCCGTTCCTCTCCTCACGTAAGAGAAATAATTCATTCTATATCTCTATTCACGTTATCGCAGGTTCCTAAACATCAAACAATTATTTTTGTGTTTCTAGTTTGAGAGGCGCGGATATTGTTTTTTGCACTTTTTTCCCGTGCAAAATATCATCTGCTGCTTCTGTAGCCAATTTACCGATTAATTCAGGCTGCTGAGCGACGGTGGCTGACAGCTTTCCGTTTTTAATGGAAGCGAGCGCATCTTTATTGCCGTCAAAACCGATCACCAATATGTCTTTCCCCGAGCTGTTAATTGCCTCGAGAGCACCGAGCGCCATTTCATCGTTGTGAGCAAAAACAGCTTGGATATCAGGATGTCCCTGCAGCAGGTTTTCCATGACAGTCAGGCCTTTCGTGCGGTCAAAGTCAGCTGATTGTTTTGTGACAACTTGGAGTTTTTGGTCTGCGATGTTATGGAATCCTGAGCCGCGTTCCCGTGTGGCAGATGCGCCGGGGACGCCTTCAAGCTCTGCCACCTTTGCTCCTTTTCCAAGTTTGTCGGCAATAAACGTCGCGGCCATTTCACCGCCTTTTACATTATCGGAAGCAACGAGGGTTTCAACTTTTCCTTGTTCGGCAGATCGATCGATTGTTACGACGGGCACACCGACTGCGTTTGCAGATTCTACTGCCGTTGAGATCGCCGAAGAATCAGTCGGGTTGATTAATAATGCATCAACACCTTGCTGAATTAAATCTTCCACGTCACTCGTCTGTTTCGATGAATCATTTTGTGCATCAACAATGATGACTTTCATTCCCCGTTTTTTAGCTTCTTTTTCGATACCCTTTTTTAATGAGACAAAAAAAGGATTATTAAGTGTTGAGACGGACAAGCCAATGGTGAATTCCTTTTTGTTCCCCGAGTTTGACGGCTTTGCCCATTGGGGAGGCTCAAGCGAACAGGCAGTTAACAAAAATAATGATAACGTTAAAATGACGGATACAGCCTTTTTCATGTGAAAACCCTCCTAAGCTGACTTCTTGCGGTCTAATAATACCGCAATTAAGATAACAATCCCTTTGACAACCAGCTGGTAAAATGATGAAACGCCAAGCAGATTAAGCCCGTTATTAAGTGTGCCGATGATCAGGACCCCGATCAAAGTGCCGACAATGCGTCCGCGGCCGCCAGAAAGACTTGTCCCTCCTAAGACGACTGCCGCGATAGCATCAAGTTCGTACGATTCTCCCGCAGTCGGCTGGGCCGAATGCAGGCGGGAAGTCAATATGGCACCTCCAAGAGCGGATAAAAGCCCGGCTAAAGAATAGATCATCACTTTCACGCGCGTCACTTTGATGCCTGAAATGAGCGCGGCTTTTTCGTTGCCGCCGATAGCGTACGTTCGGCGTCCGAATGGTGTTTTATGAAGAAGCACCCAAAGGATGACAAAGGCAAGAACCATCGTAATTGCCGGTACAGGAATGCCTAAAAAGTAACCGCGTCCGAACATCTGAAAAGCGTAGTTTGTGCCAAGTCCGGTAATCGGATTTCCATCTGTATACACTAGCGTCAGTCCGCGAAACACAGTCATGGTCGCAAGCGTGGCGATAAAGGGCGCCATTTTTCCTTTAGTAATCAATAATCCGTTGATCATGCCTAGTACGGCACCAATGATACAGCCAAGGATGATCGCGAGAACCGGATCGACACCGGACACAATCATCCCCGCAACTAAAGCACTGGACAGGGCAAGAATAGCGCCGACAGAAAGATCAATGCCGCCTGTCAAAATGACAAAGGTCATTCCGAACGCGATTAATCCGTTAATGGCGACCTGGCGAAGCAGGTTTAAAATATTCAGCGGTTCAAGAAAGCTGGGATTTAAAATAGATACAATGATAACGAGAATAAATAAACCAAGAAACGGGCCGAGTTTTTGCATGACTCCGTCGAAGTGAATCCGTTTTTGTTCTGTTTGCAGTTGTTCCGTTTTCATATTACCGCCCTCCCGTGGCAAGTGTCATAATTCGTTCTTGTGTTGCTTCTCGCGCATGGATTTCTCCGCTGATTCTGCCTTCATGGACAACGATAATCCGATCGCTCATTCCCAGAATTTCAGGCAGCTCTGATGACACCATGATGATTGCGACGCCGCGTTCGGTCAGCTCATTCATCAGCGTATAAATCTCTCGTTTGGCGCCAACATCCACACCTCTGGTCGGCTCATCCAAGATAAGCACTTTCGGTCCGATGCCGATCCACTTGGCTATCACCACTTTTTGCTGGTTTCCTCCTGATAAATGGCGTGCGTGCGTTTCCGGTGATGCTGTTTTGATAGTGAGGCGTTTGATTAACAGATCGACAAATTCAGCCTCCCGCTTATGATCAATGAGACCCTTTGGTGAGAAGCTGGACAGATTGGGCAGGGCAATATTTTCGCGGATCGAGGTGTCGAGCAGGAGCCCTTCATCCTTGCGATTCTCTGTAATAAAGCCGAGACCTTTTTTCACGGCTTCCTGCGGGTTCTTAATAGCCGTTTTTTTCCCAGCGATCCATATCTCACCCGTGTCCAGCCTGTCAACGCCGAACAGCGCTCTCATCATTTCTGTCCGGCCGGCTCCCATCAATCCTGAAACACCGACGATTTCACCGGAACGAACATAAAAGCTGACGTCCTCAAAACTCCCTTTTACGGAAGCATTTTTCACCTCGAATACTTTGTCACCGAGAGAAGGAGTGCGTTTTGGATATCGTTCAGTCAGCTCCCGGCCGACCATTTTTTTGACGACTTCATCAAAATCAGTTTCTGAGATGTTTGTTGTATCTACCGTTTTTCCGTCACGCATGATGGTAATTCTGTCGCAAATCGCAAAAATTTCTTCCATGCGATGCGAAATATAGACAATGGAGACGCCGTTCTTTTTTAACGCTGTAATGACCTCGAAGAGCTTGCTGATTTCACGTTCAGTCAACGCTGCGGTCGGTTCATCCATAATGATGACCTCGGCATTTGTCATAAGCGCTTTTGCGATTTCGATCATTTGCTGCTGTCCGACGGAACATTCGCCGGCTTCTTGATCAAGAGAAAGAGAGACGGAGAGTTTGTCAAATTGCTCTTTTGCTAGCGCTTTCATTTTTCTTGTTTGTAAGACGCCCAGCTTGGAGGATATCTCTTTACCGATAAATAGATTCTCAAGAACGGTCATTTCCGGCCAGATATTCAATTCCTGATGGATAAAGGCTATTCCATGCTGTTCCGCTTCTTTTGGATTGGAAAAATACGTTTCGTTTCCGTTTATGCTGATTTGACCTTTATCTGCTTTGTGCAGGCCTGTCAAAATGTTCATAAGCGTGGACTTGCCGGCGCCGTTTTCTCCCATTAATGCGTGAACCTCGCCAGGCATGAGCTGAAAGGAAACACCTGACAGCACCTGGTTTTTTCCAAATGCTTTATGAATGTCTTTCATTTTAATCTGCATGTTTCATCCTCCTTTCTAGAAAAGCACACCCGCCTGCAGAATGCAGTTGGCATATGGTGTGAATTCTCCTGTTCTTATGACTGCCTTTGCTTCTTTTGTCAGCAGCTTAAACTCCTCGTGAGAAAGGTATTCAATCTCTTGTTCAGAGAAAAGATTTTCTAGAAATTTCGCATTCTCCTGATTGGATGCTTTTATGTCAGCTGCAGCAATGACTTTTTCGACCGCCATTTCCTCAGCCAGTACTGCCGCTGTATCTTGGAAAGCCGGAAGGCCCGGCTTCAGTGAAAGATCAATTTTCAAAACGCCGTCGGGAACCGGCAGTCCGGCATCCGCGATGACAATTTTATCAGTGTGGCCAAGGTCTGCTAAAATCTTGGCAAGATGGCTGTTCAGTATACCGTGTTTTTTCATGACAGCAGCTCCTCTACTTCATTTCTTGTCGGCATTCCGCCTTGGGCCCCGAAGGAACAGACAGAAAGGGAAGCGGCACGATTGGCAAACCGCAATGCGGCTTCAATATCTTTTCCCTCAGCCAGGGCCACGGCAAAGGCTGCGTTAAACGTATCACCGGCTCCGGTTGTATCAACGGGCTCTACAGGGAAGGACGAGATGAGCACTTCTTTGCTGCCAGCCGAATAGCGGACGCCTTGTTTTCCTTCCGTAATAAAGAGCTTTGCCGGATAAAGCGCCAAAGCTTCAGAAATGGTAAGCTCAGGGAATAAAATCGAAGCCTCGTGTTCATTCGGCGTCAGATAGGTGGCGTGATCAATTGTTTCCTGCTTGAGCGGGCGGGCCGGTGCCGGGTTTAGCATGATCGGAATATCGTGAGAATGGCAGTATTTGCACACCTCATCAACCGTTTCTTCTGGGATTTCCTGCTGAATCAGCACCATATCGACCTTTTCAATCTGTTCGAGCGCGTTTAACGCATACGCTGGGGTGATGTCATCGTTCGCGCCTTTGACAACGACAATGCTGTTGTCGCCTTCAGCAAGCACAATATGAGCGGTTCCGCTTTCTGTATGTGTAACCGGTTCCATATAGTTAGTGCAAACGCCGTTAGCTTTGAGATTATTCAAAATAGCTGTTCCATAATGATCGTCTCCGACCTTGCCGACCATAAACACTTGCGCCCCAAGTCTGGCTGCGGCAACGGCCTGATTTGCTCCTTTGCCGCCCGGCACAGTCTGAAATGACGTGCCAAGAACCGTTTCACCGGCTTTTGGGCGTTTGTCCGAGGTGACCACTAAATCCATAGAACAGCTACCAATCACACAAATATTACGCATCTTAATCTTCCTTTCTTGTCGTCTTTCTTCCTATATAGGTGACAGGCATTTGAATTGCCGTTTCTGCCAGCGGCTGTTTTTTGATGATACCCAAAAGCAGTTTGGCAGCTTCTCTCCCCATATCATATGCGGGCTGTTTAATTGTAGAAAGTGGCGGGAACAGAAGTCCGCTTTGCGGAATGTCATCATAGCCGATAATTTGAATGTCCTCCGGCACGTTTTTTCCGCGCCGCAATGCTTCATGTAAAACGGCAGCGGCTTGAATATCATTACTCGCGATCACACCATCTGTCGCTGGATAAGCGGCAAACAGCTCCTTCGCCATCGATTGTGCATCTTTAATTGAAAATGAAGCTGTCTCAATGACCTGAAAATCAACTTCAGCCTGCTTTAAGATTTCCAAAGCGCCGTTAAATCGGTCTTGAGCGGTCGGCAGGTGAGCGGGTCCTCTCAAGAGCGTAATGCGCTGGCTTTTTCCGTGAATGATAGCCTGAGCGGCTAACTTTCCTCCTGTATAGCCGTCACTGGACACAGAAGGAGCCCCTTCAAGTGTTCTGTCCAGAAAAACAACTGGATAATTCATGCCGCTGTATTCCTCGAGATCCGGGTAATTTGTTGCGGCAATAATGCCTGCGACATGATTTTGCTTAAAGGTTTGAAGGTATTCAAGTTCTTTTTTCAATTCCTCGTCACTGTTGCCGAAAATAAGGCGATAGCCTTCCCGGTTCAATTCATCCTCCGCACCGCGGGCAAGCTGGGGGAAGAAAGGGTTTGTGATATCCGGGAGCAAAAGTCCGATCAGTCGGGATTCTCTTTTATATAGAGATCTGGCGACTTCATTCGGGTAATAGTTCAGCTTCGCCATCGCCGCTATGACACGCGTTCGCGTTTCTTCGTGTACATAGCCATTCTCATTCAGGACGCGGGAAACCGTCGCAACTGAAACGCCCGCCGCTCCGGCGACATCTTTAATTGTAGCCAAAACAGCTCCTCCTTGTTTATGTAACCGTTTACATAGATAGATTATCATGAACAATCCAAAGTTAGCAATAAAAATATCAAAAGAAATCTACTTGTAAATTGTATATATAATTGAAAAATTTAAGGTTTTCACTCTTTTTTTGACAAAGTCTTCACAAATATGGATGAAGATTTCTTGAACAAATATTAAGTTTTATTAAAATTGTTTCAAAGTCATGCGTTTAGACCTGTAAATGGTGAGAAACAGAAAAGACTATCATCCCAGAAAATGTTTAATTATGTTAGAGAATTCGGACTCGTATGTTTAGCGTTTTCATCTCGAACCTCCTTAGTCATTTTGGAATGGGCCTCATATTGCTTATTCCATGCAGAAAGGATGACATTATGACCTTGTCCTTAAGAAACAGGATAAAACTATTTTGTGTTCATAAGAACCGGAAACACGCATGATAGCAGGAGATGCTTGATAACACAGGCTGAAAAAAAGATTGATTTGAAATGCATATTAAACACAAACACCAGGGTGTGACTATACGTCCAGAAGGATATCAGGGGAAAAATGAAAGCGCATTCTCTTCGATTTTTAAAAAAAGTGATGAGGTATAAGTCCTGCTGTTTTCCAAAAATAGAAAACAGTTTGTAGGTATAAAATCTCTTTCAAAAGAGAAGTTTGGCTTAGTCGATTAGGGAAGATTATGTTACATAATGCCGATTGAGAATTCATAGTGATTCTATATACTGATGAATGAATTTACAACAATATAGAAGGAGATGTCGAAAAGCAATGTGGTTACTCATTATAGCCTGTGCTGTCATACTGGTCATCGGAATATTAGAAAAACGACGACATCAGAAAAACATTGATGCCCTCCCTGTTCGGGTGAATATTAACGGCATCCGCGGAAAATCGACTGTGACAAGGCTGACAACCGGAATATTAATAGAAGCCGGTTACAAGACTGTTGGAAAAACAACAGGAACAGATGCAAGAATGATTTACTGGGACACACCGGAGGAAAAGCCGATTAAACGGAAACCTCAGGGGCCGAATATCGGAGAGCAAAAAGAAGTCATGAGAGAAACAGTAGAAAGAGGGGCTAACGCGATTGTCAGTGAATGCATGGCTGTTAACCCAGATTATCAAATCATCTTTCAGGAAGAACTTCTGCAGGCCAATATCGGCGTCATTGTGAATGTTTTAGAAGACCATATGGATGTCATGGGGCCGACGCTTGATGAAATTGCAGAAGCGTTTACCGCTACAATTCCTTATAATGGCCATCTTGTCATTACAGATAGTGAATATACCGAGTTCTTTAAACAAAAAGCAAAAGAACGAAACACAAAAGTCATCATTGCTGATAACTCAAAAATTACAGATGAGTATTTACGTAAATTTGAATACATGGTATTCCCTGATAACGCTTCTCTGGCGCTGGGTGTGGCTCAAGCACTCGGCATTGACGAAGAAACAGCATTTAAGGGAATGCTGAATGCGCCGCCAGATCCGGGAGCAATGAGAATTCTTCCGCTGATCAGTCCGAGCGAGCCTGGGCACTTTGTTAATGGGTTTGCCGCAAACGACGCTTCTTCTACTTTGAATATATGGAAACGTGTAAAAGAAATCGGTTACCCGACCGATGATCCGATCATCATCATGAACTGCCGCGCAGACCGTGTCGATCGGACACAGCAATTCGCAAATGACGTATTGCCTTATATTGAAGCAAGTGAACTGATCTTAATCGGTGAAACAACAGAACCGATCGTAAAAGCCTACGAAGAAGGCAAAATTCCTGCAGACAAACTGCATGATCTAGAGTATAAGTCAACAGATGAAATTATGGAATTGTTAAAGAAAAGAATGCACAACCGTGTCATATATGGCGTCGGCAATATTCATGGTGCCGCAGAGCCTTTAATTGAAAAAATCCACGAATACAAGGTTAAGCAGCTCGTAAGCTAGGGGGAAATGCAAACATGTTCGGATCAGATTTATACATCGCACTAATTTTAGGTGTACTACTCAGTTTAATTTTTGCGGAAAAAACAGGGATCGTGCCGGCAGGACTTGTTGTACCGGGATATTTAGGACTTGTGTTTAATCAGCCGGTCTTTATTTTACTTGTTTTGCTAGTGAGCTTGCTCACTTATGTTATCGTGAAATACGGTTTATCCAAATTTATGATTTTGTACGGACGCAGAAAATTCGCTGCCATGCTGATAACAGGGATCGTCCTAAAAATCGCGTTTGATTTTCTATACCCGATTGTACCATTTGAAATCGCAGAATTTCGAGGAATCGGCATCATCGTGCCAGGTTTAATTGCCAATACCATTCAGAAACAAGGTTTAACCATTACGTTCGGAAGCACGCTGCTATTGAGCGGAGCGACCTTTGCTATCATGTTTGTTTACTACTTAATTTAATGTAAGGTGTGTCAAACGATGAAAAAAGAACTGAGCTTTCATGAAAAGCTGCTAAAGCTGACAAAACAGCAAAAAAAGAAAACCAATAAGCACGTATTTATTGCCATTCCGATCGTTTTTGTCCTTATGTTCGCTTTCATGTGGGCGGGAAAAGCGGAAACGCCGAAGGTCAAAACGTATTCTGACGACGTACTCTCAGCCTCATTTGTAGGCGATATTATGATGGGACGCTATGTTGAAAAAGTAACGGAGCAAAAAGGGGCAGACAGTATTTTTCAATATGTTGAACCGATCTTTAGAGCCTCGGATTATGTAGCAGGAAACTTTGAAAACCCGGTAACCTATCAAAAGAATTATAAACAAGCAGATAAAGAGATTCATCTGCAGACGAATAAGGAATCAGTGAAAGTCTTGAAGGATATGAATTTCACGGTTCTCAACAGCGCAAACAACCACGCAATGGATTACGGCGTTCAGGGCATGAAAGATACGCTTGGAGAATTTGCGAAGCAAAATCTTGATATCGTTGGAGCGGGATACAGCTTAAGTGATGCGAAAAAGAAAATTTCGTACCAGAAAGTCAACGGGGTAACGATTGCGACGCTTGGCTTTACCGATGTGTCCGGGAAAGATTTCGCGGCTAAAAAGAATACGCCGGGCGTGCTGCCCGCAGATCCTGAAATCTTCATCCCTATGATTTCAGAAGCGAAAAAACATGCGGACATCGTTGTTGTGCAGTCACACTGGGGCCAAGAGTATGACAATGATCCAAACGACCGCCAGCGCCAGCTTGCAAGAGCCATGTCTGATGCGGGAGCTGACATCATCGTCGGCCATCACCCGCACGTCTTAGAACCGATTGAAGTATATAACGGAACCGTCATTTTCTACAGTCTCGGCAACTTTGTCTTTGACCAGGGCTGGACGAGAACAAGAGACAGTGCACTGGTTCAGTATCACCTGAAGAAAAATGGAACAGGCCGCTTTGAAGTGACACCGATCGACATCCATGAAGCGACACCTGCGCCTGTGAAAAAAGACAGCCTTAAACAGAAAACCATTATTCGCGAACTGACGAAAGACTCTAATTTCGCTTGGAAAGTAGAAGACGGAAAACTGACGTTTGATATTGATCATAGTGACAAACTAAAATCTAAATAATCGGAGTGATAAAGATGAAATTTGTCAAAGCCATCTGGCCGTTTGTTGCCGTAGCCATCGTGTTCATGTTTATGTCAGCTTTTAAATTCAATGATCAGCTGACAGATCAGGAAAAACAGAAGATTGATATGGAAATGAATAAAATCCAGCAGCAGGAAGAACCGGTAAGCGCCAATAAATAATTCAAAAAAGAGAGTGTCTGATGAGACACTCTCTTTTTATTTGCCCAGCATATTCATTCTGTAAAAATATTAAAAAGTCTCTTAACATATTCAAAAAAATACCGATGTTAAAACTGCAAAAAGAGGAGGAGATAATAAAAGTGAACACACTGGCAAACTGGAAGAAGTTTTTGCTTGTGGCGGTTATCATTTGTTTTTTGGTTCCAATTATGACAAAAGCGGAGATTGCGGAAGCTGATACATCACCAGAATTGATTGTCAGCGAAGCAAAAAACCTGCTTGGATATCAGTATAAATATGGCGGGGAAACGCCGAAAGAGGGTTTCGATCCATCAGGATTGATACAATATGTGTTCAGTAAGGCTGATATTCATCTGCCGAGATCTGTAAACGACCAGTATAAAATCGGAACAGCTGTAAAGCCGGAAAACCTGAAGCCGGGTGATATTTTGTTTTTCAAGAAAGAGGGAAGCACCGGCACTGTTCCGACACATGACGCCCTTTATATCGGAGACGGCCAAATGGTTCACAGTACACAGTCAAAAGGGGTTATCATCACCAATTACAAACAAAGCAGCTATTGGAGCGGAACTTATATCGGGGCGAGACGAATCGCTGCCGATCCGGCAACGGCTGATGTTCCTGTCGTTCAGGAGGCCGAAAAATATATCGGTGTCCCATATGTGTTTGGCGGAAGCACGCCGTCAGAGGGCTTTGATTGCTCGGGGCTTGTGCAATATGTGTTTCAACAGGCACTCGGCATTTATCTGCCGCGATCAGCCGAACAGCAGTGGGCAGTGGGCGAGAAGGTAGCCCCTCAGAACATAAAGCCTGGTGATGTCGTCTATTTCAGCAATACGTATAAAACGGGAATTTCACATGCAGGCATTTATGCGGGCGCAGGCAGGTTCATCCAGGCGAGCCGGTCAGAAAAAGTAACCATTTCCTATTTGTCAGAGGATTACTGGAAATCGAAGATGACGGGTATTCGCCGATTTGACAACCTGACAATCCCGAAAGAAAATCCGATTGTTTCCGAAGCGACGCTTTATGTCGGAGAAGTGCCTTACAAACAGGGCGGAGTAACACCTGAGACAGGATTTGATACAGCTGGATTTGTCCAATATGTCTACCAGAAAGCAGCCGGTATTTCCCTGCCTCGATACGCAACAAGCCAGTACAATGCCGGAACTAAGATTGAGAAGGCGGACCTGAAGCCGGGAGACATTGTGTTCTTTCAATCAACAAGCTTAAATCCCTCCATCTATATCGGAAACGGACAAGTTGTTCATGTCACATTATCAAACGGCGTGACCATCACCAATATGAACACGAGCACATATTGGAAAGATAAATACGCAGGAAGTATACGGGTGCAATAAAAGAAAAAGACTCCAATCTCTGGAGTCTTTTCTTTATGCATATTGTCCTGAAAGAAGCTGGTCTATAAAGTAGGCCACACCATTTTCGTCATTGCTTTTTGTGACAAAGGTGCTTTTTTCTTTTAATTCATCAATCGCATTTTCCATGGCGATACGGTGTCCGGCGACTTCAAACATGGACAAATCGTTTGGACTATCGCCGATCGCATAGATATCCTGTGTTTCAATTCCGTATATGTCCGCCAGCTTTGTTAACGCGCGTCCTTTTCCTGACGAGGCCGGCAGGATTTCGATAATATGTTTTCCTGAAGAGGTTTGCGCCAGTTTTTTATGATGCTTCAGTTCTTCCTTCGCTTGTTTCAGCTTGTCCATATCAAAGGAGAAGCAAAGAAGCTTATAAATGTTTTCACCGCCGTCAAAAACCGATTCGATATGAGGGATTGGTTTAATGCCAAACTGTTTGAATTGAGTCATGGCTCCTTGCCACAAGTCATCCGTCTGCTCGTTTGGGTTTGCGCTCTTTAGAATGTCAAGCTCCGCGTGCAGCTTAGCTTCGCCGTCAAAAGGAGAAAGCAGATGGTCATCTGTATATACCTCAAAGTAAATGTTTTTTGAAAGTAAGTAATCAGCAATCGCTTTACCGGCTTCCTGATCCATTAATGTCCGGCTGATCAAACGGTAACCCGTGTCGTGGATCGTGCCGCCATTAGCTGCAATGATAGGGATGTCCAAGTCATCCAGCAGCGCTTTTACATCAAATGTCGCTCTTCCCGTGCAAATGGTGACGAGGATGCCGGCATCAACGGCCCGCTTGATCGCCTCTCTGTTTTCCGCAGAAATGACGCTTTCTTTATTGAGTAATGTTCCGTCTAGATCAATCGCAATACATTTCATATGTAGGGGAACCTCCTTAAAAATGAAGCTGCTTCGTGTAGTATGTTCAGCTTGCCTGTGAAACATAATCCATATAAATTAAGGCTAAACGTTACTTTGATAATTTTCAACAAGGAAATATGTAAAACGGGATGGCGTAATCGCCATCCCGTTCATTATACACCTAAATCGTTTTGCAGCTCTTCTTTAACTTCCTGCAGCTTTTGCTGATTCAATTTGAAATAATAGACTCCGGCAGGTTCATAATCATAACCCGTCAGCTGAATAGACTCAACTGATTTCAATGAAGTGATGAACGGGAACAGGCCGATGGCATCTTTAAGAGATAAGTTCATTTTTAAATTTTGCCCCATCGTATCCACAATATCATCATAAGCCGGAATTGAGCTCAATGATTTTGATTTATCTATAATGGCGCTCAGCACTTCCATTTGTCTTTGCCCGCGTAAAAGGTCACTGTCCGCTTTACGTGTTCTTACGTAAGCGAGCGCTTCTTCCCCATCAAGCGTATGTGTTCCTTTTTGAAGAACGACTTTACCTTTTGTATCTTTTTTGATTTGCTGAATGACTTTATCGCTTTTTACAGTTACTTTGACGCCATTTAACTCGTTTACGACGTCTTCAAAAGCCGTGAAATTGCTTTCTACGACATAATCGACTGGAATATCCAGCATTTCTTCAACTGTTTTCACAGTCAAGTCAACGCCGCCGTAAGCGTGAGCATGTGTGAATTTATCATACCCGTGACCTGGGATGTTTACATAGGCGTCACGCGGAATGCTCAGCATTTTAGCTGTTTTTTCTTTCCGATTAAATGTAACCAGCACATTCGCGTCACTTCTTGCCTGATCGACGGTCTCGCCGTTTTTCTCCCTGGCATCAATTCCTAAGAGCAATACAGAAAAAGAATCTTTTCCAGGATCAAATTCTTTGATCCGTTTTACAGATTGTTCTCCGCGTGCAAGGCTGACGTGAGCTTCCTTAGAAGCATTGTTCAGCTTTACAAAAGCATAGGCGCCGACAGAGCCTGCCGCAATGATTAAAAAAGCCATTAATCCGGCAACAACTTTCACCCATTTTTTTAGTTTTCTTTTTTTCTTTCTGCGCTGTGATCGTTCTTCCATATATCAATACCTCACGTTTCTTTAATATTTGAAGCGTACCATTCTATTTGCCATGGGGCAACTACTCGAAAGACATTTTTCGATAAATATTCCTATATTTATAAGTTCTTGTTTTTGAAAATTGATAACGATGATGTACTGAATCACCTTATATTGGACGCCGCAGCAGGTAAAATGTTTCGGCGACATTGAAAAAAATACAAGTAAATGATTGGAAAACTTATGATCAGCAAAATAAAAAGGTTTAATGGCCGGAAAAAGAGGCTAAAAGATTTCTAAAAAAATCCCACAGACAATGTCATTGCAGCTGATGGAGAAAGGGAGTCATCTTTATGAAAAAGCAGTCAAATATATGGCTTTATTTTTTCGGAGCTCTTGGAGGCGCGTTATATGGCTATGATACCGGAGTGATTTCCGGAGCTATTTTATTTATGAAAAAGGAGTTAGGCTTAAACGCGTTTACAGAAGGTCTTGTTGTCAGCTCCTTGCTGGTTGGGGCGATATTGGGCTCAGGAGCGGCCGGCAAGCTGACTGACCGTTTCGGAAGAAAAAAAGCAATTATGGCAGCCGCGCTGCTGTTTTGTATAGGCGGTCTTGGTGTGGCACTGGCCCCAAATACAGGAGTCATGGTGCTGTTTCGCATCATTTTGGGACTTGCAGTCGGAACATCGACGACAATCGTGCCCCTTTATTTATCTGAACTGGCGCCAAAACATAAACGCGGGGCGCTGTCATCACTGAATCAGCTGATGATCACGGTCGGCATCCTTCTTTCTTACATTGTCAATTACATATTTGCCGATGCCGAAGCGTGGCGCTGGATGCTTGGATTGGCTGCTGTGCCGTCATTGCTCTTGCTCATTGGCATTTTGTTTATGCCGGAGAGCCCGCGCTGGCTGTTCACGAATGGCGAAGAAAGCAAAGCGAAGAAAATTCTTGAAAAATTGCGTGGCACAAAAGATATTGATCAGGAAATACATGATATAAAAGAAGCGGAAAAGCAGGATGAAGGCGGCCTGAAGGAGCTGTTCGATCCATGGGTGCGCCCAGCGCTTATTGCAGGTTTGGGATTGGCATTTTTGCAGCAATTTATCGGAACGAATACGATCATCTACTATGCGCCAAAGACCTTTACAAACGTCGGATTCGGAAATTCCGCTTCGATTTTAGGCACGGTCGGAATCGGCACAGTCAATGTTCTCATGACATTAGTAGCGATTAAAATCATCGACAAAATTGGAAGAAAGCCGTTACTGCTATTCGGGAATGCGGGAATGGTGATCAGCTTAATCGTTCTCGCTTTAGTAAATCTCTTTTTCGATAACACTCCGGCTGCCTCATGGACGACCGTCATTTGTTTAGGCGTGTTTATCGTTGTCTTTGCGGTCAGCTGGGGACCGGTTGTGTGGGTGATGCTTCCTGAATTGTTCCCCCTTCACGTCAGAGGAATCGGTACCGGTGTTTCGACCTTAATGTTGCATGTTGGGACACTGATTGTTTCACTAACCTATCCAATATTAATGGAAGCGATCGGAATCAGTTATTTATTCCTGATTTATGCCGCGATCGGTATCATGGCGTTCTTATTTGTCCGATTTAAAGTGACAGAGACAAAGGGAAAAAGCCTTGAAGAAATTGAGCAGGATTTACGGGACAAAAACGGACAGGGAGGATCGGCCGGAAAACAGCAGACTGTCGGAACATAAAAAAGGGTGCGCGATCATGCGCACCCTTTTGATTGCTTACTTTCCCACCGTGCCAAAGTTAATGATTTTAAAAGAAATATCGTACTTAAAATCAGTCTCAGAAAATATTTCATCCCAATGCCCTTTTACTTTATTCCAGTAGTCAGGGTGTTGAATCCTTATGTGGTCTGATAAAAAGACCGGATCGGTTTTATACTCGTGCTGCAGTTTATCCATTACCTGCTTAACATCTCGTTCAAGCTTTTTCGCAAAAATGTTCTCCAGCCTGTGTAAATATCTTTTGCTAAAGGAGTCTTCATTCGGGTTTTGGTCTTCTGTCAGGATGCCCTTCGTTTTAACAGAAATCTGAAAGACAGGCTTTCCGTTTTCAATGACGGGCTTAATTTTCGTTTTCGACTTTTTAATTTCAAACGTAATCGGATGTCCTTTATCTGTCGTCGGCATGACACCGCCTTGGATCGTCCCCATGACCCATGACAGTGTTTGGGTTTCATCAGCTGAAAGAAACCCAACGAGTTTATTGCTGCCCCTTTTGATAATGCCTGCTCCGTCATACTTGGCTTTTCCCTTTTCGTTTTTCACGGTTTGAATAAGATAACTGTACCCGTTCTGAGAGTAGACAGAAGCTCTTCCGATGCGCAGCGGTATCATAATCTTACCGTTATATCCGCTGTGAGTTGTCAAATCAATCAGTTTTTCGGAGGGCATCGGTTGCTGCTGATTGGGGTTTCCTTTTGTGAAAACATCAGCTGCATTCCCTCTGGCTGCCATCAAATAGCTGCTTCGCCGCAGCTCATCATCCCGGATAAAGTGGTTGAGGACTTGGTCTACATTTTGATTCCTCATCAGTTTTTCTCCCAGAAGAATCACTTTTAAATGATCGCTATAAACAGGAGGGTCCTTGATGGATACATCACTGACTGCTTCCAGAATCGTTTTCCCGTAGGACGTCACATTGACAAATTCGGGTTTTCCGGATGCTTGGCTGTCTTCGCTTTGGGGAAGAAGGTTTTGATACGTCAGTTTGTACTGGTGATCATCTGTCTCATCGATCGCCAGCCCTCTTGCGAAGGATAGTTGCTCGATATCTTTGACATCCCAGCACCCGCAGAGGACCAGCAGCATAAAAAACATGACGGAGAATTTTGATGCTGTTTTCATTGCAGCTGCCCCCTCCCTATTTTTTTCTGTATCCAGCTTAAAAACCAGACGAAGAATGGAATTGTAATCACAATTAAGAAAGCATATCCAAGAAGTGTCCCGTAATAAAACACGTCATTCAAGTCCTTGGGATACATCGTTATGAAAAACGTCGCAGCCAGCATTGCAGTCAGCAGCCATGCATTGTTTTTATTTTTTAGATGAAAGATTTCCGTTAACCCGATATGGGCGCCTTTAAAGGATCCGAGCATACAGGCAAATTGCTGGGCTGTCCAGGTCAGCTGTAAGAACAAATCAAATCGTTCAATAAAAATACCCGGAACCTCTAATGCGTGAATAAGGGAAATGGTCGGCCATGTCACCGTTTTTGCCTCAGCCACAGTCATACAGCCAATCACAATGAGCAAAGTAATGCTGTAGAACAATGTGGAAGTCGCGATGCCCAGAGCAACAGCCTTTTTCACTTGCTTTGGATCTCTCATAAAGGGGACCAGGTAAAAAATGATTTCAAATCCGGAGAAATATAATAATGTTTTTGGGAATAAAGAGAAAAAGCTTTGATAGCCTCCTTCAAATACCGGCCGGATAAAATCAAGCTGGAACAAGCGAAAGCTGAACATCAGAAGCATCATAAAAATAATAAGGGTTATAGGAAAAATATAAGCGTATACTTTTGCAATTGAATAAACGCCTCCGCCTACATGATAGATGGCAACTGCAAGAAATATAAACACCACAACTGCCATTGGGGTGTTTTTCAACAAAAAGAATCCGACAACTTCTCCCAAAATCCGAGCTTGAAAGCAAACAATTCCAATGAAATATAGACAGATATATAAATTCAATAGAAAGCCGATGAATTTTCCAGCTACAATGTTATTGAGCTTAAAAAGAGTTTTTCCGCTGTTTTTTTGAAGAAAAGGCAAAAAAAGCAGAACGATGATAATAAAAATAACGCCCTGGAGCAGTATCATTAGCCATCCGCTCGGACTTCCGGTTTCGGCGGCTGAGCGGGGAAGGGTCAGCACCCCGGCACCAATCAATGTGCTGCTGATCATAATGAGCGTCTGCATAAATGTCAGTTTATGCTCTGATTTCCTCATAGCCATCACCTTTGTCTGATGTTATCTTCGGGATCGTTTCGTGTCGGTCTTCTTTTTAAAAACATCGTGGGAATACGGATGACTGTGTCTTTCAAATCCTGTCCAGGCTGCGCCATGATCGGGATAATGTAATCCTGGCCAAAGCTTTTCAGGCGCATGAGATGGCCGATCACAAACAGATAAACCATTATAACGCCGTACATGCCAAGCGCTGTTGCACTTATCATAACCCCGATCCGAATGATCCGCAGCGGAAAGTTATAGGCGTATGAAGGAACGGTAAAGGATGCCAGTGCTGTGACAGAAACGACAATGACCATAAGCGCACTGACAATTTGCGCCTGAACAGCTGCCTGTCCGATGACAACGCCGCCGATAAGGCCAATTGTCTGTCCAATCGGCTTAGGCAGCCTTAATCCGGCTTCTCGAATCAATTCGATCGTAAAGATCATGATAAAGGCCTCTACAAAAGGCGGGAATGGTACGTTAAGCCTGCTGCCTGCAATGGAAATGGCCATTCTAGTCGGCAATAGCCCGGTGTGAAAAGAAACGAGAGAAATATACAGACCGGGCAAATAAATGGTGATCAGGATGCTGGAATAACGAAGAAGGCGTACAAGTGACATTGGGATCCAGCGCTGGCTGTAATCATCGGGCGAATGAATAAATTCGTCAACCGTAGCCGGTACAATCAAAGCAAACGGCGTACCATCCACTAATATGGACACTCGCCCTTCTAATAGAGAACTTTCGACCCGGTCCGGTCGTTCTGTGCTTAATATTGTGGGGAAAATTGAAAATGGTTCGTCTTCAATCAGCTGTTCAAGCGTCCCCGATTCCGGCAAATTATCTATATTGACTGATTTCAGCCTTTTAAACACTTCTTTGACGACATAATCTGGGGCGATATCCTGAATATAAGCGACAGCGATTTTCTTTTTGGTCCTTTTTCCGAGTGTCATTTCTTTGATGACGAGATTAGGATCACTCGTCCGTTCACGCAAAAGCGCCGTGTTTGTCCGCAGCTTTTCAATAAATCCTATTTTAGGGCCGCGTTCCACGACTTCGGAGGAGGGTTCATCAAGACTGCGTGTTGCGACTGACTTTGTGTCGAAAGCTAATCCTCCGCGATAGCCATCAGCGAGCAAAATGGCTTGCCCTGAAAAAACGAGCTGCTCTATTTCTTTCATTGTAGAAACAACGCTGTGGTGAAAGCCGAAAAAAAAGGCGGATAAGTCTTCAATCGAGCATTCCTTATGGGCCAACGCCTCTTTTTGTAAAGGAGAAATGACGTATTGCGCCAGCATTTTATTCTCTGTCAGACCGTCAATATACAGTAAACACGCCTTTTGTCTGCTATCTCCGAAAGCAAATGTATAAAACATCATATCGTCGTTTTGTCCCAATGTTTTTTTCAGTGTGTCTAAATTGTTCTGGAGATCAGAGTCGATTTGCATAGTTTCTCTCCTTCGTAAACAGATTGACGGTTTTTATTAATTTGTATCAAAAAAGGAGAATTATTCTTATCGAGGAAAAGGCTGAAACAAAGCTTCTTTTCGACGTGATATAATAGATAGGAAGCGTTTTCTTTGAAGGGGTAATGAAAAGATGATGCTTTGTACATATGTTGTCATCGGAAAAAGGCAGCTTATACGGGCGTTTGTAAGAGGGGCGCACCGGGAAAATGATGATCAGTTATTTACAGGGGAGGGGTACGGATCATGACGCAATCACCGATTTTTCTAACGCCTGTGTTTAAAGAAAAAATCTGGGGCGGAACCGCTTTACGAGATAGATTTGGATACAGTATTCCTTCAGAATCAACGGGGGAATGCTGGGTCATTTCCGCTCATCCAAAAGGACCGAGCACTGTTGCAAATGGCCCGTATAAAGGAAAGACATTGATCGAGCTTTGGGAAGAGCACCGTGAAGTATTCGGCGGCGTAGAGGGGGATCGGTTTCCGCTTCTGACAAAGCTGCTGGATGTGAAGGAAGATACGTCAATTAAAGTTCACCCTGATGATTACTATGCCGGAGAAAACGAAGAGGGAGAACTCGGCAAGACGGAATGCTGGTACATTATCGACTGTAAGGAAAACGCAGAAATCATTTACGGGCATACGGCCCGCTCAAAAACCGAACTTGTCACAATGATCAACAGCGGTGACTGGGAGGGCCTGCTGCGAAGAATCAAAATTAAACCGGGTGATTTCTATTATGTGCCGAGCGGAACGCTGCACGCATTGTGCAAGGGGGCCCTTGTTTTAGAGACTCAGCAAAATTCAGATGCCACATACCGGGTGTACGATTATGACCGTCTTGATAGCAACGGAAGTCCGAGAGAGCTTCATTTTGCCAAAGCGGTCAATGCCGCCACGGTTCCCCATGTGGACGGGTATATAGATGAATCGACCGAATCAAGAAAAGGCATAACCATTAAAACGTTTGTCCAAGGGGAATATTTTTCGGTGTATAAATGGGACATCAATGGCGAAGCTGAAATGACTCAGGATGAATCCTTTCTGAGTTGCAGCGTGATAGAAGGAAGCGGTTTGCTCAAGTATGAGGACAAAACATGTCCGCTCAAAAAAGGTGATCACTTTATTTTGCCGGCTCAAATGCCCGATTTTACGATAAAAGGAACTTGTACCCTTATCGTGTCTCATATTTAAACTTAATCTCACTTCGAGGTTAAGTTTTTTTATTAGAAAATGGAAGTGATTCACCTATAAATGAAGCATGCGCGTGCCGATAAATAAACTAGTTTTATATACTCATAGAATAAGAAAGAGGAGAAGGAATGAAAAAGAGACTAATCGCACCTATGCTTCTATCCGCCGCGTCCCTTGCCTTTTTTGCCATGTCTGGTTCTGCCCAGGCAGCCGCGTATACCGACTACTCACTATATAAAGTAGAGCCGTCGAATACGTTCAGTACAGAAAGCCAAGCCTCACAAGCTGTCGCCAAACTGGAAAAAGATACTGGCTGGGATGCATCCTATCAGGCTTCAGGCACAACAACGACCTACCAAATTTCCGCCTCAGGCATTCATAGCGAATCAGAAGCGAAAGCAATACTGAGCGGACTCGCCAAACAGACATCAATTACAGGAACGTCAAGTCCTGTTGGAAGCAAACAGCCATATGTCACCATCTCGTCAGGTGCCATCTCCGGAGAAAAACAGGCCAACACTATCCTTGCAAAGCTGAAACAGGAGACGGGAGTGGCTGGCGCTGTAAAAGCTTACGGAGCAGCTCAGCCCTATATGAACGTCATGACATCAGACATTGCTGATGAGACAAAAGTCAAGGCGCTTATCCAGAGCCTGGCCAAGCAAACGGGGATTAAAAGCTCGTATCAGCCCATCACACACACGGTGTCTGTCACAACCATTCAGTCTGGCACAATCGTGGGAGACAGCAGAGCAGCGCAGATCAAAAACGCCTTCCAAAAGGAATCTGGGCTGCAGGCATCATTAAAGGAAACAGTGAAAGGGCAAGCCTATTATACGTTCACAACTGCCGCCATTTCAGGTGAAGCCAATGCCAAAACTCTATTGCAGCAGCTGAAACAGAGCACTGGCATCACAGGCAGCTACAAGTCCATCAATCAAAAAACAACCGTTGAGTCATACAATGTCCAATCAGCTTATTTCAAAGGGCTGAGTACAGTAAAGGACGCCATCAGCCAAATCAAGAAAAACACTGGCGTATCCGGCAGTTATCAACAGGTTGGAAAAAGCACATCATATACCGTGAATATGAAGGGTATAACAAAACAGCAGCTCCAAAAAATAGACACTTTCTTTAAAAAGAAAAAATGGCATTACACGTCATCCAGCGTCAAAAAAACGACAACGTCTGCAGCTTATCAAATCACGACGGCAAAGATTTTAGGCGAGCAGCAAGCAAACAAAGCAGCAGCCTTCTTTGCTCAGAAAAAAGTAAAAGCTGCAAAAACAGCAGCTGGATCAACAGCAGAAAATCAATATCAGCTCATCTCAGAAGAAACATCAGATCAAGCAAAAGTCACAAAGGGCTTGAACATATTAAAGAAAAATCAGCTGAGTGCTTCTGCGAAATCCGTCAAAAAACAAATAGCTGACACGTTTAAAATCACAACCGAATCTCTGCTTGATCAAACGAAAGTCAATCAGGCACTCACGTTTTTCAAATCGAATCATATATCAGCAGCAAGCCAGAAAACCGGTCAGACAGCTGCGAGCAGCTATCAAATCACAACTGAAGCTATCATCAGCCAAGAAGAGATTGACCGCGTTTTAACATTTTTCAAACAAAATAAAATCGCAGTCACAACATCAAAAACAGGCCAGACTGCATATACACAATACAAAATCGTGACAACACAGCTCAGCAGCAAAACAGCATTGAACAATGGGTTAACCTATCTTAAATCGAAAAGTGTAACCCCCAGCTACACAACGAAAAGCAATACGCTTTATAAAATCAGCGTAAATGAGCAGTTCACAGGCAATGATACAGCTGCTGCGGCATCAACGAAGCTAAAACAATTATACGGATGGACATCATCTATCGTGAAGATCAAAAACGGTCCGCAAATCATGAAAACAAATTACAATCTCTCGCTTCGTGATATGGTCCAAAAACAAATGACAGTAAGTCCGCAAACAGACGGAGCGGCTTACGTATCGCTCACGTACATTAATACAGCAACATCAACCGTTACGGCTGATGTACTAAATATCCGGTCAACGCCGGAAGTCAGTCCGACAAACGTGATCGGCCAATTTAAAAAAGGCGATAAAGTGAAAATCATCGGACAGATAAACGGCTGGGCTAAGATCAATTTGGGCTGGCGAAACGCAAGCAGTGATGAAGTAGTTCAATACGTGGATCCGAATAACTTTTCCAGAGACAGCAAATACTACTTCCAATTTCTCAAGCTGTCACAGACAGCGGGCCTCAGCGTTACTGAGGTCAATCAGAAAGTGCTTGCGGGTAAAGGCATCCTGACAGGGAGAGCAAAGGCATTTATCGATGCCGCCAATCAATATAGCATCAACGAACTGTATTTAATCTCACACGCTCTTCTTGAAACAGGAAACGGGACATCCGCCTTAGCCAATGGATTAACCTATAACGGAAAAACCGTATACAACATGTATGGAATTGGAGCATACGACAGCAATCCGAATTACTACGGAGCCAAATATGCGTACGAGCAGGGCTGGTTCACACCTGAAGCGGCCATTATCGGCGGAGCTAAATTCATAGGCTCATCGTATATCCACAACACAGCTTACAATCAGGACACACTGTACAAAATGAGATGGTCAGCTACAGCGACACATCAATACGCAACAGACATCGGCTGGGCGTACAAACAAGTAAACCGCATGTACAGCCTGTATTCATTGCTGGACGGCTATACACTTTACTTTGATGTTCCGGAATATCAATAAAAAAAACACCTTTTGCGGCTGCAAAAGGTGTTTTTGATTTATCTTTTAAGAACTTTATCCTCTGATGGCTCTTCTTCCTGAGGGAAAACAATTTGATCGACGACTCGCTCACTTGCTTTTCCATCAAGATCATCGAAGAAATAATGAACAAATGAATCAATTTGCTCAAAGTTATACTTCTCTTCTTTAATGATCGAAATCATTTGCTCAGACGTTTTCGCAAGAGGGCCAGGAATAAAGTCAAAGTAATCGTAATAGAAATCACGTTTGCGAATATAATCATCTACATCATAGCTGAAGAAGATCATTGGTTTATTTAATAAAGCATACTCAAAGCAAACAGAAGAGTAATCCGTTATCAGAATATCTGTTACGAGCAATAGCTCATTAATTT
Source organism: Bacillus sp. FSL P4-0290 (assembly GCF_037975435.1). NCBI lineage: Bacteria > Bacillati > Bacillota > Bacilli > Caryophanales > Bacillaceae > Bacillus > Bacillus sp. FSL P4-0290. The sequence continues at coordinate 3,671,665 of NZ_CP150253.1, read as the reverse complement.
CTCTGAACGAAGAGAAATCATAAAAGAAATCGCTGTACTGATAAGGTATATTGGCATCGTTTCGTACGAATGGATGAATTTTGAATAAGAAGATATATTCATCCTTTAACTCTCGATACAGACGGTCAAAATCAAGCACTTCAAAAGGATAATGAGCTGATTGCTGACCGTTTCCGCGGAAGGTTGGAGCAAAAAGAATGACCTTTTTGTCCTTTAGAAACGGATATTCCGTGTAAAGGCGTTCTTTTACAAATGCCTTCTTCGCTTCATCAAAGAAAAAGTCTGTTCGCGGTACGCCCGTAGCAATGACGTTCTCAATGTCTACCCCAAAGCCCTCTGCGTAGTGCTTCCGTATATTTTCAGAGCTGACAATAACCTTCGTGTAGTTTCTATGGTTTTTCGAATGCGGTGACGGTCCTCCTGGCAGACCGATTCGGCTGTAGCCGAATGTCTTAAAGGCGCCGACAGCATGCCACAGCTGGACAAGGTCCGCATTTTTACGGATTTTTAACGGATAAATAATCGGATAAAAATCATCTATAAAAATGATTTTGCTTGTCGCAAAATGATAAGCCATCGACATCAGTTCAGACAGGCTTTTTCTATCTCGAATGCTGCTCTTTAAGAAAAATTTGAAATCAAAATTTTCTTCACGTTTCAGCAGCTCTTCATAAACAAATTCGAAGTTTCCTGTCATATCAAGCCGGCTGTCAGAAGCAAAGACAATTTTATTAGACTTAATTGGAAGCAGGCGGAATACATCATAAGCAAAATGGAATAAGCTTGTATTCAGCTTGCGCAAAAAGCGGTTTGCCTCTTTTCCAGTATCCAGCTCCAAAAGGCTCGGATCAATTTCCTGCAGTTTGTTGCAAGACAAATTAATCGTCTTTTCGCCCTCATCATAATTAACGATTAAATTGAACTTCATCAGCTTTTTAGCAGAATGAAATTCCATTTTTGTGGCATACACATCATTAGAAAGGAAATTACTTACATTTCCGACTGTATGCACTTCCTGATGTTTTACATTTTGGTCATCTACAGCTTCAATCTCGAGAAACAGCTTATACTCGCCTTGCGGAAGAGGTTTGTCATTCATCAGCTTAGAAAAGTTAATCTGCTGTGAAAATCCTGCCCACTTATAGGCTCCTGGCACATTTGAAGTATCAATTGACAGCTTATCTACCGGAACATCCCGCAGTGAAACAGCTGTAAATAAAACACCGTTGTTCACCAATAATAAACGTTTTCGAACCTGATCCTCTTTTTGAAGCGGCAGGCCCTTGATATACATATAACCCGCAATTTTTAGAATTGACCCATTCCAAGAAAACTCAGAAATCTTTCTGACAGGGACTTGCTGGTTTTCTTCAATTCGCTTCGTTTTATCAAATAGAGAAAAAACCCTGTTATCAGCTGGATGGACAATGACAGCTGCATTTTCTTTTTGCGTTTTCTTTTTTGATCTGAAAAGTCTGTTCTTAATCTTTCTTGCCAGCTTCACTTTGTACCTCACTTTCTCCTAATCGGCACCAGATGTTAAAAATGATGAAATAAAATCGGCTACCCGCTCTGAAGATTTGCCGTCCTGATGGGTGATAAATGCCTGTGAAAAATCTTCAATACGTTTCGTATCAGCCTCGTGATCACTCTCGATATCGTGTACAAGCGATGGAACGTCTTTCGAAATCGGCCCGGGTACAAACGATTCAAACGGGTAGTAGAAATCACGTTCTTCCAAGTAGTCTTCTAAATCCGGGCAGTAAAAATACATCGGACGTTTCAGCAGGCTGTACTCGAAAATAACTGAAGAATAATCGGTTATCAGCCCATCAGAGATTGCCATCAAATCGTACAAAGAGTACGAATCAGTTAAATCCAGCACAAAATCATCCTCTTCCGTGTGCGCATGTTTGCGCATATACGGATGAAGATGGAGGATCACGACATAATCTTTATGGTTTAGCGCCGATTTTAATTGTAGCAGATCAAGCGGTATAGCGTCACCCTCTTGATGATGTCCGCTGCCTCGAAAAGTAGGAGCATACAAAAGCTTTTTTTTATGCTTCAGTTCAGGATAAACCCGATGAAACTCATCCAGTACAGTGCGAATATGTTCCTTATGATAAAAATAATCCGTTCTTGGAATGCCGAGCGGCAAAATCTGCTTTTGCTCCATTTGAAAGGCTTCGGCGAAATGCGGAACGGCAGCGGGTGCACTGACAATGGCATAATCATAGTTTGAATGCACGGGAACAATCTTCAAATAATCAGAAGAAGGGCCGAACGGCTTGTTCACAATGCTGTAGCCAAATTTTTTAAACGCGCCGCAAGCATGCCAAAGCTGGATGGCAACAGTTTCCTTTCGTTTTGGCACAACATACAAAGGAAAATAATAATCATCCAACAAAAGCACGCGGCATGTTGCAAGGTGATATAGCGAGCCGAAAAGATGAAGCAAATATGCAGCTCGTCCGATCAGCCCTTTATCCATCTTGCGGAACAGCAGGGTGATGCGAAGAGACGGATCTTGCTTCAGCTTTTCATAGACACCTTTAAAATTATCACTTAAATGATCCTCACGATAGGAAGCTATGACAATTTTGTTGTGCTGTACTGGTAATAAAGCGCTCAATAGTTGATAAGCAGTGCCGAATACTCCTTTTACAATTCGTGTAAGGAATGTTTTCACTGTTTAAATTTCCCATTCAATAACAGTTTTTCCCCAAGATGAAGTCAAATCTGCTTCAAACGCGTTTGTAATTTCCTCAATACTGCGTACCGGGAAGCGTCCGCCAACTAATGTTTCTAAATAATCAACGACTTCAGGGTATTGAGCTAAAAAGTCTACAGTACGGGCAAAATCCTCGCGTCCGCTTCGGCTGCTGCCGATCAGCGTAATCCCTTTTTCAAGCACCATTCTTGTTTCAATTTCAACAGGGTATTCAGATACGCCTAAGAGCGCTACACACGCTTCAGGATGGACATGGGCAATGATTTGCTCAATTGCGCTTTCACTGCCGCGTCCGCCCACGCATTCAAAGGCATGATCGATTCTGACATCTTCAGGAATGTCGTTAATTTGATAAGCTGCATCAACAAAAGAAAAATGATCAAGCTTGTAAGGTGTTTTTCCGAAAATAAACACCTTGCTGTCTGGATATTTTTTCTTCAGTAGAAGCGTCATGATAAATCCGAGATTTCCGTCCCCCCAGACACCGAATGTGTCACGCTTCTTATGCGCCATGCGCTCAAAGCGGGAAAGCGCGTGAACTGCAATTGTAATAAGCTCAGTGAAGGCTGCGACATGCGGATTAATGCTGTCTGGAAGCTCAACAAGCCGATCAGGCGCCATGAACATATAATCCTGCATAAATCCATCATAACCGCTTGAACGGAATCTGCTGGACCGCAGGTAATTCTCCGCGATGACTTCATGCTCTTCAACCGGTGTATTTGGCACCATAACAACCCGGGTTCCGACTTTAAATGTGCCTGTCGGATCAAACATGACTTTTCCGATCCCTTCATGGATCAGAGCCATCGGCAGCTTTTTGTCCATCGCTTCTTTGCCGCGTGAGCCAGTATAATAACGCTGGTCTGCAGCACAGATGGATAAATGGGTAGGACGGACGACGACCTTATCTGAATGGACAACTTTATCTTTATATGTCACTTCAAATTGTCGGGCAGAAACTAAACGATATGTTTGATTAATCATTGTGAAATTCGCTCCTGTAAAATGGCATTAGCCACTTTTAAGTCATATGGTGTCGTTACTTTAATGTTAAAGACTTCACCGCGGACCAGCTTCACTTTTTCACCCGCTAACGAGCAGATCTTGCAAGCGTCAGTAAGGACAGCTTTTTGCTCATCGGACAGTTGATTATAAAGCTCGACCAATTTGCTGATTCGGAAGCTTTGCGGTGTTTGCCCCTGATACATGTTATCGCGGACAGGGATATCAGAAATAAATTCCTGGTCTTCTGAAGCAATAATTGTATCAATGGCTGAGATAACAGTATCAACCGCGCCGTATTGAAGAACAGCATCAATGTTTTCATCGATAATGCGATGAGTGAGAAACGGACGCACAGAATCGTGAGTGATGATCACGTCATCATCCTGAATACCGAATTCTTTTTCAATATAGCGGATGCCGCTCATAATAGATTCATTACGGTCGCTGCCGCCTTCAACGACAATCAGGCGATTATCCTGCCCGATGAATTTCTTTAAAATGTCTTTTGTATGGTTAATCCACTCTTTAGGGGAGACGATTAAAATCTTATCGAAACGGTCATTTAATAAAAACTTTTCAACCGTATGAATAATAATTGGGCGTTTATTTAACGGCAAAAACTGTTTTGGCATATTGACGTTCCCCATGCGGGAACCTTTTCCACCGGCTAGAATCTCAGCATAAATCATAAAATGACTCCTTCCTTACTACAACTCATAATGTTTTATAAAAGGTTTTCATATTATTTGCAATACCGATCTCTATTATATATAAAGATCAGTTTGATTTCTCATTTATATAGCTTAAAAGCAGCTTGCTGGCATTCCCTCTTGAGTACAGATTCCATTCACGTGAAAAGCGCTCCACTTCAGTTTGAAGCCTGTTCATATCTTTCAGCTGGTCCAAGAGCATTCCTGAATCACAGCAAGGAACCCCGGGGAGTACCTCTGTATAATGGCGGATTAAACCGCGGGTTCTGTTGTAAGCCTCCATATCATACGTATAAAACAAAATGGGTTTGTCCAGCAAAGCAAATTCAAAAGGGACAGAAGAATAATCTGATATTAACAGATCACTCATTTTTAAAAGGTCTGCAAGCGGGAGATCTGATACGTCTTTTATCCACGCACTATCCCCATGTAATTGAGCAGATTGCTTCATAACAGGATGAAGTTTTACTGCAAGTAAATATTCTCCTTTTAAATCATGCTGCAGCTGTTTTTCTGAAAACGGCAGCGAAAAGCTTTCAAACTGATGATCCCTAAAGGTTGGCGCATACAGGATGATTTTTTTCTCTGCCGGCAGGTGATATTTGCTTTTAAGGTCATTGCTGTTTTCCTTCACCTCATAGTAAGCATCGGTTAAAGGCACGCCAAACCGAAGAAATTTATCACCTTTTATATCGAAGAATTCCTTGAATATGTCAGCCATATGTTCAGAACCGACGACAATCCGGTCAAATGAAGCATACACTTTGCGAAAGCGTCTCACGTCAGCCCGCGAACGATTCTGTGTGTTGATATCCTTTAACCCAAATCGTTTAAACGCTCCATTCGCATGCCAAACTTGGATACACTCGATATCAGGTCTGCAGGTCAAAACGGTTGTCAAAACAAAATAGTTATCAACAATCACAGCTTTACTGCTCAGCATAGAAAAGACCGCTTTATATATATGAAGCGGGTGTTTTTCGTTAATAATTGAAACAGTAAGCTCAGGAAATTCTGTTTCCAGCGATTTGGCATGCTGGGTCAGAAGTACATGAATGGGAAATGAGTAGTGTCCCATCTGATATTCCTTTAATATTGCCCGGGCATTATCAGGAAAGGAAACAAGAAGGGTCACTTGACTTCCCGGTTTGACCCAAAACAGCAATGTGCCGATGACTTTGATGAACAAATAGTAAAAAAACGCAAACCAGGATTTCAATCTGTCATCAGCTCAAATCGGCTGCCGCGGATTGTCGGCAGGCACAGCGAAAGATTCATGCATTTCATTACATACCATAGCTCCTTTAAGGCCCATTACAGATGGCGTGATTGATCTTTGACTTGTCCCGTATATTGCGGCTTTGCTGAAGTTCGTTCATGTTTCAGCACGGCTGTAACATACTTAGGAATGCTAAGCATTCTTCTCCAGCGCGCAGGGTTTGTGATCAGCCTGTACATCCATTCAAGGTGAAAACGGATAAAAAATGAGGGCGCTCTTTTGACATTGCCGCTGAACACATCAAAGCTTCCGCCCAGCCCTACAGAAACAGCCTGAGGGAATAGATGTCGGTATTTATGGATAAAGAACTCCTGATTAGGATAACCTAAAGCAACAAATACCATGTCAGGATTTGAGGCTGCGATCTTGTCTGCTACCTCACGTTGATTCTTCACATAACCGTCAGAATATCCGGCAATTTCAATCCCAGGATAATCACGTTCGACTCGCTCGATTGTCTGAGCAATCACATGCTTAGCTGCACCGTAAAAGAAAACCCGTTTTTTCTTTTGATCAGCCTTCTCAAGCAAAGACGTAAACAAATCATAACCGGCGATTCTGGATTGAAGCGGCTTACCAATTAGCTTGGAAACCAACACAACACCAATGCCATCCGGCAAAATAAAATCAGCAGATGAAAGAACCGCTTCATAACGCGGATTTTGCATCGCTTCAAATCCGATTTCAGGATTCGCTGTTACGATGAACGCACCTTTATTCTGGTCCAAAAATGACGTTTCTAAATGTGATACAAATGAAGTTAGTTCACCGTCTACAAAATCTAATTGATTAATGGGTTTCGTTTGCATCGTATCAACCCTCCTTTTCATCTATATGTCTATAAAAAACACGTGTCATTCGTATAGTTTGATTAAAGACTCTTTGTCTGAAAACATTTTACTCTATCTTACCACAAAAATCTTTAGGAACTTTTAACATTCACATTACAATTCCTTCACGTTTTGACGATGAATTAATATGAGGAGGGGCGTACAAAATAAATGACGCAGCAGAAAGAAAATCGTTTCACTTAAAAACGCGACAAAAGATTCGATTTTTTCGAAAAAGAAAACTTGTTATAATGGGTATGGATAAGGCATTAGACCTGTAAAAATTATACATCAATACAACGATGATACCAAAAAATGCTGGTGATTGACATTTTTAAAGAGCCTTAACTTTTATAGGAACTTATGCTATTATTGTTCAATATTAATGGTACGTAAAAAATGTGTCGAAATTATAAACAATCTGTTAAGGTTTGTGGTTTTTTTCTGGTACTCTCAGTTGAAAACGGTTGGAAGGTGATGTTATCTGATGAAGAAAGTGATAACGTACGGAACATTTGATTTATTTCATTATGGACACATGAAGCTGCTGCAAAGAGCAAAAAATCTGGGTGATTACTTAATCGTGGGATTATCTACAGATGAATTTAATCTTCAAAAACAAAAAAAATCGCATCATTCCTATGAACATCGAAAATTCATTTTAGAAACAATTGATTTTGTGGATGAAGTGATTCCCGAAAAAAACTGGGAACAAAAAATCTCAGATATTCAAAGGTACGATATAGATACATTTGTGATCGGCGATGATTGGAAAGGGAAATTTGACTTCTTAAAGGAATATTGTGAGGTCATTTACCTTCCGAGAACAGAAGGCATTTCAACTACCCAAATCAAAAAAGACATGGCTAGTTTATAGAAGCACTAACTTAAAGAGGCTTGAAGTAATTCAGTTGCTTCTTTTTTTCTTGTTTGCGCAAATATAAATTTTTTACTCTTTAAGGAGTTCATTATGAAATCTTTTATTTTACAAAAATGCAGAAGTTTATTAGTCAGGGCCTATTCAGTTCTTTTTAAGATTTTTGCTCTTCTGCCAAGAAACAATAAATTAATTTTATTTGAAAGCTACTCAGGAAAACAGTTTAGCTGCAATCCCCGAGCAATCTATGAATATTTACAGGAAAATAAAGATCAATATGATTATAAAATGATATGGAGCATTGATAAACGATATTTGTCGGCATTAGACGGCGTAGATGCAGCATATATAAAAAGGTTTTCTTTTAAGTGGATTTGGTACATGGCTACAGCGAAATATTGGATTACAAACAGCCGGCTCCCATTATGGATTCCAAAACCAAAAAACACATTGTATGTACAGACGTGGCACGGCACTCCGCTAAAAAAACTTGCTAATGATATGGATGAAGTGCATATGCCCGGAACCACAACTGAAAAATATAAACAGAATTTTCTGCAGGAAGCAAGCAAATGGGATTATTTGATTTCTCCTAATGCTTATTCGACTGAAATTTTTAAACGGGCATTTCAATTTAAAAAACAAATTTTAGAAACAGGTTATCCGCGAAATGACATTCTATATTCACCAAATAAAGAATCATTAATAAATAGGGTAAAACAAGAGTTAGAAATTAGCGAAGATAAAAAAATAATTTTATATGCACCAACTTGGAGAGACAATGAGTTTAAGAAAGTTGGTCAGTATAAATTTAAACTTCAATTTGATTTAGAGGAAATGAAGAGGAAGCTTGGGGACTCTGTGGTTATTCTTTTAAGAATGCATTATCTAGTTTCAGAACAATTTAATTTAGGGAAATATAAAGATTTTGTGAAAGATGTTTCCTTATATAAAGATATTCGAGATTTATATTTAATTAGTGATTTATTGATTACGGATTATTCTTCTGTCTTTTTTGATTATATGAATTTAAAAAAACCCATCGTATTTTTTGTGTATGATCTCCCGGCTTATCGAGACTCTATCAGAGGTTTTTATTTTAATTTTCAGCAAAAAACGCCAGGAAACTTGGTTCAAACAAGTGAAGAACTTATAGATACGGTAATAGAGTTGTTACATAATCCTTATATAGATCATAACTATGAGGATTTTTATAATGAATTTTGTAATTTAGAAGATGGCAAGGCTTCTAAAAGAGTAATTGAAACGATCCTTTAACTTCTAAATAAAGAGGTACAAACATGTTTTCTATAATTATGCCAATATATAATTCTGAGAATTATTTAAGGTACTCAATAGAGAGTGTCATTAACCAGTCAATAGGATTTAAGGAAAATATAGAACTGATATTAATAGATGATGGCAGTGTTGATAGCAGTCCTCAAATTTGTGAGTCCTTTAAAAATCTATATCCTAATAATATTAAAATCATGAAAATTGAAAACTCTGGACCCTCTGCTGCAAGAAATTGTGGATTATCAAATGTAAGCGAAAAATCTAAATTTATTGGTTTTCTTGATTCTGACGATGCATTGTCTCATAATGCACTGCAAAGTGTTTATGATTTTTTTTGTGATTCCGAAGATGTAAATATCGCGGTATTACCTGTTTATTACACAGGTGAAAAAGAAGGCGAACATAAATTAAATAATAGATTTGAAAAAGGAACAAGAGTTATAAATATTCTCAACGATTATAAAGCTATTCACTTTTATATTGGCGGCACTTTTTACAGAAGACATACACTAAATCGTACCGTCCAGTTTGATGAATCTATAAAGTTTTGGGAAGACGCTATCTTTTTTAATCAGTTATTACTGAAAGAAAAAAGATACGGAGCAGTTGCAGAAGGAAAGTATTTTTATAGAAAACGGAAAGAACAGAACTCGTTAGTTGATCGTTCGTGGTTTAACAAAAAAAGGTACACATATTTGTTGAATGAATGTTACATGACTTTGTTGATGGATTCAATAAAAAAATATGATATAGTTTTGCCTTATCTGCAATTTTTAATTGTATATCATATGAAACTGTTTTTATATCCGAACTATAGAGATGTTTATAAGTCTGTTTTAGATCAACAAGAACAAAAAGTTTTTGTTGATAATTTTATAAAAGTTTTAAAATTTATTGATCCGCAATTTATAAAAGAACAAGATATGCCGATGTACTATAAAGAATTTATGTTTCACTTATTAAAAGAAAATACAGAAGCTCTTGAAAATATAAAAAAAGAAAGAGTACTGCTTAGTTCATGTACTATTACTTCGACAAAAATAAAAGGGTTTAGACTTGAATTAACAGGGCACTTTATTAACCAGTATTATGAGATGAAAGAAAATGACAGATTATATATAAAATATTTTAATAGGTTAAAAGAGTGTAAACGAAAAGAACTGAAAAAAACAATTGAAGTATGGGGATATAAATTAAGAGATTTTAGACATGCTGGTTTTGTTGTAGAAATACCGATTTGGGCCCTTGCATTTGACTTTGTCCTAAAAACACCAAATGATGCTTTAGAACTTAACCATGTAAACGTATTTAAAAGTTTTCTTACAAAGACTTTAAAAAACAGGTAAGGAATCCTTTTCATACATTTTACTAAATTAATTATGTGTTTTCAAAAATTTAGCACTCTAATTGTTTTTACTTTTATTTACCCGGATTCTTATTCATATAAACATTTTGTTAGGAGTAATCTTTTATGAACGAAAAGAGTTTTAACTATGATTTCAGTGTTATAATGCCGATTTATAATGTCGAGTTATATCTAACTGATGCAATAGAAAGCGTTATTAACCAGACTTTAGGATTCGAGAATATTCAGTTAATACTTGTGAATGATGAAAGCCCTGATAAAAGTGAAATGATTTGTAAAGAATATGCTCAAAAATATCCAAAAAATATTGTATATGTAAAGAAACAGAATGGCGGAGTGAGCAGTGCCCGAAATTATGGTTTAAAGTATGCTGAAGGCAGATATATTCAATTTTTGGATCCGGATGATTTAGTTTCAGAAGAAACATTCGAAAATGTTTTAAACTTCTTTAACCAACATAAAAATGAAATTGATATTGTAGCAATCCCAATATTTTTTGAGGAAGGAAGAACTGGAGAACATAATCTAAATAATAAGTTTTCTGCAACGAGAATATTGGATGTGGAAAAAGAACCACATCATATATTAACTCATTGCTGTTCTACATTTATAAAAAATGATGCCTTGAAAAATATCAGGTTTGATGAAAATTGTAAAATAGGTGAAGATGCTAAGCTAGTTAATTTAATTATATCGCAAAAGAAAAAGTATGGTCTTGTTAAGGAGGCAAAATATCATTATAGAGTTAGAGAAGATGGATCGTCTGCCATGCAGACTGCTAAAGCAAATAAGAATTGGTTTAACCATTCACTTATCACTTTCTCCAAGAATTTAATCGATATCACCAAAAATAATGAACAAAAAATACCTTTGTTTCTTCAATACATGGTTATGCATGATTTGAAGTGGAAATTATTGATTAAGGATATTAGTGAAACACCTTTAGACGAAAATGAATACCGCGAATTTTTAACATTGATACGAGAAGTATTATCGTATATTGACGACGATGTCATTATTAATACAAAAAGTGTCAGCCATTTCTATCTATATCATGCTTTAAAAATAAAACACGGTGAAAATTATAGTAAGTATGTATATGAAAAAGAAACTGAACAAGATTATTATTTATTCAGAGAAGATAAAATTGTTTCGAAGTTATCGAATCAAACTCTAACTATTGAGATTTTAGAAGAAAATGAGGATTCTATTCATATTGAAGGATTTTGGAGCTCTCTTTTTAATTCTAAAGGCTTTAATTTTTATGCTAAAATTGGAGAAATTAAAATAAAAGCTAAGAAAATAAAAAGAAGTCATAACGATTATATAAGTTTAGGAGAGGTAATAAAAAAATATCCTGGTTTTTCTATAGATATACCGAAAAGCTATCTTGCTGGAAATCACCATATTGAATTTTTTATAGCAAAAGGTAAAAAAAGAAAAATGGCAAAGCTTCGGTTCTTTAAGTATTCAGGTTTGTCAAATGACCTATTTAATGCTTATGCAGCTAAAAAGGATTATATCTTTTATTATAATTATAAAAAATTAATGTTCGAAAAAAACAATGTTAAAAATAGATTTATAAAAGAGTTTCGTTTCTTGAAATCCCTTCATAAATCAGGGGGGAAATCAAAAAAAAGAAAATCAGCGATTAAGAAGGCACTTGTGGCAAGAATAGCACACCATGTTTTCACTATTTTTAATAGAAAACCAGTATGGTTATTCATAGACAGACAAGACAAAGCTGATGATAATGCCGAGCACCTCTTTAAATATGCAATCAACCAGAATGATGGGGCAAAAAAATACTTTATAATAAAAAAAGATAGCAAGGATTACGACAGGATTAAAAAATATGGAAAGGTTATACCATACAGATCTTTTAGACATAAAATTTTAACCTTATCCTCTTCCAAAGTAATATCGACACATGCAGATATATGGGTTGTAAATCCATTTTTTAATATGGAGATTTATTTTAGAGATTTATTTAATTTTGAGTTTGTCTTTTTGCAGCATGGAATAACAATGGCAGATCATTCTGAATGGTTAAATAAATACAGTAAGAATATCAAATTATTAGTCACTTCTGCCAAACCTGAATATCGGTCTATTGTGAAAGGGAATTACAACTATAAAAAAGAGAATATTTTGTTGGGTGGATTTCCGAGATACGATAATCTTAAGAAGAGTGAAGGAGAAAAGCAGCTTCTAATAATGCCGACTTGGAGAAAAGATATTGTATTACCGAAAGATCAGGCAAAAGGAGTAAGACCGTACAACCCGAAATTTAAAGATAGTGAATACTTTTCTAGGTATAATGCTTTGATTAATGATGAACGGCTAATCGAATTTGCTAAGAAAAATAATTATAAAATAACTTTTTTTCCGCACCCAGATATTCAGCAACAGATTGTAGACTTTGAAAAGCATGAGTATGTGGAGTTTGCCGACTATAACAGCAGCTATCAAATGCTATTTAATTCTTCTAATATAATGATTACTGATTTTTCATCTGTAGCGTTTGATTTTGCATATGAGAAAAAACCTGTTATCTATTATCAATACGAAAAATCATACCATTTTAAACTTGATTATTATGATTATAAAAAAATGGGGTTTGGTGATGTAATAGAAGATCATAATAGCTTAGTTGATAAAGTTATCTATTATATGAAAAACAATAGTCGTATGGAAGATAAGTATAGAAAAAGAGTAGATAACTTTTTTGCATATACTGATAAAAATAATAGGAATCGTATTTATAATGCTATTTTGGAATTAGATAATAATAAAGTTGCTAAATGAGGTTGGTTTGTTTTATATTGACACTTCAAAATGTTAGGAGAAGTTCTGAGGGACTTCTCTTTACTTTTTAAAAGTGAAAAAAACCTCAACATCTGTTACAATATTCACCGGTGCTTTCAAATTTCTTTAACCGAAAGATCCAAAAAATCATTTAAGTCTAAGGAAGATAAACAATGAATGCATTAGTAAGAATCGTAAAAGAGCAAGTGACATCGTTTCCTTTAATTTTGCGCTTAGCTTCGTATGAGACAAAGTCTCAGTATCAGATGAATTATCTTGGCGTATTATGGCAGTTTCTCAATCCTCTCATTCAAATGCTGGCGTATTGGTTTGTATTTGGTATGGGGATTCGTAACAGCAAGCCAGTCATAACAGGTATTGGAGAAGTGCCTTTTATTGTTTGGATGCTGGCTGGTTTGATCCCGTGGTTTTTTATTAGCCCGACGATTCTGGATGGATCAAACAGTGTATTTAAACGGATCAATATGGTTGCGAAAATGAATTTTCCGATCAGTTCACTGCCTTCTGTTGTGATTGCTTCAAATTTATTTAGTTATTTTGTAATGATGGGTGTTTATGTCATTGTCCTTTTAGCAAGCGGTGTTTACCCTAGCTTGCATTGGATACAATATATTTACTATTTAATCTGCATGATTGTTTTTATGTTTTCATTTAGCTTGTTTAACTCTACAATCAGTGTGCTTGTCAGAGATTATCAATTTCTGCTGCAGGCCGTAACCAGATTATTGTTCTTTTTACTTCCGATTTTTTGGAATATCTCAGAGCAGCTCGGGAAAAATCACCCGAATCTTCTGCCTGTGCTTAAGCTGAATCCGATTTTTTATCTGATAGAAGGATTTAGGAACAGCTTCTTAGACGGAAAATGGTTTTTCCAAGACGTGAAGTACACGCTGTATTTCTGGCTGTTCACATTCCTTTTATTGTTAGTGGGTTCTATTCTGCATATGAAATTCAGAGACAAGTTTGTTGACTTTCTTTAATACGTAAGGAGATTGTACGATGAAACTAAAAGTTTCGTTTCGAAATGTTTCAAAGCAATATCATTTGTATAAAAAACAATCGGACAAGATAAAAGGATTGTTTTTTCCGGCTAAGGATAATGGTTTTTTTGCTGTGCGGAATGTCTCCTTTGACGTGTATGAGGGAGAGACAATCGGCTTTGTAGGGATAAATGGATCAGGGAAATCAACCATGTCTAACCTGCTGGCTAAAATTATTCCGCCGACCAGCGGTGAAATTGAAATGAACGGCCAGCCGTCGCTGATTGCGATTGCTGCCGGTTTAAATAACCAATTAACGGGGCGGGACAATGTCCGGCTCAAGTGTTTGATGATGGGGTTAACCAATAAAGAAATTGATGATATGTATGACAGCATCGTTGAATTTGCCGAGATTGGCGATTTTATTAATCAGCCGGTTAAAAACTATTCCAGCGGGATGAAATCGCGTCTCGGTTTTGCAATTTCCGTGCATATTGACCCTGACATTTTAATTATTGACGAAGCGCTTTCTGTAGGGGACCAAACGTTTTATCAGAAGTGTGTAGACAGAATAAATGAGTTTAAAAAGCAAGGAAAAACGATTTTCTTTGTCAGCCACTCAATCGGTCAGATTGAAAAGATGTGTGACCGTGTTGCTTGGATGCACTATGGCGAGCTTCGTATGTTTGATGAAACAAAAACGGTTGTGAAAGAGTACAAAGCGTTTATTGACTGGTTTAATAAGCTGTCTAAAAAAGAAAAAGAGACATATAAAAAAGAGCAGACGGAAGAGCGGAAGAAAGAAGATCCTGAAGCGTTTGCCCGTTTCCGCCAAAAGAAGAAAAAGCCGAAATCATTGGCTAATGCGGTTCAAATTGCTATTTTGTCTATTTTGACTGTCTTCATGGCAGGAACGATGTTCTTTAATGCTCCGCTTCGTACAATTGCTTCGTTTGGCGCTATCCCGCAAAATGAAGTGAAGAATCATCATGGCAATGCAAAGGGCAAGTCAGAGGAACGCTTAACCGCAGTCAATAAGCAAGGGTTTATAGCAAATGAAAAAGCGGCTGCTTATAAGGATCAGGGTTTGAAACAGAAGGCTGACGTTACACTGCCATTCGGTACAGAGGTGACGGTAGCTGCAAAAGGCAAACAAGCAGCGAAAATAAAATTTGACGGGCACTCTTATTATGTGAAAAAGAGCGCTGTTGCAGCTAACATGAAACATACTGAATTGCATGCTGCTGCATTTACGTCTTATGTCTCGCAAAACGCAGCTTCTTCCTATGAATACTTTCTGAAATTCCTGGGAGACAGCAGAACCAGCATTCAATCCAAGTTGAATGGATATACTGAAGGGGATACGGCTGACGGCAGAAAAACATTAGATTTTGATTATGAAAAAATCAGCTATGTGCTGGAGAATGATAAAGCAACAGAGCTTATTTTTCATAACATTTCTCCTATCACCCCGGCGTCACTATCCTTAAGTGATAGCGATGTATTGTATGACAGCAGCAAGAAGCGTTTTCTAGTGAATACAGATGATCAGGTTTTTGCAGTTGATAATGAAGAGCATACACTGACTTTGATGTTGAAATAAAAAAAGGCTATTGGATGAATGTCCAATAGCCTTTTTGTTTAGATTTCTTCTTTGTTTAGTAAACCTTCCATAAATGGAACGAGCTGATCGCGAAGCTCTTTATCCTGCATCGCAAATTCTAGAGTTGTTGTGATAAAGCCGAGCTTTTCACCAACATCATAACGCTTGCCTTCAAAGTCGTAAGCAAACACTCTTTGAATTTCATTCAGTTTTTGAATGGCATCTGTGAGCTGAATTTCTCCGCCGGCGCCAACCTGCTGCTCCTCTAAATACATGAAAATCTCAGGCGTGAATACGTAACGGCCTAAGATGGCAAGATTAGAAGGTGCTGTGCCTTTAGGCGGTTTTTCAACGAAGTTTTTCACCTGATAACGGCGGCCTTCACTTGTCAGCGGGTCAATAATGCCGTAGCGGTGTGTTTCTTCTTCAGGCACCTGCTGAACACCGATAATAGAAGAAAGTGTTTTTTCATATTCATCCATTAATTGGCGCAACCCTGGTGTATCAGCCTGAACAATATCGTCTCCAAGCAGTACCGCAAACGGCTCATCGCCGATAAAGTTGCGCGCGCACCAGACAGCATGTCCGAGACCTTTAGGTTCTTTTTGGCGGATATAGTGAATGTCAGCCAGGTTAGAAGCCTTTTTCACTTTTTCAAGCAGCTCAGTTTTTCCTTTTTCTTCTAGGTTTCTTTCAAGCTCAGGAGAGTAATCAAAATGATCCTCAATCGCACGCTTGCTTTTTCCTGTTACGATAATAATATCTTCAATACCGGCTTCAACAGCTTCTTCAATTATGTATTGAATGGTAGGTTTATCAACGATAGGAAGCATTTCTTTCGGCATTGCTTTCGTAGCCGGCAAGAATCTCGTTCCGAGACCTGCGGCAGGGATTATGGCTTTACGTACTTTTTTCAATTTCAAAGCACCTTCCTTAAGAACAGATTTAGGGTCACTCTTTTGAATGCAGAGTATTTAAAATGTTTGAGTTTCTTTTCTCATCAATACCCTATTTTCATTCTGTTAAACACATTTAATCATATAAGAAAAACCAATATTAAACAAGAGTCAATTCAGTGACTTTGGGGTTGAACAAATACAAAAAAATATCATTAATTGATAGATAAAACAGTTTCACCTGATCCGGTATTTCAAGAAATATAACAGCTTCTTCATCTCTAGAGCCTGCTCAGCAAAAGTGATATAATGTAGTTCTGAAAATGTGACTGTACGAATTTATTCGAAAGGTAATAAATAGATGATGACGATTAAGGTTTCTACTCCAAAATTAGCATTTGTTTGTCAAGAGCTGAATGCTGCACAAAAGTTTAGTATCAATACGATCGATTGGAATTATCCAATGGAAATTGTCACTTTACATCATGAGCCCAATGGGCCTTCTTCTTTTAAAGATACTGCTGTTATTAATATGTACAGCTACTTTAAAGGTTCTGAACCTCAGAAAGATAAAATCAAGCATCCGATTGAACAAGAAGGTTTAACATATATTCAAGAACCAAATAAGCCAATTTATCGTTATTACAATAATGGACGTTATATCAAATATCAAAGGTTTACAGCATCAGGAGAACTTGCTGTCATTGATTACTTTAATGAAAGCAGGCAAAGATTTAAAAGGGAAGAATATGATTTGTCTGGATATGTACATAGCTTAATGTACATGGATCTGGACACTAACAAACCGAAGCAGCATCTTTATTTAAGGGCAGATGGCACTTGTTATATGACAAAATGGTATAAGAATGATGGAACAACTGAAAAAATTGTCATTTTTGACGAAAAAGAGAATATAGTCAGTGTATTGTATTCAGAAAATGAACTTTCCCGT
This sequence comes from Bacillus sp. FSL P4-0290, assembly GCF_037975435.1. Taxonomy (NCBI): domain Bacteria; kingdom Bacillati; phylum Bacillota; class Bacilli; order Caryophanales; family Bacillaceae; genus Bacillus; species Bacillus sp. FSL P4-0290. The sequence continues at coordinate 3,654,305 of NZ_CP150253.1, read as the reverse complement.
TATTTTCTGAGCCGCTTGATAAAGGAAGCGGATTATTTATTTATGACTTCTGAAGTTGAGTTATATACTACATTAAAATCTCTTTCAGTTAAATATTCTTCCATGTATCTAGGTTTTATAGAGACGAATGAGATGTTGGAAAACCCTGAAAAGGAAATAGGCCACCTTGATGCTTTCGTGGTTCCTTCCTTGAAGAGATATCATGACATAATTAAAAATACGGGGCCTCGCACAAATATTTATTACGTTTCTGAAGAGCCGTTTACCCGCAAGCGTTTTGTGGACAAACTAATAGATCAGGTGCCATTTAATAATCAATTGAAGGATATGAATGTTGAGCTGTTAATGGCAGAATGGCAATCAAAATCCGATTTATATTTGTCAGCCAAGGTTGAATTTAAAGGCTGCATTCCTCCCCATTCTGTTGGCCGCCATAAAATGTATTGGAAGTTAAAAAATAAAAAGAGCGGCACTGAAAGCACGTTTAACGCAAAAGTAAACAGCGAGGAAGAACTAATATTTACCGTAAGCGGTACACTTCGTGTTCACTCTGTGTTAGATCAGTTGTCCACCATTGAATTGTATCTCTGTTCCGAGTGGGATAATAGTTTCTTTGCATCAGGTGTGCGAATAACCGATTCAAAGGAAATTCCATTATCAGAACAAAGTATTTCAGGCTGGCAAGTTACTTTAGAAAAAGAAAATAATTATTTGCGTGTTCAGACTGCCGAGGGATTTCGGAGAAAATTAATGAAACGGCTGTTTGTGAAAAAATAGCAGACAAGGTTTTACCAGAAGAAGGAGCTTGAAGATGAGAAGGATCTTTTCACTTATATATGAAATAGACATTGAAAAAGGCGGCATTACAAGCTCTATGATGTCAAGATCTTTTACATTTGCGGAGCGCGGCCATAAAATCGATTTGGTTACACTTGATTATAAGGACAATTATGATCTGATTGAGCAAGTGCTGAAGAGCGCTGGAAGGCTGCATGCTGATGTAAATATCCTCAATATTTATGATGACTATAAAAATCAGCATAAGCATATAAAAATTGGGGAAGTGCAGCAAAGTTACTATGATCAAAATCGTAATCGCTTTGAAGAACCATATGCTGCGTATCATAACGAGGAAAAATTAGAAACGGAATACTTCAAGAATGGCTTATATATAAAAAAGAAAAAATGGGATGAGTCGGATAATCTTTTATATGTAGATCATTTCAATGAAAATATGCAAATGACAAAGCGAGAATTCTTTCATGGCGGTTATGTAAATAAAACTGTGATTTTCGATACAAGAAGCGGAAAAATCAATCAAATTCACTACACAGCACCCGACGGTTTTTGTTATTTAACAGAATGGTACCATTTTAAAACAGGAGCCAGTCAAGGAGTTATACTGTTTGGCCGTGATGAAAAGGAAGCTGTATTTTTCAAAAACAAGCACCAGTTTCATACACATTGGCTTGAAACGTTATGTGAGAAAGAAAAGGACCCTATTATCATCTGTGATGGAGTCGGAAGTGCTTCAAAAGTAAATGAAATGCGTGCAGGATTGGCAAAACGATTTTACTGTGTTCACTCAAATCATTTAGATTATCCTTATACGTTAGGCAGCAAAGTTCGAACCAATCATCAATATGCGATGGAGCATATTAAGGATTATGACGGGCTGATCGTATTAACGAATGAACAAAAAGAAGATATCATGAAGGATTTTGAGTCGAACAATAATATTTTTGTTATTCCTCATGCACCAAGAAGGCTTGAAAAATTACAAACGTATGAAAAGAAGAAAAACGAATTTGTCATGGTGGCCAGATATCATGAGGAAAAAGGGATCGATAAGGTCATAAAAGCAATGGGAATCGTAAAAAAATCCCGGCCGGATATTGTCCTGAATATATATGGCAGCGGTCCCGGCCATGAGGAATACCAGCAATTGATCGATGATCTTAAGTTAGATAATGTACATTTAAAAGGATATGTCGCAAATCCCGCTCCATTTTATCAGCAGGCGCTTGCCACATTATTAACATCAAAATTTGAGGGGTTTAGTCTCGCGATTTGTGAATCGTTTTCGTGCGCAACCCCTGTTATCAGTTTTGATGTGAAATACAGCCCGAGGGAGCTCATAAAAGAACACGAAACGGGAATGCTTGTAGAACCTGATAATATTGACATGCTTGCTGAAAGTATCATTTATTTGTACGACAACCCTGAGAGAGCCATTCAATATGGAAAAAACGCAAAGAACTTAATGGATACTGAATATAGTGAAGCCCGATTATTTGAAAGATGGGAAGAAGTATTTGAAATAACGAAATAGTACGTTTTTGCATCATTTTTGTTCATTATATGAGCTTTTGCGAATGAAATAGAAGCGGATAAGGATAGAGGTGTCATGGTGAAAATCACTGCAGCAGTACCCACATACAACTCAGAACATTTTATCTCCCGCTGCCTGGATAGTCTGGTTCAACAAACCATGCCGAATAATGAGTACGAAATTATTTGTGTAGATGATTGTTCACAGGATGGCACGGTTTCAATATTAAAAAAGTACAGTGAACAGTATTCTAATATAACGGTTATAGAACGAGAAAAAAATTCGGGAGGGCCGGGGGAGCCGCGAAACCAAGCGATACGTGCTGCGAACGGTGAATACATTTTTTTTATTGATTCCGATGATTATGTAGGAATCGAAGCGTTCGAGAGAATGTATCAATTTGCAAAACAGCATGATTCAGATATTGTGCTTGGGAAAATGGTCGGTGTAAACGGCAGATCGGTCCCGCAAGCTATTTTTAAGGAAACGAAACCTGAGGCGGATCTTGTAAAATCTCCGCTTGTTTACTCAATAGGACCGACAAAACTTTTTAAAGTCTCACTGCTTAGAATGCATGACATATATTTCCCCTCTAATATACAGGCTACAGAGGATCAGGTATTTGTCATGCAGGCTTATTTAGAAGCGGACAAAATTTCTGTCTTGGCCGATTATGATTATTACTATGCTGTACAGCATGATGGCGAGCATATGACGTTTGCATACGTTGCGCCTCAAAGCTACTATGGCGCAATGAAGGTAATCATAGATATGATTCGTAATAGCCGTCTTTCACATAATCGCAAAATGAAGTTTATGGCGAAATTTTTGAATCGTCATTTTGATTTTTCCAGAACAACGGACTTTACCGTAACAATCGAGGACGAACGGGAGCAGCAAACATGGATGACAGAGCTGCATCATTTTGTTGAACAAAATATACCACGGGAAATTGATAAACTTGTTCATTCTCATACGCGGTTAAAATTACACTTTGTACGCCATAATGACCTAAAGGGCTTAAAGCAGTTTGAAGCTGATAAAGAAAATATGGCCCAATATACGTCAGTTAAAAATGGTCATATCATAGCAAACTATCCCAGCCTTATCTCATATCATTTGGCAGAGAATGAACGGATTGTTGATGACAGAAACAAAATCAGTCATTACGTGAGCGAATTTCAAATGAAGGACAACACTTTCACATTAAGAGGGTCGGTTACCCACACGGCTTTACAACCAGAGCATCAAGCTATGCAAACTTTATACGGCATTTGGGTGCACCGTGATAGAAAAACTGAAAAAATCATTTCTCCAGTGTATTCCAAGGACGGAGAATTTGAATTTCTCACGAAGTTTACTGATTTGGCTATTCATGAAGAAGATATTGGTGTGTGGGATTTCTTTATTGAATCGGGGATAGACGGCTATAAAAAACGCGTCCGAATTGGCAGCAGCAGAGAACCGTATCCTTATTCAAAACATGCTAAATATATTGGGAATAACGGGGAATATGCTTTCAGCGCACGGCCGTACTTTACTAAAACCTATGATAATTTGTCGGTGGATATCAGAAAGCAGGAAGTTCTGAAAGTCGAATTCAGAGATAATGATTCGGACCAGCATTTAACGTTCGTATTTCCTGGAAGCCAATTGTTTTTTCCGAAGCAATCTTTATTATTGCTCGAATGCAATAACCAAGAGTTTTTAATACCAATAAAAAATCAAATCAGTTCAGTTGATGGGACAGTGATACAGGTTGATCGGAATCTCGTTCAGCAAAAGTTTGCTCCGGCTTATTTACAAAACACCAATATTGTTTTATCCATTAATTCTTATAAAACCACATTGGTTCCGAAAAAGGATGTCAGTGTGTACTTTTGCAGTAAAAATATTGAAAAAAAGCTATGGTGCTTTAAAATAAAGAAGAAAGTAGATCTATTTATACAATCGGACCAATCGAAATTCTATCTAACAGCCCGTTAAACAAAGAAACCAGGTGACAAATATGAAAAAACTAAAAGTTATGACTGTTTTCGGGACCAGGCCTGAAGCGATCAAGATGGCACCGCTTGTGCTTGAATTGAAAAAATATCCTGAAATAGATTCCTATGTAACGGTAACTGCACAGCACAGACAGATGCTCGATCAGGTGTTAGATGCGTTTCACATCAAGCCTGACTTCGATTTGAACATTATGAAGGAGCGGCAGACACTGGCAGAGATTACGTCTAACGCACTTGTAAAATTGGATGAGTTGTTTAAAGATATCAAACCCGATATTGTGCTTGTCCATGGTGATACGACGACGACGTTTGCCGGAAGCCTAGCCGCTTTTTACCATCAAATTGCTGTCGGTCATGTGGAGGCGGGGCTCCGTACAGGGAATAAGTATTCCCCGTTTCCGGAAGAGCTCAATCGACAGATGACAGGGGCGATTGCTGATTTGCATTTTGCTCCGACAGGCCAGGCGAAAGACAATTTATTAAAAGAAAACAAAAAGGCCGACTCTATTTTTGTAACGGGCAATACAGCGATTGACGCACTCAACACAACGGTTAGGGATGGTTACTCACATCCTGTTCTCGATCAGGTGGGTGAGGATAAAATGATTCTCTTGACCGCTCACCGCCGGGAGAATTTGGGTGAGCCAATGGAAAATATGTTCAAGGCTATCCGCAGAATTGTAGGGGAATTTGAAGATGTACAAGTCGTTTACCCTGTGCACCTGAATCCTGTTGTCCGGGAAGCGGCTCATAAGCATTTTGGTGATTCTGACAGAGTGCATCTGATTGAACCTTTAGAGGTGATTGATTTCCATAACTTTGCAGCGAAATCGCATTTTATATTGACAGATTCGGGCGGCGTGCAGGAGGAAGCCCCATCTCTCGGGAAACCGGTTCTTGTTCTGCGTGATACGACGGAACGGCCTGAAGGAGTGGAAGCGGGAACGCTGAAACTTGCAGGGACGGATGAGGAAAACATTTATCAGCTGGCAAAACAGCTGTTAACTGATCCTGATGAGTACAAGAAAATGTCCCAGGCTTCTAATCCGTATGGAGATGGAGAGGCTTCCCGCCGGATTGTGGAAGAATTGCTGTTTCATTACGGGTACCGGAAAGAACAACCGGATTCATTTACAGGCAAATAAAAAAGAAGCTTTGCACATTGTGCGAAGCTTCTTTTTGTTTTACTTTTCGAGGCTTTCCTTCAGCTCTTTTGTAATATCGGAAAGGGCGCTTTCATCAGCTTGGTAGTAGTAAATTCCATTGATTTTCGTGCCTGTACCTTTTAGTTCGTGCTGTTTAATATGTTTCCGCGCACCTTTGTAATCGGACTGGATATCCCACATGTTATCGAAGGTCAAGTTCGTTTTCACATTATCTTCAACGACTTTAAACATATCTCCGAATTTCGTGATGGAAGAAATATTAGCGCCTTTATTAATAATACCTTGGATGACTTGGCGCTGGCGGTCCTGGCGTCCGAAGTCGCCTCTCGGATCTTCTTTTCTCATCCGGGTATAAGCGAGCGCTTCTTTTCCGTTCAGTGTGATTTCTCCTTTGCCGAACGAATAACCGTCATAACTGAACGCGAATGTGCTGTTAACTGTAATGCCGCCAAGTGTATCAACAACGTCTCTAAAGCTTTCCATGTTCACTTTCACAAAATAATCAACCGGAACATCGAGGAAGTTCTCAACAGTGTCTACCGTCATCTGCGTGCCGCCGAAAGCGTATGAATGGTTGATTTTATCCATTGTGCCTTTTCCGATAATTTTTGTATACGTGTCACGCGGAATGCTGACCATATCGGTTGTATTCGTTTTTGGGTTAACAGTCATATAAATGAGCGTATCGGCACGGCCCTTATCGCCGTCGCGTTCATCTACACCCATGATTAAGACAGAAAAAGGATCTTTTTTATTGATACTGACCTCTTTATCCCTCTTTTTCGATTTATCAATGCTTTCATGAATACTTGCCACGGTTGATGCTGCTTTATGCCATAAGTAGTATGCATAGCCGCCAGTTCCGAGTACAAATACGGCCACAATGGCTAAAATGACAAGTAATGCCTTTCTTTTTTTCTTTCTTTTTTCAGCTCTCATAATAAAGTCCTCGCTTTTTTGTAATCTAGTACGATTATAAGTTTCTTAATATTTGAAAACAACTAAAATTTGTCTGATTCTTTACAATAGACGGCTCCTTGTAACAAATGTTTCGGTATTTTAAGAAAATCCGCAAAAATTTTTCGTTGTTTTGAAAGAAATCTTAAAATAAGCTTAAAATTGTCGATAAAAAGTGGAGAGGTGATATAGGAATGAAAAAAATTGCTATTTTAATGTTCTCAATGCTGCTTCTTTTGTCTGCGTGCGGCACAGCTCAGAACTCATCAGGAGCAGAAACAAATTCAGACAGCCAGGATGCAACTGCAGAAGAGACAGTAACGAAGGAAGGCACTTTTGCCGGTTTGGCGGACAGCCATACAATTGCAGTCACTATTGATGATAAAGAGACGTCGATTCAGGTTGGTTCAGACCTTCAGGACAAAATGAACAGCATTTCAGAAGGGCAAAAAGTTGTTGTCAAATATACAAAAGATTCAAATGGCGCTTTAATGCTTAAGGATCTTGAGACAAAGTAATAAAAAACTCTTAGGGGGTTCCATGTTTTGAAAAAAATGAAGCTCTTGCTTCTATCGTCAGTCACTGCGGCGGCTGTAGCATGTCCGGCGTTTATGCAGACTGCGAAAGCCGCTGATAAAACCATTTCGGTTAAGCTGAGTAATTATGTAGGCAGCAAATCAAGTTTGGATGTCGATATCACAGGCGGATATGAAATTCCCGGCTCAAGAATTGCGGATACGGAGCGATATGGAGGATCAACCCGTTTTGATGTTGCCAATAATGTCGCCTCTGCCGGATGGACAAATCCAACGACTGTGGTCATTGTGAATCGGGACGCTTTTGCCGATGCGCTCTCAGCAACCCCGCTTGCCAAAAAGTACGATGCACCGATTTTATTAACAGACGCAGATTCGCTAACACCAAAAACAGAAAGCGAAATTGCAAAATTAAATCCTGACAATATTCTCATCATTGGCGGGACAATCAGTGTTTCTAAAAATGTAGAAAATACATTAAAAAAATATGGTTCTATCGATCGGATTGGCGGAGCAACCCGTTACGAGGTTTCTAAAAACATAGCCGATCGGATGGGGAATTACAGCCAGGCAGTAGTGGCCACAGGCATGGTCTTTACGGATGCCCTGTCAATCGCGCCATATGCTGCAATGAACGGTTATCCGATTTTACTTGCGGGAGACAATAACATCCGCAGTGATTACAAAATTCCAAGCAAGGTTACAATTGTCGGCGGTCCGTTGAGTGTCAGCACTGGTGTGGAAGCTGCATTAAAAAAGAAGGCAACTGTGAAACGGATTGGCGGCGTTTCCCGATATGAGGTATCTGCCAATATCGTTAAAGAATTAAATATGAAAGCAACAAAGGTATTTATGTCAAACGGCCAAACATTCGCGGATGCATTAACGGGATCTGTGCTTGCAGCAAAGCAGGGAAGCCCTTTACTGCTGGTTGAATCAGGCAGCCTGCCGTCACCAGTCGCTGATGTAGTAGCGTCAAAAGGAACTCAGTCATTTGCGCTGCTTGGAGGAAGCATTTCCATCAGTGATACGCTAAAGAACAAACTGGCAGATACTTTTGCAGGAACTGGATATACAGTCAAGTTAACCGGCGGAAACCTAGTGCTTTATAAAAACAGTACTGCAATCAAGACGCTTGGAACGTCTTTTGCAGCACAGCCTAAAAAATATGCAACTACAAATTCTATCAGTTTGAACGGAACGCCATATCTCGGAAACATGAAATTTACAATAGAGTCAGGCAAATATGTTCGGCCAATCAATGTGAATATCCCCTTTGAAGATTATTTAAAGGGTGTTGTGCCTCATGAAATGCCGGCCAGCTGGCAGAAAGAAGCGCTTAAAGCCCAAGCTGTCGCAGCGAGAACTTATTCCATTAATTCGGCCGGAAAAGAAGTACAAGACACCACCGCTTTTCAGGTATATGGCGGATATGACTGGAATTCAAAAACTTCAGAAGTGGTCGAAGCTACAAAAGGAAAAGTTTTGAAATACAATGGGAATTTGATTTCAGCTACGTATTCCTCAAGCAACGGCGGCTACACAGAAGCGAGCGGTGAGGTGTGGAGCAGCCAGCTTCCTTATTTAATCGCCAAAAAAGATACGTACGACCCGCAAATCAGCTGGTCTCTGTCTTTAAATAAAACCCAGCTTGATAAGAGCAGTCTGAATCTGAAAAGCCCGGGTTCATGGTGGAGCTCTAAAAATGAAACAAACTCATCATATTTGAGCGGTTTGAAAAGATGGTTTATTAAAAATAAATACAGCAATGCCGAGTCTATCAAAATCACGAAAATATCCAGTGTGAAATTCAGCACGGAGAAAACTGCCGGTCAGCGGCCGAAAACAGCAAGCGTCACATTCTCATATTTCGTGAAAGAAAAATCAAATGGCTATATCCTGTCAAATGGAAGCCTCAGTGAAAAAACAGCAACAATTACTGTACCTGCAACAGAGCTGAGAACGATGCTTGGCGCTTCCAATATGAAGAGTACATATGCTTCTGTCTCAAGCAATACAAACGCCTTTCTCATTAGCGGTAAAGGATACGGACACGGCATAGGCATGAGTCAGTACGGAGCCAATGCCAGAGCAGCTGCTGGACAATCTTATACAACAATTTTAAGTTTTTACTATCCGGGAACAACTCTATCAAGCTATTAAAAGATTGTTAGAGTCAAAGGAGGCGAGATGCCTCCTTTGTTCGTTATTTGATTTATGGATCATTATGAATCTTTGGAGGGACTATCTTTGCGGATCTTTCTTAAAAGCATACCTATGCTGATACTAGGAGTCGTGTTATTTGTACCAAATGCGTTTGCGGCCAACTCTGTTACAAGGCTGGATGGAGCAAGCAGATATGAGGTTGCAGTAAATGTATCAAAACAAGGCTGGAGCAGTGCGGGCACGGTTGTTATAGCAAACGGAACAGCGTATGCAGATGTATTAACTGCTGCACCTTTGGCTTACAAATACAATGCTCCGATTCTATTGACGGAATCATCTAAACTGACTACACCGACTAAAGACAGAATCAGCCAGCTTAAACCGAGCAAGGTCATCGTCATTGGCGGAACGATCAGTGTTTCTAACAACGTTGTAAGCGACATTAAAAAATTGGGTATTTCCAATGTGGAACGGATCGGCGGAAGAAGCCGCTATGAAGTTGCTCAAAATATTTCTAAAAAATTGTCTTCAAATTCAAAAGCAGTAATCGCAAATGGAATGGCATATGCTGACAGTCTGGCAATCGGTTCTTATGCTGCCCGTAACGGTATTCCAATTCTACTGACGACTGCAAGCTCTATTCCCGAACCAACGAAAAATGCGATGAACAGCAAAGGAACAACATCGACTATTGTGGTCGGGGGAGAAATCAGTGTCTCAAAAAGCGTTTACAGCCAGTTGCCATCACCAACAAGAATCGGCGGGAACAGCCGTTTTGAAGTGGCTGCCAACATAGCGAAAAAGTATTATTCTTCATCAAAAGCTGCATTTGTCAGCAATGGCTATCAATATGCAGATGCTTTAGCGGGTTCTGTGCTGGCGGCGAAGCAAAATCGCCCAATGCTATTTACTGACGCCGGTTCATTGCCGACTGCGACAAGAACAGTCATCGGATCAAATAGCAAGAATACCTTCACAGTTCTTGGGGGAACTATTTCAGTGACAACAAATGTCGTGAACCAGCTTAAAAATGTAATTGTAGGCAAAAAGGTATTTGTGGATGCAGGACACGGTGGTTATGACAGCGGCGCGGTAGGTAATGGTTTAAAAGAGAAAGATGTTAACCTTGCCGTTGCTAAGCTTGTAAACAGCAAACTTTCCAATGGTGGAGCCATTCCGATTATGGCCAGATCTACAGATGTTTTCTTAGAGCTTTCAGAGCGGGTTGCAAAAGCAAAAAGCAATAATGCAAACCTGTTTGTGAGTATTCACGCCAATTCAGCAACTCCTGCTGCAACAGGTACTGAAACCTACTATTATACAAAGTATGAGTCAGCGAATAGCAAACGGCTTGCGACAGAAATACAAAACAGACTCTATAAAGCACTCAATACTCAAAACCGCGGCGTGAAAATCGGGAATTTCCATGTCATCAGAGAATCAACGATGCCGAGCAGTTTAGCGGAGCTGGCGTTCATTTCAAATGCGAACGACGCAAGTAAGTTAAAGAGTGCTTTGTATCAAGAAAAAGCAGCTCAAGCAATATATGAAGGAATCATTGGATATTATTAGGGGATTAAATTAGTAGACATCAATAGCGGCTTGCCGGCAGAACCCATCAGGAATTGCCGGCAAGCTTTTTTATACGATAAAATGAGAAAAATTTTAAACCACATATGCTATGTAAAAGTTTAACAAAATTTAAGGTTAGACCTATTCTTATTGACAGATGTTTTTGATATAATTATCAGGCAAAAATATAACCGAACCATTAGGGTAGTGAGGTAATCGATGAAAATAAGCATTGTTATCCCTGTATATAATTCAGAAGATCTTATTTCCGAATGTCTTGACAGCTTAGTTAATCAAACGATGCCAAAAGAGGATTATGAGATTATATGTGTTGATGATAAATCTACGGATTCATCTTTAGACATTTTGAATCAATATAAAAAGAAATATGAAAATATAGTTGTTATTGAAAGAACGGTAAATTCAGGCGGTCCAGGTGCGCCGCGGAATGATGCAATAAAAATTGCCAAAGGTGAATACATCCTGTTTGTTGATTCCGATGACTATCTAGGCAATGAAGCATTGTTAAGATGGTACAATTTCTCAAAAGAGAATGATTCAGATATTACTTTAGGTAAGTTAAAAGGGATAAACGGCCGAGGTGTTCCCAAATCAATGTTTAAGGAAACGAACCCGGATGTTGATTTGGTTGATTCCAAAATTGTTTTTACATTGGGACCCCAAAAACTGTTTAAAGCCTCACTTTTAAAAGAAAATAAAATTACCTTCCCTACTCACATAAAAGCAGCGGAAGATCAGGTCTTCACAATGAACGCTTATTTAAAAGCAAAGAAGATTTCTGTTTCAGCTGACTATGATTATTACTATCTGGTCAAAAGAGACGGTGAGCATATGAGTGTTGCTTATGTTCCCCCAGAGAACTTTTATGGAGCAATGGAAGATATTATTTCTGCTATCAAGGCTAGTGACCTGGAAGAAGCAAGAAAAATTAAACTGATGGCAGTATTTTTAAACAGGCATTTCGATTTTTCACGGACAAAAAATGTCACAATAAAAATGAAGACAGATGAAGAAAGAGCTGAATGGTTTAAATATTTGTCTTCATTTATTCATGCAGTACCTGAAGAGGCTGATCAATTTTTGCTTCCGCATATCAAATTGCGGCTGCTGTTTATTCGGAATAATGATTTGCAGGGGTTAACCCAGTATGAGCGTGAAGAACAAGACATTAAAAAGTTCTGTGTTGTAAATAACGGGGATATAATTGCACGTTATCCGAGCTTAGAACGTTATCAAATTTCTGAAGAGTTATTAAAAGTAAATTATAAAAATAAGCTTGAACATTATCTGCAGAATATTGAATTTAGTGATCACAGCCTCAGCATTCAAGGAACCATTAAACACAAATTGTTGAATGATGAAACGAATCAAAATCAATCTCTGACAGGAGTATTTGTTCATCGCGATACAAAGGCGGAAAAATACATTGCGCCGGCTAAGTATGAAAATTCAACATTTACATTTGAGTGCAAGTTTGATGAACTGGCATCTGCAGAAGAAGATTTAGGCGTTTGGGATTTCTTTATTGAATCGTCAATAGATGGCTATAAATTAAGGGCGAGAATCGGAAACAAGCGTGCTGCGTATAAGTATTCAACAAACACGATGTATTTAGGGCATAATGCGTTGTTTGTCTTCAGTGCAAGACCATATTTCACAATGAACTACGATAATCTTTCGATTGATATAAAGAAACATGCCTATACAGAAGCAGAACTTTCATATGAAACTGAATCAAAAGATTTATCATTTATTTTTAAAGATAAGCAAATCTGTTTGCCAAATCATTCAAAAATGATTGTGAATACCGGACAGTCTGAAATCTCATTACCGGTAAAACGTATAGAGTTAGAGCCTAATTGCACAAAATTGACGGTAAACGTGCAGAGTTTGCTTGAACAGCTAGCTCATGTAAAGAAAGAGCGATTAATTGAATTTGCGATAAACACTTCTCAAAATAAAATCAGTGCAAAAGTGGATAACCAAGCAATTGTCCTGGACACAAGGAATGTGGAACGAAAATCCATGTTATTCTTTAGTAAAATGGTTGAGGTTCAATACAAGCTGTTAACCTCTAAATCAAAGTTTTATTTTCAATATTAAATGCTTCACAACGAAAAGAGACAAATCAGTAAAATGATTTGTCTCTTTTTTTAAACAATATGCTTAATTTTTAAAAAAAGTGTCTAAAACAATAAAAAGTTTACGGATAAATGTCAGAAAAAATAACAAATTCACACTTCTTAACATACCATTTACATCCAATTAACATCCGTCTGCTAAACTGACTGGCATAGGTCATCATAACATCCCAAACAAATCGTGAGGTGTGTGTCAGTGAGTGCAGAGAAAAGCATGAATGTGAGTCGTGAATTCTCAGTTCAACAAATACATTCTTTTACATTATCTGAAAAGACGGCTCGTTATTTGGCAATAAAGCGCGTAATGGATATTTGGTTTGCGCTCATTGGGTTGGCGATTGCGCTGCCAATGATTGCGGTATTTTCAATTTTGATTTGTTTGGAGACGCCGGGGCCTGCCATTTATACGCAGGAACGCGTAGGGAAAGGCGGGAAGCCATTTAAGCTTTATAAGCTTCGTTCCATGAAAATAGATGCCGAGAAGTCTGGGGCGGTTTGGGCACAGAAGCAAGATCCGCGGGTGACAAGGATCGGAGCTTTTATCAGAAGAACGAGAATTGACGAGCTTCCTCAGCTGTTTAATGTGCTGAAAGGCGATATGAGTATGATTGGCCCTCGTCCGGAACGGCCCGTATTTACGGAAAAATTCCAGAATGAGATTCCAGGCTTTACACAGCGTCTGGCTGTTAAACCAGGATTGAGCGGCTGGGCTCAGGTGAACGGCGGTTACGATATGACGCCGAAGGAAAAGCTGATATTTGATTTATATTACATTCGCAATCTGACTTTCACTTTAGAATTAAAAATTATGTTAAAAACTTGTAAAGTAGTTTGGACGGGTGATGGTGCAAGATAAAACGGAATGCCATTATTCACCATCAATCTGAGCTTAAAAAGAAGTAGGGAATATGATGCCAAGTATTACAAAACAAATCATGAGCGGTGCAAAGTGGACAAGTATTTCAACCATGTGTATTACAATCATACAAATTGTTCAGTTTGCCCTGCTTGGAAATATGATGACCTTAACAGAATTTGGGCTTGTCGGCATGATCACAACGGTTACAGTTTTCGCCCAGATTGTGCTCGATATGGGTTTTGGCGCAGCATTAATTCAGAGAGACGACGCGACGGAGCGCCAGCTGTCAACATTGTATTGGCTTAACATTATGACGGGCGTTTTGCTGTTTGTTCTTTTATATGTGAGCAGTCCTGTCATTGCGGGATTTTATCAAAGAGAAGAGCTGGTGTTTCTGGTTCGGATTCTGGCGATTATGTTTTTGATCGCGCCAATTGGACAGCAATATCAGTATATGCTGCAAAAGCAGCTGCATTTTAATACGTTAAGCAAAATAGAGATTTTTTCAAATGTATTGTCATTCGGATATTTAGCGATAGCGGTTTTTATGATGGATGCGATTTTGGCGTATGTGATTTCTCAAGTCCTGCTGCAGTCCAGTAAAGGGATTTTATATTGGGCTGTATACCGAAAAAAGTGGCATCCTGCTTTTGTTTTTGATTTGAGAGGCATGAAGGATTTCTTTTCTTTTGGAGCCTTTCAGCTTTCATCCCGTCTTGTGAACAGACTGGGAGCAAATATCGACATGATTTTGATCGGCCGGTTTATTGGTGCTGAAGCATTGGGGATTTATAACCTCGCTTATCAGATTGTCACCATTCCGGTTTTGAAGATCAATCCGATTGTCACACGGGTGGCATTCCCTGTTTTCGCAAAAAACAAATATGAAAACAGCGTGATCAGAGAAGGCTTTCTGAATATGACAAAAATGCTGGCGCTTGTTTCGTTTCCGCTGTTAATCGGGCTCGTGTCTGTGTCAGACGCCTTTATCACAGCGGTTTTCGGAGAAAAGTGGCTTGCTGCTGTTCCGATCCTAAATGTTCTGGCGATTGTCGGAATACTAAGAGTGCTTATGAATCCAAATGGATCTGTGTTGCTGGCTAAAGGAAGAGCTGACTTAGCGTTTTATTGGGATTCTGGCGTGCTGCTGCTGTACGGATTATCACTGTTTGCAGCTGTACAGACGGGAAGCCTGCTGACAGTCGCATGGGTGTATGCCATTATCAGTGTTGTTAATTTCCTGATCGGGCGCTGGCTTTTGGCATATGTCATCAAGCTTAACCTTTCAGCTTATTTCCAGTCGATTATGAAGCCATTTCTGATTACTGCGGCGATGGGCATCATCGCGTTTGGTGTAAGCCTCAGTACCGAACACTTCAGTATGCAGGCAGAAATGCGGCTGGCCATTTCAGTTGCGGCCGGGGCGCTGTGCTATCTCTTTCTTTTGGTAAAAGCGTACCCTCAAACGAAAAGCAAACTACTAAGAAAAGGACGTTTGTCATGAAGATTTTGTGGATCACAAGCGTATATCCGAGCAGTATGAAACCCGGAGAGGGTGTGTTTCATGAGACACAGGTGCAAGAGCTGCAAAAACTCGGGCTTGATATCACTGTGATATGCCCACGGCCTTTTCATTCAGCGCCTGTCCGCATGCTGAAAAAGACATATCGAAAAAAGGATGCCAGACCGGAGTATGAGGTTAGAAAGGGGATACCGGTTTACCGGCCTTTCTATCGGGCAGTTCCCGGCCAGCTGAAGTGGGCGCAGCCTCATCGGAGAATCGCATCAGCCGTTTTAAAAACCATGAAACAGCGCGGTCTATATCCGGATCTGATCCATGCTCATTTTGCCATGCCATCGGGCGGGGCTGCGGCAGTCGTGTCAGAGTCCACGCAAATTCCTTATGTCCTGACCTTGCATGGCAGTGATGTGAATGTCTATCCGCATTACAGCAAAGGAGCGTTTAAAGCCTTCAAGCGTGCCGTAGGTTCTGCGTCAGTTGTTTTAGCAGTCAGCCACAAGCTTCAGGAAGAAGCCAAAAAGCTTTCGGGCTTTGACAGCTCGGTTTTGCCAATTGGCATACAGCTCAGCCGTTTTCAGGAGAATGAGGAGACGAAAGAGGAAATCAGAGAAAGACTCGGACTCCCGCTTGATCAGCGTCTGGCTGTCTATGTCGGCCGGCTGGTCAGAGAGAAAGGCATTTTTGAACTGTCTGAAGCGATCGAATCGCTGCAGGACCCACCTCAGGCAGTCTTTGTCGGGGATGGTCCCGCAAAATCGACGCTGACGCAGAAGGGGCATATCGTCACAGGCCAAGTGCCGAATCATCATGTAAGAGACTATTTACTTGCGGCAGATCTATTCGTGCTTCCTTCTTACAGTGAGGGGATGCCGACTGTTGTGATTGAGGCGCTGGCGCTAAGGGTTCCTGTTATCTGTACGGATGTTGGCGGAGTGTCGTCTTTGTTCGGAAAGCACCAACATCTGCTGATTAAACCGAAATCCGCTCAAGCCTTGGCGGAAGCGATCACTCGGTACGAACATGAGCAAATATGGAAGCCGGAAGTAGCAGATGACTTATATGAAACCGTGCAGGCTCAATTTGACGCAGGAAAAAACGCCAAGGCCTTGCATCATCAGTATCAGACGGTCACGAAAACGTCCGTTTAATCGTAAGAAACTGCGACCAATATAAATAGGAAGATCATTTTACAGGAGAGGGATGAGCGCTGTGAAAAAAATAGCTGTCATTGGAACAGGTTATGTAGGACTCGTATCAGGCACTTGCTTTGCGGAGATCGGCAATAAAGTTGTTTGCTGTGATATCGATGAATCAAAAATCAGAAGTCTGAAAAATGGGGTAATCCCAATCTATGAACCAGGGCTTGCAGACTTAGTTGAAAAAAATGTGCTAGATCAGCGCCTGACCTTTACGAACGATATCCCGTCCGCCATTCGGGCCTCAGATATTATTTATATTGCAGTCGGAACGCCTATGTCCAAAACAGGTGAAGCTGATTTAACGTACGTCAAAGCGGCGGCGAAAACAATCGGTGAGCATCTTAACGGCTACAAAGTGATCGTAAATAAAAGCACAGTCCCGGTTGGAACAGGGAAACTGGTGCAATCTATCGTTCAAAAAGCCTCAAAGGGGAGATACTCATTTGATGTTGTATCTAACCCTGAATTCCTTCGGGAAGGGTCAGCGATTCATGACACGATGAATATGGAGCGTGCCGTGATTGGTTCAACAAGTCATAAAGCCGCTGCCATCATTGAGGAACTTCATCAGCCATTCCATGCTCCTGTCATTAAAACAAACCTAGAAAGTGCAGAAATGATTAAGTACGCCGCGAATGCATTTCTGGCGACAAAGATTTCCTTTATCAACGATATTGCAAACATTTGTGAGCGAGTCGGCGCAGACGTCTCAAAAGTTGCTGATGGTGTTGGTCTTGACAGCCGTATCGGCAGAAAGTTCCTTAAAGCGGGTATTGGATTCGGCGGTTCATGTTTTCCAAAGGATACAACCGCGCTGCTTCAAATCGCAAAATCGGCAGGCTATCCATTCAAGCTCATCGAAGCTGTCATTGAAACGAACGAGAAGCAGCGTGTTCATATTGTAGATAAACTTTTGACTGTTATGGGAAGCGTCAAAGGGAGAACCATTTCAGTCCTGGGATTAGCCTTCAAACCGAATACGAACGATGTGAGATCCGCTCCAGCGCTTGATATTATCCCAATGCTGCAGCAGCTGGGCGCCCATGTAAAAGCATACGATCCGATTGCTATTCCTGAAGCTTCAGCGATCCTTGGCGAACAGGTCGAGTATTACACAGATGTGTATGCTGCGATGGAAGACACTGATGCATGCCTGATTTTAACGGATTGGCCGGAAGTAAAAGAAATGGAGCTTGTAAAAGTAAAAAACCTCTTAAAACAGCCAGTCATCATCGATGGCAGAAATTTATTTTCACTTGAAGAGATGCAGGCAGCCGGATACATTTATCACTCTATCGGCCGTCCCGCTGTTCGGGGAACGGAACCCTCTGACAAATATTTTCCGGGCTTGCCGCTTGAAGAATTGGCTAAAGACTTGGGAAGCGTCAATTTATAAAAAGAAAAAGTGTTACTTGGTTGAAGCTGCCGGCTGCTAGGCTCGGCCGCCGGCTCCTGAAACATCAGGAAAGGGGTTAAACATGTGAGTATCAAACGATCAGCGGTCCATACGCTAGCGTTACTGGCCGCTGCTATATTTGGAGTCGTCCTATTGCTGGGAGCCATCCATAAAGATATAGGTTTCATGCAGATGGCTGTTGTGCTTGCGGTGTTGGCAATTGGCATGTTTTTACTGACGCTTGCAACCGCATTTACAACAAAAGAACGGCTCTTTATGGCTGTAATCTATATTTTGATCGCCTGCACTTTTTTAAATAATGCATTTTTCGCTATTCATCTTGGATTTTTCAGTTTGTTCCTTTACCGGCTTCTGCTCATTGCAGCGGGTTGCCTTCATATTTTCGGCATGGTTCGGAATCGAACCCATATTGAAAGATGGCATGGGCTGCAAGTAAAAGGGATATTGCTCTTTTTCGCCTTTTGGTTTATATATGGCCTTGTTTCTCTGCTATGGGCCAAGTCGGTAACAGTTGGCCTCAAGTATTTAGCCTTATTGGCAATGGGAATTTTCTTCATTTATCTTATTGTCATGTACGTGCAAAAAATGGAGCGGCTGATGATTGTTTATGCCATTTGGCTGGTGATGACGGTATTTCTGATGATCATTGGTTTTTACAATCATATCACCCACCATCATCTTGCGAGTTCCACATTGTACAGCGGACCGGAGTATAAGCAGCATTATCCGACATCGGTCTTTTTTAATCAAAATGACTTTGCGACCTTTTTATCCATCAGCTTCTTTTTTTACATCACGATGATGAAAAACATTAAGAATGGATACATCAAGGCAATTGGCCTTGTGCTCTCGCTCTGTGCGTTGTATTTAATTTTTGCCACTGGTTCAAGAGCCAGCCTTCTGGGCATTTTTGCAGGTATTGCTGTCTACATCTTCATTGTATTGCCGCCTGTTTTAAAGAGAATGGCTATATGGCTGTCGGCGGCGGGAATTGCTCTTTTCGCAGTTCTTTTCGCCAGCAAAATCTATTCAAAGTTTTGGGAGCTGTTTCTGGCCCCGCAGACGCTGCATTCATTTCATGACAGGCTTCCATCAAATGTGGCTCGGGCAAATCTGCTGAAAAACGCTTGGCATTTTTTCCTTGATTCATACGGATTCGGAGTCGGGGCAGGAAATGTATCCTATTATCTTGAGCATTATGCTGTATATGATACTGACAATGTGGCAGAGGTGCATAACTGGCTTGTTGAAATTCTGGCTAATTTTGGCTTGTTCATCATGCTGGGATATCTGTCCGTTTATGCCTACCTCATATGGGTGCTTTACAAGTTTTATGAAAGAAAATTAGAAAATCAGTCAAAACTGATCACAGAAGGACTTATTACCGCTATGGTCAGTTTCCTGGTATCAAGTATCAGCCCAAGCTCTGTTTCAAATTTATTTTTCCATTGGGTGTTTATGGCGCTCGTCATCGCGGCCGTGAATGTGTTAAGGCGATCCAGACAAATGCCTGAGCCGATGTACAGATAAACAGACTACAAAAAGCAGGGAGACTTATATGAACGATATATTGATAAGAATAGCCCGTCGCATAAAAAAAAATATCATTTGGATCATAGCGGTGCCAATTATATTAGGTGCGGCGGGGTATATCCTGCCGTCACAGATCGCTGATCAAAAGAGCTATACAGCTGAAGATACTTTGGCTGTGGGGAGCTATGATCATCCGGTTTATAACAGCACAGAAGAGATTCCGCTTCTATTAAAGAGCGACTCTTTTTTGAAGGAGGCGCTTCCTGATGAAAAGGATGAAGATGTAGCAGAGATCAAAGAGAAGCTTACAATCAAAACGGAATCCAAATCGTTACTGACTTTAAGCTATAGCGACGAGGATAAGGATAAAACGGAATCTGTCTTAAAAGCCATTTCCTCCACCTTCCTCAAAAACGATCAAAAGCTGTATGCAGAAAGAGAAGCCGTCATCCGCAGCAGCATAGACGCGCTTGAAGGCGAGTCGGTGAGCGAGGATTCCAAAGTGGATAAAGAGAGATTTTTGTATGAGCTCAAAAACACACAGCTTAACCTGAAAGCGGCAAGTGTTACTGATTCCGAAACCGTAAGTGAGACAGCAGGCGGCGGTATGTCTCCGAAAAAGAAAGCAGTTCTCGGCGTTATGATTGGCCTTACGATTGCCTTTATGTTCGTTGTCATTCCTGAATTTTTCAGAGAATCCTTTTAAAATCATACGATGGAGATGTGATCATGACCAATTGGAAACCTCTCGTATCTGTCATTACACCTTCCTATAATGCGCGTGACTATATTGAAGACACGGTTCATTCGGTATTAGATCAGAGCCATCCTCATTGGGAAATGATTATCGTGGATGATTGCTCAACGGATGGGACCCGCGACATTTTACAGCAGTATGAAAAAATAGACGAAAGAATTCATGTGGTGTATCTGGAAGAGAACTCCGGAGCTGCGGTTGCTCGCAACAAAGCGTTGGAACGCGCTCAAGGGCGCTACGTAGCATTTTTGGACAGTGATGACAAATGGAAAAAAGACAAACTGGAAAAGCAGCTTGAGTTTATGATGGAGCGCTCCTGTGCGTTTTCTTTCACGGGCTACAGCTTAATGGCGCAGGACGGGACCCCACTCGATAAATTTATTCATGCGCCGGAAAGCCTGACGTACGATGACGCCCTGAAAAATACAATTATCGGCTGCTTGACGGTGATGATTGACAGGGAGCAAACGGGACAGATCCAAATGCCGAATATCAGAACGAGACAGGACTTAGCCACATGGCTGTCTCTTTTAAAAAAAGGATTTACTGCCTATGGAATGAATGAATGCCTGGCTGAATATCGGCTTGTCAATAACTCAATTTCCAGCAACAAATGGAAGGCTGCGAAAAAAACGTGGTTTGTCTACAGGGAGATCGAACGGCTTCATTTTATGAAAGCAACATGGTGTTTTGTTCAATATGCAAAAAACGCGGTGAAAAAAAGATTATAGCCGCAAACAGAGAGAAAAGGTGATGAAGGTGGAAACAAAAGAAGCAATCATTCATGTCATCGTTGCCACTGCTGAATGGGGAAAAGACCAATTGAGATACAGAAGGCACCGGCTGGCAGAATTTTTAGCTGCTCAGGAGGAAACGAAGGAAGTTATTTGGGTATGTCCGGCTCCGCGTGCCCAAGGGAAAGAGTTTCAGGAAGTCCATTCTGGCATCAGGCAATTCGCTGTCAAAGACCTGCTGCAGAAAAAAATGTTTCGTTTCGGACGATATACAGATGTTTTTTACAGACATAAGCTCTCCCCATTACTCGATGAGCTTACACCTGCTTCTGCAAACGGTGAACGCTGCTGTTTATGGTACACGTTTCCCGGATTCCCGCTGCTGTCTTCGCTGTATCCTTGGGATCAGGTCATTTATGACTGCAGTGACTTATGGGCGGCGCCGATCAGCGGCCGATCAAATCTGCTGTCTGAATTCCGGCGAAAAGTCATTAAAACGGCAGAGCTGAGAATTATACAACGAGCAGATTCAATAACCTGTTCATCAGATTATCTTCACAAGGAAGTAGACAAAAAACTGACTGCAGGACGAGAAAAGGTTCATACTGTGGAAAACGGTGTGGAGTATGAGCTGTTTTCTGCACATAAACAAGCTCCCGATCGCAGTATACTGCAGGGGAGAGAAGGAACGGTGTTAGGCTTTATTGGCGGGATTAAACCGAAGCTCGATTTTAAAATGATTAAAGAAGCGGCACTGCAAAAGCCTGATTGGACATTTTTATGGGTTGGCCCGGATGCCACCAATGGTGATGTTTCGTTTCAAGAGCTGCTGAGGCTTCCCAATGTCATATGGACCGGTCCGGCAGATCCAAAAGAAGTGCCTCATTATATGGAGCTTATCGACATTGGCATCATGCCATATAAACAATCACCGTATAATCAAGCTGTGTTTCCGCTGAAACTATTTGAATTTTTAGCGGCAGGAAAACCTGTTGTAGGCACTAATCTTCCGTCAACCTCAAAAATGCAAAAGCCGTATGTATACGAATATGTAGAAGGTGATCATCCAATTGATTTTATAGCAGCTTGTGAAAAAGTTCTCGGACAAAACGGAGACGAAACCTATAAAGAAATGCGCCGAAACATCGCTCGCACACAAGATTGGAATTGCTTATTTAGACAAATTATGAAATATACAGGGATTCAAAAACATGCGTAGTCCTATAAATTGGGATGCGCGTTTTTTGATTATACGTGTTTCTTTTTGATGAAGCTTGTTATAATAACTAAGGAGAAGGTATAATGGAAGGAACGGTTCTCTATATAAATAAAGACTTCATTTAATTCCAAAGGAGACTTCTTTATGCTTGACGAACGCATGATTCGCATTGTTGTTGCGTTTATTGTCTCGCTGCTGACAGTTTTAATCATAACCCCAATCGTAAAAAGGATTGCGATTAAAATAGGTGCAGTTGACCAGCCCAGCAATCGAAAAGTACATGACAAAATCATGCCCCGCATGGGCGGGCTGGCCATATTTATCGGGGTGGTTGCAGGCGTGCTTGCATCCGGTATTTACACAGAAACAAGGATGACGGCAATTACAGTCGGAGCATTCATCATTATTGTGTTAGGTATTCTTGACGATAAATATCAATTAAGTGCAAAAGTTAAGTTTTTGATTCAATTAGGTGTAGCCATTATGATTGTAAGCACTGGCTTAAAAATGGACTTTTTCTCAGTACCTTTTTTAACAGAACGATTTGAGTTAGGATGGATGGCTTATCCGCTGACGGTATTATGGATTGTCGGCATCACGAACGCAATTAACCTGATTGATGGATTGGATGGCCTTGCTGCCGGTCTTTCTGTTATCGGCCTGTCAACGATTGCTGTCATGGCGCTATCCGGCGGAAAAGTACTCATTCTGTCACTCTCATTAGTCGTTATTGCCAGCACGCTGGGGTTTTTGTTTTACAACTTCCATCCGGCAAAAATCTTTATGGGAGATACGGGATCACTGTTTTTAGGGTATAGTATCTCGATTCTTTCATTATTAGGCCTGTATAAAAGTGTCACATTGTTCAGTATCGTTATCCCGATTATTATATTAGGCGTACCGATTTTTGATACAACATTTGCTATCATCAGAAGAATATTAAACAAACAGCCGATTTCAGCGCCGGATAAGTCGCATATTCACCATAGACTGATGGCCTTTGGCCTTTCACATCGGATGTCGGTCTTAGTTATTTATTTAATTGGATTTATTTTCAGTATCAGTGCGATTGTACTTAAAAGTGCCACAATTTGGCTTTCTTTGTTTATTATCTTCATTTTAATTATTTTTATGCAAATCATAGCAGAAGTGACAGGACTCGTGAATGAAAAATTTAAGCCGTTTACAAAGTTTTATAAACGGCTGGTGAAAAGGAATTAAAAATTCCGGCTTATGTGCCGGAGTTTTTTTTCTGCGCAAAAATGCCCGATCCTCTAAAAGGACCGGGCATTTTTTAATAGGATGAATCAGTTGTTGAATTCGTTGTACTGTTGTTTGAGCTTGTGCTGCTGTCATTCGAATAGCTGCTTCCGCTCGTCGTCCCGTCAGTTGTTGTGCCAGTGCTGCCAGAACTGCTTGAGCTGTCAGTCCCGTCTGTTGCACTTCCGGTACCGGAAGTGCCAGTGCTTGTATCAGGAGTATAATCTAAATGCTCTTGAAGCGTTTTTCTGACTTTCTCGAGATTTGTAGCATCAGGTTCAAAGTAATATGTGTTGTTAGGCCCTAAATACAAATCAGAACCTGTAATGCTCAATGTGTCGATTTTTTTGCTGGTAAAGCCGCTGTAAATCTGCTGAAGCGCTAAACCTTCAGTAATGCGAATATTGGTTTCAACGTTTTCGCTGGCTTTTTCTGCGATTTTATCAATTTTAGCAATGTTGCTTGCACTTGACATGCGGTCAATCAGCGCGTTTAAGATTTGTTTTTGTCTGTCATTACGGCCAAAGTCTCCGCGTTTATCCTGTTTTCTCATCCGGGCATATGCTAAGGCTTCTTCGCCGTTCAAATGCATCTCGCCTTTTTTGAAGTAAATCCGTTTGCTTTCGTCTACGTCACTTTTTTCATCGAAATCGAAAGGCACGTCTACATCAATACCGCCGACTTCATTAATCACATCTTTAAATCCGTCAAAATCAACTGTGACATATTTATCAATCGGGATTTGCAAGAAGTTTTCAACAGTTTCAACTGTCTCATCTTTACCGCCTTTGCTGTAAGCGGCATTGATCTTCGTCTTGCTTCCCGTTGTGTCACCAGCTAATTGCACACGTGTGTCACGCGGAATGCTCAGCATTTTCATGGTTTTATTTTTGGGATCCAGGGTAACAACAATAAGAGAGTCTGATCTCCCTTTTTGTCCTTTAGTCGCGTAATCCTCTATTCCCATAAATAAAATAGAAAATGGTTTTTTCTTCATGTCGACAACTTCGTTGCGAAGATTTGATTTATTCCCGCGGGATAGGGCATCGTACGATTCATCCGCAGCGTTAATGGTTTTATAAAGTTTATACCCGCCAAGCCCTACAACTACCAATAGTGCAAGGGCGAACAATAACATAATTCTTTTTAAAATTTTCCTGCGTTTGCTCTTTTTCTTTTTTCGCACACGCACTCTAACGCGTTCAGCCATTATTCAGTCTCCTTTATGTGATTGACGGCTTTTTCAAGATACGTCAACTCTCCCTCTTTAATATCACTCTTTCCATTTGTCAGTTCTGTCATCCATTCAGAAAAAGCGTTTGTTTCTTTTTCTTCGACGTATGTTTCGAATTCAACATTTTCTGAATAATGGATTTCCTTTAACAGAAATTGTGACTCCCTTAATTCATTTTCAATCTTGCCAAGCCATGTGTAATCTGCAGAAGTATGCATGATTCGCATAAGCTTCCGTTCTACAACGCCTATATGATTTAATCCTTCAGACACTGATTTCCCATAAGCGCGAATTAATCCGCCAGCACCAAGCTTAATGCCTCCGAAGTAGCGTGTAACGACGGCGCAAGTATCCTTCAGCCTGCGTTTTTTTAAAACCTCGAGCATCGGCACTCCCGCTGTACCGCTTGGTTCCCCGTCATCATTGGCTTTTTGGATATGATCATTCTCGCCAATAACATAAGCCGAGCAATTATGAGTCGCATTCCAGTGCTGTTTCTTTATTTTCTGTATAAATTCCTGTGCCTCTTGTTCGGTAGAAACACGGCTTAAATGACAGATAAAACGCGATTTTTCTATAACAATCTCGTGTTCTCCTGCTTCTTTCACAGTAAAATAGCTGTGCAGCATGCTAGCTGACCCTCCTGCTAAGCATAAAAGACTGCCTATACAAATTCGTACAGTCTTTAGAATTTTTGTGCGTATTTTGGTATCATAAAGAGTAGATAGTATATAAAAATGTTTTTTTCTAGAATATACGCATTCTTTCATTATAATTCGACATAATTTGCAGATCAATTACATTTATAATAAAAATATATGACAACGCCGTGACGGAGGGAAATTATGAATAAAACAAAGATGGATTCCAAAGTGCTGGATTCTATTTTGATGAAGATGCTGAAAACCGTTGACGGGAGCAAGGACGAGGTTTTTCAAATCGGGGAGCAGTCACGCCAGCAGTATGAACAGCTGGTCGAAGAACTGAAACAAATTAAACAGCAGGTGTATGAAGTGATTGAGCTTGGCGATAAACTTGAAGTGCAAACTCGCCATGCGAGAAACCGTTTATCCGAGGTCAGCCGTAATTTTCATAGATTCAGTGAAGAGGAAATCCGCAATGCTTATGAAAAAGCCCATAAGCTGCAGGTAGAATTGACGATGATCCAGCAGCGTGAGAAGCAATTGCGCGAACGGCGGGACGATTTGGAGCGCAGATTGCTAGGGCTTCAGGAAATCATTGAGCGGTCAGAATCATTAGTAAGCCAAATTACAGTTGTGCTCAACTACTTGAATCAGGATTTGCGCGAAGTTGGACTGCTTCTTGCTGATGCTCAGGCAAAACAGGATTTCGGCTTAAGAATCATTGAGGCGCAGGAAGAAGAGCGAAAAAGAGTCTCAAGAGAAATCCATGACGGACCCGCTCAAATGCTGGCGAATGTTATGATGAGATCGGAATTAATCGAGCGGATTTTCCGTGACCGGGGCGCAGAGGACGGATTCCAAGAAATTAAAAATCTACGCCAAAATGTTCGGAATGCCCTTTACGAAGTGAGAAGGATTATATATGATTTAAGACCGATGGCCCTTGATGACCTAGGCCTGATTCCAACTTTAAGAAAATATCTATATACAACCGAGGAATATAACGGGAAGGTCAAAATACATTTTCAGTGCATTGGAGAAACAGAGGATCAGAGGCTAGCGCCTCAGTTTGAGGTTGCGCTCTTCAGGCTCGCACAGGAAGCTGTGTCTAATGCGCTAAAGCATTCTGAATTTGAAGAAATTACAGTCAAAGTTGAGATCACAAAGGATTTTGTGATTTTAATGATAAAAGATAACGGTAAAGGGTTCGACCTGAAGGAAGCGAAAGAGAAGAAAAACAAATCATTCGGCTTGCTGGGCATGAAAGAAAGAGTAGATTTATTGGAAGGAACGATGACAATAGATTCGAAAATAGGTCTTGGGACATTTATTATGATTAAGGTTCCGTTATCTCTTTGACTATGATTTGTAAAATAGAGCCAAAAGGCATATTGACCGAATGCTAGAGTATATAGAACAATAATACAAGGAGGCGTGGCTTGTGACTAAAGTAAACATTGTTATTATCGACGACCATCAGTTATTTCGTGAAGGTGTTAAACGGATATTGGATTTTGAACCTACCTTTGAAGTGGTAGCCGAAGGTGATGACGGAGACGAAGCGGCTCGTATTGTTGAGCACTATCATCCTGATGTTGTGATCATGGATATCAATATGCCAAACGTAAATGGTGTGGAAGCTACAAAACAGCTTGTAGAGCTGTATCCTGAATCTAAAGTAATTATTCTATCAATTCACGATGACGAAAATTATGTAACACATGCCCTGAAAACAGGTGCAAGAGGTTATCTGCTGAAAGAGATGGATGCTGATACATTAATTGAAGCGGTTAAAGTAGTGGCTGAGGGCGGATCTTACCTCCATCCGAAGGTTACTCACAACCTCGTTAACGAATTCCGCCGCCTTGCAACAAGCGGAGTTTCTGCACACCCTCAACATGAGGTTTACCCTGAAATCCGCAGACCATTACATATTTTAACTAGGCGGGAATGTGAAGTGCTGCAGATGCTTGCAGACGGAAAAAGCAACCGCGGTATTGGTGAATCATTGTTTATCAGTGAGAAAACCGTTAAAAACCATGTCAGCAATATTTTACAAAAAATGAATGTAAACGACCGGACGCAAGCCGTTGTGGTCGCCATTAAAAATGGCTGGGTAGAAATGAGATAGTATAATAGGAGACTTGCCTTTTACTAGGCAGGTCTTTTTTTAGGCTGCCGTTTCCCTTACAATAGAGTTATAAAGCAATAAGGCAGGTATCGAAGCTATGAATATTGCAGTCGTAACAGACAGCACGGCATATATTCCGAAAGAAATGCGTGAACAACATCAGATACATATGATCCCTCTCCAGGTTGTTTTTAGGGAGGAGACTTACCGTGAAGAAATTGAGTTGGACTGGAAAAGCTTTTATGAAGAAGTGAAAAAACATAATGAGCTCCCGACGACTTCTCAGCCGCCAATCGGCGAGCTGGTTGCGTTGTATGAAGAGCTTGGCAAGTCTTATGATGCGGTTATCAGTATCCATCTTTCCAGCGGGATCAGCGGAACATTCAGCAGTGCAGCAGCGGCTGATTCGATGGTCGACAATATTGATGTGTATCCATTTGACTCAGAGATCAGCTGCTTGGCTCAAGGCTTTTATGCCCTTAAAGCTGCTGAATTAATCAAAAACGGAGCATCATCGCCGGAAGATATTATAAAAGAACTGGAAGAAATGAAAAAAACAGTTCGAGCTTATTTTATGGTAGATGACTTAGCCCATCTTCAGCGCGGCGGGCGATTAAGCAGCGCCCAAGCCTTCATTGGTAGTCTTCTAAAGGTAAAGCCTATCCTTCATTTTGACAATAAGGTAATTGTGCCTTTTGAGAAGATTCGCACACGTAAAAAAGCAATTTCGCGAATTTATGAGCTTTTAGACGAAGATGCGAGTAAAGGGTTGCCTATGCGAGCTGCTGTTATCCACGCTAATCGAGAGGAAGAAGCAGCGAAAATCATTGAAGAGCTTTCTGCAAAATATCCTCATGTTGAATTTTATAACAGCTATTTTGGCGCGGTAATCGGCACTCATTTGGGTGAAGGTGCGTTAGGAATTTGCTGGTGTTTTAAATAAGGCCAAATCTCCGTTTTTAGAGCGGAGATTTTTTTATATTCTTATTTTAATAGTTGGACAGAAAATATTCATTCAGGCATACTGTTTCGAAAGGAGGCGTGCTATGTGAATGTGCCAGTTGAAAAAAACAGTTCCTTTTCAAAAGAATTGCAGCAGACGCTTCGAAGCCGTCATTTGCTCAGGACTGAGCTCTCATTTTCCGATGAGATGATTGAATGGCATATCAAGAATGGATATATCACTGCTGAAAATTCTATATCCATAAATAAACGGAGATATAGATGTAATAGGTGCGGACAAACTGATCAGCGGTATTTTTCTTTTTATCACTCATCTGGAAAGAATAAGCTGTATTGCCGTTCCTGTGTCATGATGGGCAGAGTGAGTGAGGAGGTTCCTTTATATTCATGGAAAGAGGAAAATGAATCAAACTGGAAGTCTATTAAGCTGACATGGGATGGCAAGCTTTCAAGCGGACAGCAAAAAGCCGCCAATGTTTTAATTGAAGCAATATCAAAAAAAGAAGAGCTCCTCATCTGGGCGGTTTGCGGCGCTGGCAAAACAGAAATGCTGTTTCCTGGTATAGAATCAGCGTTAAATCAAGGACTGCGTGTATGTATTGCAACACCTCGCACCGATGTTGTATTAGAGCTTGCTCCAAGACTCAAGGCTGCCTTTCAGGGTGCTGACATTTCAGCGCTTTACGGAGGAAGCGATGACAAAGGGCGGCTATCTCCGCTTATGATTTCCACTACGCATCAGCTTTTGCGATATAAAGATGCAATCGATGTTATGATCATTGATGAAGTTGACGCTTTTCCATATTCTGCTGATCAAACCCTTCAATTCGCTGTTCAAAAAGCAAGAAAGAAAAACAGCACCCTCGTTTATTTAAGTGCAACACCTCCTAAAGAATTAAAAAGAAAAGCACTGAACGGACAGTTACATTCAGTTCGCATCCCCGCAAGACACCACCGGAAACCTTTACCCGAACCGCGCTTTGTATGGTGTGGAAACTGGAAGAAGAAATTAAACCGAAATAAAATTCCGCCAGCGGTGAAAAGATGGATAGAGTTTCATGTAAAAGAAGGGAGGCCTGTTTTTTTATTCGTTCCTTCCGTTTCTATTCTGGAAAAGGCTGCTGCGTGCTTTAAAGGTGTTCATTGCCGAACCGCATCTGTGCACGCGGAAGACAAGCATAGAAAGGAGAAAGTGCAGCAATTCAGAGATGGTCAGCTCGATCTATTAATCACAACAACAATACTGGAAAGAGGCGTCACAGTCCCCAAGGTGCAAACGGGTGTACTAGGAGCGGAATCGTCTATCTTTACTGAAAGCGCACTTGTTCAAATTGCAGGAAGAACCGGCCGGCATAAAGAATATGCGGACGGCGATGTCATTTACTTTCACTTCGGCAAAACAAAGAGTATGCTCGATGCAAGAAAGCATATAAAAGAAATGAATGAATTGGCAGCAAAAGTTGAATGTACAGACTAGCCATTATTTGAAAACGTGGTACAGTATACTCATATAACCGATGATGAGGAGCTGTAAAAATGCTTGTCAATTCAAAAGAAATCGTAATGAAAGAACTGCTCGACCGATATATGGACCAGCTTCATATGGCCTGTACTTGCCAAGTATGCCAAAACGATGTATTGGCACTTTCTTTAAACAAAGTGAGTCCATCCTACGTTACTGATTTTAAAAAGATCGCATATACGAAAGCTGAGCTGGTAGATAAACAAAAAAACACAGCAATGCTTGTCATTTTGGCTGAATCTGCTGCAGTAGTTTCAGAGAGTCCAAGCGATTTATGTCAAACGAAGCAGGAGGAGGCATTCATAAACTGATCTGTTTATTATGTGATTCGCAATTTTCTCAAGATGTTACATGGAGAGCCCTTTTTTTACTAAAGCCTGATGAAAAGGTTTGTTATTCTTGCAGAAGCAAATTAAAGAAAATCACAGGACATATCTGCCCCCTGTGCGGCAGACCTCAATCTGTTCATGCCGTATGCAGGGATTGCGAGGTGTGGAGAACAAGGATCAGAGACAGTTTGCTATTGCGTCAAAACCGTTCAGTTTACACATATAATGATATGATGAAAGAAACGCTCTCCCGTTTTAAATTTAGAGGAGATGCAGAAATCATAAATGCATTTAAAAGTGATTTTTCTTCAACCTTTTCTAAGGTTTACCCCGATAAGCATTTTGTTCTTGTACCTATTCCGCTGAGCAAGGAACGGGAAGAAGAGCGCGGATTTAACCAGGCACATCTCTTGGCAGAATGTTTAGACCGGCCTTCCCACCATCCCCTCATTCGCCTGAATAATGAGAAACAGTCAAAGAAAAAGAAAACAGAACGCCTGCTGTCAGAGTGCATTTTTGATACAAAAAATAATTCAGCAGAAGGTATGAATATCATTTTAATAGACGATCTTTATACAACAGGCGCCACCTTGCACTTCGCAGCCCGCTGCTTATTAGAAAAAGGAAAAGCCGCTTCAGTGTCATCTTTTACCTTGATCAGAAGCTAAATGATTCTGTTTTTATGCCGATATAATCACTAGAAATTGACACAGGCATATTATCTAATAAGGAGAAAAAAAGATGGGAGAACTGGCTAATTGTCCGAAATGCAATGCTTTATTTTTAAAAACAAAGCTGCAAACCGTATGTCAGGCGTGTATTAAGGAAGAAGAAAAATCATTTGAGACTGTCTATAAATTTTTAAGAAAACAGGAAAACCGGCAATCAACTTTGAGCCGGATAACTGAGGAAACAGGTGTGGAAGAAGAGCTGATATTGAAATTCATCAGGCAGAAGCGAATTCAGATCACTCATCTTCCTAATTTGGCATACCCTTGTGAAAGGTGCGGGACATCGATTAGAGAAGGCAAGTTCTGCAAGGCTTGCCAGTCCGATATTAAGGATCAAATGGATCATTTGAACCACGAGGATGCTCTGAAAATCGAGAAAGAAAATAGTAAAAAAGACACATACTATGCCTATAATACCAAAAACAGCTGATTCCCTAAACTAACTGAAAACGCAGTCGATAAAAGGGTTAAGATTGTTTAAAGACTGCAACGGAAAGCGAGAGGAATCCTATGAAAATCAATCAATTTGGAACACAATCCGTTAATCCATATCAAAAAAATTATGATAAGCAAGCGGTGCAAAAAACTGTTGCACAGCCTCAAGATAAAATTGAAATTTCATCACAGGCTAAAGAAATGCAACATGCATCCGACGCAGTCACTGGTTCACGACAGGAAAAAATTGCGCAGCTTAAAGCGCAAATTGAAAACGGGTCATACAAAGTAGACGCAAATCATATTGCGAAAAATATGATTAATTTTTATAAAAAGCAATAAAAAAGGAGAAAGCCCATGTCAGCGAAGGCAATTATTGAACAATTGAAGCGACTTTGCGTTCTGCATGAGCACCTGCTCACGCTGTCTGAAGAAAAGACGGAAGCGCTCAAAGCCG
This sequence comes from Bacillus sp. FSL P4-0290, assembly GCF_037975435.1. Lineage (NCBI taxonomy): Bacteria > Bacillati > Bacillota > Bacilli > Caryophanales > Bacillaceae > Bacillus > Bacillus sp. FSL P4-0290. The sequence continues at coordinate 3,622,462 of NZ_CP150253.1, read as the reverse complement.
GCAAAACAAAAGAGCTTTCTAACATTTTGACAAAAGAGCAAAAATATATTCAAGCAATCACGCAGACAGAAGATGACCGGATCAAAACAACTTCGGCCTTTCTCGGATATAGCGAAAATAATACTATTTCCGCATGTATCGCCAAAACCTCAGGCAGTGAAAAGGAAGAGCTGGAACAACTATACGAATCTCTTTCTCAAGTTCTCGGACGTCTGAAAAAAGTAAATGAGATGAATAGGCAGCTGACAAGAGACGCGCTGCAATTCATCTCTATTTCGTACGATATGCTGGTTCCTAAGGAAAATAACTTCAATTACAGCAAATCAATTAAAGCTGAGCTGCCGAAAAGTAGCAAAATGAAACTGTTTGATTCAAAAGCTTAGCAGAAAGGAATTCAGAAAATGACATCTACCTTTATGGGGCTTGAAACTGCAAGGCGGGCGTTAAGCGCTCAGCAGGCAGCGTTAAGCACTACTGCAAATAACGTGGCAAATGCCAATACTGATGGTTATACAAGACAGCGGGTCTCATTGGAGGCAACTGACTATTTCCCTGCTGTATCTAAAAATGCAGAAAAAACAGCGGGACAAATGGGTACGGGCGTTCAAGGAAAATCAGTTGAGAGAATAAGAGATATCTTTCTTGACTACCAATACCGTCTTCAAAACAACAGTGCCGGATACTATGACACGAAGGCAAAAGCGCTGTCCCAAATGGAAGGCGTTTTAAATGAAACGGATGACAGCGGCTTGAACAGTGTGCTCAATTCGTTTTGGAATTCCCTGCAGGAATTATCGAATAATACAAATGAAGAAAGTGCACGTTCTGTTGTTGCTCGAAAAGGACAAGCTGTAGCTGAAACGTTTAATTATATTTCTGAATCACTTACAAATGTCCAATCGAATTTAAAAGCAGAGCTAAATACAACTGTGTTGGATGTCAATTCTCTGCTTTCTCAGTTAAACAGTTTAAATAAGCAAATTGCACAAGTAGAGCCGGTCGGGCTTCTTCCGAATGGCTTATATGACCAGCGAGATTTGCTGATCGATAAATTATCCTCAATGGTTGATATCAAAGTCAGCTACAACAAATCAGGCGGGAATGCACTTGCATCTGCTGAAGGAACTGTATCAATTGAAATCCTTGATAAAAATAAACAGTCGCTAGGAACTGTTTTGGACGGTAAAAATTACGAGGTTTCAGAACTTGCAGCCAACTATGATAATGAAACTGGGTTAGTATCAAGTATTTCAATCGGGGATACAGCTGTACAGGCGGAGTCCTTTAGCAGCAAGGGATCCCTTTTAGGGTTTATAGAGTCTTATGGGTATATAACAGCAGATGGCCAAGAAAAGGGCGTATACCCGGAAATGCTTTCTGATCTTGACAATATGGCGCTTGAATTCGCGAAAGCTTTCAATGAAGTGCACAGAAATGGTGTGACCAAGAGCGGTGAACAAGGCGGAGACTTTTTTGATTTTACTGGCGGTGAAACTGAACCTGCCAAGGGCGCGGCGGGCAAGATCAAAGTGGCTGACAGCATAATAGATTCAAAAGGCGCAAACATTGCTTTCTCACTGACTGGCGCAGCCAACGATAACGCAAATGCTACAAAATTAGCAAATGTTTTAACCGGTAAAATAACCATTAACGGTAAAGAAACTAGTGTTTTAGATTATTATGCGGGTCTGATTGGCGAGCTAGGGATCGAAGCTCAAGAGGCTAATCGACTGGCGTCTAATACAGAAACACAGCTGAATGATGCTGACATAAACCGTCAGCAAATGAGCGCAGTTTCTTTAGACGAAGAAATGACGAATATGATTCAATTCCAACACGCATACAATGCAGCTGCAAGAATGGTGACTTTACAAGACGAATTGCTTGATAAAGTGATCAACGGCATGGGTGTTGGAGGAAGGTAGGTAGAGTCACATGAGAGTAACACAAGGCATGATACAGCAAAACTCACTGAGATATATCGGTTCGAGCTACTCGAAGCTGGATAAACTCCAGTCGCAGATTTCTTCAGGAAAAAAAATCTCAAAAGCTTCCGACGATCCTGTAGTAGCAATGAAAAGCTTAAAGTATAATACGCAACTGTCTCAAGTGCAGCAGTACAAAAGCAATGCTTCTCAAGCCTTTACCTGGCTCGAAAACACAGAAACAAACATTACAGAAGGAATTGACATCTTGTCAAAGGTCAGAGAATTAGCGGTTGAAGCTCAAAATGATACAAACGGCGAGCCGGAGCGGCAAGCGATTGGCGTAGAGGTAAAGCAGTTAAAGGAACAGCTTTTAAATATTGCGAATACACAAGTGAACGGCAGATATATCTTTAATGGCACAAATTCAGATAAGCCTCCGGTTACAGATAACGGAGACGGAACTTATACAATTTCTGATACAGCTGATGTCGTAGTCAATATATCAAATAATATGTCATTGAAAGTGAATTCAGATCCAAAGTCAGCTTTTGGAGGCACTTCTGAAAGCGGGCAGAATGTATTTGAAATGCTTGATTCTTTTGAGAAAGCACTAAATTCTGGTTCGCTAGATGGCATGGACAGTGTTTTAAATGATATTGATCATTTTTCTGACGGCATGAGCGCTGAACGATCTGATCTTGGAGCGAGATATAATCGTCTTGAACTGGTTAATACAAGACTGTCAGCGCAAGAAGAAACAGCTACCAAAGTGTTATCAGACAATGAAGATGTAGAACTGGAAGAAGTAATAACTGAATTTATTGCGCAGCAAAGTGTGCACAGGGCTACTCTGGCCGTTAATGCGCAAATTGTTCAGCCTACATTGATTGACTTTTTAAAGTAAGCGGCTCTTAGGAGTTCGCTTTTTTTATAGTTCAGGAGGTAGAGTGATGCAGATTCCCAGATTGATTATGCATAGTGTTCAAGGAAAAATTGGTTTAACAACGACGCCTGCCAGCTTAAAAATGGAGCAGCCTCAAGCTGATCTAGAGATCGAACAGCCGAGTGCGGAAATGGAAATATCGGTGACACCTGGAAAACTCACGATTGACCAGACACAAGCATGGGAAGAATTAGACAGAAAGCATGTTTTCAAGAGAATTGAAGAAGCCGCCCAACAAGGGCATGAGGATGTAATGGAGGGAATAGCACGCACTGCAGAAGAAGGCGACGAGCTTATGAAGATTGAAAATAAGGGGAACCCAATCGCTTCACAAGCAAGGAGGAACTCTGAAATGCACCAAATTCAATTAGGCGAAAATTATGCTCCTTCTCTTTCGAGGGTGAAAATACAATATACTCCGTCACAGCTTGATGTGCAGATTACGCCGCGAAAGCCTGTTATTCAGGCTGAGCCGCATAAGCCAATTGTTGAATATACGCCAGGAAATGTTAAGGTTGACATGCTTCAATACCCTGATTTAAATATAGATGTAGAATACCCGAAAGAATCACCCGAAAAGTAAAAAGAAAAGGATCGTGAACAATGATCATTCATACGAAGTACCATGGCCAAATGAACATAAAAGAAGAACAAATCATTCTTTTTGAAAGCGGGATTCCAGGCTTTTTAGAAGAAAAACAGTTCGTCATACTTCCGCTTTCAGAAGACTCTCCATTCGTGGCACTGCAGTCCGTCACTTCAGAAAATCTTGCGTTTATCGTCGTAAGTCCGTTTATCTTTTTTAAGAATTATGAATTTGATCTTGATGAATCAACTGCTGAACTTTTGGATATCGATAATATTCAAGACGTAGAAGTCATGACAATATTGACTATGGCAGAGCCATTTGAAAAGTCTACTGCGAATTTATTGGCTCCCATTATTGTGAATCGCAAGAACATGATGGCTAAGCAAGTCGTTTTACACGACTCCTCATATACGACAAAGCATCCGATTGGAGGAGAATCATGCTAGTTTTATCGCGGAAAATAAACGAAGCGATTCAAATAGGTGCTGATATTGAAGTAAAAGTGATTGCGGTTGAAGGGGATCAAGTGAAGCTTGGAATTGACGCCCCAAAGCATATTGATATTCACAGGAAAGAAATTTACTTGACCATTCAGGAAGAAAATAACCGTGCAGCAGCGTTATCCAGCGATGTGATCTCCGCATTATCCTCACAAAAAAAGTGAGGATTTTTTTATTTTTGTATTAACAAAATCAGAGACAATCCGATATTAATGATGTAGCCGGGAGGAGGCGCAAAAGACTCAGCCAGTTACAAAATAAGGGCACAAGGACGTGCCTTAACAACATATTCAGGGAGGAACAAAACAATGAGAATTAACCACAATATTGCAGCGCTTAACACACTGAACCGTTTGTCTTCAAACAACAGTGCGAGCCAAAAGAACATGGAGAAACTTTCTTCAGGTCTTCGCATCAACCGTGCGGGAGATGACGCAGCAGGTCTTGCGATCTCTGAAAAAATGAGAGGACAAATCAGAGGTCTTGAAATGGCTTCTAAAAACTCTCAAGACGGAATCTCTCTTATCCAAACAGCTGAGGGTGCATTAACTGAAACTCATGCGATCCTTCAACGTGTTCGTGAGCTAGTTGTTCAAGCTGGAAACACTGGAACTCAGGACAAAGCAACTGATTTGCAATCTATTCAAGATGAAATTTCAGCTTTAACAGATGAAATCGATGGTATTTCAAATCGTACAGAATTCAATGGTAAGAAATTGCTCGATGGCACTTACAAAGTTGACACAGCTACTCCTGCAAATCAAAAGAACTTGGTATTCCAAATCGGAGCAAATGCTACACAGCAAATCTCTGTAAATATTGAGGATATGGGTGCTGACGCTCTTGGAATTAAAGAAGCTGATGGTTCAATTGCAGCTCTTCATTCAGTTAATGATCTTGACGTAACAAAATTCGCAGATAATGCAGCAGATACTGCTGATATCGGTTTCGATGCTCAATTGAAAGTTGTTGATGAAGCGATCAACCAAGTTTCTTCTCAACGTGCTAAGCTTGGTGCGGTACAAAATCGTCTAGAGCACACAATTAACAACTTAAGCGCTTCTGGTGAAAACTTGACAGCTGCTGAGTCTCGTATCCGTGACGTTGACATGGCTAAAGAGATGAGCGAATTCACAAAGAACAACATTCTTTCTCAGGCTTCTCAAGCTATGCTTGCTCAAGCAAACCAACAGCCGCAAAACGTACTTCAATTATTACGTTAATTTTAAAAAAGACCTTGGCGTTGCCAGGGTCTTTTAATTTAAATTTCTATCTCCTAATCATTCCTCATCCTGTCACTAACTCATGATATAATAACCGGATTCTCCACTAACTTTTTATAAATGTATTTCCATACAAGAAATCTAAAACAGAAGATTTTTTTCCAAAAATATGTGTAATCTTATCTCGACTTAGTCGATATAAACGATAGATTGGGGCATAGGGGATGATCAATTGAACATTGAAAGGCTCACTACGTTACAACCTGTTTGGGATCGTTATGATACTCAAATACATAATCAGAAAGATAATGATAACGAGGTTCCTGTTCATCAAGTTTCATATACCAATCTTGCTGAAATGGTGGGGGAAATGAACAAGCTTTTGGAACCTTCGCAAGTTCATCTGAAGTTCGAGCTTCATGACAAGTTAAATGAATACTATGTAAAGGTAATAGAGGACTCTACAAATGAAGTGATCCGCGAAATTCCACCAAAACGGTGGCTTGATTTTTATGCGGCTATGACTGAATTTCTTGGGTTATTTGTAGATGAAAAAAAGTAGAATAGGAGTGGTTTGAGATGGTCACAAGAATAACAGGTCTGGCGTCAGGAATGGATATAGATGATATCGTATCAAAGCTGATGCAGACAGAAAGAGCGCCGCTTGATAAGCTGACACAAAAAAAGCAGACTCTTGAATGGCAGCGTGACAGCTATCGTGAAGTAAACTCAAAAATAAAAGAATTGCAAGATTATATGTCTAAAAATACGTTGACATATCCGAGCACGTATCAGAGCAAAACTGTGACAAGCTCTAATGAGTCTGTGTTAACTGCTACAGGAAGCGTAAGTGCGCCAAATTCTTCGTCTACTGTTGAAGTGGCGAGCTTGGCAACTGCAGCAACGTATAAGGCAAACAATTATACGGGATACACACAAGGCGATTACAATTTGGCATTTAACGTTGTTGCGCCTGGCGAAACAACAGCAAAAACAGTGAACATTAGTGTGACGAGTGCCGATACGATTGATAATGTGATTTCTAAACTTAACAGCTCAGATCTAGGAGTATCAGCATTTAAAGATAAAATTTGGAATGGTACAGAGTACGTAGAAACGATTGCGTTTTCTTCTAAAGCAACAGGTGCAGGAGGAAGCATACAGGCAGCAGACTCTGCTACAGCTGACTTTATGTCCGGTCAGCTTGGTTTTTCTTTGGATGCTGATAATAAGCTTACTGCTTACAAAGAAGGCACAAATGCCAAAGTCACAATCAACGGCTTTGAAATGGAGAAGCTGACAAACAATTTCACGGTGAATGGTGTTACTTATTCGATTAAAAATACAACTGCAGCCACAGGCCCTGTTACCACATCTGTTTCTACTGATGTTGATGGGATTTATAACCAAATCAAAGAGTTTGTAGATAAATACAATGAACTGGTTGACAGCCTGAATGAAAAGCTGAAAGAAGAAAAATACCGAGACTATACGCCACTCACGAGTGAACAAAAAGAAGCCATGTCCGATAAAGAGGTAGAGCTCTGGGAGGAGAAGGCGAAAAGCGGATTGCTGAGAAACGATTCAAGCATCAGCACTGGCACGAACCAAATGCGGACTGACTTTTATACTCAAGTGAATGCGGATGGGAAAACCTATCAATTAACTGAATTTGGCATCACAACTTCAAGTGCTTACCAACTGCGAGGGCACTTAGAGATTAACGAAGAGAAATTGAAAGCAAAAATAGCAGAAGATCCTCAAGGAGTTGCTAATCTTTTTACAAGTGGAACAAATGATAGTAACTATAGCGATAAAGGTATTATGAAGCGGATTACTAATACACTTAGAAGTACTGTGAAAAGTATTGAAGCTAAAGCTGGGAACTCGACAATGGGAGCTAGTAGCTATTCCATTGGAAAAAATTTAAACTCGATAAGTACTGAAATAACTGATATGCAGGACAGATTGAATACCATAGAAAACCGCTATTATTCAAAATTCAGTGCAATGGATTCTGCGATTCAAAAAATGAACGAACAAGCGTCCTATTTATCACAGCTTCTTGTACAATAAATGTAATTTGGAGGATGACACATGGCGATCCAAAATCCATATACAGCCTATCAGCAAAATTCAGTGAATACGGCTACACCCGGGGAGCTGACGCTTATGCTGTATAATGGCTGTTTGAAATTTATAAGACTTGCCGCTCAGGCCATTGAGAATGATGATATGGAACGTAAAAATGAAAATCTGATTAAAGCGCAAAATATTATTCAGGAATTAAATTTTACACTTAACCGTAACATAGAGCTTTCCGCTTCTATGGGTGCGATGTACGATTATATGTATCGCAGATTGGTACAGGCAAATATCAAAAATGATACGGGCATGCTGGCTGAGGTTGAAGATTATGTAACAGATTTTCGCGATGCTTGGAAACAAGCCATTCAAAGTGAGCGGAAGGACCGGCACGGATCAGGCGGGATCGCATGAATAATATAGATCAACTATACACTGAGACGAAGAGTATGCTGTCACACATACAAAATACGCCGGAAAGCGATGAACTTTTAAAGCAAATTGAAGACTTTGTGGCTACACGGTCTGAACTGATTCAGGAGATATCTCTGCCGCTTTCAGAAGAAGAGCGAAAGCAGATGAAACTTATTTTGACATGGGATCAGCTGATTGTGAAGGAAATGGAAAGACTGAAGCAGTCAATCGCAACAGAACTTCAGCAGATGAAAAGAAAACGTGTGATGCATACGACGTATTTAAACCCTTATAACAACATTACGATTGACGGCACATATTATGACAAGCGTAAATAGGTGAGTGCCTTGAAGAGCATTGAAGATTATACGCTTTTATCAGCTTATTATCATCTTCTTTTTACCATCGAAGAGGGGTTGTGTTATTTGATAGAGGCTGAAGAGAATTTATCAAAAACAGAAGGGGATCGGATCTACCAAGATCTGATCCAAGCCTTTTTTTATTTGGATTCAACACATTCAACACTTCTCTTCATTATGGATTCGCGGTGTGCTGAAATTTGTGTGAAAGCATTTGACCAAATTTTTGCGGAGTTTGATCAATTGGTCTCTTTCTCTTTTCCCTCTCATGAGTTCTGTGAGTATTTAAAGGAACATTTTCTGATTCATTATAGAAAATGGATGCTGTCTATTCATCAATGTATGGAACCCTTTTTAATCAATTAGGCGTGTTTGAGGTATTTGTTTCGTTCAATCAGCATATACATATACCTCCGAACCGCCAATAACAGAGCAAATACAAACAAAATTCGACAAAGTTCACTGAATTTTCACAAAAGATTTATGTTTCAGCAGGAATTGTAAAGGGTAAAAGAGAAATAGATACATATCCTTAATAAAAGGGAGGCGTTCTTTGATGAACTATAACATCAGAGGAGAAAATATTGAAGTGACACCCGCGTTAAAGGATCATGTCGAGAGGAAGATCGGCAAGCTGGAGCGCTATTTTGACCATAGCGTGGATGCTGATGTGAACGTCAACTTGAAGTTTTACAATGACAAGGAGTCTAAGGTTGAGGTTACGATTCCGATGACAGATCTGGCGCTTCGGTCCGAGGTGCATAACGAGGATATGTACAACGCAATTGATCTCGCAACAAACAAACTGGAACGTCAAATCCGTAAGCATAAAACGAAAGTAAACCGTAAATTCCGTGAGCAGGGCTCTCCAAAATATTTATTGGCAAACGGTCTTGGCTCTGATACAGATATTGCGGTTCAGGATGACATAGAAGAGGAGGAGAGCTTGGACATCGTCCGTCAGAAACGCTTTAATTTAAAGCCGATGGATAGTGAAGAAGCGATCTTGCAAATGAATATGCTCGGCCATAATTTCTTTGTTTTCACAAATGCGGAAACAAACCTTACAAATGTCGTGTACCGCAGAAATGACGGGAAGTATGGCTTAATTGAACCGACTGAATAATGAAGAGAAGCCTTCCGTGATGTCCGCGGAAGGTTTTTGTTTTTCTTATTTGCAAATTCTTTGGAAATAACAAAAGGTATGATATGATAATGAGAGGTATACATGGACTAGTAAATTATTTATACATGCCTCTAAAATAGGCATGTGATGATAGAGGAGCGTTATAAATGCTTGGAATTTTAAATAAAATGTTTGATCCAACAAAACGTACGCTGAATAGATACGAAAAAATTGCTAACGATATTGATGCGATTCGCGGAGACTATGAAAATCTCTCTGACGACGCATTGAAACATAAAACAATTGAATTTAAAGAGCGTCTTGAAAAAGGGGCGACAACGGATGATCTTCTTGTTGAAGCTTTCGCTGTTGTTCGAGAAGCTTCACGCCGCGTAACAGGCATGTTTCCGTTTAAAGTCCAGCTCATGGGGGGCGTGGCGCTTCATGACGGAAATATAGCGGAAATGAAAACGGGGGAAGGGAAAACATTAACGTCTACCCTGCCTGTTTATTTAAATGCGTTAACCGGTAAAGGCGTACACGTCGTGACTGTCAACGAATACTTGGCAAGCCGTGACGCTGAGCAAATGGGGAAAATTTTCGAGTTTCTCGGTTTGACTGTCGGTTTGAATTTAAACTCAATGTCAAAAGACGAAAAAAGGGAAGCTTATGCCGCTGATATTACTTACTCCACAAACAACGAGCTTGGCTTCGACTATTTGCGTGACAATATGGTTCTTTATAAAGAGCAGATGGTTCAGCGCCCGCTTCATTTTGCGGTAATAGATGAAGTTGACTCTATTTTAATTGATGAAGCGAGAACACCGCTTATCATTTCTGGACAAGCTGCAAAATCCACTAAGCTGTACGTACAGGCAAATGCTTTTGTCCGCACGTTAAAAGCGGAGAAGGATTACACGTACGATATCAAAACAAAAGCTGTACAGCTTACTGAAGAAGGAATGACGAAGGCGGAAAAAGCGTTCGGCATCGATAACCTCTTTGATGTGAAGCATGTCGCGCTCAACCACCATATCAACCAGGCCTTAAAAGCTCACGTTGCGATGCAAAAGGACGTTGACTATGTAGTGGAAGACGGACAGGTTGTTATTGTTGATTCCTTCACGGGACGTTTGATGAAAGGCCGCCGCTACAGTGAGGGGCTTCACCAAGCGATTGAAGCGAAGGAAGGGCTTGAGATTCAAAACGAAAGCATGACCTTGGCGACGATTACGTTCCAAAATTACTTCCGGATGTACGAAAAACTTGCCGGTATGACGGGTACAGCTAAGACAGAGGAAGAAGAATTCCGCAACATCTACAATATGCAGGTTGTCACGATCCCTACCAACAGGCCTGTTGTCCGTGATGACCGACCGGATTTAATTTACCGCACGATGGAAGGAAAGTTTAAGGCAGTTGCGGAGGATGTCGCACAGCGTTACATGACAGGACAGCCTGTTCTAGTCGGTACGGTTGCCGTTGAAACATCTGAATTGATTTCTAAGCTGCTTAAAAACAAAGGAATTCCGCATCAAGTGTTAAATGCCAAAAACCATGAACGTGAAGCGCAGATCATTGAAGAGGCCGGCCAAAAAGGCGCAGTTACGATTGCGACTAACATGGCGGGGCGCGGAACGGACATTAAGCTTGGCGAAGGTGTAAAAGAGCTTGGCGGGCTCGCTGTAGTCGGAACAGAACGACATGAATCACGCCGGATTGACAATCAGCTTCGAGGTCGTTCCGGACGTCAGGGAGACCCGGGGATTACTCAATTTTATCTTTCTATGGAAGATGAATTGATGCGCAGATTCGGAGCTGAGCGGACAATGGCGATGCTTGACCGCTTCGGCATGGACGACTCTACTCCAATCCAAAGCAAAATGGTCTCTCGCGCGGTTGAATCGTCTCAAAAACGTGTCGAAGGCAATAACTTCGATTCGCGTAAACAGCTTCTGCAATATGATGATGTTCTCCGCCAGCAGCGTGAGGTCATTTATAAGCAGCGCTTTGAAGTCATTGACTCTGAAAACCTGCGTGAAATCGTTGAAAATATGATCAAGTCTTCTCTCGAACGCGCAATTGCAGCCTATACGCCAAGAGAAGAGCTTCCTGAGGAGTGGAAGCTTGACGGTCTAGTTGATCTTATCAACACAACTTATCTTGATGAAGGTGCGCTTGAGAAGAGCGATATCTTCGGCAAAGAACCGGATGAAATGCTTGAGCTCATTATGGATCGCATCATCACAAAATATAATGAGAAGGAAGAGCAATTCGGCAAAGAGCAAATGCGCGAATTCGAAAAAGTTATCGTTCTTCGTGCCGTTGATTCTAAATGGATGGATCATATTGATGCGATGGATCAGCTCCGCCAAGGGATTCACCTTCGTGCTTACGCGCAGACGAACCCGCTTCGTGAGTATCAAATGGAAGGTTTTGCGATGTTTGAGCATATGATTGAATCAATTGAGGACGAAGTCGCAAAATTTGTGATGAAAGCTGAGATTGAAAACAATCTGGAGCGTGAAGAGGTTGTACAAGGCCAAACAACAGCTCATCAGCCGCAAGAAGGCGACGATAACAAAAAAGCAAAGAAAGCGCCGGTTCGCAAAGTGGTTGATATCGGCCGAAATGCCCCATGCCACTGCGGAAGCGGGAAAAAATATAAAAATTGCTGCGGCCGTACTGAATAGTTCGCCCCGGCAAGTTTACTGACCGCGGCGCCTGCAGGCGCCTGCGGATCTTTTAATGAGGTGAATGAAATGGAATTATCAGAAATCAGAGCAGAGCTCGAAAATATGGCTTCTCGTTTAGCGGACTTTAGGGGGTCTCTTTGACCTCGAATCAAAGGAGGCCCGCATTGCTGAGCTAGATGAACAAATGGCTGATCCGGAATTCTGGAATGATCAGCAAAAAGCTCAAACGGTTATAAATGAAGCAAACGGTTTAAAGGATTATGTCAATTCGTATAAAAAATTGAATGAATCCCACGAAGAATTACAAATGACTCATGATCTTTTGAAAGAAGAGCCGGACACTGATCTCCAGCTTGAGCTTGAAAAAGAACTAAAATCATTAACAAAAGAGTTCAATGAGTTTGAGCTTCAGCTTCTTCTCAGCGAGCCGTATGATAAAAATAACGCGATTTTAGAACTGCACCCTGGTGCTGGCGGTACAGAGTCACAGGACTGGGGCTCTATGCTTCTTAGAATGTATACAAGATGGGGAGAGCGCCGCGGCTTTAAAGTAGAGACTCTCGATTACCTTCCAGGTGACGAGGCGGGAATCAAGTCAGTGACATTGCTCATCAAAGGACACAACGCTTACGGGTATCTCAAAGCAGAAAAAGGTGTTCATCGTCTTGTGCGGATCTCACCATTTGATTCATCAGGCCGCCGCCACACATCTTTCGTTTCATGTGAAGTCATGCCTGAATTTAACGATGAAATTGATATTGATATTCGTACGGAGGATATTAAAGTTGACACGTACCGTGCAAGCGGCGCGGGCGGACAGCACGTCAATACGACGGATTCAGCCGTTCGGATTACTCACTTGCCGACGAATGTAGTTGTGACATGCCAAACGGAGCGCTCACAAATTAAAAACCGTGAAAGAGCCATGAAAATGCTGAAGGCCAAGCTGTATCAGCGCAGAATTGAAGAGCAGCAGGCAGAGCTGGATGAAATTCGCGGTGAACAAAAAGAAATCGGCTGGGGCAGCCAAATCCGTTCTTATGTATTCCATCCGTATTCCATGGTAAAAGACCATCGGACCAATACAGAAATGGGGAACGTTCAAGCTGTAATGGATGGTGACATTGATACGTTTATTGATGCCTACCTGCGTTCTAAGCTTTCATAAGCTGAAAAACACACCTGATGCATACGGGTGTGTTTTTTTATTTCTTATATCCTTGATTTCACTGCTGCTTTAGCATATTACCACTGTATTTGGGTGTTATTTACATCTAATCAGGGAAGGATTAAAATGCTATCGGAGAGCATTGGAAGAAACGGAGGATATATGATGGACGTACGGAATAAAACATTGTGGATTTTGCGGGATTATGTATACATATTGATAGGAGCAGCGATTACGGCCGTGTCCTTTAATGTATTTTTGCTTCCGAATAAGATTGCCGCCGGCGGGGTCAGCGGGATCAGTACGATTTTACAATCATATGGTTTTGAAGCAGCGTATGTACAGTGGATTATTAATATCCCTTTATTTATTGCTGGCGTCATTTTGCTCGGCGGGAAATTTGGACTAAAGACGCTTGCAGGTTCTGTGTTTTTGCCGCTAGTAGTGTTTCTGACAAGGGATATTCAGCCCGCCACTCATCATGAACTCCTGGCGGCGATTTTTGGCGGTGTCGGGATAGGTATCGGAATTGGTATTGTGTACTTAGGGAAAGGTTCGACGGGAGGTACAGCCTTGGCTGCACAGATCATTCATAAGTACTCCGGTCTGTCATTGGGGAAGTGTCTCGCCATCATTGACGGAATGATCGTTGTTACGGCTATGATTGTATTTAATATTGAGCAAGGCTTATATGCCATGCTTGGCGTCTATGTGTCCAGCAAAACCATTGATGTTGTGCAAGTCGGCTTTAATCGTTCAAAAATGGCGCTCATCATTACAAAGCAGGAGCAGGCTGTCAAGGAGGCTGTCTTACAGAAGATTGACAGAGGCGTGACAAAAATTTCTGCAGTCGGCGGATATACTGACGATGACCGTCCGATTTTAATGTGCGTGGTTGGGCAAACTGAATTCACCAAATTGAAACAAATCGTCAAACAGATTGATGAGTCAGCTTTTGTAATTGTAGCAGACGCGAGCGAGGTGCTGGGCGAGGGTTTCAAACGCGCTTAAACGAGGTTATAATATGGAAGAGATCGTAAAGGAGTTGTGCTTCTCAACATGAAATCAAAGTTATTGATACTAATGGTTGGATTTGCGCTTTCTGTTCTGTTGGCTGCCTGCGGATCAAACGATGCAAAAGAAGAGAAGGCAGACACCGGCAGCAAGACGGAAGCCACTGCATCTGAAGGGGAAGAATTATATCAGCAAAGCTGCGTGGGCTGCCACGGCAAGGATTTAGAAGGTGTGTCAGGGCCTAATCTCCAAGAGGTCGGAGGCAAATACGATGAACACAAAATTGAAAGCATTATTAAAAACGGCCGCGGCAATATGCCAAAGGGGCTTGTAGAGGATAACGAAGCCGCTGTTATTGCCAAATGGCTGTCAGAAAAAAAGTAAGATAAAAACATCCTTGCCGAGTGCCGGCAAGGATGTTTTTATGCCTTGACAATATGAATGAAAAGAAACTGTAATAGTATTATGTCTAAATTTGACGTATAATGAAGTGTATTGAAAAAGGGAACTTTCAGATTTTTCATCTTTTTACAAATGAATGGGTCATAAATTGTCGAATGCATTCGAAGAGTATGACCGTGTGATAGATAAAATGATATAAAAAGATTAGGTGATTTCATGATAGAGATGAAGGAAGTATATAAAGCCTATCCGAACGGCGTAAAAGCGCTCAATGGGATTTCTGTTACCATTCATCCCGGCGAGTTTGTGTATGTTGTTGGTCCGAGCGGAGCAGGTAAATCTACTTTTATTAAAATGATTTACAGAGAAGAAAAACCGACAAAAGGACAAATTTTAATCAATCATAAAGATCTCGCGACAATTAAAGAAAAAGAGATTCCTTTCGTGCGCCGAAAAATAGGCGTTGTCTTTCAAGATTTCAAGCTTCTTCCGAAACTTACTGTTTTTGAAAATGTGGCATTTGCCCTTGAAGTGATTGGAGAACAGCCGTCTGTCATTAAGAAACGGGTGCTTGAAGTGCTTGATCTCGTGCAGCTGAAGCATAAAGCGCGACAATTTCCTGACCAGCTTTCAGGCGGGGAGCAGCAGCGTGTATCTATTGCAAGATCAATTGTGAACAACCCTGATGTTGTCATTGCTGATGAACCGACAGGAAACCTTGATCCGGATACGTCTTGGGAAGTCATGAAGACGCTGGAGGAAATTAACAACCGCGGGACAACAGTCGTGATGGCGACACATAATAAAGAAATCGTAAACACCATGAAGAAACGTGTCATTGCAATCGAAGATGGTATCATTGTGCGTGATGAGTCAAGAGGGGAGTATGGTTCATATGATTAAAATTCTCGGGCGCCACTTGCGTGAGAGTTTTAAATCTCTCGGGAGAAACACATGGATGACATTTGCATCCATTAGTGCTGTAACCGTTACGCTGATTTTAGTCGGCGTGTTTTTAGTGATTATGCTGAATTTGAATAACATGGCCACGAATGCAGAAAAACAAGTCGAAATCAAAGTGCTGGTTGATCTGACTGCAGATCAGAAGGCACAGGACAAGCTTCAGAACGATATTAAGGAACTGAAGGGCATTCAGAGTGTCACTTTTTCATCTAAAGAAAAAGAGCTTGACCAGCTGGTTGACAGTTTTGGTGACAGCGGAAAATCCCTGACAATGAAGGATCAAGAAAACCCGCTTAATGATGCGTTTGTCGTCAAAACGACAGATCCGCATGATACGCCGAACGTGGCGAAAAAGATCGAAAAAATGGATCATGTTTATAAAGTCACTTATGGAAAAGAAGAGGTCAGCCGTTTGTTTAAAGTAGTCGGCGTTTCCCGCAACATCGGAATCGCGTTAATTATCGGCCTGGTATTTACGGCGATGTTCTTAATTTCCAACACCATTAAAATTACAATTTTCGCAAGAAGAAAAGAAATTGAAATCATGAAGCTTGTCGGCGCGACAAACTGGTTTATTCGCTGGCCGTTTTTCCTTGAAGGATTGCTGTTAGGCGTATTCGGTTCTGTGATTCCGATTGCACTGGTGCTGAGCACTTACCAATACGTCATCGGATGGGTCGTTCCAAAGGTTCAAGGATCATTTGTCTCTCTTCTTCCTTATAATCCATTTGTATTCCAAGTTTCGCTAGTGCTGATTGCAATCGGCGCAGTAATTGGAGTATGGGGAAGTCTGACTTCCATCCGCAAGTTTTTGCGAGTATAAAGTGAAAAAGCCGTTCCGTTTTCGGGACGGCTTTTCATTTGCCTTCTTTTTCTTCTATGATTACATGAAATCTCCATCCTTTACATATACTATCTCTAGGTTTTGGTAAAGACAGTCTGGCATACAGGAGGAGTAAAGGATGAATCAAAAAATAATGGCTGTGATAGCAGCAGGGAGCATGCTGTTCGGAGGCGCTGGTGTATATGCGGGAATCAACCTGCTTGAGATGGATAAGCCCCAGACTGCAGCAGTTCCCGCGACGGCACAAGCTGACTCTGAACGGGATAAAGCTATGGACAAAATCGAAAAAGCGTATGAGTTAATTTCGAATGAGTACGTAGAAAAAGTAGATAGAGAAAAGCTGCTCGAGGGAGCCATCCAGGGAATGCTGTCTACGCTAAATGATCCTTATTCTGTTTACATGGACAAGCAGACAGCTAAGCAATTTTCTGATTCTCTTGATTCCTCATTTGAAGGCATCGGGGCTGAGGTTGGAATGGAAGACGGCAAAATTATTATTGTTTCTCCATTCAAGAAATCGCCAGCGGAAAAAGCCGGGTTGAAGCCTAATGATGAAATTATCAGCATCAATGGAGAATCGATGGCCGGCAAGGATTTAAACCACGCTGTGTTAAAAATAAGAGGAAAAAAAGGGTCCAGCGTTTCAATGAAGATTCAGCGGCCTGGAACGAAGAAGCAGCTGTCATTCCGGATCAAGAGAGCTGAGATTCCGCTCGAAACGGTTTTTGCATCAGAGAAAAAAGTACAGGGGCATTCTGTCGGATATATTGCCATCTCTACTTTTTCTGAGCACACTGCAGAGGATTTTGCAAAAGCGCTGAGGGAGCTTGAGAAAAAAGAAATAGAAGGACTTGTCATTGATGTACGCGGCAACCCGGGCGGATATCTTCAAAGTGTGGAAGAAATTCTTAAGCATTTTGTTACAAAGGATCAACCGTATATTCAGATTGCTGAACGCAATGGGGATAAAAAACGTTATTTTTCAACATTGACCCATAAAAAAGCGTACCCTGTCAATGTGATTACGGATAAAGGAAGTGCCTCTGCATCAGAAATTCTTGCCGGCGCATTAAAGGAAGCTGGCCATTATGATGTTGTAGGCGATACGTCTTTTGGAAAGGGAACGGTTCAACAGGCTGTGCCAATGGGGGACGGCAGCAACATCAAATTAACGCTTTACAAGTGGCTGACGCCAAATGGAAACTGGATTCATAAGAAAGGAATTGAACCGACCATTGCGATTAAGCAGCCCGATTATTTCTCCGCCGGGCCCTTACAGCTGAAAGAGCCGCTTAAAGTGGACATGAACAATGAAGACGTCAAGCATGCGCAGGTATTGTTAAAAGGTCTCAGCTTTGATCCGGGACGTGAGGATGGCTATTTCAGCAAAGACATGAAAAAAGCGGTTATGGCTTTTCAGGATCAAAACAAGCTGAATAAAACCGGTGTGATCGACACTCGCACTGCAGAGACATTAAATCAGCAGATAGAAAAGAAAAAATCAGATGAAAAAAATGATTTGCAGCTTCAAACAGCATTGAAATCATTATTTGTCAATTAAAGGAGATGGTATTCCGTCTCCTGTTTCTTTGTGCTTAAAGAGATTATGGATCATAAGTCACATAAAAAATGAGTTTTTGACAAGAAATTAAAAAAATTTTCACAAATAAACATTTATAAAGGACTGTTATTACCCGATATCAATATATGAGAGAGACTTTCTAACGAGTTAATATGCATTTAAAATGAAACTTTTGCAAGTTGCCTAGTCTTTGTTTACTTCATACAATATAAGAAGGTTCTAAAAAGAACAGTAATCAGGTTAATGGCAGCTGAACGACAGGTATTTAAAGAGTAACGTTAGCGAGAATGCTTGTTAGCACTCCAGTACTGCTGCTTATACTGGCCCGTGCTTATCTGTATAAAGAAAATGGGGGTTCACAATTGAAGAGGGCAAGTATTGTGCGTGAAAAAAAATATTATGAATTAGTGGAACAATTAAAAGACAGAACACAAGACGTAACATTTTCAGCTACAAAAGCACTAAGTCTTCTTATGCTGTTCAGCAGATATTTGGTCAATTACACCAATGTCGAATCAGTAAATGACATTAATGAGGAATGCGCCAAACATTATTTTAACTACTTAATGAAAAACCATAAGCGATTAGGAATTAATCTGACAGATATAAAAAGGTCGATGCATCTAATCAGCGGGTTATTGGATGTGGATGTAAACCACTATTTAAAGGATTTTTCACTATCGAATGTCACGCTGTGGATGACGCAAGAGAGATAAACTCTCCAGAGGATATCCAAGCCATTTAATATTTGATAGAATATGAGTAACATGTTTGGCTTGAGGCGGTGAGAGATAGTGTCTGTTCAATGGGGAATTGAACTGTTAAAAAGCGCGGGCTTGTTCTTCTTACACCCGCTTTTCTGGTTTTTTATCATCATAACCCTGGCTTTCGGCTATGTAAGAATCAAACGGGAACGAAAAACCTTTCATACAAGAATAGCAGATATTTATGATGATCTGAAATTTACATATACAAAGGGACTGATTCCAGGTCTTCTTTTGTCAGTTATTTTAGGTGGACTCGGAATATCGATTCCTCTCGGTTTACTTGCGATTATTGCCGTTATCACTGCAGCGGCAGCGTTCACTCTTCGCGCAAACTGGATGTCTGCTGCATATATCGTCAGTGTGAGTATGCTGATAGGTTTTGGACTGCAAATATATCAGGCGGAGCCCTTTCTGGAGAGATTTCCGCAAGGATTTGCAGTTGTTTGGCCGGCTGTGGCTGTGTTTCTAGGTTTGCTGATTATCACTGAAGGAGCGGTTGCTTATCGTTCTGCGCATGTGAGAACATCACCGGCACTTGTCGTAAGCAGCCGCGGTTTGCCGATCGGACAGCAGCTGGCAAACCGGGTTTGGCTTTTGCCGCTGTTCCTTCTCGTGCCCGGTAATGGTTTAGAATCGCACCTTAGCTGGTGGCCCGTGTTTACGGTTCCCGGCGGCTCATTCCATTTTCTATGGATTCCTTACTTTGTCGGATTTGGACAAAGGGTACAGGGATCGCTGCCTGAAACGAGTATAAGGATCACAGCGAAACGCGTTTGTATTCTCGGTCTTGCCGTCGCAGTTCTCGGTGCAGCGAGCTTACTTTGGACGCCGCTTGCGGGTGCAGCGGTCTGTACTGCTTTGTTAGGGCGCATTTTTCTGTCCATAAAGCAAAGAGTGAATGATAACGCGGCTCCGTTTTATTTCTCGAAAAGGGATCAGGGCTTAATGGTGCTTGGGATTATCCCCAATACGCCGGCTGAGGATCTGGAATTGAAAATCGGGGAAATCATAACGAAAGTCAATGGCATACCGGTTAAGAACGTTTCTGATTTCTATGAAGCGCTTCAGCATAACCGTGCATATGTAAAGCTTGAAATTATCGGTTTGAATGGAGAAATTCGTTTTGACCAGCGAGCTTCTTATGAAGGAGAACATCATGAATTGGGCATCCTCTTCGTAAAGGATGACCGTGAAGACGAAGCAGCCGCTTCTGGATCATAAAAGGCAGCCCGGCACCGCAGGAAGATGCGATGCCGGGCTGTTTTGTGTTACGCTGAGTTTTTTTCTATCCGTGCTGTTTCATCAGATTTGATGCCCAATGAAACAAAAACGCCGATGATGGATACAGCAAAGAGAATCATAAATAGGATGTGATATCCCGAAATCAGGCCGATTAAGGCTGATGAAATGATGCTTCCGAAATAACGGAAGGTCGAGAAAATCCCAGATGCCACTCCTGACATTCCGGGGTCTACTGTGGCAAGGGATGACACCTGCATGCTGGTCAGACCGACTCCGGAAGCGAGCCCGCCAAGGATAAGAGAGAGAATGAGGAACAAGACAGAATGCGAGCTGCTTAACAGCAAAAATAATAGATTCGCACCAGCCATCATGGCAAATGAAAGAAAAATGATTTTTTTTGCTCCCCATTTGTGATGGAGCTGCGCGCCCACCCAGTTGCTGGCTGACATGAAGATCGAAAATACAGAAAGCGCCATCCCGCTGTTAGATGTATTAAGCCCAAATTGGTTCGTCATAAATAACGGCATAATCAATAAGACGGCATACATCATCAAATTGCTTAACAAGACTGATAGATTCGCATTTGTAAAGGTTGAGCTTTTAAACAGTGCAAAGTCAATGATGGGGTGCTGGGTACGTTTTTCTCTTCTGAAAAAAAGCGGAACAAAAAGAAGTATCAATACACTGTATACCGCATATCCCCATGGAGCCTCATTTTTCGTCAGCAGGATAATTGAAACGATGCTGCCTGCAAGCAAGAGAGAGCCGATGATATCCAGCGGCGCGTCAGATTTATTTTCTTTATATTGAGGAAACATCGTTAATGCCGTAAATAAAGCAATGGCGAGGAACGGGATGTTGACCCAAAAAATCGAATGCCAGCTGAAGCTGTCAATCAGTATAGAGCCGATAAAAGGCCCGAGTGCTGCACCAAGTCCTGCGCCCAGTCCGAAAAATCCAAACACTTTCGGTAGGCGTTTTTCAGAAACAACATGCCGGATAATGGCAATGCTGTTTGGCGTAAGCAATGCCCCGCCGACAGCCTGCAATGCCCGAAAGACAATTAACAGGAGCAGACTCGGTGAAAGGGCGCAGCCTAGAGATGCGATTAGAAAAAGGCCGACTCCCCATAAGTACATTGTTTTATTGCCGTACATGTCACCGAGCTTTCCTGCAATCGGCTGTGTGACTGCCATCACGATTAAATAAACGGTAACCACCCAAGTGATGCTTGCGATGGACTCGTTATACGTATGGGAAATAGATGAGAGCGCGACCGCGATCATCGTTGAATTAATGGGAGCCAGAATGGCCCCCATTAATAGCGAGACGATCAGCGCCCATTCTTTTCTTGAGCTCATTGGGATCCTCCTTTTTATTATGCCAAGGAGTTAATCAGCAGAAATTCCTTTGACAAATAGAGCTGTGCTGTGCTCCAGCATTTTTTCCTGGGGCATTGATATGACCTGGTCTCCTAAGTGGAGACGGTGAATGAAATAACCGAAGATAATCGACATGAACACGTCGGCATTCTCCGCTTCATTTCCTGTCTGAATAACCCCTTTCTCACCCATCGTTTTGAGATAATCAACCAATAGCTGTTTCATAGATTGGGGATATTCAGTGACGTGGTTAATGACATCCTGAAACATGGCCGGTTCACGAAAGCTGATTTTAATGATATCTTTTCTATGTTCGAGCTCCTCCAAGAGACAGGTTCCGATATGAAGCAGGTCTTTGTACAAATCCCCTTCTGTTTGTTCCAAAATGCTGCCTCTGTTTGAAGAATGCTGAGAAAGCAAAGCCTCAACTAGTCCTTGTTTGTTTTTAAAGTTCCTGAAAATCGTCGCTTCACTTACATTTGCTTTTTCTGCAATTTCTTTTGTAGTTGTTGCGCGATATCCTTTTTTGACGAGCAGCTGCATGGCAGCGTCAAGGATTCTCTTGTTTGTCGGTCTCAATACGTTTCACCTCACGAGTATACTGGCAGGACAAGTATACACCCGCCCCGCTTGTATAAGAAAGAGGGGGACGCATCAGGACCGGCTGACAACTGTGATTTTGCCGCTGCTTCCGTCAACAGTGATGATGTCACCGTCTCGCAGTCTTTCGGTTGCCGTGCGTGTGCCGAGAACGGCTGGAATGCCGTATTCACGGGCAATAATCGCAGCGTGAGACAAAATGCCGCCTGTGTCTGTAATAATCGCTTTGGCGTCTTGAAACAGGCTGGTCCATAGCGGTGTGGTCATCTTGCAAACGAGTACGTCCCCAGGCGCGAATTGAGAAAATTCATTGGCGTCCCGAATGATTTTCACCGGACCTGTCGCAATGCCGCTTGATGCCGCAATGCCAAAAATATGATTCTCTGTGTTTTTTTCATCCTCTATCACAGCGCCGACAATTTCTTCAGCTGCTTTGAGCTGTTCTTTTGTCGGGGTGCCGAGGTAGGCAGGGGCTTGGGCCAGCTCATACTCATGAAAAATCTGTCTGCGTTTTTCAGCCTTTTCTTGCAGGGATACAGGGTGAAGAAGCGCTTGTTCCACTTCGTCGTCATATAAGAACCAAAGGTCCTCACGATCTTGAATGACACCGTTTTCCGCCAGCAATTCACCTATCTTCAGCAGAAAGATTCTCGCCTTGGCATCCAGCATGGCGTCAATATAAAAGTGGTGATCATCTTTTATATTTGCAGAGTTCAGTGTCCATTGATAGTAGCGGTCAAATTCGGTGCGCAAACCGGGATCTTCTATGTTTTCCAAGAATTCATTGTATAATTTCTCTCGTTTTTCTTTCGTTTTCTGAAATTCATTGTCAAAATGATAGCCATTACGGACATAATTTTGAATATTAGCCAGAGCGAAATACGGATTTTCCACCCAGATTTGTTCAATCAGATCATGACTTTTAACAGATCTCCATCCGTATTCTTGCAAGAATTCATGGACGTTCTTCAGGAAGTGTCTTCCCTCATCTGTTTGTTCTAATTTCTCCTGGAGCTGTTCAGGCTTGTTGTTTTCAAAAATGGTCAGAAGGTTCGGGTTCTCCTGAACTTCCATAGAAAATAGCCATAAGCAACGGTCCGTTTCCAGTGATTTGTTCATTTTTCCTGTCAGCATCTCGTAAAAATGAGCGTTTTCGGACTCTCCTTGAATGTCCTGATACATCGCTTGCAGTTTGTTTGTTAAAAGGATTTGCGGGAAAACGATATTGAAGTGCTCTTCATAAGCCGTGAGATAAAAGGCCTTTAGTTTTTGAAAAGCATCCAGTGCGCTTTCTGCGGTATGCTCAGTTTGTGCGAGCTGGTCCAGTGTCCGGTAAAAAGGGAGGTATGTGTGATTGATGATGTCATACATATGCTCCGATAAAATCGGGAAAAGCTCTTTGCCGCAGTCTTCAGAAGGAGGCTGCTGTCCACCTTGGTTTTTGGAATAAATATGTCCGCGATAAAGTTTTACTTCATCAACAACTACACCAATCGGAAACTTTTGCATGCTCTTCTTCAAGCCATATTCCAATGCCGGCACGATGAAGGATGAAAATAACGGACTCACCGGACCTTCAATATTAGACTCCATGTTAAGCCAGAAATCATTCATATCAGTGTCGGTAATCATGAAGCTGCGTTTTTCTTCTGCCGCTTTTTTGTCCTGATCAATGGTTGTAATCGGGCGAGCTTGCAGAAGGTATATTTGATGATCAGCAATTCCAAATTCTATATCGACAGGATATCCGTACAGGTCTTCGGTTTTTTTTGTGATTTCAGCCAATTCAATCACTTGTTCATCTGTAAGGCAAAAACGGCTGCGCATGTCTTCACTCGTTTCTTTTTCAGCAATTCCTTCTGCCGCAGACTCCATGTAGATTTCCTTTGCACCTATTTCTTTCTGAATCTCAAACGAAGATTTATTAACAATGAACGTGTCTGGGGTAACACTTCCTGATACAACAGCTTCACCCAACCCGTAGCTGGCGCTGATTAAAAGCTCTCTATCATCATGGGTAACAGGGTTGCGGCTGAAGATAACACCTGACATTTCTGAATCGATCAGCCCCTGAACGACTATTCCCATTAACGGCTCTGCGATTTGATTGTTCATTTTTTTCTTATAGCTGCTGACCCGCCCAGAAAAAAATGAGGCCCAGCATTCTTTCACTTTAGCCAGAAACTCTTCCTCTGTTTTGATATTTAAGTAGGTTTCATATTGACCCGCGAATGAGGCGCCTTCTAAATCTTCCGAGGCAGACGAAGAACGCACGGCTACGGATCGATATGATTCTCTAAGCTTATAAAAGGAACTAGTCAGCTCATTTTTCAGCTCATCCGAAAATGTTCCGGAAATGATCCCGCTTTCGACGTTTTCGCTAGTCTCTTGAAGCTGGTTGTCCTCCATAAAACGTGCGAGCGCATTCGTTTGAATAATAAACCCGTCCGGAACAGGAAGACCGTGTTTGGTCAATTTAATCAAATTCATTCCTTTTGCTCCAGCCAGCTGGCTGGACTCTTCTGCCTGGCGAAATAAAACAGAATACATATTTGAAACCCCTCTTTTCTTCATTCATTTTGTTTTTCTCTCTAGTCTTTTTATTGCGGAGCCTGTGTTTAAAAAATGATAGTAAACACTATCATTCAATTGTAGGTTTTCAGGAAAATGCTGTCAAACGCAGAAAGTCCTAAATAAAATGAATAGTTAAGTTGGTTATATTATCCTGAAAAATGCGGCCGTACTGGTACTGTATGCCTATTTTCTTTTATTCTCGGAATCTGGCGGCGGACTTGATGATGTAATAAAAAAAGTGCCGCTGATTAGAACAGCGGCACCATGGAATAAGTTTTGACCGGCACCAAAATGCAAATATGGTGATTGATTTTGGCTGAAAAGGGGTATGGTGTAGGAGAGGGAGCGAATGCACGATTGTCCGATTCTTCATTTTTTACTATAATCAGATCAGATGAAGAATCCCTGAGGAGGGTTTTTGTTGATTACAAAAGCCGTTTTTGCATTGTTTTTCCCTTTTATGCTTGTTGTTCTATTTACTAGAGTCACCTTTAATCATTATGTGGCGATCGCTTTAACAGCTGCATTGCTGTTTGCCTCTTATTTAAAAGGCTATACAGAAACGTATTTTATTGTAGGATTGGATGTTGTGTCTCTTGTGGCTGGCGGACTGTACATGGCCAAAAAAGCTGCAGAGAAAAAAGAAGAATAAATCGGACATAATGAATATAAAGACTGAATACCTGCTTTTACGATTTAAAAGCAGGTTTTTTATACACAAAAACAGCTGGAAATAAAAAACCACCGAACTTTAGTTCGTATTTTTAGTGATTTTGCTTTCCATTGTGTTACTATATCTATAGGAAGATTTCGTTAAAGAAACGGAGGCTTATTTTTGTGAAAGATCGCTTTGAGTTAGTCTCGAAATATCAGCCCCAGGGAGATCAGCCGAAAGCCATTGAAAAGCTTGTGAAAGGAATTCAGGAGGGCAAGAAGCATCAGACTCTGCTGGGTGCGACAGGAACTGGGAAAACATTTACGGTGTCTAATTTGATTAAAGAAGTCAATAAGCCGACTCTCGTGATTGCCCATAACAAAACCCTTGCTGGACAGCTTTACAGTGAGTTCAAGGAATTTTTTCCGAACAATGCTGTCGAGTATTTTGTCAGCTACTATGATTATTATCAGCCGGAGGCGTATGTGCCTCAAACGGATACATTTATAGAGAAAGACGCTAGTATTAATGATGAAATTGATAAACTGAGACACTCCGCCACATCAGCTTTGTTTGAGCGCAGAGATGTCATTATTATTGCGAGTGTGTCTTGTATATACGGCCTCGGTTCGCCTGAGGAATACCGGGAAATGGTCGTGTCACTGCGGACTGAAATGGAAATTGAGCGCAATGAGCTGCTCAGAAAACTTGTAGACATCCAATATGCCCGCAACGATATCGACTTTCAGCGCGGTACATTTCGTGTGCGCGGGGATGTAGTGGAAATCTTTCCGGCATCCCGTGATGAGCATTGTATCAGAGTTGAATTTTTCGGTGACGAAATCGAACGGATTCGGGAAGTGGATGCGCTGACAGGAGAAATTCTCGGCGACCGAGATCATGTTGCGATTTTCCCGGCTTCCCACTTCGTAACGCGGGCCGAGAAAATGGAGAAGGCGATTCAAAATATCGAGAAGGAGCTTGAGGAGCAGCTAAAGGTCATGCATGAAAACGGAAAGCTCCTTGAAGCGCAGCGTTTAGAGCAGCGGACAAGATATGATCTTGAAATGATGCGTGAAATGGGTTTCTGCTCCGGCATCGAGAACTATTCAAGACATTTGACGCTGCGGCCTCCAGGTTCAACGCCGTATACGCTTCTTGATTATTTCCCAGACGATTTTATGATCGTGGTGGATGAGTCGCATGTGACAATTCCCCAGGTGCGCGGCATGTTTAACGGAGACCAGGCGCGGAAACAGGTGCTCGTGGATCACGGCTTCCGGCTTCCATCAGCGCTTGATAACCGTCCGCTTCGTTTTGAGGAATTTGAAAAGCATATGCACAATATCGTGTATGTATCAGCAACACCAGGGCCGTACGAGATTGAACATACAGATGAAATGGTCGAACAGATCATTCGTCCGACGGGGCTTCTTGACCCGCTTATTGACGTCCGTCCAATCGAAGGTCAGATTGACGACTTGATCGGCGAAATTCAAGCAAGAATCGAGCGGAATGAACGGGTGCTTGTGACAACTTTGACGAAGAAGATGTCAGAGGATCTGACCGATTATTTAAAGGAAATCGGCATTAAAGTAAACTATCTGCATTCTGAGATCAAGACGCTTGAACGGATTGAAATTATCCGCGACCTGCGCCTTGGCAAGTACGATGTGCTTGTCGGCATCAACCTGCTGAGGGAAGGTTTGGACATTCCCGAAGTATCCCTTGTTGCGATTTTGGATGCGGATAAGGAAGGTTTCCTTCGTTCGGAGCGGTCGCTGATCCAGACCATCGGACGGGCAGCGAGAAATGCGGAAGGCCGCGTCATTATGTACGCCGATAAAATAACGAAGTCTATGGAAATTGCGATTAATGAAACAAAACGCCGCCGCGAGCAGCAGGAGCGGTTTAACGAAGAGCACGGCATTACGCCGAAAACGATAAATAAAGAAATTCGCGATGTCATTCGTGCCACAGTAGCAGCTGAGGATAAAGCGGAATACAAAACAAAAGCCGCGCCGAAGCTGTCGAAAATGACGAAGAAAGAACGCCAGAAAGTCGTTGAACAGATGGAGCATGAAATGAAGGAAGCCGCCAAGGCGCTTGACTTTGAGAGAGCCGCGGAGCTTCGCGATTTACTTTTAGAGCTAAAAGCGGAAGGATGATGAACAAATGGCTATGGATCGGATAGAGGTGAAGGGAGCCAGGGCGCATAACCTGAAAAATATAGATGTAACGATTCCGAGAGATCAGCTTGTCGTTGTCACGGGTTTGTCCGGGTCAGGTAAATCCTCCCTTGCCTTTGACACGATATATGCTGAAGGACAGAGACGGTATGTTGAGTCGCTGTCTGCTTATGCCCGCCAGTTTTTAGGGCAAATGGATAAGCCTGATGTGGATGCAATTGAGGGGCTCTCTCCCGCCATCAGCATTGATCAGAAAACAACGAGCCGCAATCCGAGGTCTACTGTCGGTACGGTAACTGAGATTTATGATTATCTGCGTCTTTTATATGCGAGAGTAGGGAAGCCTCATTGTCCGGAGCACGGAATTGAGATTACATCCCAGACCATCGAGCAAATGGTGGACAGAATTCTGGAATACCCGGAACGGACGAAGCTTCAGGTGCTGGCGCCGATTGTCTCGGGCCGAAAAGGCGCTCATGTCAAAGTGCTTGAACAGATTAGAAAACAAGGCTATGTCAGAGTCAGAATTGACGGCGAGATGGCTGAGCTTTCTGACGATATCGAATTAGAAAAGAACAAGAAGCATTCCATTGAGGTTGTCATTGACCGGATTGTGGTGAAAGAAGGCGTGGCAGCCCGGCTGTCAGATTCATTGGAAACGGCGCTTCGTTTAGGTGAAGGACGGGTTATGATCGATGTCATCGGTGAGGAAGAGCTGATGTTCAGCGAGCATCATGCCTGTCCGCACTGCGGATTTTCAATTGGTGAACTTGAGCCGCGTCTGTTTTCGTTTAACAGTCCGTTCGGGGCGTGTCCGACGTGTGACGGTCTCGGAATGAAGCTTGAAGTGGATGCCGATCTTGTCATCCCCAATCAAGATTTGTCATTGAAGGAGAATGCAGTCGCCCCTTGGACACCGATCAGCTCACAATATTATCCTCAGCTGCTTGAGGCAGTCTGCACCCACTACGGGATTGATATGGATGTGCCAGTCAAAGATTTGCCGAAGCATCAACTGGATAAAGTGCTGTACGGCAGCGGGGATGACCTGATTTATTTCCGATATGAAAATGATTTTGGACAAATACGCGAAGGTGAAATTCAATTTGAAGGCGTATTGCGCAACATTGAAAGACGCTATAAGGAGACAGGCTCTGATTTCATCCGTGAGCAGATGGAGCAG
The DNA here is from genome assembly GCF_037975435.1 of Bacillus sp. FSL P4-0290. Lineage (NCBI taxonomy): Bacteria > Bacillati > Bacillota > Bacilli > Caryophanales > Bacillaceae > Bacillus > Bacillus sp. FSL P4-0290. The sequence continues at coordinate 3,594,034 of NZ_CP150253.1, read as the reverse complement.
TATATGTCTCAGAAGTCTTGTCCGACGTGCAAAGGCTATCGGTTAAAGAAAGAGGCGCTTGCCGTACTGATTGACGGCCGCCACATTGGAAAAATTACCGAGCTGTCTGTCGCCGACGCACTTGCCTTCTTTAAAGAACTTACCCTTTCTGAGAAGGATATGCAGATCGCCAATTTGATTTTGCGCGAAATTGTGGAGCGCTTAAGCTTTCTGGACAAAGTCGGCCTCGATTACCTGACATTGAGCAGGGCAGCGGGTACATTGTCCGGGGGAGAGGCGCAGCGCATCAGGCTGGCGACTCAAATTGGCTCGCGTTTATCCGGTGTGCTTTATATTTTAGATGAGCCGTCTATCGGTCTGCATCAGCGTGATAACGACCGCTTGATCAGCGCTCTGAAAAATATGAGAGACCTCGGGAACACGCTGATTGTTGTCGAACATGATGAGGACACGATGATGGCAGCAGATTATTTAATAGATATTGGACCGGGAGCCGGCATTCACGGCGGACAGGTGATATCTGCGGGTACACCGGAAGAAGTGATGGAAGATCCAAACTCATTAACGGGCAGCTATTTATCAGGGAAAAAGTTTATCCCATTGCCTCCTGAAAGAAGAAAGCCGGACGGACGTTACATTGAAATTAAAGGTGCTTCAGAAAACAACCTGAAAAAAGTGAATGCCAAGTTCCCGCTTGGGACGTTTACAGCAGTTACAGGTGTTTCTGGTTCAGGAAAGAGTACACTCGTTAATGAAATTTTGCATAAGGCGCTGGCGCAAAAGCTTCATAAAGCGAAAGCGAAGCCCGGCAGCCATAAAGAGATTAAAGGTTTGGATCATTTAGATAAAGTCATTGACATTGACCAGGCGCCAATCGGAAGAACGCCGAGATCCAACCCTGCGACATACACCGGTGTATTTGATGACATTCGTGATGTATTCGCGCAGACAAATGAAGCGAAGGTCCGCGGCTATAAAAAAGGCCGTTTCAGCTTCAACGTGAAGGGCGGACGATGTGAAGCCTGCCGCGGAGACGGGATTATTAAAATTGAAATGCACTTCCTTCCTGACGTATACGTTCCATGCGAGGTGTGTCACGGCAAACGCTATAACCGTGAAACGCTTGAAGTGACGTACAAAGGAAAAAGCATCTCTGATGTGCTTGATATGACGGTTGAAGATGCTCTTTCTTTCTTTGAAAATATCCCGAAAATCAAACGCAAGCTCCAAACCCTTTATGATGTTGGTTTAGGTTATATTACGCTCGGCCAGCCGGCGACGACCTTGTCAGGCGGAGAAGCGCAGCGCGTGAAGCTCGCGTCAGAGCTGCACAAACGCTCAACCGGACGCACGCTCTACATTTTAGATGAGCCGACGACAGGTTTGCATGTCGACGATATCGCCAGGCTTCTTGTCGTGCTGCAACGGTTGGTAGACAACGGAGACACTGTACTGGTTATTGAGCACAACCTTGATATCATTAAGACGGCCGATTACATTGTGGATTTGGGCCCGGAAGGCGGAGCCGGGGGCGGAACCATTGTCGCGTCTGGAACGCCTGAGGAAATCACTGAAGTTGAAGAATCGTATACAGGCCGTTATTTGAAGCCTGTTATCGAACGTGACAAAGCACGCATGAAATCGCTCTTGAAAGCGAAAGAAACAGCTACATCTTAAAACCCTCTGTTAAGAGGGGACAGCTTGTCAGCAAGTCCATCCTTGGGCTTAGCAGGCAAGCTTTTTCTTTACGGCATAATAGGTTTAGAAGTGAACTTACTGTTCAAGCAGGAAACACAGGTACACAACAAGCAGAAGATCTTGGTGCAATTAAAGATGAAATGGATGCGCTTATTGAGGAAGTTGATGGCACTTCAAATCGTACTGAATTCAACGGCAAAAAGTTATTAGATGGTACTGAAACTGATGGTTTCACTTTCCAAATTGGAGCAAATGCTGGCCAGCAGCTTACAGTTAACATTGACAGCATGTCATCAACTGCTTTAGGAGTAAACGCACTTAATGTAACAGATTTTGCAAATACTCCTTTTGATACTCAACTTGAAAGTATTGATACTGCAATCAACAATGTCTCAAACCAACGTGCTAAACTTGGTGCGGTACAAAACCGTCTAGAGCACACAATCAACAACCTTGGTGCTTCTTCTGAAAACTTAACAGCTGCTGAGTCTCGCATCCGTGACGTTGACATGGCGAAAGAAATGAGCGATTTCACAAAGAACAACATTCTTTCTCAAGCTTCTCAAGCGATGCTTGCTCAAGCAAACCAACAGCCGCAAAACGTGCTTCAATTGTTACGTTAATTTTGAACGGCTATCTCTTTCTGATAGTTACAGCTTGCCGACAGAGTCCATTAACTGGATGTGCCGGCAGGCTTTTTTTGTTACAATCATTTTGTGACAGCCAGGGAATCACTTGTTTTTTCAAAACAAAAAAGGCAAGATATTGTCATCTAACCTTTAGCTTTGTTTCAGTTATAATGAATGATATGTTTTCCGCAATTACAAAGTCTTCTTATACAGCTGCTTACTTACACTCATTAAATCTTGAACAATATGTGTGTTGCTGCTGTCGAGCAGCACTTTTATATATTGGATATCGTGAGAGATCGGGAAGGGTCCGTGAATCTGCTCAAGCTCGGCGATCATTTCACGATTCATTCTTTTTTGTTCATGAATCAGCTTTAACACTGATTCTTGTGTTACTGTATAGTCACTGGGATCTTTCTCCATTGCTTGTCCAGCCTCCTTGGTTGCCGTAAGCTTTTTACATATTGTAATCGGTATAGCCGGAAGATTCTACTTCTAAAACTTTTTAAAATCCAATTTCCGTAAATCGGAGCATGTCTAAAGAATGAATTTGAAACCTGAAGAGATTTTAAACGTATAAATAAGTAAAACGTCCCTGATCTTTTGTCATGGACAATTCACAATAGGAGTGTGGAATGAATTGAACCGTAATCAAGCTATTATTGCATCACTTTGTTATTTCAGTGTGTTCATTGCGCCAATCATTGTGCCGATTGTCGCATATTTTGTTGTAAATGAGAAAGAAACAAAACGCCATGCGATACGCTCTCTTATTTCTCACATTGTTCCGTTTGTCGGCTGGCTGTTCCTTTTTATTGCTTTACTTGGCGGAGCCGTTGCGATTGATGGAGACAGCTTGCTTCCTGTATTTGTAATCATCGGGGGAGCGGTTATTTATTTCTTAGTTGTCATTGGCATTATCATTTGGAATGTGATTCAGGGCATTAAGGTCCTGCGTGCAGCATAAGTAGACAATGGGGAGGAGATCGTAATGAAGCAAGAAAAGGAACGAATCCTTAAGCTTGTTGAGGAAGGAAAGCTTACAGCACAAGAAGCTTTGACACTGATTGAAAAGCTTGACAGCGACTACAAGGAAAAAGAAGAGAAAATCACAGCGCTCTCAGTTCACGTTCATGACGAGGAAGAGCCATTTACAACGGCAAAAAAAGAAAGCGGCAAACCGTCTTTAGGAGCCAAGCTGTTTGACTGGATTGATTCTGCTGTGAAAAAGGTCAAGGAAGTTGACCTTGATTTAAACTTTGGCCATGCGTATGATGTTCAGCACATTTTTCAATTTAAAGATACTGACTTTTCCAGTGTTGAGCTGCAAATTGCCAATGGCAGCGTAAATATCGTCCCTTGGGAAGATGACGATATCAGAGCGGAATGCCAGGCGAAGGTATATCGCGCTGACAGCCAGGATGCGGCGAGACACGCATTTCTTCAGCATATTGAATGTGAAATCAAAGGTAATAAGTTTTTTATCCGTACTGAGAAAAAGACGATGAAAACGAATGTCACTTTGTATATTCCTCAGAAGGAGTATGATAAGATTCGGGTGAAGCTGTTTAACGGTCCGGTCAGAGGGGAACATTTACATGTAAAAGAGTTCTCAGCGAAAACGACAAACGGCGTGCTGTCGTTCTCGTATTTAACAGCCGAAAAAGCCATAGCTGAAACGGCCAACGGGCAAATTAAGCTCGCAAGCCACAGCTGCGGTACGATAGAAGCGGAAACCATTAACGGATTGATCGATCTCCGAGGGAAAAGCGAATCCATTGACGTTCAAAGCTTTAACGGAAATATTGCGATTAACGTAACAGAATCAGACTGCCGCTCCATTTATGCAAAAACAACGACTGGAAATGTAGAGCTTGCAATTCCGGACGATCTCGCAGTGAAGGCAGAGCTGAAAAGCAATCTTGGTACGCTGTCCCATGAATTAATGGATGTAGAGATGCTGAAGGAAAAAAATGATACGATTCAAAAAGAAATGATGTTCACTTCAAATCAGGCACATGATCAAAACATCACCGTCTTCTCAGAATCACTAACAGGCGCCATCAAACTAAAGTACTCACAGAGGTGATCGAATGAATAAGCTTTATCGCTCAGAAAAAAATAAGAAAATCGCCGGTGTTATCGGAGGTCTCGCGGAATATTTCAATTGGGACGCATCACTCCTCAGAGTCATAACTGTCATCTTAGCCATTATGACAAGTGTCTTGCCGGTTTTGCTCATTTATATCATTTGGATTTTTATCGTCCCGTCAGAAAGGGATATGAAATGACATGGTAAAATGGGCAGTCAGCATTTTAGTCAATGCATTGTTATTAATCGTCATTGATGGATATATTGACTCCATCCATATCAGCAGCATTGGGGCAGCGATTATCGCCAGCCTCATTTTATCGATCTTAAACGTGCTGATTAAACCGCTTTTAATTATATTTACACTGCCGGTCACCATGGTGACGCTTGGACTCTTCTTGTTTGTGATTAACGCCATCACGCTTATGATGACCGCGTCCATTATGGGTGACAGCTTTCAAATCGACGGCTTCGGCACAGCGATATGGGCATCCGTTATCCTGTCGGTCTTCCATTTGCTGATTCAAAAAGGCATTTTAGAGCCGCTTAGAAAAAAATAAAAAAAGCTGCCCGCAAAGGCAGCTTTTTTACATGTGGTGCTTTTTTTGTTTCGTGCGCTTCTGCGGCGAAAACATTGGCGGAAGAAGGCAAAAGCTCAATGCGGCAAATCCAAGGCCTAGGAGGCTAAAGGACATGGCAGACGGCATCATTGTGAGCAAGTAGGCAGATACCATCGGACCTGCTGCCATGCCTGTATATCGGATAAAGTTAAACATTCCGATTGCACTCCCTCTGTTGTGCTCAAATTCATTAGTAATCATTGTAGAGTACAAGGGAGGAATAACCCCCATCGAGATGCCAAACAGTGCCAGCGTCAGAGCCATGAGAACGAGAGAAACGGAATGTGTAACAGCAAATAAAATGATGCTGCAGGCGGCAATCACATTGCTTCCGATAAACAAGGTGTGCAGCCCGATTTTTGCCTGTATTCTTTTAAACAGAAACGTACCTGCAATCGTGCTCAGCGCCAGCGGCAAATATAACAGTCCTGCTATACCCACATCTATATGGTAATGCTCTGTCAGCAATATTGGGAGGTAGACAATTACTGCAAAATAAATGAAAAAGAGAACAAAACTTAAAGTCAAAATGACGTTCCCTGTTCGATTTGTAAATATTGATTTATAATGAGCGAACACATTGCCTTTGGCTTGCTGCATAGATTCAGTTGGAGAATCTTTAGGAAAGGTGATGCTGTTTGTCACCAGCAAAACGATCGAGATGGCCGCAAGTATCCAAAAAATCCCTTCGTATCCGGCTGCTCCGCCTATGAATCCTCCTAGAACTGGAGCAATAGCCGGTGCGACAGACAGGAGCATTTGATACGTTCCCATTGCACTCCCGCGTTCATTTCCTGTAAACAGCTGTCCGATCGTTGTGGCAGCAATAAGAGGCAGTGCTGCGGAACCGGCTGCCTGTATCATTCTGAATATCAGAAACAAGGTAAAGTCAGTAGTCACCGCACAGCCGATGCTGGCTGCTGCCGTTGCCAGAATACCGGTAATCAAGACGATCCGAGCGCCTTTAAAATCAATGATCGCTCCTAATATAATTTGCATTATTGCTGTCACAATCATAAAAACTGAGACTGACAGGTTCACCATAGCTGTGGAAACATGGAATGATTCTTTAATGATCGGAAGAATAGGTGAATAAATGTTCTGGCTTAAAGATGCAAAAAATGCACTGAAGCAAACATTGTATAAGATCAATACTGCCTTTGATTTTGTATGAGCCAAAGTGTACACCGCCTTTTTGTTTACTTTACAGGTTTGTCTGGAGTCCCATCGGTTTGTTCTGCTTCAAGTGTTGACGTCAACTGCTCTAGAAACTTCAATACAGCCTTTTGTTCTTCTTGTGAAAATGAATCGAGGAATTGGTAAAAAGCCAGCTCCTTTTTTTTATGCAGTTTCTCATGTAAGTCGAAAATCCGTCTGCCTTTACGGGTTAATTTAAAATAAACTTCTTTTTTGTTATCTGTCAGCTGATAGCTGTTAATGAATTCTTCCTTGATCAGTTTTGTGCTGATTTTCGTTACATTCGCTTTCGATAAGTTCATTTTTCTGGCAATTCCGGTATTATTAATGGGTTCATGTTGGCCGATACAGTCAATGACATGTATGCTTGTCATGTTTTTAGGGATATCAATCACATCCTCTTCTGCGGCTTCCTTAAAAAATTGCTGAAGTGAAGTATTCGCTTTTTGTTCATTAAGGTGCAGCAGTCTCACGTATATGTCGTATATCATCTGTTTTGTCAAATCAGACATAGGCTACCTTCTTTCTTAGTAATAATAGTTTACGATGAAACAATAAAACAAATCGTTTACTGGTGAACAATTTCATTTTATCTTTTCTTGTTTTCGTTGTCAATTGTTGGTGTTTAGACTATTTGTTGATCTGTCATGCTGAATATGCGTGTAAAAAGTGTGTGGAAAATGTGATGTTTACATTTATTTTCAAATATTTGGGTACAGATCATATTGACGTTTGGAAGGAAAAGGGATAAAATGACTAATGTTTACTAGTAAACATTTATCATGATATGGGTATTGAAAATGATTATTAAAATTTTAAAAAACATTTGGAAACTTTAAGTGCTGCCTGCCATTCGTCTTGTTCAGTTGTTCTAGCTATTCCATCTTGTATTTGAGGGTGATGACTTAAAGCGGGATAAGTTTTAGGGGTGAATGAGATGACCGGAATGGTAACGGAAAGAAGGTCTGTGCATTTTATTGCTGAGGCATTAACAGAAAACTGCAGAGAAATATTTGAACGGCGCAGGCATGTTTTGGTGGGGATCAGCCCATTTAACAGCAGGTTTTCAGAGGATTATATTTACAGATTAATTGGATGGGCGAAAGCTCAATTTAAAAGCGTTTCAGTTTTACTTGCAGGGCATGAGGCGGCTAATCTTCTAGAAGCGCTTGGAACTCCGAGAGGAAAGGCTGAACGAAAAGTAAGGAAAGAGGTATCACGAAACAGGAGATTTGCAGAAAGAGCCCTTGTGGCTCATGGCGGGGATCCGAAGGCGATTCATACATTTTCTGATTTTATAGATAACAAAGCCTACCAGCTGTTGAGACAAGAAGTTGAACATGCATTTTTTGAGCAGCCTCATTTTCGACATGCTTGTTTGGACATGTCTCGTGAAGCGATAATCGGGCGTGCGCGGGGCGTCAGTTTGATGATGGAAGAAGTCAGTGAGGATATGCTGAATTTGGCTGTGGAATATGTCATAGCTGAGCTGCCGTTTTTTATCGGAGCTCCGGATATTTTAGAGGTGGAAGAGACACTCCTTGCTTATCATCGTCCGTGGAAGCTGGGTGAGAAGATCAGTAACCATGAATTTTCTATTTGTATGCGGCCGAATCAAGGGTATCTCATTGTACAGGAAATGGCGCAGATGCTTTCTGAGAAACGGATCACATCTGAAGGATGATAGGGGGAGTAAAACATGAGCCAATCGATTAAATTGTTTAGTGTGCTTTCTGATCAATTTCAAAACAATCCATATGCTTATTTTTCACAACTGCGGGAGGAAGATCCGGTTCATTATGAAGAGTCGATAGACAGTTATTTTATCAGCCGCTATCATGATGTCCGCTATATCCTTCAGCATCCGGATATCTTCACGACGAAATCACTTGTTGAGCGTGCCGAACCAGTCATGCGAGGCCCTGTGCTGGCCCAAATGCATGGAAAAGAACACTCTGCCAAAAGAAGAATTGTAGTGAGAAGCTTTATCGGTGACGCACTGGATCATCTGTCTCCATTGATTAAACAAAATGCAGAAAACTTGTTAGCGCCTTATCTTGAAAGAGGGAAAATTGATCTCGTCAATGATTTTGGAAAGACGTTTGCGGTGTGCGTCACGATGGACATGCTCGGGCTGGATAAAAGAGACCATGAAAAAATCTCTGAGTGGCACAGCGGAGTTGCCGATTTTATCACGAGTATCTCTCAATCTCCTGAAGCGCGGGCACATTCGTTATGGTGCAGCGAACAGCTTTCCCAATACTTGATGCCGGTCATTAAAGAACGTCGCGTCAATCCGGGATCAGATTTAATTTCGATCCTATGTACTTCTGAATATGAAGGCATGGCGCTGTCGGACAAGGATATACTCGCACTGATTCTTAATGTGCTGTTAGCCGCAACGGAACCGGCTGATAAGACGCTGGCACTGATGATCTACCATTTGCTCAACAATCCTGAGCAGATGAATGATATTTTGGCTGACCGTTCGTTAGTTCCGAGAGCCATTGCGGAGACATTGCGTTATAAACCGCCGGTTCAGCTGATTCCGCGGCAGCTGTCCCAAGATACAGTGGTCGGCGGTATGGAAATCAAAAAAGATACGATTGTTTTTTGTATGATCGGTGCGGCTAACCGGGACCCTGAAGCATTTGAACAGCCTGACGTGTTTAATATTCATCGGGAAGATCTTGGTATCAAGAGCGCTTTTAGCGGCGCCGCCCGGCATCTCGCTTTCGGATCCGGCATTCATAACTGTGTAGGAGCAGCTTTTGCCAAAAACGAAATCGAAATTGTAGCTAATATTGTGCTGGATAAGATGCGGAATATCAGATTAGAGGAAGATTTTTGTTATGCTGAGTCCGGTCTGTATACACGCGGACCTGTTTCACTTCTCGTTGCGTTTGACGGGGCATAATAGAATTCCAAAGGTCTCTCCCATGCGGGTGAGACTCTTTTTACATATATTTGATCCACAAGTTGAAAAACGCAGTCACTGTTTTTAAATCATCAATTGAAAATTCATTGAAAAGCTGTTTATATTGCTCCTTTGCTTTCTCATGAAGCTGTTCATGTAATGCCGCCAATTTTCTGCCGCTATCAGTTAGCGTATAAAAAATTTCTTTTTTGTTGCCAGGCTTTTTTGTCACTGTAATGATATTGTGTTTCAACAAAGCATGAACCGCTTTTGAAACAGCGGCTTTTGAGATGTGTAAACGGGATGCTAAGAAGCTGTTGTTCACATTTTGGCTGGTATGTATGCAGGAAACAATGTGAAGCTGGGTCAAAGTCCAGTCTTTTTTGAGGTGATCGTGATGTTGTGAGGATATGCCAATGGATGGTATCTGCACCTTTTGCCAGACGCGTTTATCCCTTTTTAATGCGAATTGTTGTATAGCTTGAAATAATTCATCATGAATGCTGTTGTCCATCAATTTGCCTCTCTGATTTAATTGTTAACTGGTTAACTATTCTTAGTTTACTGGGTAATAGTGGAATTTTCAAGAGACAGACGTTTTTTTGTTCTTTATGCACAAAAATGAACTCATAAGCTTCCCTGTTCAGACGCAAAATACATGAAAAGGGAGGTGCTTTGATGAGGAAATACACGGTTATTGCTTCTATATTACTGTCTTTTCTTTCCGTTTTGTCTGGCGGCCATCATGAATCGAAAGCTTTTCCTGTTGTACAGCAGGAACTATTTCAAACGCCTCATTACATACCCTTGCTTGAAAATCCTCCTCAAATTGATGTGAAAGCTGAAATGAGAAGCAATCTAATGATTGAGGCTCAAGTTCGCGATAATTCGTATCAAGCATTTTCCGCCTTTCTTTTTTATAAACAAAGTAATGAGCTGGGCTACAAAATGGTGCCGATGGACCCGACCCCCGGAGCGGTCCGCAAGTTTTTGGCACAAATTCCGAAACGTTTGATTTGGAACAGCGAGCTTGAGTATTACATTGTGATGTCGAATGGGAAGCAGCGGGTTGAGTCGGAGACGAAGAAACTGAAGCTTGAAGGATACCAGGCTGACCTTGCCCATATTCCGGAGCTTCTGATCACAGAGCTGGCGGTTGATACGAAGAATATAGGACGCGCAGACGGTTATGAATTTATTGAGATTTTTAATACGACTGACAGAACGATTGATTTTAAAGACTACCATATCCGTTACCGCTACCCAAAAGAAGGGCCTGACTCCGATCTGATTTGGAGACCTGATGAAAGGATCTTGATACCATCCGGCGAAACGTTTGTCGTCTGGCTGAAGCCTGCCGGGCATCCAGAATTGACGTCAGCGGATTTCAATCGTTATTATCAGACACAACTAAAAGAAGGAAAAAATCTTGCGGTGATAGACGAGACAGAGGGTATGGCCAATACGAGGCCGCGGGCCGTTGTGATATCAACGAATACAGGAAAGGACATTTCGGTTGCGCATTATCGGAAACATGCGCTGCGTCGGCTGTCATCAGTGCTTTATAAGTATCCACTGAACGGAACAGCAGAACTTCTGAACATTTCAATCGGGGAAAAGAATCCGTCTCCCGGAACCGTATTACAGGCACAGGTGCCCGACCAGAAACGGAAAATCAAGCTCGATAAAGAAAAGCCGGTTATTGAGGATTTGACTGACCGCAAGCCTGTCCGCCCTGCTGAAAGCATTGAGCTGCGGGCTGACATACGGGACCGAAGTCTAGTGAAAACAGCTGCCTTTTACTACCGGACGGATGAGAACAAACCGTTTAAGCGAATTCTTGCTGAAAAAGACCGTAACGATAATCTCTACCATTATATTGTGTATTCGCCTGAATTGATCGGGAAGGATCAACTAGAGTATTATGTGGCGGCCGGGGACGGGATCAATGAAGCGAGAACGCCGGTCAAAATGATTGATATTAAACAAACAAGCAAGGCGCACGGTCTGCGGTTGAATATTGAAAACAGAGACACGCTGTCGGGAACTCAATTTCTCAAAGCCACGACAGAAGGGCGAGCTGACCGCATTAAGCTATGGATTGACGGGAGAAAACAAGTGACAGAGCCCGCGATGGAAAAAGAAGTATATTTTGCATTCGATACGAGGAAAACGAACCTTTATTTTAAAAACGCGGTAACGATGGAAGGCAAAGTGCTGAAGGTGTTCGATGATACAACAAATAAATACCGCACCTATTCTGTTCCATTGCCAGAGACACTGCTTCGGAAAGGGAAGCAGCTGCAGCGTATTACGATACGTTCAGGTTCGAAGGTGTCTCCGTTTGATACTGCTGAAAACCGTGATGACTTCTTAGTCAAAAACGCCCGATTGGTGTTATCAGATGGAACGGTGATCAGGGATCAGAGGGTGTCCCCTGAGAAGGAACTCTTTATTGGCGATAATCAGCGCTCAAATAAAAGCTGGCAATTTCAGTTCAATCTGCCTGACGGACTATTTACATCACAGCTGCTGGAGTGGGATACATCAAAGCTTTCTGAAGGCGCTCACCATATTCAAGCAAGCGACGGGAAGGAAAATGTCAGCCTGGTTGTACGGGTAGATAATTCAGGACCTCACATTGAGCCGAATATCACCGAGGGGCAAACGTATAAAGGAAACCTTATCCTGCAGGCGGATATGTATGATAAATGGAGCAGAATTGAGGAAGCGGAGGCGTCGTTAGATGGAGAAAGCATTACACTCCCATATCATACGTCATCTTCTGACCTTTTGCCGGGAAAACATTCTCTAAAAGTGACAGCAACGGATCTCGCGGGCAATAAAACAGTGATTGAGAGGATATTTAAAACCGAACGAGAGCATCCGGACCAGCCGGAGGTTATAGACAGCGAAGCCGACACGCATAAGGCCAAGATTTCTGTACGGGTGAAAGATCCGACGAATGATGCCATGGATGTTGGTTTTTATAGGGGATTTCAATATACAGCGCGCAATCATGTGAAAATATTTAAGCACGCGTCACTGACTGAACCGCCGAAAAGCTTTGTGCCGGAAAGGGAGACCCCATTTACGAATAAAGAATTGGAGCGGGTATCAGCTGCTGATGGAAAAACAGTATCGACAGAAAACAAAGAGCTTTTCCCTTATCATCGCTTTGAAGTGACGGTTGATCCATCAATTGATGAGAATGATCTGGCAGAAGCAGTCTGGAAGGGCAGTTCTTTGCCGGGGAGAAAGGTGACGATGTATGCTTGGAATTATCGGACAAACGAATGGCAGCCTGTTGACAGCTTCGTAGCGAAGGATGACAAACCGTTTACGCTGAAAGCGTCTGTGATTGCCGCCGATTTTGTACGGGAGTCGAAAATGAATGTGATTGTACAGGATGAAATTCCTCCTGCGAAGGATATGTACACATTTGTCTGGATGTCTGATACACAGTATTACGCCGAAAGCTATCCGCATATTTTTGATAAACAGACCGAATGGATAAAAGATAATCAAAAGCAGCTCAATATCAAATATGTGTTCCACACGGGTGATATTGTAGATGATTCCGCCGATATCAGACAGTGGAAAAACGCTGATCGGTCAATGTCCGTTCTGGATAAGAGCGGAATTCCTTACGGCGTGCTGGCCGGCAATCACGATGTCGGACATAAGGACGGCTCCTACAGGGCGTTTGGCAAATATTTTGGCAGCGATCGTTTTGATAAAAAATTGCATTATGGCGGTTCCTATAAAAATAACCGCGGACATTATGACCTGATTTCTAGCAACGGCAATGATTATATCATGCTGTACATGGGATGGGGCATTACGGATGAAGACATCGCGTGGATGAATCAGGTGCTGAAGAAACACCCTGACCGGATGGCCATTTTAGCTTTTCATGAGTATTTGCTGGTCAGCGGAAACAGAAGCCCGATCGGAGAGAAAATATTCAAAGAAATCGTAAAGCCGAACCCGAATGTCGTGATGGTATTGAGCGGGCATTATCATAGTGCGATGAGAAAAACAGATGAGCTGGATGATGATGGTGATGGGAAGCCGGATCGTCTTGTGCATCAAATGCTGGCCGATTATCAGGGCGGGCCAGAAGGCGGTCAAGGGTATTTGCGTTTGCTTCAATTTGACCAGGCCAATGACATGGTGCACGTATCGACGTATTCTCCGTATGTAAAGGATAAGAATTACTATGATACGGATACCTATGGCAACAAGGATGAATTTTCCCTTTCGCTTGATTTGAAGCCAAGAATCAAAAAGGTGGAAACCGATTATTTTGAATGTAATGTATATACCAATGAAGAGCTCGGAAAACGGGAGCAAGTGAAGAGCGGGGATACAGCTGAATTCCGCTGGGATCACCTTGAACCGCAGTCTGTTTATTATTGGTACATTATAGTGGAAGACAGTTTTAACGGCAAAACGAAATCACCGATCTGGAAGTTCAAGACGAAAAAAGAAACATATCGTCCGGCACCAGACCAGTTTGATTTTCGCCATGTCTCCAATCCTTAAAAAGGGTTGGAGGCTTTTTTTATGAAAGACGATCCATATAGTGGACAAATGTATAACGGTCGCCTCTGTATACGGATTTTGCATGCTCAAAAGCAGTTCCGTTCTGCAGATATGTTGTTCGTTTAATTAATAGGACTGGCGCTCCCTTTTGAATACCAAGAATGTTCGCTTCTTCCGTGGTGGCAGCGCTTGGCTCAAGCTCCTGTTTTGCACGGGAAATCGGTATGCTGTTGTACCTTTCAATATGATCATAGATCGACGACTGAAAATGCGATTCGTTCAATTCACCCGCAAGCTCAAAGGGAATATGTGAGGACTCAATCGCCATTGGAATATCATTTGCCAGCCGCACCCGAGTGATTTTATGGATAGAGGAGGGGTGCCCGCAGCCTAATATAGCCGCGAGCTCCTCAGTTGAATCAATAAGCTGATAATCAATGAGCCTGCTGCCCGGTGTCATCCCGCGGCTTTTCATATCCTCGGTAAAGCTTGTCAGCCCTTGAAGTGCTTGTTCCATTTTTGGCTTGCTGACAAAGGTGCCCCGCCCTTTCAGGCGATAGAGCAAGCCTTCATTAACTAAATTAGAAAGCGCCTGGCGAACTGTCATCCGGCTGATCCCGAATTGTTCGGCATATTCGCGCTCAGAAGGAAGAGGCATATCCGGCTGCAGCTCTCCGTTCTTAATTTGGGTTTTTAATTGCTCCATAATCTGATAGTAAATCGGAATAGGCGATTGTTTATTGATATTCATAAGTCAGCATGTTCCTTTCAAGGTCTTAATGACGCGGCTTCACGATCAATCAAAACCGTAACATCGGAATGCAGGTGCAAAGCAGATGCGGGAAAATCTTCGCTTATGTTTCCTTCTAACAGCTTACGAACAGCTTCCGCTTTGCTTTTTCCAGAAATAAGCAGCAGAATGCGCTTGCTTGAGAGTATCGTTTGAATTCCCATTGTCAGTGCTTTTTTCGGCACGCTGTCTATGGAGGGAAAATATCTGGCATTCGCTTGGCGGGTTTGCTCATTTAATGTCACAACATGAGTTCGCGACTTGAAAGACGTTCCCGGTTCGTTAAAGCCGATGTGTCCGTTTCGGCCGATGCCGAGAAGCTGAATGTCAGTGCCGCCGAGGGACTCGACTAGCTGTTCATACCGTCTGCATTCAGCTTCCAAATCGTCTGCATTTCCATTCGGAATAAAATGCCGGCTAGGCTTGCTGTCGATATGCTGAAAAAAACGGTCGTTCATATAGAAGTGATAGCTGTTCGGGTCATCGCTTGAAAGTCCGGCGTACTCATCCAAATTAACTGTAGTGACGTTTTGAAATGAGAGATTCTCAGTTTGGTGCAGGCGGATCAGCTCGCGATACGTGCCTTCCGGTGTGCCGCCTGTCGCTAACCCGAGAACGGCATCAGGTTTTTCTTTGATTGTATCTGCCGTTATTCTGGCTGCTTTTTGGCTTAGCTCTTCATACGTTTGACATTCCATTACTTTCATATCTGGTCAGCCTCCTTGGATATAAATGCAATGTTTCCGCGGCAAATGGTGAGAATCACCTCGCAATCACTGCTGACAATCACTAAATCTGCATCTTTTCCCACAGTCACACTGCCTTTTCGGCCAAAGATGCCCAGCTGTTTGGCCGCGTTTGCAGAAGTTATATTAGCTATATCCGTCCAAGAGCAATTTGTAAACTCACGCATATGCCGTGCACCTTCGTTCATTTTGAGGATCGAACCGGCAAGGGTTCCGTCTGAAAGAAGAGCTGTTCTTCCTCTTACCGTCACACTTTGGCCGCCGAACTCATATACGCCGTCTTTCAGTCCTTTTGCCCTCATGGAATCGGTAATTAAAATGAGCTTGCTGCTGCCTTTCGCCAAAAAAGCAAGCTTAGCCGCTAAAGGATGGGAGTGGATGCCATCGGCTATTAGCTCTGTCACAAACCCATCATGGGCCAGCGCCGTTCCGATCACTCCGGGTTCTCGGTGATGAAACGGGCTCATCGCGTTGTACAGATGGGTCATATGGCTCGCCCCTGCTTTTGCGGCATCCGACAGCATTGCGGAATCGGCATCCGTGTGCCCCATGGACGCGATAATCGATTCTTCTTTCAAATGGCGGATCAGTTCAAAATGCTGATCCTCCTCCGGCGCAAGTGTAACAATTTTGATCAGTCCGCCCGCCTCCTGCTGCCACTTTTTGAAAAGCGCAACATCCGAAGGCCTAATCCACTCTTTTGGTTGCGCTCCGGCTCTTTTAGGTGAAACAAAGGGGCCCTCTAAATGAATGCCGAGCAGTTCTGCACCTAATAAAGAGGACTCTTCAGCCGCTTTCCACTCTCTTGCGTTCACCAAAGCTTGAGAAATGTTCCCATGCTCTTGGGTAATCGTTGTGGCTAAAAAGCTCGTCGTGCCTTCTTCGGGCAGTCTTGACGACATGATGTCGAGCGTGGAAAAGCTAGCATCCATTGTATCTGCGCCATAGCCGCCGTGGATATGAATGTCAATCATGCCGGGAAGCAAAACGGAATCCGCAGGTGCTTGAATCTCTTTTGAATATGACTCCTTGGGCCGTTCTGTTGAGACTGTGCTGATTTTTCCGTCATTGATTCCGACATAGCCGTTTTTGATTACTTCATTTTCTGTCACGATCGCAATGTCTTTGATAAGAAGACTCTCTGCCATAGATGATCCGCCTTTCTGGAATTTGAATACCTTTATTTTACTCTTTTTCAGACTAGTGATCTAGACCAGCTGAGGTGTTTTCCCGCCTTTTATAAAATCTGTTTTAGGTTCAAGCCTGAAAGTGATAAAATGAAAGTATTGTGAGCAAGCTCGGGGCAGCCCGGAACAGGAGGAACATATCGTGGCAAAGGTTCGCACAAAAGACGTAATGGAACAGTTCAATTTGGAATTAATCAGCGGAGAAGAAGGAATTAACCGCCCGATTACAATGAGTGACCTATCAAGACCAGGCATTGAAATTGCCGGATATTTTACATATTACCCGAGAGAGCGCGTGCAGCTTCTCGGAAAAACAGAGCTTTCTTTCTTTGAACAGCTTCCTGAAGAGGAGAAAAAACAGCGAATGGATTCTCTGTGCACTGATGTAACACCAGCTATTATTCTTTCTAGAGATATGCCCATCCCGCAGGAGCTGATTGACGCCTCCGAGAAAAATGGGGTGCCTGTCCTCAGATCGCCGCTGAAAACGACAAGACTGTCAAGCCGTTTAACCAACTTCCTTGAGAGCAGGCTGGCGCCTACCACAGCAATTCATGGTGTTCTTGTCGATATATATGGTGTCGGCGTGCTGATCACAGGAAAGAGCGGCGTCGGAAAAAGCGAAACAGCGCTGGAGCTTGTGAAAAGAGGGCATCGCCTTGTTGCCGATGATTGCGTTGAAATACGGCAGGAGGATCAGGATACTCTTGTGGGAAACGCTCCGGAATTAATTGAGCACCTTCTTGAGATCAGGGGCCTTGGCATTATCAACGTGATGACGCTATTTGGCGCTGGCGCGGTCAGAAGCAATAAACGAATCACGATTGTCATGAATCTTGAACTCTGGGAGCAGGGCAAGCAATACGACCGGCTCGGACTTGAGGAAGAGACCATGAAAATCATTGATACAGAAATTACAAAACTGACGATTCCCGTCCGCCCAGGCCGAAATCTTGCAGTCATCATCGAAGTGGCAGCAATGAACTTCAGATTGAAGCGGATGGGGCTGAATGCCGCTGAACAATTTACCAACAAGCTGGCGGACGTCATTGAAGACGGTGAACAAGAAGAATAGGAGTTGGCGTTAAATGAATGAAGCGATAGAACCACTCAATCCGATAGCATTTCAGCTGGGGCCGTTAGCCGTCCATTGGTACGGAATCATTATCGGTCTCGGCGCTTTGCTCGGGCTGTGGATTGCGATGAGGGAAAGTGAAAAACGGGGGCTGCAGAAAGATACGTTTATTGATCTTGTCCTGTTTGCCATTCCGATTGCAATTATTTGCGCGCGAATTTATTACGTTGCCTTTGAATGGGACTATTATGCGGCACATCCGGGAGAAATCATTAAGATTTGGAAGGGCGGCATTGCCATTCATGGCGGATTAATCGGCGCCATTTTAACGGGTTATGTGTTTTCGAGAGTGAAAAAACTTTCGTTCTGGAAGCTTGCGGACATTGCCGCGCCCAGCATTTTGCTTGGCCAGGCGATCGGCCGCTGGGGGAACTTCATGAATCAGGAAGCGCACGGCGAGGCTGTCAGCAGAGCCTTTTTAGAAAACCTGCACCTGCCTGAATTTATCATCAATCAAATGTATATCAATGGGCAATATTATCATCCTACTTTTTTATATGAATCACTATGGAGTTTTGTCGGCGTCATTGTTTTACTGCTGCTTCGCAGAGCGAATTTGCGTAGAGGCGAGATGTTCTTGATCTATATCATTTGGTATTCAATCGGAAGATACTTTATTGAAGGAATGCGGACTGACAGCTTAATGCTGACAGATTCACTTCGCATCGCTCAGGTGATTTCAATCGTATTGATTGTTTTGGCTGTGGCAGCCATCATCTTCAGACGCGTCAAGGGATACTCGAAGGAGCGGTACGCGGAGTAGACGTCAACAAAGGGGGATGAGGCATGAAGAAAATCTTTCTGGCCGGTCTTGCAGCAGGTTTTCAAACAACATGGACGCTGGGTAAAGTGATTTTCCCGGTAACGCTATTGGTCACTTTGCTTCAGCATACCCCTGTCATGGATTGGCTTGTACGGCTGATCACACCGGTAATGGGTCTCTTCGGGCTTTCTGGTGAAGCGGCCATTCCGCTTGTACTGGGAAATATGCTGAATCTGTATGCGGGAATTGCCGGGATTTTAACATTGGATTTATCTGTGAAAGAAGTCTTTATTTTAGCTGTTATGCTTTCATTCTGTCATAACTTGATTATCGAATCGACAGTTGCCGCAAAGGTTGGCATCAGAATTGGCGTCATATTGGCCGTGCGCATCGGTTTAGCCGCTGTGTCAGCCATCGTCATCAACCTTATTTGGCATGGCGGACAGGAAACGGCGCAGTACGGTTTTATCGCTGCGAAGAGCGTGGCGCCAGACAGCTGGCTGGCAATGCTGACAGAAGCCTTAACGAAAGCCGGACTTGGTGTTTTGCAGCTGGCGGCAATTGTCATACCTCTGATGATCATCATCCAGTTTTTAAGAGATTTAGGCTGGCTGCATCGGTTCTCCAGGTGGCTGTCTCCGTTTACGCAGCTGCTTGGCATGAATAAAAATACGTCTATGACAATGGTGGCGGGACTGACGATTGGTCTGGCCTACGGAGCGGGTGTCATGATCAAAGCTGTCGAGGATGACGGCGTGAGCAGGCGGGATATGACATTGGCATTTATATTTCTCGTTGCCTGCCACGCGGTCGTGGAAGATACACTTGTCTTTATTCCGCTCG
This sequence comes from Bacillus sp. FSL P4-0290, assembly GCF_037975435.1. Classification (NCBI taxonomy): domain Bacteria; kingdom Bacillati; phylum Bacillota; class Bacilli; order Caryophanales; family Bacillaceae; genus Bacillus; species Bacillus sp. FSL P4-0290. The sequence continues at coordinate 3,574,869 of NZ_CP150253.1, read as the reverse complement.
GCATACCAGTCTGGCCGCTTCTTTTGATTCGTGTCACCACAGCAGTTCTGCTGACAATGGCTATTGCGCATACATGGAAAAAGTGGAAACCCTCAGCGGTTGGAAAGGAAGCAATATGAGTGACAAACAAGTAACGACGATTCTGTTTGATTTAGACGGAACGCTTATTAATACGAATGAATTAATTATCGCGTCCTTTTTGCATACACTGGAGCATTATTATCCGAGCAAGTATAAACGAGAAGATGTCCTTGCATTTATCGGGCCGTCTCTTTTTGAAACGTTCTCTTCGATGGACCCTGATAAATGCGAGGATATGATCGCCATGTACAGAGCGTACAATCATGACATGCATGATTCACTCGTGACTGAATATGAAACGGTATATGAGACCCTGGATGCATTAAAAAAAGCCGGCTTTACATTAGGAATCGTGACAACAAAATTAAGAGATACTGTCAATATGGGCCTCAAGCTCACGGGAATCGGCGAATTCTTTGAAACAGTTGTCACCCTAGATGATGTGACGAATGCAAAGCCTGATCCCGAGCCTGTGCTGTTAGCGCTGAAACAGTTAGGAAGCAAGCCCGAGGAAGCCATTATGGTCGGAGATAATTACCACGATGTGCTGGCAGGCAAAAACGCCGGTACAAAAACGGCAGGAGTCGCATGGACGATTAAAGGGCCGGAAATGCTGGCGAAGCATGAGCCGGATTTTATGCTTGAGAAAATGAGTGATCTATTACAAATCGTTGGAGTGAAGTAATCTGTGAGAAAAACAGATCGTCATCCGGTCTCGGGGGCCAACTCACTGTGGCATGTCTATCAAACGGTACCTTTTCTAAAGGTCGTCAAAAATTTCATTGTCATTCAAATTGCGAGATATACGCCGTTTATAGGGATGAAAAACTGGCTGTACCGTACATTTCTGCGGATGAAGGTTGGAAATCAGACATCCTTTGCCCTCATGGTGATGCCAGATATCATGTTTCCGGAAAAGATCTCAGTCGGAACAAATACAATCATCGGGTACAATACGACCATTCTGGCCCATGAGTATTTGATTCACGAATACCGGATCGGCAAAGTTCTGATCGGAGACGAAGTGATGATTGGTGCCAACACGACCATTCTGCCCGGGGTGAAAATAGGAGATGGCGCAGTTGTGTCCGCCGGAACACTTGTCCATAAAGACGTGCCTGCCGGCGCATTTGTCGGCGGAAATCCGATGAGGATCATCTATACGAAGGAAGAAATGCAAGAAAGATTGAAAAAGTCCGCTGAATAACATCAGCGGACTTTTTTTGTTAAAATTGAGTGTTGTTGTTTTCGTAAATATGCTGAACACCAATCCATTTTTGACCGACATTAGAGTAGCGTGTATTTGTCATTCTGACCGTGCTTGTTTTGCTGTCCGTCCGGAATATCGCTTCCTTCATGTTTGTGATGGTGCACTTATCGATGATCACATCAACGTGGAAGGTTGAACCGCCAAGCTGTCTTATGAACTTTCCGCCATTGTCTGCCGTGAAGTTTTTCACTGTGAATGTACTGGCTTTATTGATTTGGAATATCTTATCTGACGCTTTTTGAGCAGAACCGCCGTCGATCGTCACTTTTCCTTCCTTCTTCACCGTTAACGCATCCTCACCAACATCTTCCCATTTCACATTCTGAATGTTAACGTTTCCATAAGTGTGCACGCCATCAGCGGCAGGTGCACCAAGCACCACATTTTTCAGGGTTGCTCCATCTTCCACACGAAAAACAGGGTCTTGGTTTTCTGACTGGCTTCCGTCGCCTAATTCTTTCCCTGCCACAAACCGCTGTCCTTTCCCGTCATATGTTGTATTTTTTGGTACGATAATTGTTTCGTGCACCACTTTGTCTGCTGCAAAAGCGGTTGATGACTGAAACTGGCTGAACACCATAACCAAACCGAACATAAATAGGATAGACACGAATTTTTTCAATGATAAATCCTCCCCGGATATCTTTCATTTTTTGCAAGAGAAGCGTCAGCAACTTGCACCGGCTTCTCTCACATAGATCGGGGCAAGGCTGAATCTGCTTTAATCATAAAAACAGATAGCCTGAAAGTAAAGACAATTCTGGATGATAAATGGAAAATGAATCGATCTTACCGATTGAAACAAAAAGCATGAATATTGTCGTATTTGCTCAGGATAGAGCATAGTGAGGCTTCAGGTGTTTACTTTTGAATAACTACGGCCTGGCTGCCCATTTGTTTCCACGCTTTTTCAAAGCTTGTTCTATCGGTTTTTCTGTTTTTATAGCCATACGGATCATTGAGATACACATATTTATCATCATATCCCGTAACGGCGACGCTGTGTTCGCTGTACGTAATCTCTATCGTTCCGTTTGGCGTTTTCCATGTCTGCATGTTGTCAACTGGCGTAAAGTTGGCTGTCGTAATAACCCAAACTGGATTGCCTTTTTCAAGCTGTTCATAAACAGCAGAAATGCTTTTTCCAGTCAGATCAGACACTTTGTCTCCCGCATAGGTTTTCGCCAGCTGATAGATCGGTCGATGGTAGACACCGAGACCAGGGCCATTCGCCATATCCCCGACAAATCCGTCATTCGGATCACCCTTTAATCCGCTGCTGTATGTCAAAGGCACTGTGGCAACCTGATTTGCCAGGGTGTTTTTTGTCACGTCGTATCCTGCGTAATTCAGCACCATCGCAAGGCTTGTTACTTCACAGCCGTTATAGAGCCGTGGTGCGTCCATTTGATTGTAAAGGATGACATCCAGCGGTTTTGCGCTTCCCTTCAGCTCCTTTTTGCTATTCGCAGCTGAGTCTGTATCGCTATAAGAAACCACTTTTTTAAGGCTGTTCAAAAAAGGAATATCTATATCTTTTGCATCTATTTTAAGTCCGAAAAAAATAACGCCTGAAAGAATCATCAGGACACATAGAGTTCGCAGTGTTTTCATCTTTATCTCCTTGTTCTCTATTTGATTTGTATTATAGCATGCCAAACATAAAGAATTTGAGATATTACGTACCTTTAATACATTGTTCATGATTTTTTCATAATGAGGAGAAGGATATTTGAACTAAAAAAATCCTTACTGAAGTTAAGCGTTGATTTTCATTCTTTCATCTGCTAACATATTATCATATTAGCGAACTAAAGGATTTGGAATTTTCCTTCATAAGATAACAGCGGAGGTGCTCGGGTTGATGTTTATGTTTGAAAAACCGCACGGCATGAGAGATACACTGCCCGGTTTATACGAAACGAAAAAAAAGGTGAGACGATCGTTAACCGATTTGATTGATAAATGGGGATATCAATTTATGGAAACGCCGACACTGGAGTTTTACGATACCGTTGGCGTCCAGTCAGCAATTGAAGAGCAGCAGCTGTTTAAGCTACTTGATCAGGACGGCAAGACATTGGTGCTTCGCCCGGATATGACGGGGCCGATTGCAAGGGTGGCGGCATCGAAGCTTCTGAAACACGGTCATCCGCTAAGAGTCGGCTATTCGGCAAATGTATTCAGGGCTCAGGAGCGTGAAGGCGGACGTCCGGCTGAGTTTGAGCAGGTCGGAGTGGAGTTAATCGGTGACGGCACGACGAGCGCGGATGCGGAGGTCATTGCTTTAGTCGTCGGGGCATTGAAAAACGCTGGGCTGGCATCCTTTAAAATTGCCATCGGCCATGCCGGCATTGCGGATGCTTTGTTTGTTGAGGTGCTCGGAAACGTTGAACGAGCTGATGTGCTGCGGAGGTTCTTATATGAAAAGAACTACGTCGGCTACAGAGAGCATGTCAAGTCTCTCCCGCTTTCCTCCATTGATAAAAGCAGACTGCTTGAGCTCCTCGAATTGCGGGGCGGCATAGAAGTATGCGGACGTGCCGAGGAAATCGTCGATTCTGCGCAAGGAAAAAGCGTGGTTGATGAGCTGAAGGCGCTGTGGGGCATTCTTGAGGATTACGGATGTACGGAAAATGTCCGCCTGGATCTGAATATGGTCAGCCACATGAGCTATTACACAGGGATTTTATTTGAAGTGTTCGCCGAGAATGTCGGTTTTGTCATTGGAAGCGGCGGCCGTTACAACAAGCTGCTGGGCCATTTTGATTCACCTGCACCGGCAACAGGCTTCGGGCTTCGGATCGACCGGCTGATTGAAGCCCTTCATATGAAAGAAGAACCTTGTGATATAGACGCTGTTATTTTCAGCAAAGAGCAGCGGGCGCAAGCCATCGCTTATGCGAATGAAGAACGCATGAAAGGGAACAAAGTGGTTCTTCAAGATTTATCGGGAATAGAAAATATCGACCAGATGACAAAATCTTTTGTAAACGTCACTTATTTTATCGGTGCCAGAAAGGAAGAGCAAAATGGGTAAGTTACTCACAATGGCGATGCCAAAGGGCCGGATATTTGAAGAAGCGGCAGGGCTGCTGAGGCAGGCAGGCTACAGGCTCCCTGAGGAGTTTGAAGATTCGAGAAAACTGATCATCGATGTGCCGGAGGAAAATCTTCGTTTCATATTAGCGAAGCCGATGGACGTAACTACGTATGTGGAGCATGGCGTGGCAGACGTCGGAATTGCGGGCAAGGATGTCATGCTGGAGGAGGAACGCGACGTGTATGAGGTACTGGATTTAAAAATCAGCAAATGCCACTTAGCTGTCGCCGGACTTCCGAATACAGACTGGAGCGGAGTAGCGCCAAGAATCGCGACAAAGTATCCGAATGTGGCTTCCAGTTATTTCAGAGAGCAGGGAGAACAAGTCGAGATTATTAAGCTCAACGGTTCAATTGAACTGGCTCCGCTCATTGGGCTTGCAGATCGGATAGTGGACATTGTTTCCACAGGACAGACGCTGAAAGAAAATGGGCTTGTTGAAACGGAGCACATTTGTGACATTACCTCTCGCTTTATTGTCAACCCGGTAAGCTATCGCATGAAAGACGATGTGATTGACGAAATGGCATCCCGCCTATCTCTCGTTGTGGAAGGAGAGACGGCAAAATGAAGATCAAAACCATCAGCGGAGCGGAACGGCTTTCTCTCAAGCGTTCCATCGATGCCGGAACGGAAGAGCAAAGAAAGACGGTCCGGTCCATTATAGAAGATGTTAAAGCAAACGGTGATCAGGCGGTTCGCAGCTACACGGCGAAATTTGACGGCATCGAAATAGACAGTCCGCTGGTCACAAAAGAAGAATTTGAGGAGGCATACACCTCACTGGATTCACGTCTTCTTCAGGTGATTAGGCAGGCAATCGAAAATATTAGGGAATATCACGAAAGACAGCTGCAATCCTCCTGGTTTTATCACAGAAAGGACGGCACAATGCTGGGGCAGAAAGTGACGGCGCTGGATTCCGCCGGTGTATATGTGCCGGGGGGAACGGCCGCATATCCTTCATCTGTTTTGATGAATGTGATTCCGGCGCTCGTAGCGGGCGTTGAAAGAATCGTTCTCGTCACGCCTCCGGGAAAAGACGGTCTGCTGTCTCCTGGAGTTTTGGTTGCAGCAGCCGAGCTGGGCATAAAAGATGTTTACAAAATGGGCGGCGCTCAGGCGATTGCGGCGTTAGCATACGGAACAGAAACCATTGAGCCGGTGGATAAAATCACGGGTCCGGGCAACATTTATGTCGCGCTTGCCAAACGAGAAGTGTTCGGCGATGTTGATATCGATATGATTGCCGGACCGAGTGAAATCGTCGTGCTGGCTGATGAAACAGCGATTCCGAGCGAAATTGCAGCCGATCTGCTGTCACAGGCGGAACACGATAAGCTCAGCTCATGTGTGTTTGTCACAGATTCCATGGCGCTGGCCGAGGCGGTTTCAGCCGAGGTGAGTAAGCAGCTGAAAACCTTGCCGCGAAGAGAAATAGCGGAAGCTTCAGTGAGAGATTACGGTTGTATATATGTGGCGGAAACAATGGTGGAAGCGATTAATACTGTCAATACACTCGCGCCAGAGCATTTAGAAATCATAACACAGTCTCCGGAAGCTTTGCTTGGCAGTATCAAACATGCGGGTGCAATTTTCTTAGGCAGATACAGCCCTGAGCCTGTCGGTGATTATTTTGCCGGACCGAACCATGTGCTTCCGACAAACGGAACAGCCAGATTTTCAAGTCCATTAAACGTAACTGATTTTCAAAAGAAATCGAGCATTATTTCTTACAGTCAATCAGCCTTTGAAGAACATGCCGAAAGCATCGCGGCTTTTGCCAGACTGGAAGGGTTAGAAGCCCATGCCAGATCAATTGATGCGAGAGAACGGAGGATTTCTAAATGAGAAAAGCGGAACGCGTCAGGAAAACAAACGAAACAGATATTGAACTGGCATTTACAATAGACGGCGGGGGACAAGCGGATATCAAAACAGATGTGCCGTTTATGACACATATGTTGGATTTATTCACGAAACACGGCCAATTCGATCTTTCCATTAACGCAAAAGGCGATGTTGATATAGATGATCACCACACGACTGAAGATATCGGCATCTGCTTAGGGCAGGCGCTGCTCAAAGCGTTGGGCGATAAAAAAGGAATCAAACGCTACGGATCGGCGTTTGTGCCGATGGATGAGGCACTTGCTCAAGTTGTGATTGATTTAAGCAACCGGCCGCACTTAGAAATGCGCGCTGATTTCCCGGCTGCTAAAGTCGGAACTTTCGATACGGAGCTTGTACATGAATTTTTGTGGAAGCTGGCGCTCGAAGCTCGAATGAACCTGCACGTCATCGTTCATTATGGCACAAATACCCACCACATGATTGAAGCCGTTTTTAAAGCACTGGGACGTGCGCTTGATGAAGCGACAACGATCGATCCGCGAGTTAAAGGAATACCGTCAACGAAAGGGATGCTGTAAATGATCGGCGTGATAGATTACGGAATGGGGAATTTATACAGTGTCTCAAAGGCGCTTGAACGTGTCGGCGTGCCGTATTTTGTTTCTGAAAAGCCGGAGGAGCTGAAAGAAGCTGATGCCTTCATTTTGCCGGGAGTCGGTTCATTTGGAGACGCGATGGACAATTTGCGCTACACGAAGCTTGATCAATTGATTTACGATATGGTCTCAGAGGGAAGGCTGCTTCTCGGGATCTGCCTCGGCATGCAGCTTTTATTTGAAGAAAGCGAAGAAAACGGCACCGCTTCAGGACTCGGGCTGTTAAAAGGAAAAGCAGTCAGGCTGAAAGCAGAAGATGAAAAAGGAAACAAGCTGAAGGTTCCGCATATGGGCTGGAATCGTCTTTCCTTTCATAATGAATCTCCGCTGCTGACTAAAACAGAACAGGGCTACGCTTATTTCGTTCATTCCTATTACATTGACGGGATGGAGGAGAACGCGCTTCTGGCAAGCGCCGATTATGGTGTACGAGTGCCTGCTGTAGTCGGAAAAAGAAACGTCTTCGGCGCCCAATTTCATCCGGAAAAAAGCAGCACGGTCGGAATGTCTATTTTAACTCAATTTACGAAAATGGCAGCAGAACAGAAGGTGAAAAAATGAGTGCTTTTACATTATATCCGGCAATTGATATGAGAAACGGCAAATGTGTCCGCCTTGTTCAAGGGGATTACAATAAGGAAACGATATATGGCGATTCACCGTACGACATGGCTGAGTTATTTGCGAAAGAGGGTGCCGAATGGATCCATCTCGTTGATCTCGACGGGGCCAAAGAAGGGAAAAGAGTGAATGACCGCCATGTGATTGAGATTACGCAAAAGCTGAACCTGAAAGTCGAAATCGGTGGCGGGATCCGTTCCGAAAATGATGTCTATGAATATTTATCAGCAGGAGTCGATCGGGTGATCCTGGGAAGCTCAGCAGTTTCTAACCCTCCGTTTGTCAAAAAAATGCTGAAACAATATGGCGAGAAAATTGCAATCGGACTGGATGCGAGAAACGGTTTTGTTTCAACAGAGGGATGGCTGGAAACATCAACCCTTAAGGCAACTGAACTGGGCAAAGAGCTAGCCAATGAAGGTGCGGAAGTCTTTATTTTTACTGACATCGCGACAGACGGAATGCTGTCAGGCCCCAATGTTAAAAGCACGGTCGAGCTTGCTAAGGAAACGGGGAAATCGGTGATCGCTTCCGGCGGAGTCAGCTCCGTCGCGGATCTCGAAGCTCTCGCCCGCTATGAGGCGGACGGCGTCTCTGGAGCGATCATCGGAAAAGCGCTGTATACCAATCAGTTTACGCTGAGTGAGGCGCTTGAAAGGGTGAAGCGCAAATGATCACAAAACGGATTATCCCATGCCTTGATGTCAAAGAAGGACGCGTTGTCAAAGGAATTCAATTTCTCGAATTGAAGGATGCCGGTGACCCAGTTGAACTCGCCGAAGTGTACGACCGGGAAGGTGCGGATGAACTTGTTTTTCTTGATATCTCCGCCTCGCACGAAGGACGAAAGACGATGGTTGACGTTGTGGAGCAGGTTGCCGCGAAGCTTGCCATTCCGTTTACAGTCGGCGGCGGCATCAATCAGCTCAGCGATATGAAAACGATACTGCGTGCCGGAGCGGACAAAGTGTCGGTGAACACGGCAGCTGTTCTCCGCCCTGAGCTGATTACAGAAGGAGCCGAGTTTTTCGGTTCTCAATGCATCGTTCTTGCCATTGATGCCAAGTATGACAAAGAATCTGACACATATAATGTCTACACGCACGGCGGCAGAAAGAAAACAGATTGGGAGGTTACCGCGTGGGCAAAAGAGGGCGTCAAACGCGGGGCAGGAGAAATATTGCTGACAAGCATGGACTCCGACGGTGAGAAAAAAGGCTTCGACCACACGCTGACAAAGCTTGTTTCCGAAGCTGTCCCCGTCCCTGTTATCGCTTCGGGAGGCGCGGGAAACGCACAGCATATGCTTGAGGCTTTTACAAAAGGAGAAGCCGATGCCGCGCTGGCCGCCTCAATTTTTCATTATAAAGAAACATCGATTAAAGAAGTGAAATCATACTTGAAAGAGTACGGGGTGAATGTGAGATGAAACAGGCAGATGAACTGCGTTTTAACGAGGACGGATTAATTCCTGCTATCGTGCAGGATGCGGCAAGCAAAGAAGTGCTGACACTTGCGTATATGAACAAGGAATCGTACGAAAAAACGCTGGAAACGAAGGAAACATGGTTTTACAGCCGCTCACGCCAAGCGCTATGGCATAAAGGAGAAACCTCAGGGAACACGCAAGCCGTCAAAGGTATCCGGTATGACTGCGATCAAGACGCGCTGCTCGTACTCGTAGAACCGTCAGGCCCGGCATGCCACACTGGCAGCTACTGCTGTTTTACAAAGGAACAAACAGAAGAACAGGCCGCGGACCGATTCGGCATCATGAACGAACTGGAGCGGGTGATCGCGGAACGCCAAGCGGAAATGCCTGAAGGAGCTTACACCACGTACCTCTTCCGTGAAGGCGTCGATAAGATTTTGAAAAAAGTAGGAGAAGAAGCATCCGAAGTCATCATCGCCGCGAAAAACCGGGATCATGAGGAACTCAAATGGGAAGCGGCAGACCTGCTGTATCACCTGCTTGTCCTGCTCAGAGAACAATCCCTGCCGCTGGATGATGTGCTTGACGTATTGAAAAAACGCCATTCTGAGAAAGAAGAGTAAAGAGCCGTATGTTATGGCTCTTTTTGTTTTATGAAATTTTGAGATGATTAAAGCAAATTAAAATAAAGTTCGTTTTCCTACTTAATCAAATTCCTCCATAATGTAACATGGAAAAGAATAATATAATCACCCTTTGAACAGGGACTGATCGCATTATTTATAGAGAAAAAATAGAATATAATTCTCGAAAAAAATCCGTGGAGGTTCGTCATGAAAAAGATCATCTTTATTTGCTTCAGCTTATTACTCGCCCTGATAGAAGGATGCAGTATGAATGACAATGATAAGAACAACTCAAACGAACATAAAACAGAAGCCGTAAAACCAAAAGACATGAATCCAAAAGACCTGCCGCAAGTTCCGGCATTTCAGGACGAGAAAACGAGAGAGTATATGGTGTCAACGAAAGAAGAGGAGCCGGGGTATTATTTGCTTGAGTCTAAGCTGAATGGATTTAGGATGTTGTTTCCAGAGGATGCGGAGTATTCCGACTCTGAAACTTCAAAGACATACGAGTCACTATTTTTTGATAGCTTTAATAAAAAAACGAATATAGTAATGAATGCTTCAGTAAAGTTCTATCAAAATGAATCGTTTATAAACGAACCGGAGAATATGTTGGATATTATTAGCGGTAAAAATGAATACAAAGGTAATTTTGAGAAATTAGAAACGAAGGATAAAGATATTTACTTTGCCTCAAAACAAGAAAACTTTGACAAAGAAGAGAAACCATCTTATATCTTCCTTGGTTATATAAAATCGAAAAAACAAGATTATTTAGGGATGGAATATTCTTTTATGTTTAGCTGCTCCGCCAATGCAAATACATGTGAACAAAACCCGAAAGACAATGAAGAAAAAGTTAAAAAAATAATAAACTCTACTACCTTTGGCGATATGTAAAGGAAAATACGAAGAAAGAGAGATATCTGCTCAAAGAAAAAGGCTTTTGATGATATAGAGGGAAAGAATAGTTTTTCTTATAGAGAATTAAGGGAAATAGAGTATTCGTTTCGATTCACCTACTATAAAGATGAAGAGGTTAAGTAAGAGCCGTATGATAAACGATTTTATGAAAAAAGAAATAGGTATTTTGATGTGTTTGTGGTGTTTTGCTTGATTTGTTAGTGAAAGGAGATCAAAACCAAGTCGGATTTCCTATTTATCCAAATTCCACCATGATGTAACATAGAAAAGGATAAAATAATCACGTATTAACCAGGTCAATAGGATTATTTTCGGTATGAAAATAGAATTCTATTCTCACAAAACCCGTGGAGGTTCGTAATGAAAAAGATCATATGTATTTGCTTTAGCTTATTACTTGCCCTGACAGGAGGATGCAGTATGCAAGACAATGATAAAAACACCACAAATGACAATAAAACAGAAGCCGTAAAACCAAAAGAAATGGATCCAAAAGACCTGCCGCAAGTTCCGGCGTTTCAAGATGAAAAAACGAGAGAGTACATGGTGTCAACGAAAGAAGAGGACCCAGGGTATTATTTGCTTGAATCTAAGCTGAAAGGGTTTAGGATGTTGTTTCCGGAGGATGGGGAGTATGTACCTGATCTTTCAAGTAAAGGTGAAAATGAGGAAACAATAGTATTTGATAGTTTCAATAAAAAAACTAACATTCAATATGACGGGCAATTAGATTATCATCAAGAAAAAAGTTTTGCGAATGACAAGGATACAATGCTTGACATTGTAAGCGGCAGAAATAGCTATAAAGGAAAATACGAAGAAAGAGAGCTATCTGATAAAATTGTATATTCTGCTCAAAAGAAAAGCAGTTTTGATGATGTGGATGAAAAGAATAATTTTTCTTATAGATTTTTTGGTTATGTTAAATCTAAAAAAGAGGAATATTTAGGAATAGAGTATTCTTTTCGTTTTTCTTGCTATAAGGGTAAAGAGGTTTGTTCATTAAAGAAAGAAGAAGCAGAAAAAAAAGTTCGAAAAATAATTGATTCTATTACCTTTTTAAAAGTTAAAAAGGAGAAATAGAGAAAATGGAAAATAAGAATATATTTGAAAATGAAAATGTAAAGCTGCGTTTAATTGACTTGGAGTACGATTATAAAGAAAAATTTGCTTCTGATATTGAAAGTGAAAAAAAGAGAGCTAAAACAGATTTTGAAGTCGAGGTGCGTCGAATATACAAAGAAGAAACACATCGAGATCTTCCAAAAAATCTGGAAATATACACATCTAATGAACTTATTAAAAAAAATTTGAAAATAGATACATCAATAAGAGAGTCCGGATATGATGGTACAGCTATTTATATTAAGGATGATAAACAACACGTTAATCAACTTCATATTATTTCAGAGGGGAGTGCTGATAACGAAGACTGGTCATACAATTTCTTTGGTCTCTTTTTAGGGATAGATGACAGCCAGTACCAAGCGACAAAAGAGTTTGTAAGAAATGCCAAAAGAGAAACAGAGAATTCTCATGATTTAAAGACCTTTGCTATGGGCCACTCACTGGCAAATAATAATCAGGTGATGGTTCAATTAATTGACGGAGAATTTGATGAGGTTTATGGGGTTAACGGAGCTCAAATAAGCGTTGACCACCTGCTAGCAACTGATTTGAATTTGAGAGATAGGCTAATGCATAAATTTCATATTAGACGCTTAAAAGATATAAATGATATCCCACCAGATAAGCTAAAAAAAGAAATCCAAAAATATTATGAAGACAAAGGCGTAACAGCAAACATCACCCAACGCATCTCAAAAGATGACCCGCTGTATGGAGTCAGCGGCAAGGCCGATTTCATTACATTCGGTGATGTGAAGATGGCAGATACAAATACAAGTGTAAAAGGCATCCGAAATATTATGGATGGGGTTCCTGACGAAGATGTGAGGTCAATTCAAAAATTCCTTCAAAAATATAAGGATGACTATGAAAAAGACGGCTTGAACGGTTTTATAAAGGCAGCCAGCGGGATAGACATAGACCTGATTGAAAAAGTGAAAAACACAGACGGCGCTTTAAAGAAAGTAAGTGTCCTATATGAGCATTTTGATGATGTTAAGCAAATGTATGGCCGAATAAAAGAGGAACTGCCGTCGTTTTTAGGTTTTCTTCATACCTTGTTGAGAAACAGCGGACCGGTCGTAGATCAGTTAGCTGAAAACGGTTATATTGATGAAACGCAAAAGAAAGTCATCAAAAAAGAATTAACGAATATTAATGCGAGTATGCGAGGCATAGAATTACGGTACGAACATTTCATTGACCATTTAAAGCATGGCCAATTTATGCAAGCTTTGAAAGACGTTGGTGAAATAGTGGACTATGTAAAATCAATTCTATCCTCATTGAAAACACTCGACACAGAAACAAAAGACGCACTAAAACTTATCGTCGACGGCCACAGTATCGTTCAAATGCTCAACGCCTTGTCAAAGGAAAAAGGCTTCAGCTATAAAGGCTCCGATATTTATTTTACAGGGAAGAGCGGCTCGGGAGAAACGATTCAAGTCAATCTCTCATCCGCTGTCAGAATCTATCAAAACGGTATGAAAATCGTTGAAGATATGGAAGATGCGATTTCTAAGTACCAGAAGGTTTACAGTCAGGAAATCGATGAAGACTTCATAGACAAAAAGCAGGCGATCATCACGGCTATTCATCATATGGAAGAAAACCCTTCGCATTATGCCTTCGATCTTCAATTCCGGCTTGCAGCTGGTTTCAGCCACACATTCGATAAATTGGAGAAAATCTCAGTTCATGAATCATTCCACACAGGTGCGCTTCCTGCTAATGATGGAATTGTTGCTGAATTAAAAAAACAGACAACAGAAAAAAGAGATTTTATCAAAAATATCCGCGAGAGTATTGAAAAGCTGTTTGAAAAAGAAGAAATGATTTCTCAGTTATTTGATTTTCAGCCTTAGGAGGAATATGAAGAGTGACTTCCTTATTTTCAGAAAGTGAAACAGAAATTGTATCAACGACCTATATGTTTCTTACCCAAGATGAAATGAAGGGGAAAGCGGGCACCCTCAATCAACCGATCAACGACTTTCTCAGCCTGACAAAGAAATTTGAGTCTTCATTAAAAGAGGAAATCAAAGGGCAAAAAGGGTTGATTGTAAAAAAAATAAAAAAAGAGCTTGAGTCTAATAGCGAAAAACGAAAAGCTGCCCTTGAGATGATAAAAGAAGAACATACCGCAAAAGTTGATCGGTACAAAATGATAATAGAAGACCTGCGGCAGCAGGATGTAACATTGACTTACAGAAAAAAGAAGCCAGTGCTCTAACATAAAAAATCTCCTATTCAAACAATGAGTGGGAGATTTTTATTTTGATCACGGCAAAAATATACTGAAAAAGTCTTTCTCCATTGATATGATTGAGAAAGAGTAAAAATCATCCTTTTGCTATGACTTTTCACCTTTCTGAACGCTGAAACAGGAGGAAAATATATGCCAACCAAGAAACAAAAATCTAAAAGTAAATTGAAACCCTTTTTTGCCTTAGTAAGACGGACCAATCCTTCTTATGGAAAGCTCGCCTTTGCGCTTGCCCTCAGTGTAGTAACCACGCTGGTCAGCCTGCTCATTCCATTATTAACGAAGCAGCTTGTCGATGGTTTTTCTATGTCAAATCTGTCAGGCACGCAAATCGGTTTGATCGCGCTTGTGTTTTTCGTTCAGGCGGGTTTAAGCGCTTATGCCACCTATGCGCTTAACTATAATGGACAAAAAATCATTTCCGGGCTGCGGGAGTTATTATGGAAGAAATTAATTAAGCTTCCTGTCTCTTATTTCGATACAAATGCTTCCGGAGAAACAGTCAGCCGTGTAACGAACGATACGATGGTGGTCAAAGAATTGATTACAACCCATATCAGCGGATTTATTACAGGCATCATTTCTGTCATTGGATCATTGACAATCTTGTTTATTATGAACTGGAAGCTGACACTGCTTGTGTTAGTGGTCGTTCCGCTGGCCGCTCTTATTTTGGTGCCGATTGGACGGAAAATGTTCTCCATTTCACGGGAAACACAAGATGAAACAGCCCGTTTTACAGGCCTGCTGAATCAAATTCTCCCGGAAATCAGACTTGTCAAAGCTTCAAATGCGGAGGATGTCGAATACGGCCGCGGGAAAACAGGGATTTCCTCATTATTTAAGCTTGGCGTTCGAGAAGCTAAGGTTCAATCACTTGTCGGTCCGCTTATCTCACTCGTGTTAATGGCAGCGCTTGTCGCAGTGATCGGATATGGCGGCATGCAGGTATCTTCAGGCGAACTCACGGCCGGAGCGCTCGTGGCTTTTATTTTATATTTGTTTCAAATTATTATGCCGATGGGCCAAATTACAACATTCTTTACACAGCTGCAAAAATCAATCGGTGCAACAGAACGAATGATTGAGATTTTAGCAGAGGAAGAGGAAGATACAGTGACAGGAAAACAAATTGAAAATGCGCATCTCCCTATCCAGCTTGATCGCGTGTCTTTTGGATATAAGCCTGATCAGCTGATCTTAAAAGTGGTCAGCGCCGTCATTGAAGCAGGGAAAGTGACAGCGATCGTCGGTCCGAGCGGCGGGGGAAAAACGACGCTGTTTAAGCTGCTTGAACGCTTTTATTCTCCGACTGCAGGGACCATTCGGCTGGGGGACGAGCCGGTCGATACTTACTCGCTTGAATCGTGGAGGGAGCATATCGGGTATGTATCACAGGAAAGCCCGTTAATGTCCGGGACAATCAGAGAAAATATTTGCTACGGGTTAGAACGAGATGTGACGGATGCTGAGATCGAAAAAGCCGCGGAGATGGCATATGCGCTCAATTTTATAAAGGAGCTGCCGAATCAGTTTGATACAGAAGTGGGCGAACGCGGCATTATGTTGTCAGGCGGACAAAGGCAAAGAATCGCGATTGCGAGAGCGCTTCTCCGTAACCCAAGCATTCTTATGCTCGATGAAGCTACCTCAAGTCTCGACAGCCAATCTGAAAAATCAGTTCAGCAGGCGCTGGAGGTGCTGATGGAGGGCCGCACAACGATTGTTATCGCTCACCGCCTATCTACCGTTGTAGATGCGGACCAGCTTTTGTTTGTTGAAAAAGGAGAAATTACCGGTCGTGGAACACACCATGAGTTAATGGCTTCCCATGGCCTTTACCGGGATTTTGCTGAACAGCAGCTGAAAATGAATGCGGACTTAGAAAACAAAGCCGGGTAAATTTTGGTCGAATCAGCCAATAAAAAAGAGGAGGGATTTTCCCAATCCTTCCTTTTGAACTATTGAGGGGCTTACGATTTATGGTATACTACTGACGGTAATATTGTATAAAACGGAGGGTAGTTGTGGGAAAACACACTTCTGAACATAAAAATCACGCACAAATTGTCCAGCTGCTTCAAGATGGACAATATTTTTTTCATAAAGGCTTGAAAGCGTATAAAGAGCGCAATCTAAAACGGGCAAGCAAACTGATTCAGCGCGCGGTTCATTTGGAGCCGGAGGATTCAGAGATGCTTTCACAGCTTGCGGTCATTTATTCGGAAATGGGCCAGTATCAAGAGTCGAACGATCTTCTTGACTATATCATGGCAAATCTGGAGGCCGAAATGCCGGAGTGCCATTACTTTAAAGCGAATAACTTTGCCCATCTGGGGCTCTTCCAGGAAGCTTATAAAGAAGCGGCCGCTTATTCTGATGCGGACCCGGATGGTGAATTCGCCGAAGAAAACGATAGTCTGCTTGATTTGCTCGATTTAGGAGACGACGGCATTGAGGATTCGTTGTATGACCAGGATGAACTGCTGGTGAAACAGGATCGGGCAAAGTCATTGCTGGAAAGCGGCCAGCTTGCTGAAGCGGTTGCGGCGCTTGAGGAAATCACAGCTGAATATCCGGAGCTTTGGTCAGCATACAACAATCTCGCGCTTGCCTATTTCTATTCAGGAAACGTTGTAAAAGCGAAGCAAACCGCTTATGAAGTGCTTTCTCATAATGAAGGAAATCTTCACGCCTTATGCAACCTTCTCGTTTTCTACTATTATGAAAGAGAAGACGAAAAAGTGGCGGAATTGAGTGATCAGCTCTCCAATGTCTATCCGATGCTATTGGAGCAGCGTTATAAATTGGGTGCTACATTGGCGCTTGTCGGCCGCTACGAGATCGGATATAAATGGCTCAAATCATTATATAAAACCGGCTTTGAAGGTGACGACACCTTCTTTTACTGGCTTTCCTGCTCTGCTTATTTTACGGGACATACCGACTTTGCCGAGACGATCTGGAGAAAAGTCGAGTCGCAATATCCCGGCGAAGACCGCCCGGCGCCTTGGATTGAGCGGAGGGAAGCTCTTCCTTCATCTGTGGAACAGCGTCTCGCAGCCTATTATATCAGCAGCACAAAGGGAGAAACGGAGCATCTTGAAGCGGTGATACGATCAAAGAGAATTACCGCTCCTTTTGAAAATCATTTTGTAAAGCTGCTTCTAAATGGAGATTCTGCGGCTGCTGACGTTTCAGAGGATGCACTTTTCGCCTATCAAACGGTCAAATTATTAGAGCAAGCTGAAAAAGAAGAGATGAAAACAGAAGTCATGAGCTGCTGGGTTTTCCATGTCATCCAGCAAATTCGTGCAGCCGCTCCGTTGAAGAATGAGAAAGGCTGGGCAGCAGCCATCTGTTATATTTGGAAAGAAGCCCATGGCAAGCAAGACACGAAAAAAGACACAGCGGCCCGATTCGGCATCTCTCCGGCAACTTTGACGAAATATATGAAATATATTGATGATATTCTAGAATGGTAAATTTTAAAGAGTCGATTTATTTAATCGACTCTTTTTTGTTTGATAGATTATATTGAGAAAATAATATCGACAGTTTTTTTACACGCTTAAGAAAAATGACAAATGATGTGTGACTTGACATCTGTTTGAAACATAAATGTAATAAAATTTATCGCTAATTTGTCGAAACTTGATGGTATAATGATTCTCGTACATAAGGAATTAGTGTTTTTTACATATGATGTGAAATAAACGCTATACAACCAGAATAAGAGATGCACAGAATAATTAACCATAAACAACCATCATTCCTCGTAGAGTATGAGGAACGAAACTTGATGTTCAAAATACGATTCCAAATGAGGACAGGTTCACAGTAAAAGGGAGGATATAAAAAGTGAGAAAGAGTTTAATTACACTTGGTTTGGCTTCCGTCATCGGGACAAGCAGTTTTTTGATCCCATTTACAAGTAAAACTGCATCGGCGGAAACATTAGATGAAAAGAAACAAAAAATCGAAAGCAAGCAATCTGAGGTTGCTTCCAGCATTGAAGCGAAGGAAAAAGAATTAACTGAGCTTCAGGAAAATCAATCAAAGATTGAAAAAGAACTGAAAGACATTAACGCTAAGGCGCTTGATACAAGCAACAAGATCGAAGATAAAAAAGAAGAAAATGATAAAACAAAAGAAGAAATCAAAAAACTGAAAAAAGAGATTAAAGAAACTGAAGCACGCATCGAAAAACGCAATGAAATCCTGAAAAAACGCGTTCGTTCTTTACAGGAAAGCGGCGGATCTCAAGGATACATAGATGTTCTTTTAGGATCAACAAGCTTTGGTGACTTTATCTCTCGTGCGACTGCGGTTTCATCTATTGTGGACGCAGACAAAGATTTAATCAAACAGCAAGAGCAGGATAAAGCGAAGCTCGAAGATTCTGAAGCGGATTTGAATGACAAGCTGAAAGAAGTTCAAGCTGCATTGGCTAAATTAGAAACAATGCAAAAAGACCTTGATAAACAGCTTAATGAAAAAGACAAGCTTTTCGACGAAGCAAAAGCAAGCCAAAAGAAAACGGCTAAAGCGATTTCTGAATTAAAATCAGAGGCGTCTGAACTTGCAAATCAAAAAGCAAATACTGAAGCTGAACAAGCACGCATCAAAAAAGAACAAGAAGCAGCGGCTGCTTTGATCAAAAAGCAGGAAGAAGCACAAAAAGCATCTGATGAAACACAAACAGATGACAGTCAAACGGCGACAACTGAATCAGCAAAAGCAAGCTCATCTGATGATTCTTCAGACAATTCTTCTAACGGTTCATCAAACAGTTCGTCAAACGGCTCATCTTCTAAGAAGAGCAGCGGCTCAAACAGCAATTCAGGCGGCACTGTTATCAGCAACTCTGGCGGAATTGAAGGCGCGATCAGCGTTGGTTCAAGCATTGTAGGACAATCTCCGTACAAGTTTGGCGGCGGACGCAGCCAATCTGATATCAACAACCGTATTTTTGACTGCTCATCATTCGTACGCTGGGCATACGCTTCTGCAGGTGTTAACCTTGGACCTGTAGGCGGGACAACTACTGATACGTTAGTTGGCAGAGGACAAGCTGTCAGCGCGTCTGAAATGAAACGCGGAGACCTTGTGTTCTTTGACACTTACAAAACAAATGGACACGTAGGAATCTACTTAGGAAACGGTACTTTCCTAAACGACAATACATCTCATGGCGTATCTGTTGACTCTATGAGCAATCCTTACTGGAAAAAAGCATTTAAAGGCGTTGTAAGACGTGTTGTTCAATAATAAATATGACAAGGGCCTTCTAAAACAGAAGGCTCTTTCTTTATTAACATATACCCTTTTCGAATACATTTAATCGTGTTGAGCAAAAAAATAGCGTATCACCATGAGATTTTATAGGATATGGGTAAGGAATACGTTTGATGGGGATTCTTATCTTATAAGAAAGAGCCCAAACTTGAAAAGATGGTTTAAGGAGTGAATAGTGTGTCAGAAGAAAAAATTTATGACGTGATTATTATCGGCGCGGGCCCTGCTGGGATGACGGCCGCTGTATACACATCAAGAGCGAATTTATCGACATTAATGATTGAAAGAGGAATTCCTGGCGGACAAATGGCCAATACGGAAGATGTAGAAAACTATCCTGGATTCGAAAGTATCCTTGGGCCTGAGCTTTCTAACAAAATGTTTGAACACGCGAAAAAATTCGGCGCTGAATACGCTTATGGCGATATTAAAGAAGTCGTTGACGGCAAAGAGTACAAAGTAGTCAAAGCTGGTTCAAAGGAATATAAAGCACGTGCTGTCATCATTGCTGCTGGTGCGGAATATAAAAAAATCGGCGTGCCTGGCGAAAAAGAATTGGGCGGCCGCGGTGTATCTTATTGTGCAGTATGTGACGGCGCTTTCTTTAAAGGCAAAGAACTAGTCGTTGTTGGCGGCGGAGATTCCGCGGTTGAAGAAGGCGTATATCTGACTCGTTTCGCTTCAAAAGTAACGATAGTTCACAGACGTGATAAACTCCGTGCTCAAAGTATTCTTCAAGCGAGAGCATTTGATAATGAAAAAGTTGACTTCCTATGGAACAAAACCGTGAAGGAAATTCATGAGGAAAACGGCAAAGTCGGTAACGTAACGCTTGTCGATACGGTAACCGGTGAAGAAAGTGAATTCAAAACAGACGGCGTATTCATTTACATTGGCATGCTTCCTCTGTCTAAACCGTTTGAGAATCTGGGCATTACGAATGAAGAAGGCTACATTGAAACAAACGACCGCATGGAGACAAAGGTTGAAGGAATTTTCGCTGCCGGAGACATTCGCGAAAAATCACTGCGCCAAATCGTAACGGCTACAGGAGACGGAAGTATTGCGGCGCAAAGCGTACAGCATTATGTTGAAGAGCTTCAAGAAACGCTGAAAACCTTAAAATAAAAAGGGCTGTCATACGAGTTTCACATTACGTTACTGGGTTTTAATTCCGCTGTAACACATGTGTAATGCTTTTCGGTTATGATTAATAAAGTAATTGACCCCCTTTTTATAATGAATACACTTTTTTGGCACGGATTCTCCAGTTATCCGTGTCCTTTTTTTGTCCATAAATAAAAGATGAATGCCAGTTACAGCAAAATCATCTGAATTAAGGAATGAATATGCTGTAAAATAGAAGAAAAGATTGTCAATGTCTCTTCATTGTGGGAGGCATCTTGAAGCGGTATAATAAAGAGACGATGACAGGACGAAGGTTAGGTGACGTACTTGCAAAGAGTGACAAATTGTGTGCTTCAGACGGATGACAAAGTTCTTCTGCTTCAAAAGCCGAGACGCGGATGGTGGGTCGCGCCGGGAGGCAAGATGGAGAGCGGAGAATCAGTCAGAGACTCCGTCATCAGAGAGTACAGAGAAGAGACTGGTATCTATATCATAAATCCTCAATTAAAAGGCGTTTTTACCTTTATTATTAAAGACGGTGACCACATTGTCTCCGAGTGGATGATGTTTACGTTTGTCGCGGATTCTTATACAGGACAAAATGTATCAGAATCAGAGGAAGGCAAACTGCAGTGGCACGATGTCAATGACATTCAGAACCTGCCTATGGCCCCTGGAGACGGCCATATCCTTGATTTTATGATGAAGGGACAAGGGCTGCTGCACGGCACATTTACGTATACACCGGAATTTGAGCTGCTCAGTTATCGTTTAGACCCGCAGCACATCAAATAGAAAGACAAGTCAGGGGGGAGAAATATGAGTGTTAGTGAATCACATGATATTCAGCTTGTCATTATAACCGGAATGTCGGGAGCGGGGAAAACTGTCGCGATCCAAAGCTTTGAAGATCTCGGCTATTTCTGCGTCGATAATCTTCCGCCTTCATTGCTTCCGAAGTTTTTAGAGCTGATGAAGGAATCAAATTCTAAAATGAGCAAAGTTGCGCTTGTGATGGATTTGCGCGGCCGCGAATTTTTTGACCGGCTGATTGAAGCGCTGGATGAAATGGCCGAAAATCCGTGGATCACACCGCGAATTTTATTCCTGGACGCGAAGGATTCCATTCTCGTCACAAGATATAAAGAAACGAGACGCTCGCATCCTTTGGCAGCGACTGGCCTGCCGCTTGAAGGCATCGCGCTGGAACGAGAGCTGCTTGAGGAATTAAAAGGCCGCTCTCAAATCATTTACGATACGTCTGACATGAAGCCGCGTGATTTGCGTGAAAAAATCGTGAAGCACTTTGCGACAAACCAAGGAGAGACATTTACCGTGAATGTCATGTCATTTGGTTTTAAATACGGTATTCCAATTGATGCAGATCTCGTCTTTGATGTCAGATTTTTGCCGAATCCGTACTATATCGAAAGCATGCGGCCGCTGACTGGCAAGGATAAAGAGGTTTCCTCTTACGTCATGAAGTGGAATGAAACACAAAAGTTCAATGAGAAATTAATTGATCTGCTGAGCTTTATGCTTCCATCTTACAAAAGAGAAGGAAAAAGCCAGGTTGTCATTGCGATCGGCTGCACAGGGGGCCAGCACCGCTCTGTGACATTAGCCGAGAATTTAGCTGATTATTTCAAAAAGGATTACTATACTCATGTTACTCACCGGGACATTGAAAAGAGAAGCCGGAAATAAGATGGGACAAAAGCCGAAAATCGCAATCTTTGGCGGCGGTACAGGTCTTTCTGTATTGCTTAGGGGCTTAAAGCATAAACCTGTTGACATCACGGCCATTGTAACAGTTGCCGATGATGGGGGAAGCTCTGGCCGTCTGCGGAATGAACTGAAAATTCCGCCTCCCGGAGACATCAGAAATGTGCTTGCCGCTTTATCCGATGTGGAGCCGCTTGTTGAAGATCTTTTTCAGCACCGCTTCAATAAAGGGAATGACTTAACAGGCCATTCTCTCGGGAATTTGATTTTGGCAGCGATGACAAATATAACCGGTGATTTTTTTCACGCTGTCACTGAAATGAGCAAGGTGCTGAATGTAAGAGGAAAGGTTTTGCCGGCTGCCAATGCCAGTGTCGTTTTGCATGCTGAGATGGAAGACGGCCGCGTGGTCTCAGGCGAGTCAACGATCCCGGAATACGGACAGCGTATTAAGCGTGTTTTTCTCACGCCTGAACAGATTGATCCGCTGCCGGAAACAATAGACGTGATCAGGGAAGCGGATTTGATTATTATCGGCCCGGGAAGCCTCTATACAAGCATTCTTCCCAATTTGCTCGTCCCAAAAATCGGGGAAGAAGTGATAAAGGCGCCGGCGAAAAAAGTATACATTTGCAACGTGATGACTCAGCCCGGCGAAACGCTCCATTACACCGCTGCTGATCATGTGAAAGCGCTCAATCAGCATATGG
The DNA here is from genome assembly GCF_037975435.1 of Bacillus sp. FSL P4-0290. Lineage (NCBI taxonomy): Bacteria > Bacillati > Bacillota > Bacilli > Caryophanales > Bacillaceae > Bacillus > Bacillus sp. FSL P4-0290. The sequence goes on along the minus strand of NZ_CP150253.1, from coordinate 3,552,041 downwards.
GCTGTGGTTTTATTGATACGATATTAGTAAACAGTGAAGACATTCCCGACGAAATAAAGCGTAAGTACGAAATGGAATCGGCGCGTCCTGTTGATTTTGATATTGAAGAGCTGAAAGCGATGGGGCTTGAAGTCATCAGAGATCAAATTGTAACGTATAAAAATGACGTAATACGTCACGATACACATAAAGTGGCCTCTCTTCTTGTTGATTTACTGAAAGAATGAAGCCTTGAAATGAGGTGGCTATATGTCATTTGCATCAGAAACAAAAAAAGAATTAACGAATCTGGAAGTGAAGGACTGCTGCATTAATGCCGAGCTGTCTGCACTCATTCGGATGAATGGAGCTTTATCATTTACAAACCGCCATCTCGTACTCGATGTTCAAACCGAAAACGCGGCGATTGCCCGCCGCATCTATACATTGCTGAAAAAACAATATGATGTGTCGGTCGAGCTGCTGGTCAGAAAGAAAATGCGGCTGAAAAAGAATAACGTCTATATTGTGCGTTTTTCAGAAAATGCAAAAGCGATCTTAGAGGATTTAAAAATACTCGGGGAGAATTTTGTGTTTGAACGAAGTATTTCGAAAGAGCTGGTCAAAAAGAGATGCTGCAAGCGTTCTTATATGAGAGGAGCATTTTTGGCAGGAGGTTCGGTCAATAATCCGGAAACCTCCTCGTATCATTTAGAAATCTTCTCTCTTTATAAGGAGCATAACGATTCATTATGTGACCTGTTAAATGAGTTTCAGTTAAACAGCAAAACGCTTGAACGGAAAAAAGGCTACATTACCTATTTAAAAGAGGCTGAGAAGATTACAGAGTTTCTGAACGTAATTGGCGCTCACAATTCGCTTCTGCGATTTGAGGATGTCAGAATCGTTCGGGACATGAGAAATTCGGTCAACCGCCTCGTCAATTGTGAAACAGCCAACTTAAACAAAACGATCGGCGCATCGCTGAGACAGGTGGAAAATATTAAATACATCGATGAAAGAATCGGCCTGGAGGCGCTGCCTGAAAAACTTCGGGAAATTGCGCAGCTGCGGATTGATTATCAGGAAGTGACGCTGAAAGAGCTAGGGGAAATGGTAGCAAGCGGGAAAATCAGCAAATCAGGGATCAATCACAGGCTGAGAAAACTTGACGAAATCGCAGAACAGCTGCGGACAGGGCAAACCGTCACTTTAAAATAACCGTAAAGAAAAGGGGAGATCTTATGGTTCAACAGAAAGTGGAAGTTCGATTAAAGACAGGACTGCAAGCACGTCCTGCTGCTTTGTTTGTACAAGAAGCAAACCGGTTTACGTCAGATGTGTTTCTTGAGAAGGATGGGAAAAAAGTAAACGCCAAAAGCATCATGGGGCTGATGAGCCTTGCGGTAAGCACAGGCACTGAGGTTACCTTGATTGCCCAGGGAGAAGATGAACAAGAGGCGCTGGAGAAGCTGGCTGCTTACGTTCAAGAAGAAGTTTAGGTGATAAAAATGAGTGACTTTCTAAAAGACTGCTTTCAGAAAATCGGCTGGGAGAAAGACCATGTCAGCTTCGGCGATCTTCCCCTTTTTCTTAAAGCAATGGCATACCGTTTTCCATTCGAAAACCGTGCCGTACTTGCAAAAGAGAATTATAAGATCACAAAAGAAGAGCTATGGCGACGTCTGCTCAAAGATCAGCACGGCGGCCTATGCTACGATTTAAATGGTTTTCTTTATTTTGTCTTGCGTGAGGCTGGGTTTCATGTGAAGCTCATTCGAGGAACGGTTTATGCAGGCGATCAAGAGGGATGGGCACTAGAAGGGACGCATGCTGCTGTATGGCTGTCTGCGGAAAACGGCGATTACCTCGTTGATATCGGCTTCGGCATCAACCTGGCGCTCCAGCCGATACCGCTTTCCGGAGAAACGGTACAGTCACCAGTCGGGTCATTCCGAATCAAAAGAGAAGAGACAGAAAAGGGCAGCCATGTTCTGCTGATGGACAAGGGAGAAGGCTGGCAAATCGGGTACGCCTTTACTCTTGAAGAGAGTGATCTCGGTGATTTAGATAACATGAAGGACATCATTCACTCTCATGAAAAATCTCCTTTTAACAAATCCCCGCTTGCCTCAAAGCTGACGCCGAGCGGAAGGATGGTCATGTCAGAGCGCCATTTTACGATTCATGAAAACGGCAGTGACATTCAAAAAAGTGACATTGGCCCTTCAGAATTTGAAGAGAAATTAAATACTCATTTTTTGTAACGTGAAAAGCTTGCAGGTTATCTGCAAGCTTTTTCTTATGAACAAGTGTAGATTGCTGTATCAAATGCATCTTCTGGGATATACAGTTTTCCCTTTTCGTATTTATAAGGAATTTCATTCTCTTTAAAACACTCTTTTTCATATTCAGTTAGTGTATCCCCAATTTCTATGTATTTCCCGGTATAGTTGGGCTGACATGCTGAAAGAATTGACGTCATTGCCAGAAACAGCATGATTTTCTTCATCACGACACCTGCCTATTATGAAAATTTTACCTTTGTCATTCTATTATAACAAAAAGAAAAAGTCCGATTTACTATTCCGCACATGCTATAATAATTTTGGAATCTTCTAGAAAAATCATCGTGATGTACATATAAGGGGGATCAACGTGTATCGGATTTTGCTTGTGGAAGATGATGAGCGGATTGCTTCTTTGCTGGGCGGTCATCTTCAAAAATACGGATATGAAGTGAAAATTGCTGAACAGCTGAATGATATAAAATTGGAATTTGCAGAAATGAAGCCTGATCTTGTGCTGCTTGATATCAACCTGCCTTTTTTTGACGGGTTTTATTGGTGCAGGCAAATCCGTACCATTTCCAATGCGCCGATTATCTTTATATCGGCACGGACCGATGAGCTGAATCAGGTAATGGCGATTGAAAATGGCGGCGATGATTATATCACAAAGCCGTTCCATCTAGAGGTAGTGATGGCCAAAATCAAAAGCGTCCTGCGCCGCACATATGGTGAATATTCGCCCTCTTTGCCGCAGGAATCTAGAATAGTGGAGCTTGGCGGGCTGACGATTTATCCTGATCAGAATGAGGCCGAATGGAACAGCGTCCGGATTTTGTTTTCCCAAAAAGAATTCCAGCTTCTCTCGATTTTTGTGAGGGAGCATAAAAAAATTGTCTCTCGTGATGAACTATTGGAGGCGTTATGGGATGACGTTGATTTTGTCGATGACAATACGTTAACGGTCAATGTCAATCGGCTGCGGAGAAAACTGGAGAATGCAGGACTGACAGATTGCATTTCCACAATCAGAGGACAAGGTTATCAATTTCAAGTCAATCGGAAGGATGAAGCGGAATGTTAAAGACTTATCTCATCGACCGCTTAGCCATTATTCTATTTTCATTATTAGGGATAGGGTCCGCCATGCTGATTGCGTATTTAAGCATTGTAGAGAGCGGCGCAGAACCTTCCAAAGAAAATATGATGTACATATGGATTTTGCCCGGTACTCTTTTAGCCGCAGGTTTTGCTGCTGATTATGTTCGGCAATTTTCCTTTCTCACATATGTTAAAAAGCTTGCAGAACAAGCCTCTTCTTCGAATGACATCGGACAGTCTTTGAAAGCCCGAAAGCCAAGAACAGGAGAGCAAGCGCTTTGGACGAAAATGATCAACGCACTCGGGCAGCAATACGAAAGCAGGCTCTCACAATATATCAATCAGCAAAAACAGCATTATACCTTCACCAACCAATGGGTCCACCATATGAAAACACCGGTATCCGTCATATCCTTAATGATTCAGGAAGGAAAAAACGGAACCTCATCCTCTTTTCCGACGTTTTTAGAGGAGCTGGAGGATGAGAATGAGAGATTTCGCCACGGTCTTGATATGATGCTGCAAACGGCCCGGCTGGAGGAATTTGCATTTGATGTAAAGCCGCAAACCTTTGATTTGACAGAAATGGTTCGTTCACTGATCAATCAGGAAAAACGTCAGTTTATTAAACGGCGCCTTTTTCCAACATTACATGTGCCGCCAAATGCCATTCAGATTTCCAGTGATCAAAAGTGGCTTTCCTTTGTTGTTGAGCAAATCCTTTTCAACGCCTTAAAATATTCCAAGCAAGGTGTGGGAGACCCTATTACAATCCGGATTGAAACGCAGGGACATGAGACGCGATTGTCGGTTGTCGACGAAGGAATCGGCATACCGCCGCAGGATCTGCCGCGGATTTTTGACGCGTTTTTTACCGGAGAAAACGGACGAACCATGAAAGAGGCAACTGGAATGGGCCTTTATTTGGCAAAACAGGTGTGCAGCCGTCTCGGCCATAAACTGTATGCGGAATCAAAAGAAGGGGCTGGCACTGTGATGACCATCGTGTTTTCAAGTGACACCCTCGTGAATGTGACAGCATTGTAAGGTTGGGGAGCGGAATTGCAAGAAAGTTCGATGGGAGGATGCTGACTTCCTTTTTATAATAAAGAAAAAGGAGGAGCAGAACATGAACGTGTTGCAAACAACGAACCTATCGAAAACGTACTATTCAAATAAAGGAACAATATCATACCAAGCGCTCAGCGCCTTTGATCTTAGTGTGTCAAAAGGGGAATTTGTCGGGATTATGGGGCCGTCGGGAAGCGGAAAAACCACGCTTTTGAATTTGCTGGCTACCATTGATAAGCCGACCCAGGGCGAGATGATGATCAACGGCATTCAGCCGAAAACGTTAAAGGACCAAGAGCTGGCTTTGTTTCGCAGAAGAGAACTCGGCTTCGTCTTTCAGGATTTTAATCTGCTTGATACGCTGACGATTCGTGAAAATATTCTCTTGCCGCTCGCATTGGATAAGGTAAAGCTGAGAGAAATGGAAGCCCGATTGGATGAACTGGCGGATACGCTGCAAATCAAGCACATTCTCGATCATCGCACATATGAGGTTTCGGGCGGACAGCAGCAGCGGGCAGCCTGTGCCAGAGCGATTATTCACAATCCGGCGCTCATCCTTGCCGATGAACCGACAGGAAACCTCGACTCAAAATCGGCAAAGCAAGTGATGAACACACTGGCTCAGTTGAATGAGGAAAAGGAAGCGACGATTCTGTTGGTTACGCATGATGCCACAGCAGCAAGTTTCTGTAAACGAATTGTTTTTATTAAAGACGGACGTTTCTTTTCAGAGATTCACAGAGGAACAAACAGGCAGGTGTTTTATCAAAGTATATTGGATACCTTGAGTGTGTTGGGAGGCGATTTTCATGAATTTGAGAACTATCGCCCGTAAAAACATTCTTGGGAATCTGCAACGGTATGTGGCCTACTTTTTAAGCTGTGTGTTTGCCGTTTCGGTGTTTTTTGTCTTCACATCATTTATTTTTCATCCTGATGTCAATGAAGACAATATATATGGCGGAAGCCTTGTCAAAACATGCTTGAGCGCAGCTCTTGTCGTCATCATTGTGTTTTGTATATTTTTCATCACATATTCCAATTCAGCGTTTTTGCAGGCAAGAAAGAAAGAGTTTGGGCTGCTGACACTGTTTGGCACATCAAAGCAGCAGCTTCGCAAGATGATTTATTATGAGCAGTCACTTATTTCTCTTGCGGCGATTGCGGCCGGCATTGGAGCAGGCCTGTTATTTTCAAAACTGTTTTTTATGATTATGACATGGATGCTCAGCGTGAAGGTGCCGATTTCGTTTGCCATTGTGCCGAAAGCGTTTGTGATGACAATTGCCGGCTTTCTCATCCTGTTTCAGACGCTGCTCATTTTATCACTGGGACGGATTCGGAAGCTGGAAATCATTGAACTGATTAAATCAGCCAAAAAGCCGAAAAGTTTGCCAGTTTATTCGAAATGGCTCACTGTATTGTCTTTGCTATGTCTTGGCAGCGGTTATTATCTATCTGCAACAGCCAATGCCATTGACATGATGTTTCGGGTATTTCCAATTTTGATTTTAGTGTTAATTGGCACGTATTTCTTTTTTACACAAAGCAGTGTGGCGTTTTTCCGCATGCTGTACCGAAAGAAACACAGCTTCTACAAAGGCACGAATATCATTGTGCGTTCCAACATGATATTCAGGCTGAAGGATCATGCACGCATGCTGTTTTTAACCTCTGTCATTACAGCGGTCATATTAACAGCTACAGGTGTCATCTATATGTTTTATTCCGATTTACAAAGGCAGGAGGAGCAAAGCATTCCTCAGTCTGTTTCCTGGGTGGAAAAGGATGCTTCCCGCTTTCAGGTCATGAAGCCTGAGACAGCTGAGAATACATTGAAAAAAGCTCATGCTGTTATCAAGTATAAGGTGGATGCCACAGGGATTCCTGTCACTTTTCAATCAGACTTGCCGTATGGAAATAAGAAGATAGAAGCGGAAGCTTTGCTGATTTCAGAAAAAGTCTATAATCAAGTCGCAAAGGAAAAAGGGTTCCCAGTTATTCATTTACAAGAAAATGAAGCATTTATTAATGTTTCTTTTCAAATGATGGTGAAAGACACATTTGGAGAAGGGGAAACAGCAGCATTTCATATGAAGTCAGGAAAAACCCTTTCCTACGTCATGAAAAAGCAGCAAAACAAAGGGATATTGATGTCTGTCGATGGAGTCAGCCGTTTATTGGTTGTCAGCGAAAAGAGCTTTGACAGTCTGTCACAGGATGTGCCGCTGAAGGAGCAGATGAGAATGGTAGGTTATGAGCTTGAGCATTGGCAGGAGACGGTGGATGTCTCTGAAAAGCTTGAAAACATGGTGCCGAAAGAACATACATCTGATTTTCAAACACGTGCTCCTAGTTATCAAATTGTAAAGCAGGGAGTTGCATTAATGCTGTTTATTGGTCTGTTTGTCAGCGTGCTGTTTTTTATCGTGCAAGGAAGCATGCTGTATTTGCGGATGTTTACGGAAATAGAAGATACGAGAGTGCAGGTGTTAGCCTTAAAAAGGATAGGGGTTACGGACAAAGAGATTCACTCGATCCTTGGAAAGCAAATAGGATTTTTATTCTTCATCCCATTTATCGCAGGTACGATTCACGCGGGCTTTGCGTATGCAGCGTTAAGTAATATGCTGAATTCCAATTTATTTCTTGAGGCCGTAATTGTCATCTTCATTTATTTTGTATTCCAGGCTCTTTATTATATCGTTACCCGTCATATTTATAAGCGTGCTGTTCTTCAGCGTATGTAATATGAAATCCGGTCTGTTATCAGACCGGATTTTTGATTTATTGAAATTCTCTTGTGAGATTTTTCGGTGTTTGCCCTTGGATCGCTGCGAGCATATTTTCGGCGGCCTGTTTGCACATGTTGAAGCGCACTTTAGCTGTTGCTGAACCGATATGAGGAAGCAGCGTGACATTATCCAGCTGCAGGAGCGGATTATCTTGGGTGACAGGCTCTTTTTCGTATACATCTAAGCCGGCTCCCCTGATCCAGCCTTCCTGAAGAGCGCGAATCAGTGCTTTTTCATCAACTGTCTTTCCCCGGGAAATATTGACGAAAATTGCTGAATCCTTCATCAACTTAAATTCGCGTTCTCCTATCATGTGATAGGTTTCATCAGTCAGCGGCGTAATGAGAAGAATAAAATCAGATTGCTCCAGCAATGTATCAAGCTCTGCATACTTAACGCCGATGCTGTCTTCTGTTTCTTGTTTGCGATGTCGGTTATGATAAAGCACTTCCATATCAAAACCAAATTTGGCGCGTCTCGCTGCTTGTTCTCCAATTCTGCCCATGCCGATAATGCCTAACGTTTGATGATGAACATCAATTCCGAAAAGCGCTTCCTCTTCCACGGTTCCCCATTTTCCTGCTCTGACAAAACGGTCCAGTTCGGCAACACGTCTGGCGGAAGACAGAATCAGTGAAAAAGCCAGATCTGCAACTGTGTCATCCAGTGTATAAGGTGTATGAGTCCCGACGACTCCTCTTTCTTTCATTGCTTCTATATCGAAGTTATCGTAGCCTACTGATTGGTTGCTGACCACTTTGAGCTTAGGCGCGTGTTCCAGCAACTCACGATTGATTGACGGTCCGGACGTCCCTGATGTTAAAAGCCCCTCCGCTTCTTTTAATTTTTCAAATAGCACGTCACTCGGAAGCGTATCCTCCTGCCATACTTCATAACGGCAATGTTCACCGATGAATGCTTCAATCTCTTCAGGAATCGGTTTTGTGATAAATACAAATGGTTTCAACAAGGCTCCCCCTTTATGGCTGTTGTCTAATTCATTATATCGAAAATAAATAGATGTTAAAAATATAGCTGCGTTTTTTTAATTTCTGGTTCTTTTGAACTTAAAATGAAGATCGAACAGCTAAATCTGCTTAAAAAAGTTTTTTAATTATCAGAATTCACCCATATTTTTTGTCAGACAAATCATCGATATACGAACTGCAGCCGGATTATAGGATGCATTAAATATAAATTTTATTATCTTTGAAAGATATAAATGTTTATGTTTTGATTCTACAGTCCAATTATAGTGTCTTTTTTTGAAAACCTTTTCTTGGCTTATTCCTATGCTATAATTCCTTACTGTAAGCTGGGTAAGAAGGCTTGCAAAATCATATGGATGGGAGATGAATCAAATGGTTTCTTTAACATCAATTTTGGAACACAATCAGCGGTTTGTCAGTGAGAAGAAGTATGAACCGTACAAAACGACAAAGTTTCCTTCGAAAAAGCTCGTCATTGTCACCTGTATGGATACAAGGCTTACAGAACTTCTTCCGCAAGCAATGGGGCTTAAAAACGGTGATGCTAAAATTGTAAAAAACGCGGGAGCCATCGTTTCTCACCCATTTGGAAGCGTGATGCGAAGCATACTGGTCGCGATTTATGAATTGCAGGCTGAAGAGGTATGCATTGTCGGCCATCATGAATGCGGAATGTCAGGGCTGAATGCGTCCTCGATTCTTGAGAAAGCAAAGGAACGCGGGGTGGAGGATAGCTGCCTGAATTTGCTGACGAGTGCCGGACTCGATTTGAAAACGTGGCTGACTGGTTTTCACAGCGTGGAAGAAAGCGTTTCCCACAGTGTGAACATGATTAAGAACCATCCGCTGCTTCCGAAAAAAGTGCCGGTTCACGGGCTTGTCATTCACCCTGAAACAGGAAAACTTGATGTGGTCATTAACGGTTATGAAACTGAGCTAATAAACAATCACTCATAAGGGAGGTTATAACAAAATATGCGATTCTCAGGGAGATTCAAGGGATACAATTTACAGAAATTTCAGAAAGACTTAATTGCAGGTATCGTAGTAGGTGTCGTGGCAATTCCTTTAGGAATGGCGTTTGCCATTGCCTCGGGAGTCGAGCCCGAATACGGGCTGTACACTGTTGTTATAGCGGGGATTTGTATCTCTTTGTTCGGGGGATCTAAATATCAAATTGGCGGTCCGACAGGCGCCTTTGTCCCGATACTGTTCGGCATTATCATGCAGTACGGATTAGAGAATCTGCTGATCGCAGGGTTTATGGCAGGGGTAATGCTGGTGCTGTTTGGGCTGTTTAAGCTCGGAAAAATAATGAAATTCGTGCCTAAACCCGTTATCGTCGGTTTTACAGCCGGAATTGCCGTGCTGATCTTTACGGAACAAATCGCTAATTTTCTCGGATTGAGAAATGTTGAAAAACATGAGAACTTTCACCACAACATGTTTGAAATTGTACAGCAGCTCGGCACCTTTAACGTATATGCCATTTTGACAGCTGTGATCGGGCTCGTCATTTTGCTTGTATCCGCCAAGGTGATGCCTAAAGTGCCGGGCGCTTTGTTGGCGCTTCTTATTTCCACAGTGGTCGCGGTTGTCTTTTTCCCTGACCGCATGGCAACGATTGGGTCAACTTATGGAGAAATCCCCCGCCATTTGCCTGAATTTCAGTTTCCTGAGCTTACTTTGGATAAAATGGTTATGCTGTTTCCGGCTGCGCTTGTCATCGCGCTTCTTGGAGGACTTGAGTCGATTTTGTCCGCAATGGTCGCTGATAACATGAAGGGCTCAAAGCATGACAGCAATAAGGAGCTTGTCGGCCAGGGAATTGCGAATATGGCAGCGCCCCTGTTTGGCGGAATCCCGGCTACAGGAGCGATTGCGAGAACGGCGACCAATATAAAAAACGGAGCGGTTTCCCCAGTTTCCGGCGTCGTTCACGGCGTAGTCGTTCTCCTTGTCCTGCTTGTATTTGCGCCTTATGCGTCCCATGTGCCGCTCGCCAGTATGGCACCGATTCTCATGGTGGTCGCATGGAATATGAGTGAGCGCAAGGAAGTCGCAAACATGCTGAGACTGAAAAACGCTGATTCCTTTATTTTGGCGGCGACCTTCGCCCTTACGGTTCTGTTTGACTTAATCATCGGTGTGGCAACCGGATTGCTGCTTGCATTTGTGTTCTTTATCAGAAGAATGAGCGAAGCGACCCGCATCCACAATCAGGAATCGCATCCTGTTCTGGCGAAGAGAGAAGATCCATCTGTCAGCATGTATGCCATAGAAGGACCGTTGTTTTTCGGATCAATTGATTCCCTTGAATCGTCATTGCTGGAGCATGTACAGAAAAAACCGAAAACCCTCATTCTGCTCATGAATAAGGTGCACTATATGGATACGTCAGCTGAAGCGGTGCTTGGGAACATTATGAATCGGATTAAACGCCACAATGGAAAGCTGATGATTGTAGGATTGCAATCGCAGCCAAAGGAGCTGCTGCATAAAACAGGCCTTTTTCACAAAATAGGAAAGCAGCATTTCTTTGATCACCATGATGAAATCACAGGTTAAAAAAAGCGGCCATCGCGGCCGCTTTTTTATGCATGCTCAAATCGTTTTGTCAGTTTTTCTTGGTGGGCCTTCATGACGTCTTCTAAAGAGACACCATACATATCAGCAAGAATGGCGATATTTCCGATGACATCTCCCATTTCTTCAATCAATTCTTGTTTTTGCTCAGCGCGTGACGATTCTTTCTCATCCGGCCGGTCTCTGCCGATTTCATACGCCCTGACAGCCCGGGCCAATTCTCCGGCTTCCTCCATTAAAAAGCCGACGCGAATAAAAGGTCCGTATTCTGTCCAGCCTCTTTTTTCGTAAAACTCTTTCATCCATTTTTCTGCATCAGCCAGCTGCAACCTCATCACTCCTGCATTCTTTATGTATTTCATATTGATATTATCACATGAAGATGGGACAATATATAGTGTGTTTTTGAATGTTTAACACGATATATAGATGCGGAGATGACAAGATGAAAACCATTTGTGTATTTGCGGGATCAAACCCTGGGGGAAATGAAGCGTATAAAAGAAAAGCGGCAGAGCTTGGCGTGTATATGGCTGAGCAGGGAATCGGCCTTGTCTATGGGGGCTCCCGCGTCGGCTTGATGGGCACGATTGCCGACGCGATTATGGAAAACGGCGGAACTGCAATCGGGGTCATGCCGAGCGGTTTGTTCAGCGGGGAGGTTGTCCATCAGAATCTGACTGAGCTGATTGAAGTAAACGGGATGCATGAACGAAAGGCTAAAATGAGCGAGCTGGCGGACGGCTTTATCTCGATGCCGGGCGGCTTTGGTACATATGAAGAATTATTTGAAGTGCTGTGCTGGGCACAGATCGGCATCCACCAAAAGCCAATCGGACTGTACAATGTAAACGGATATTTTGAACCAATGATGAAAATGGTGAAATACAGCATTCAAGAAGGGTTTTCTAACGAATCGCACCTAAAACTGATTCACAGCTCGTCACGGCCGGATGAGTTAATTGAGCAAATGCAAAATTATTCTTATCCGATTTTAGAAAAAAAGTGGACAGAAATTTAAAAAAGAGACTTTCTCATGGAAGTGGAGAGAATGAGTCTGCCACCTAGCGTATGAATCCATGAAAAATCGAGAGTTTTTAACAAAGTGAGGTTTCCTTAAGGGAAATCTCTTTTTTATTTCTCTTTTTTATTTCTCTTTTGCCTGCATCGTATATTTAACAGTAATAGAGGACTTTATCACTAGTTTGGATAATAAGCACAGATAAGGAGGGGATGAAAATGGCAACATTGTCAGATGTGGCGAAAAAAGCAAATGTTTCGAAAATGACGGTATCACGAGTGATCAATCACCCTGAGACGGTGACAGATGAATTGAAAAAGCTTGTTCATTCTGCGATGAAAGAGCTGAATTACATCCCTAATTATGCGGCGAGAGCGCTCGTGCAAAACAGAACACAGGTTGTGAAACTATTGATACTTGAGGAAATGGATACGACAGAACCATATTACATGAACCTGCTGACAGGAATCAGCAGGGAGCTGGATCGCAATCACTATGCTCTCCAGCTTGTGACAAGAAATTCTCTTAATATTGGCCAATGTGACGGCATTATTGCCACCGGCTTGAGAAAGACCGATTTTGAAGGTGTAATAAAAGCGTTTGAGAAGCCGCTTGTCGTATTCGGGCAAAATGAAATGGGCTATGACTTTATCGATGTGAATAACGAGAAAGGCACTTTTATGGCAACCCGCCATGTTATGGGGCTGGGGGAGCGGGAAGTTGTCTTTTTTGGCATTGATTTAGATGAGCCTTTCGAACGTGCAAGAGAACAGGGGTATATACGGGCGATGAATAAAAGCTTTAAAAAATCGAATATGTTTCGGATCGACAACAGTTCTAAGAAAAGTGAAGGCCTTGCAAGAGAACTGCTGAAATCCATGGACAATCAGGCCGCATTTGTCTGCGCATCTGATCGAATCGCGCTCGGCGTCATTCGTGCGGCGCAATCCCTTGGAAAGCGAATTCCAGAAGACGTTGCGGTTACCGGGAATGACGGTGTGTTTCTTGATCGCATCTCCTCGCCGCGCTTGACTACGGTCAGACAGCCTGTTGTTGAAATGGGGGAAGCCTGTGCGAAAATGTTGCTGAAAAAAATGAATGAAGACGGTGCTGCACAAGGAAGTCTATTTTTTGAACCAGAGTTAATTGTACGAGAATCAACGCTGTAAGCGCCTTATTCTGTTATCGGTAACAGGGTGAAAAGGATTGTTCCCACAATTTCATCATGATACTTTCAAACTATGAGCCGGCTTCAATAAAACGGAAATCAAAGGGGGAAACATGATGGAATATGCAGCGATTCACCACCAGCCATTCAGCACAGATGCTTATTCTTATGATGGGCGGGCTGTGCATATCAAGATTCGGACAAAAAAAGGTGATGCAGATCACATTCGATTCATTTGGGGTGATCCCTATGAGTACAACGACGGCAAGTGGTCGGCAAACGAGCAGCCGATGAGGAAAATTGCTGCTACAGAAATGCATGACTATTGGTTTGCTGAAGTGGTGCCGCCATTTAGGCGTTTACAATATGCGTTTGTTGTAACAGACGATCATGAAGACATCTTTTTCGGAAGTTCGGGTGTATGCCCTTATAACGAAAAAACACTGGAAACGATTCATTATTACTTTAAATTTCCGTTTGTTCACGAGGCTGATACATTTCAAGCGCCTGAATGGGTCAAGTCAACGGTTTGGTATCAAATTTTTCCGGAGCGTTTTGCAAATGGAAGAGAAGACTTGTCACCGAAGAATGCATTGCCGTGGGGGAGCAAGGACCCGGGCGTCAATGATTTTTTTGGAGGGGATTTACAAGGAATTGTTGACAAGCTTGATTATTTAGAGGATTTAGGGGTGAACGGCATTTATCTGACACCGATCTTTTCCGCGCCTTCTAATCATAAATACGACACGCTGGATTACTTTTCTATTGATCCGCATTTCGGGGATCCTGAGCTTTTTCGTACATTGGTCAGCCAGCTGCATCAGCGGGGGATGAGAATTATGCTTGATGCGGTTTTTAACCATATAGGAAGCGCGTCTCCGCAATGGCAGGATGTCGTCAAAAACGGAGATCAATCCCGCTATAAAGACTGGTTCCATATTCACTCTTTTCCCGTCACAGACGACAATTATGACAGGTTTGCTTTTACAGCTGATATGCCGAAGCTAAACACGGCTAATCCCGAGGTGCAGAAATATTTGCTTGATATTGCTTTGTACTGGATTCGCGAATTTGACATTGACGGCTGGCGTTTGGATGTCGCAAATGAAGTGGATCACGCTTTTTGGAAGACATTTAGGCAGGCTGTATCTACTGAAAAGCCTGATGTTTATATTTTAGGTGAGATCTGGCATTCTGCCGAACCCTGGCTTAGAGGGGATGAATTTCATGCGGCGATGAATTACCCTTTTACAGAGCCTATGATTGAATACTTTGCTGACCAGACGATCTCAGCTTCACGTATGGCTCACCGTGTCAATGCACATTTGATGAATGGAATGAAGCAGGCCAATGAGGTGATGTTTAATTTACTGGATAGCCATGATACAAAGCGCCTTTTGACCAGATGCCGCAATGATGAGAAGAAAGCACGCGCGTTGCTGGCCTTTATGTTTGCCCAGACAGGCTCACCATGCATTTATTACGGAACGGAAATCGGGCTGAACGGCGAAAATGATCCATTATGCCGAAAATGTATGGTTTGGGAAAAAGAGAAGCAAAACCAAGACATGCTGCAATTTATGAAACGGTTAATTGCTTTACGCAAGCAGGAAAACACTTTATTGACTGAAGGACATCTTGAGTGGAATCTGCTGGATGACCAAAACGATTTTATTAGCTTTTCACGGACTCTTGATGAAAAAATACTGATTTATTTCTTTAATCAAGGGAATGCGGTTCAACATGTCAGTTTACTGGATTTGAATATTGAAAGGAATAAGAGGATCTGTGATGCATGGACAGAGCAGCCGCTTCAGCATCACGATGTCATTGCCGTTCAGCCGGGAGAATTTTTGATTTTGAGTGCTGCCGCCCCTGTATAACATTCTGTTATCGGTAACAAATCGAAAGTTGTTGTAACCGCTTTCTCTAGGACAATACAATTGTTATAGTTTCGTAAATAGAAGGGGGAAAAGAGATGGTTCTTTTTAAAAAGGGGTTCGCCATATTGGCGGCATCATTTCTGGCAATCGGCCTTGCCGCCTGCTCAAGTTCAAAAAATCCAGCAAGCGCTGATGGCAAAAAGGTGCTGACTGTGTCTGTCGAAGAAACGTATAAAGAATACATTGAAAGCATAAAAACAAAGTTCGAAAAAGAGAATGATGTCACAGTAAAAATTGTTGAAAAGCAAATGTTCGAACAGTTGGAGGCGCTTCCTCTTGATGGCCCGGCGGGTAATGCGCCTGATGTTATGCTTGCTGCATATGACCGGATCGGCGGTTTGGGACAGCAAGGACATTTGCTTGACATTAAGCCATCTCATACAAAAAGCTTTGGTGATAAAGAAATGCAGCAGGTGACAGTTGACGGCAAAGTGTACGGAATGCCGCTAGTCATTGAGACACTTATTTTGTATTACAACAAAGATCTTTTAAAAACAGCACCAAAAACATTTAAAGACCTTGAAAAGTTAACGGAAGATCCTCGATTCGCGTTTGCTTCGGAAAAAGGAAAATCAACCGGATTTTTAGCAAAATGGACTGACTTTTATATGTCGTACGGCTTATTGGCTGGATACGGCGGATATGTGTTTGGAAAAAACGGCACAGATTCCGGGGACATCGGCCTGAACAATAAAGGAGCTGTAGAAGCGGTGAAATATGCGGAGAAATGGTTTGAGACATATTGGCCGAAAGGAATGCAAGACAATTCAAGCGCAGACGACTTTATTCAGCAGATGTTTTTAGAAGGCAAAGCGGCTGCGATCATTGGCGGTCCTTGGTCAGCTGCCAATTATAAAGAGGCTAAATTGAACTACGGAGCGGCTCCCATTCCGACATTGCCCAATGGAGAAGAATATGCCCCTTTTGCGGGCGGGAAGGGCTGGGTAGCTTCAAAATATACAAAAGAACCCGAGCTGGCTGAAAAATGGCTTGAGTATGCTGCAAATGATGCCAATGCTTACGCTTTTTATGAGGATACAAACGAAGTTCCGGCAAACACGGCTGCAAGGAAGAAAGCCGATGAGCAAAAGAATGAACTGACGTCAGCTGTGATTAAACAATATGAAACAGCAACGCCGACTCCAAATATTCCGGAAATGGCTGAAGTATGGACAGGAGCGGAAAGTTTGATTTTTGATGCAGCTTCAGGAAAAAAATCGACACAAACATCAGCGAATGATGCTGTAAACGTCATAAAGGAAAATATTAAAGAAAAGTATGTGAAATAAAACGGCGGGATAGCGTCCGGAAGAATAGAGGGCGGAAAAAATGAATAAACATCACACACTTGCAAAGCAAAAACGAAAGGCAGGGCTTTTATCGATCATTCCAGGACTTGGGCAGATTGCGAATCAGCAATTGTCAAAGGGGCTCTTATTTCTTGCCATCACAGGCTTGTTTGCTTTTGAATTATGCGTTTTCGGTATACAGGCGCTAACCGGATTGATGACATTGGGAAGTGTTCCCGGTGAAGATCACTCGCTGTTTATGCTGATTGAAGGCACGCTGCAATTGATCGTGACAATGATTTTCCTCATGTTCTATATCTTTAATATTCATGATTCGCGTAAGAACGCCGCTATGAAAGCGGCGGGTTTGGAAGTCAATACAACAGCCAAGGATATGATCTGTCATGCGGGCGATAAAGGTTTTCCATATCTATTTACACTGCCGGCATATATCATGATGGTGTTTGTGATTATCTTTCCGGTTTTGGTGACTCTGTTTGTTGCATTAACAAACTATGATTTTTATCATATTCCGCCTAATCGTCTGATTGACTGGGTCGGGTTTAAAAATTTCTTGAATATTTTTTTCCTTGGCTCCTATCGTGAAACATTTGTGAATGTACTGGGCTGGACGGTTATCTGGACAATCTGTGCAACAACGCTGCAAATCATTTTAGGTATTGTGACGGCACTTTTCGTCAATCAGGATTTTATAAAAGGCAAGCGGATATTTCGAATGATTTTCTTATTTCCATGGGCTGTTCCGGCTTTTATTACAATCATGAGTTTTTCCAACATGTTTAACGACAGCATAGGAGCGGTGAATGCACAGGTGATACCATTATTCAATCACCTGCCGTTTGTCGAGCTGCCTGCGATCGCGTGGAAGACCGATCCTTTCTGGACAAAGACAGCCCTCATTATGATTCAGACGTGGCTCGGCTTTCCATATATATATGTCATGGTAACGGGAGTGCTTCAGGCGATTCCAGGTGAATTGTATGAAGCGGCAAAGATTGACGGGGCCACTTTTATTCAGCGTTTTCGGCATATTACATTCCCGATGATTTTATTTGCCACAGCACCCGTGATGATTACTCAGTATACGTTTAATTTCAATAATTTCTCGATCATCTATTTATTTAATGAGGGAGGGCCAGGCAGTGCGGGAGCCGGGGCCGGATCGACCGATATCTTAATTTCGTGGATTTATAAACTGACAACAGGCACATCACCCCAATATTCCGTTGCGGCGGCTGTGACACTGTTAATTTCTTTCATTGTCATTGGAATTTCACTGATTGCTTTCAAAAAATCGAATGCTTTTGGCAATGAGGAGGTTATGTAGGTGAACGCGAGCACTGCCAGAATGCTTAATAAAATCTGTACGTATTTATTTTTGACGCTTTTAAGTATTGTCATTATCTATCCGTTGCTGATTACGGCATCATCAGCCTTCCGTGTGGGGAATTCGGCGGCTTTTCAGCTCGATTTTTCGGGTTCTTGGACATTGGATCATTTTAAGCGGCTATTTGACGAAACGCTTTATCTCAATTGGTACAGCAATACACTTGTCATCGCACTATCGGTCATGGTTTTGCAGGTTACGATTGTGACACTTGCCGGGTACTCGTACAGCCGCTATCGGTTTGCAGGCAGAAAAAAGAGCCTGATATTCTTTTTAATCATTCAAATGGTGCCGACAATGGCGGCGCTGACTGCTTTTTATGTCTTGGCGATGCTAATAGGCGCACTCGATCAATACTGGTTTTTAACAGCGATCTATATCGGCGGCGGAATTCCGATGAACACGTGGCTGATGAAAGGTTATTTTGATACTGTGCCGAGAGAAATTGATGAAGCCGCGCGAATTGACGGAGCGGGACATCTGAGGATTTTCGCTTCAATTGTTCTGCCGCTTGTTAAGCCAATGCTCGCGGTACAAGCGCTTTGGGCGTTTATGGCACCATTTGGCGACTATTTGCTGGCGAAATTTCTGCTTCGCTCACCGGAAAGGCTGACCATCGCTGTAGGATTACAATCCTTTATTTCTAATCCGCAGCAGCAAAAAGTAGCTCTATTTGCGGCTGGTGCCATCCTTGCCGCACTGCCGATATGCGTTCTATTCTTTTTTCTCCAAAAGAACTTTGTGTCCGGTTTGACAGCCGGCGGAACAAAGGGGTAATTCAATGAAGAATCTGGAGAATAAAAGCTTTATCATCCGCTGCCTGAAAGCGGCTGCATCTCCATCAGGTGTTTGCAGCTATGGGAATACCTTCAGCTGGCTGCAGCTCTCTTTTCTCTTTATGTTTTTAACGGCCTGCTTAATGGCGCCGTTAGCGGTTTCGTTTGTGAAAATGGATCGCTTCAGCGTTGCATCTTTTATGCCGTCAGCGATTCAAGGGGTTAATGATCAATTTGCTGATCAATTACAGGGTTTTCAAATCAGGAACGGAAAACTAACAGGCGGGAAGAGCTCTGAGAGGATTGAAGATGGGCAGAATGTGATGGCAGTCGATATGAAGCATGAATATGAGACAAGCGGTGAAAATGGGCGATTGAAAGTAACTGGATTTGAAAACGCCGTCATATTTCAACCTGATCAACTGGTGATCACCGATCAAAACGAAACGGGGTTTTCTGTTGGCTATGCGAAAATGGACGTTAAGCTCGAGAAACCAAACGCCCATGATGTAGAGGTTTTGATCGATACATTATGGTTGGCACAGTATAAGCCGATGATCATGATGCTGGCATATGCGGTAATCTTTATGATCCAGCTTTTGTTAACGTTTGTTCTTGCAGGTGGCCTCTGGATCACAAAAATATCAAACATGATCTCTATTGCGTCATTCAAGGAAGCAGTATCTACGGCGATTTGCGCCTCGGCACTGCCGGCATTTGCGGCAGCTGCTATCGGCATGGTTCATTTTGATTTGATTACTGTATTGATGATCCATTCGTGTGGCGTTACTTTGATGATTTCTTTTGCATTTAGATATTTGACCAAAACCCGCCGTGATAATGGAAACTTACATTCGGGAGGAAATGATGATAAATCAGCGGTTATTTGAGATTGATGAATGGAAAATCAAAACAAATACATTTAATAAGGAACATACACGGCTGCTGGAAAGCCTGACGTCTCTTGCCAATGGCTATATGGGGGTCAGAGGGAATTTTGAAGAAGGCTATTCAGGCGACAGTCACCAAGGCACATATATTGCAGGCGTGTGGTTCCCCGACAAAACGCGAGTAGGCTGGTGGAAAAACGGGTATCCAGAATATTTCGGAAAAGTGATCAATGCGATGAACTTTATGGGCATAGGCCTATATGTTGACGGTGAAAAAATCGATCTCCATCAAAAACCAATCGAATCATTTGAGGTAGAACTCAATATGAAAGAGGGGATTCTGCGGCGAAGCGCTGTTGTCAGCATTCAGGATAAATCCGTCAGAATCAGGTCAGAGCGGTTTCTTAGCCTTGCTGTAAAAGAACTCTGTGCGATTCATTATGAAGCGGAATGCCTGACGGGAGATGCTGTCATTACGCTTGTTCCTTACCTGGATGGAAATGTGGCAAATGAAGATTCTAACTACCAAGAACAGTTTTGGCAGGAGGAAGCGAAAGGTGCTGATTCTTACAGCGGCCATTTAGCGGCAAAAACGATCGAAAATCCATTTGGAACACCGCGCTTCACGGTTTTAGCCGCGATGGCAAACGAAACGGAGGGTTTTGTCAATGAAAGCTTTAAAACGAATGAAATGTATGTCGAGAATCGCTACAGTTATCAAACGAAAGCATCATTGAAAAAGTTTGTGATTGTCACGACTTCACGTGATTTTCGGGAGGAAGAGCTTTTTTCGAAAGCCAAGGAGCTTTTGGCGGATGTGGTTGAGTACGGCTATGAAAAAGCAAAACGGAGGCACACTGATCGATGGAAGGAAAGATGGGCAAAAGCGGACATTGAGATTAAAGGAGATAAGGAGCTTCAACAAGGAATACGCTACAATATCTTTCAGTTATTCTCGACATATTACGGGGGCGATGCCCGTTTGAATATCGGGCCGAAAGGATTTACTGGCGAGAAATATGGAGGTGCCGCATATTGGGATACTGAGGCGTACGCCGTTCCGATGTATTTGGCGACAGCCGAGCCGGAGGTGACGAAAAACCTGCTTTTGTATCGCTATCATCAGTTGGAGGCTGCCAAACGAAACGCTGCAAAATTGGGGATGAAGGGGGCACTTTATCCGATGGTGACGTTCACCGGTGATGAATGCCACAACGAATGGGAAATCACCTTTGAAGAAATTCACCGCAATGGCGCGATCTGTTATGCGATCTACAATTATATCAATTATACAGGCGACTGTAACTATATAGAAGAATATGGGATAGATGTTCTTGTGGCAGTCAGCAGATTTTGGGCCGACCGTGTTCACTTCTCGAAACGAAAAAATAAGTATATGATCCATGGCGTTACAGGGCCGAATGAATACGAAAACAACGTTAACAACAATTGGTATACGAATGTCATTGCGGCTTGGACGTTGGATTATACTCTACAAAGTCTCGAAAGTATCTCAGCGGAGAAACGCCGCCTTCTGGATGTGCTGGAAGAAGAATTGAAAGTCTGGAGAGAAATCATCCAGCACATGTACTATCCATTTAGTGAAGAACTGCAAATTTTCGTTCAGCATGACACGTTCTTGGACAAAGACCTGCAAACAGTTGACGAATTAGATCCAGCGGAACGGCCCCTTTACCAGAATTGGTCATGGGACAAGATTCTCCGCTCCAATTTTATTAAGCAGGCAGATGTTCTCCAAGGCATTTATCTTTTTAATGACCGTTTTACAATGGAAGAAAAACGGAGAAACTTTGAATTTTATGAGCCGATGACTGTTCATGAATCAAGCCTATCGCCCTCTGTCCATGCGATTCTCGCAGCCGAACTCAAGCTGGAAAAGAAAGCGCTCGAATTATATAAGCGAACAGCAAGGCTTGATCTTGATAATTACAATCATGATACGGAAGAAGGCTTGCATATTACTTCAATGACGGGGAGCTGGCTGGCAATCGTTCATGGCTTTGCAGGCATGCGCACCGCGAATGAGACGCTGTCATTTGCTCCGTTTTTGCCGAAAGAATGGGACGAATATTCATTCAACATCAATTATCGAAACCGATTAATCAATGTGACGGTTGACGAAAAGCGCGTTATTTTTAAGCTTGTAAAAGGCGAGCCGCTGCACATGAACGTTTATGAGGAACGAGTTGTCCTACAGGGACGATGTGAAAGGAGAACGCCTAATGAGTGAATGGTGGAAAGAAGCTGTCGTTTATCAAATTTACCCGCGCAGTTTTTATGATGCCAATGGAGATGGATTCGGGGATTTGCAAGGTGTGATTCAAAAGCTGGATTACATCAAAAATCTCGGGGCGGATGTCATCTGGCTCTCCCCGGTATTTGATTCCCCGCAGGATGACAACGGATATGATATCAGCGATTACAAAAACATGTACGAAAAGTTTGGGACAAATGAAGATATGTTTCAGCTGATTGATGAAGCCCATAAACGCGGAATGAAAATCGTCATGGATTTGGTCGTGAACCACACGTCGGATGAGCATGCTTGGTTTGCTGAAAGCCGCAAGTCGAAGGACAATGCTTACCGGGATTATTATTTTTGGAAAGATCCTAAACCGGACGGCTCAGAGCCGAATAATTGGGGATCGATCTTTTCAGGCTCAGCGTGGACATACGATGAAGGAACAGGGCAGTATTATTTGCACTACTTTTCGAAAAAACAGCCTGATTTAAATTGGGAAAACGAAGCCGTTCGCCGGGAAGTTTATGATGTAATGAGATTCTGGATGGATAGAGGCGTTGACGGCTGGCGGATGGATGTGATCGGCTCTATTTCTAAATACACCGATTTTCCGGACTACGAAACGGATTACAGCCGCAGCTATATTGTCGGCCGTTATCACTCTAACGGCCCACGTCTTCATGAGTTTATTCAAGAGATGAACAGGGAAGTGCTTTCTCATTACGACTGCATGACAGTCGGAGAGGCAAACGGCTCTGATATTGAAGAGGCGAAAAAGTACACAGATGCAAGCAGGCAAGAGCTGAATATGATCTTTACATTTGAACATATGGATATTGATACAGAACAAAACTCGCCAAATGGGAAATGGCAGATCAAGCCGTTTGATTTGATTGCTTTAAAAAAGACGATGACAAGGTGGCAGACCGGGTTAATGAATGTCGGCTGGAATACCCTGTATTTTGAGAACCATGACCAGCCGAGGGTTATTTCCCGCTGGGGCAATGACGGGAAGCTGCGTAAGGAATGTGCGAAGGCATTTGCAACGGTTCTGCACGGCATGAAAGGAACGCCGTTTATTTACCAGGGAGAAGAAATCGGCATGGTCAACAGCGATATGCCGCTGGAGATGTATGATGATCTTGAAATAAAGAATGCATATCGTGAACTAGTCGTCGAAAACAAAACGATGTCAGAAAAAGAGTTTGTCAAAGCCGTGATGATAAAAGGAAGGGATCATGCGAGAACACCGATGCAGTGGGATGCCGGAAAACATGCGGGATTCACAGCCGGAGACCCGTGGATACCGGTAAATTCCCGCTATCAAGATATCAATGTGAAAGAGTCTTTGGAAGATCAAGACTCGATTTTCTTTTACTATCAGAAGCTCATTCAATTACGAAAGCAATATAAGATTATGATATATGGCGATTATCAGCTGTTGCAGGAGAATGATCCGCAGGTCTTTTCTTACCTTCGAGAATATCGAGGGGAAAAGCTTCTTGTCGTTGTGAATTTATCGGAAGAAAAGGCTCTGTTCGAAGCGCCTCCAGAACTGATTCATGAGCGTTGGAAAGTGCTGATTTCAAACTATCCGCAGGAGCGGGCTGACTTAAAGAGTATTAGCCTCAAACCTTATGAAGCTGTGATGGGCATTAGTATATGAAAGCGGTCATTTTTGATTTAGACGGAGTGATAACAGATACTGCTGAATATCATTTTCTCGCTTGGAAGCACATCGCAGAACAAATCAATATCCCTTTTGACAGAGACATGAATGAAAGGCTAAAAGGAATCAGCAGAGAAGAGTCACTTGAAAGCATATTGATCTTTGGCGGTGCGGAAACAAAGTATACAAATGCGGAGAAACAAGAGCTTATGCATCGGAAAAATCGCGATTATCAAATGCTGATCAGCAAATTGACGCCGGAAGATCTTTTACCGGGGATTGGCAGGCTCCTATGTCAATTGAAAAACGAAAATATAAAAATCGGGTTAGCATCTTCAAGTCGCAATGCTCCTAAGATTTTAAGACGTTTGGCAATTATCGATGATTTTGATGCCATTGTTGATCCGACGGCTCTTGCGAAGGGGAAGCCTGATCCTGACATCTTTTTAACAGCTGCAGCGATGCTCGATGTTTCCCCTGCTGATTGCGCGGCAATAGAAGACGCAGAAGCAGGCATTTCCGCAATCAAATCTGCCGGGATGTTTGCGGTTGGTGTCGGTCAAGGACAGCCGATGCTTGGTGCTGATCTAGTTGTGAGGCAGACGAATGATTTGACACTTGAGCTGTTACATGAGGAATGGGAGCAGTATAGAATAAAAAGTGTTTAAGGGAGTCAATTCCTTGAAATGAAAAAACCTGCAAGAGACGCAGCTCTTGCAGGTTTTGTTGATTATTTTTTGTCTTCTGTGTGAGTCAAAATTTTGTCAATCAGGCCGTATTCAAGCGCTTCTTCAGCAGACTTGAAGTTATCACGGTCTGTGTCGCGTTCGATCACTTCAAGCGGCTGGCCAGTACGTTCAGCAAGGACTTTGTTTAATTTGTCGCGAAGCAAGAGAATGCGTTTCGCGGCAATTTCAATTTCTGTCGCCTGACCTTGCGCACCGCCAAGAGGCTGGTGAATCATGACTTCACTGTTTGGAAGCGCATAGCGTTTGCCTTTTTCGCCGGCTGCAAGCAGGAACGCGCCCATTGACGCAGCCATACCGATACAAATTGTAGATACCTTCGGCTTAATAAACTGCATGGTATCATAGATCGCCATACCGGCTGTAATAGAGCCGCCCGGGCTGTTGATGTAAAGAGAAATTTCTTTTTCAGGGTCTTCTGCTGCTAAGAATAAAAGCTGTGACACGATGGAGTTCGCAACGTTGTCATCAATCGCAGATCCAAGCATGATGATTCGATCCTTTAATAGACGAGAATAAATGTCATACGCTCTTTCCCCGCGGTTCGTTTGTTCAATGACTGTAGGTATTAAATTCATAATGCTCCTCCTTCACCTTTTAGGTAAGTATGTAGTTACATGATACATTTTTGGTCAATAAAGGTCAAACAAAAAGCTGGCCTGATATGCAAAGTCGTCTCTTTTTCCCATTTTCCCCAAAAATACAGGGGTTCAAACCATCGTATGTCAGATTGCCAATTAAGATGCTTTGTCTATTTAAAAAACGGCCTCTCGAAATAGAGGGTTGTTATTTGAATGGAATTATCGTATAATTAGTTGTGCTGACGTTCTCATAACGCAGTCTATATGCGCTCGTAGCTCAGTTGGATAGAGCGGTGGTTTCCGGTACCACGTCTGTCGGGGGTTCGAATCCCTCCGAGCGCGTCCAATAGAACAACAGGAAAGACAAGGGTTTGGCGATTTGCCGCTCTTGTCTTTTTTGTGTGAAAAAGGGAATTGCATACCTTAGAGTAACATTTCAATTACATTCTTTAGTTTGAACCCTCACTTTCAAAAGAAGAAGTATGAATTGATTTTTTCATTCATCTTATTAGCTTGTGATTAACAAACCTTTAAAAAATCCGGTTCTACCCATTGCCTGTATTTATTTTGAGAATCTTCTCTCGGACAAAATTGGATAAGTGAGAATAGTTTTAAAATAAAAATTTATTTGCTCCCCCAGTTCTTCTCTATAAATTGAATCGCAGGCTGTAAGTTGGTTTTGTTCGCAATTTCAATGACAGCGGGAACGACGGCAGGGTCCGTTTTGGAGAAGTTCGGAATCCGTGGATCTAACCGGAAAAAACGATCTCCCAGAAGATTCGCACTGACCATGGATTCATAGTACCCATTACCGCCAGCAATCATCTGAAGAAATGGCAGTAAAGGTTCATTAGGCGACCTGTCCAAAAGAACTCCCCAATTTGGAGGAAGGTTCTTCAGATTTTCGGGGCGGATGTTATCTGCACTTACCATTCCCCATCCCTTCGTATCTCTTCTTAACCGGGTCGGGGCTTCACCTGTTCCGATGGACAATACCGCAATTTGATCCAATGGCACGTTGGCTTTACCAACTGCAAACGCGATACTGGCTGTACTAGGGTTCGTTGCTACTACATACCCATCCACATAGTTTTGATAGGCCCGTTGCGTCGCGGGAGCACCGCTGCTCCGCAGTATGACATCACTTACTTTCTCATTTAAATAGGGAGAGCCGGGAAAATTGTGAAATAAGACAGGAGTCCAACGATCCAGTTTTTGAGAGTATAATTTGAATGATGGGACAACAATTCGTTTTCTTAAATCTATAAGTTGAAGATCTGCTGGGAAAAAATTTCTTACCGCTTTAATAAAACCGGAATAGGGTAATTGTTGGTTGAAAACAGGTCCGCCTGGCCGGGAAATGCTGAATGCGGGTAGGATTTCATCCTCAAAATACTGAAGTGTTTCCCTCGGAGATCTTCCGCTTGCTAATGCAAGGGCAGTAAATGAACCGATTGAATTTCCCGAAAATACATGGGTTCGACTAATTAACTTCGGGTTTTGCCTAGCCAATCTGTTTAATAGTTGTAAACTTAAAGCACCTAAGGTACCGCCGCCGTCAAAGGTCATAATCCGATATTTTGCCAAAGCTGATGTCTCCTTTCTACATACATTCAGTATATGATGATCTAGAGTCTGTTGTATGGATGTATACCTCTGATACTAAACACTTCTTCATCTCTCTTTTCTTTTGGCCTAAACGAATATTCACTCCGAAAAAAACTGGACACTGCTCCTAAAAACGATAAGAAAAAACGCTTGTTGGAGGTTTGGACAGGAAGTTTGCTCAAAATTGTTTGAAAAATGTTTCTCAGCAGACCTTACCGACGAAAAAGGCCTTAGCGTATTATATTTATAGTTCGTAGATCATTTGTCTATGCGATTATCCAGCTCCTGCATATTTTAGTATCTGAATCGAATTTCTTTGGGAGTGAAATAATATATGGGATCAACACAGTTGACAGGGCGTGTAATCTTCAAAGGAGACCCCGGCTATACAGAGGCTATTAAGAATTGGAACCCTTATGTGGATGTCTATCCTCTTGTCTTTGTTTTTGCACAAAATTCATACGATGTAAGTAATGCCATTAAATGGGCTCGTGAGAATAAAGTGCCCTTACGTGTCAGAAGCGGTCGCCATGCTTTAGATAAGAACCTTTCAGTAGTAAGTGGAGGAATTGTTATTGATGTGAGTGACATGAATAAAGTTTTCTTAGATGAAGAAAACGCGATTGCAACCGTTCAAACTGGTATTCCCGTTGGCCCGCTTGTAAAGGGATTAGCTCGAGACGGTTTTATGGCTCCGTTTGGAGATAGCCCAACAGTTGGAATCGGGGGAATTACGATGGGCGGCGGATTTGGTGTACTCTCACGATCGATTGGCCTTATAAGTGATAACCTTCTCGCGCTGAAAACGGTAGATGCAAAAGGAAGGATTATTCACGCAGATCAATCTCACAATGAGGATTTGCTATGGGCTTCTAGAGGCGGAGGAGGAGGTAACTTTGGATATAATACCCAATATACATTCAAAGTTCATCGTGCCCCTAAAACAGCAACCGTCTTCAATATTATCTGGCCGTGGGAACAATTAGAAACGGTATTTAAAGCTTGGCAGAAATGGGCTCCGTTTGTAGATGAACGATTAGGATGCTACCTTGAAATTTACAGCAAAATAAATGGTTTGTGTCATGCAGAAGGAATTTTCCTCGGTTCGAAAACTGAATTGATTCGATTATTAAAACCTTTATTACATGCGGGAACTCCAACAGAAGCAGATATCAAAACATTATACTATCCAGATGCTATAGATTTCTTAGACCCTGACGAACCCATCCCTGGCAGAAATGATCAGAGTGTTAAATTCTCCTCGGCTTGGGGTCATGATTTTTGGTCTGACGAACCCATTTCAATCATGAGAAAATTTTTGGAAGATGCTACTGGAACAGAAGCCAATTTCTTTTTTATCAATTGGGGTGGTGCTATAAGCAGAATCCCTAAAGACGAAACTGCCTTTTTTTGGCGCCATCCATTATTTTATACGGAATGGACGGCTAGTTGGAAAAATAAATCACAAGAAGATTCAAATCTTGCATCAGTTGAAAGAGTGCGTCAGCTGATGCAACCATATGTAGCAGGTTCATATGTTAATGTTCCAGATCAAAACATTGAAAACTTCGGAAAAGAATATTATGGCGCAAACTTTGCGCGGCTTCGAGAAATAAAGGCGAAATATGACCCCGAAAATGTATTTCGTTTTCCGCAAAGCATCCCGCCATCTCGTTAAAGTTTATTAAAGACAGAATCAATGACTCATATTAAAAAGCACTTGAATGGTTTCCGGTATCTTGTCTGTCGGGGTGCGAATCCCTTCAGTGCGTCCAATCAAACAACAGGAAAGACAATGGTTTGGCAACTTGCCACTCTTGTCTTTTTTGTTTCATTTCATAAATCTTTTCCGCTGAAACATAAATGTTCCTCCGCTTGGGCACGTTATGAAATGTGCAATATTGAATATGGGAGGAGGATGAACATGGGTATTTTAAGCGGAAATCCGCAGGATGAACCGATGCATTACGGTGAGGTATTCGGCTTGTGGAGTTATGTGATGGCGGGCAATAAAATGGTCGGCAATTACCAAATGCTATTGAATCATGTCGGTGATGACGACCTGAAGAAGCTGCTTCGTGAGTCTATTGAGAAATGCCAAGATGAAATCAAACAGGTCAGCACGATCCTGAAAGAAAACGGGGTGGCGCTGCCGCCGGCTTCTCCTGAACCGCCGACAGCAGATCTTAACGATATCCCGCCTGGTGCACGGTTTCTCGATCCGGATGTGGCGGCTTCCGCGGCAGCAGAAAATGCTGCAGGTCTGGTGACATGCAGCAAAATGATGGGGCAATCGATTCGTGAGGATATTGCCATGATGTTTGGGCAATTTCATATGTCGAAAGCGGCAACCGGCGCAAAATACTTAAGGCTGCTAAAAAACAAAGGCTGGCTCATCCCGCCGCCGCTTCATCTTCAAAAACATCACGAAGCTTAATGGCAAAGGCATATACAGCTGTATATGCCTTGATTTTATGAAGATGACGTAAGACGCAGGCCGATGACGCCAGCTAGGATAAGGCAAAGTGAAATCACCTGTGAAAGCTGAAACCGCTCCTTAAACCAGATGAGCCCGACCGCCGAAACACCAATGCTTCCAATGCCAGTCCAGACGGCATATGCGACTCCGGCAGGCAGGACGATCATCGCTTGGGACAGGCAGTAAAAGGATAAGCCGAATCCAACAGTCATCACAATGATTGGCCATTTTTTTCTTGTTCCGTCTATATATTTCATGGCAATGGCAGCTATAATTTCTTCTATGCCGGCAATCACTAATAAAAACCATGCCATTATTGTTCACCTCCCGGCTGAGATTTGCTTTCTTTCGTAAATAATTTCATTCCTAAAATGCCAGCCAGCAATAAAGCTAAAAAGAACATTTGGGCTGCTGAGAAGGATTCGCCCAGAACAATTCCAGTCAGATATGTTCCGACGGTTCCGATTCCCACAAACACAGTGTACGCCGCGGCCATCGGGATTTTTTGATAAGAGCGGATCAACAGGATAAAGCTGACCGCGATTAAGATAAAAATGATGATCCAATCCAAAAGCGAATCGGCATGTTTGAGGGAAGAGGCCCAAACAACTTCTAAAAGCCCTGCAATAAAAACAAGAATCCAATTCAAATGAAACACCTCTCTATTTTTATGAATGAACGTCAGTCATTTTTAGGACATTAAAAAATGAGCGGTGTTACCCAGTCATTTTTTAAGCAGTACCTAAGCTCCGTTTTAAGAAAGTAAAAATTTCCTTTTTATACACTTCAACATTTTCATCTTGTTCAAATCCGATATAGAATCGTTCCGCAGTATTCTCGACCAAGTTGATAATCGTTCTGGCCGTCCATTTTGAATTGATTCCTTCCGTTACCTCATGGTTTGCAATGGCCTTGTTGATGATTTTTTCAAGCCAGGAATAATAAGGCTGATAGATCGTCTCCCATTTTTCCATGGAGTGGTCGATCGCAAGCCCGGAATAACAGAGGACAATAATATCCTTATGGCGTTCTGTAATGAGAAATGTCTCATCAATTAATATATCTAAAACGGTCCAAAAATCCTCGTCCCCATGCAGCCTACCTTTGATTTGATCAAGTGTATGGGTGAGGAGATTTTCTGCAATGGCCGGTATGAGGGCATTTTTAGATGAAAAATACAAATAGAATGTTCCTTGGGCAGTGCCGGCCTTTTTGACAATATCAGAAATAGAAGCTTTGTCGAGGCCTTTTTCAGAAATGACTTCTATGGCAGCCTGCAGAATTTTTTCATATTTGCCCGATGTTTGTTTTGGCATGAGGAACACCTCCAATAATGACTGACTCTCATTCATTTTATCGCGTGTATGTATGTTTGTAAAGAATAAAGAAGCAAGAAAACCTCTTGCTTCTTTATTTATCGTAATCAATGGCGGCTTTTGGGAGCCCGGTATACTTTGCCCAGTAATAAATCGCAAGTGAGCCGATCGCGACTAAAATGAGGTCGACGGGATTGCTGATAATCCCTAAACCATGTCCGAAAGAACCGATGTAGGAAAAGATCAGCATCATAATATAAAACCCGATAAGCCACCAGGCTGATTTCAGCTGCTGAGCGAGGCTGACATCTTCTTTAGGCGTATATTTGCTGAAACAGAGATAGATCAAAAACATCACGAGCTGTGAACCGAGCAGCCAGGAGACTGTTTTCCATCCTGACCAGTACACGATAAACGCTGTAAATATAAAGGAAAGCGGCCCGATAATGCTCATTCCCTTTAAATAAAACGGCCTGTTTAAGTCCTTCGCGTTGACCCTCAGCGCAGCTGAAGAAATGGGTGCAATCGCATATGAAAGAATGAGCGCGACTGAACAGACATTGACGAGCGCGTTCCACGAAGGAAAGGGAAGTGTCCAGAAAATGGACAGGGCAAACGAAAGCCAAAGCGAAGCGCGGGGTGTCCCCGTATCTTTATTGACCTTTGAGAATATGCCAAATAATGTGCCGTTACGCGCCCAGGCGTAAACAAGGCGGGATGTCGTATTCATAAAGATATTCCCGTTTCCACCGGGAGACAGAATGGCGTCTAAAATGACAAGCGTTGCAAGCCAGCCTAACCCGAGCATGACCGCAATATCCTTAAACGGCAATGAGAACTCCCGGCCAATTGCCGGCCAGCCATGTTTCAGTGTTTCTGTCGGGATTGCACCAATAAAGGTGACCTGCAAAACAGTATAAATGATGGTTGAAACGATGATGCAAATGATTAAAGCGATCGGGATATTGCGTTTTGGATTTTGGACTTCACCTGCTACAGATACAATCGGATGCAGGCCGAGATACGCAAACATGACGCCGCCTGTCGAGATGGCAGCCTGAATACCTGTAAATCCAAACGGTGCAAATCCTTGAACGGATAAATTCTCCGGCTGAAAATGAAAGATCAGCACAATAATGATGGTAATCGGCACAATATATTTAAAAATCGATATGATGAAATTCGCCTTAGCGAAGGTTTTGACGCTCCAATAATTCAGCAGGAAAAACAAGCATAATAGGGCAAATTGCAAGATCCAGCCGGAAATGGTCGGCGAATCAGACCCTTTAATGGTCAGGCCGGGAAACCAATAGGCCACATACTGGCGCACAGCTGTCACTTCAATTGAAATCAAGCTTGTATAAGCGACAATCGTGACAAACGAAATTAAGTAGCCGACAAGGTGGCCATGTGAATAAACGGGGTATCGAATGATGCCTCCGGTACGGGGCAGAGCGGCTCCGAGCTCCGCATATACAAGCCCGATTAACAAAATAATGGCTCCTCCGAGGATCCAGGAAAAAGCGCCGGAGGGCCCTGCTTTTGAAGCGACATTACTGACAGCGAACAGCCACGCTGATCCAAAGATGGCTCCCATCCCAATCAAAATCAGATCAAACAGCGACATTGATTTTTGAAAATTTCCTTGTTTAGACATTCGCTTCCTCCTTTGAAACCAGCCTTATATTCCTTACAATGCCCAATATGTAACAGAGAATACCGCTCCTAATAAAAAAACAGGGGCAGCCTGCGCCGCCCCTGTTTTTATTCATGAATCGAATCAAAGTGTTTCACTGTTATATTTTTGAAGGAGGCTGTGCCGCCGTCAGAATAAAGGGTAATTCCTTTATCTTCAGGCTTTGGGAAGACTTCATTTGAAAAAACGGTTTTCCCGTCGCCAACAAAAACTTCTATCGTTGTTTTATCGACAAGTATTTTCAAATGCACCTTACGTTTGCTTACATCATAAGGAGCTTTGCTTTCGACATAGGTATTGCTTTTGTCAGGCTGATTTGTGGCTGCTCTATTGACATAAGCATAGCCGCCTTCAGCGAAAATACCGACATCAATATGGCGTTTTTGGTCTTCTGATTCTCTGAGCCTGACGCCTGCATTCTTTAGCTCTGACCAAGAAAGATCCGTATCAAGCTGGTACGTATCACCTGTTATCGACAATGTTTTTGATCCGTTCACATCCTGATCCTCTATTTCGTCAGTTGAAACAGTCAGCTGCTCCAAAGCTTCAATCGGCTGTGAGACGAGGCTGTATGTTCCATCCTGCTCCTTCAGCCGGAGTTCGCGTATGACAGAATCTGTGCCGTTAAAGCCGTTCTTCATTGTCGGGGTGTTGTTGGCATAATCCCAATTGTTCATCCAGGCAAGCGCATACCGCTTTTCTAATGGATCTGTGCTTTTGCTGTCTTCGAACGTCACACCGCCATACCAGTCGAAGCCATAGTCAAGCCATTGGGCTTCAGTCTGATCCGCTTTGAATTCTTTTCCGTCGAAGCTTCCGGTCCAGTAGGCGTACGTATTTGGTTTGCCCCACGGTTTGCCATTCGCGCTGGCACCGAGAACCCACTTATTCGTTCCGTCGCTTGCCCGCATCATGTAGAGGTCGGGACATTCCACCATTCCCGCCTGTTCTGGGAAGAATCCGCTTGTGTAATGCCAGTCCTTAAGATTATCGGATTCATAAAAGCCGATTTTTGATCCTTCAGCCATGACCATGACCCATTTGTTATCCTGGTCATCCCATATGACTTTCGGATCTCTGAAATCGTCTGTACCCGGATTAGGCATAACGGGGTTGCCACTGTAGAATTTGAATGATTTTCCCTTATCTGTGCTGTACCACAAATATTGTTCCTGTTTTTTGTCTTTGGCTGAGGGCTGTGTCACAATCGCGACAAGCGCATTTTTCCCAAAGCCGGCTGTGTTCTCTTTATCCACCACGACGGAACCGGTCCAAATGTCACCGTCCGGGTTTGTATATTTCGGAATCGCCACGCCTTCATCGGTCCAGTGCACCAAATCAGCTGAGACGGCATGGCGCCATTCTGTGCCGTTGCCTTTTGGGTAATCCCGGTTATATAGATAGAAATAATGATACTTGCCATCAAAATAGATCGGTTTTTGAGGGTCATTTTTCCATTTATCCGGCGTCGTAAAATGATATGCCGCCCGGTAGTCCGGCTTCTGTTTTGATTTTGTTTTTTGGTCATGTTCTTCTTTTGGAAATAAGTCGATAAACAGCAATATTCCTAAAAAGGTTAGGAATGAGGTTAGCCATTTGCCTGCTTTTATATAGTTCATATGGGATTCACCTTTATGTTGATAAGAAATAAAAGAAAATGCCAATAGGATATCGGCATTTTCTTTTGCGTTTTTATTTGTTAACTGTTAATTGTCCTTGTTCAAGGATGCTGTCTTTGACAACAGATGTTTTCTTGCCTTTGATGTTCAGCAGGAAGCTTGGCGCAAACGTTGATTGTTTGTCTGCGTAGAATCCTCTGTTTGTCATATAGCTTGTAATCACGACATTGTTTCCTTTCGCTTGAGGTACAGCGAAGTGTGAGTAAGTAAAGGTTACATCGTTAGGATCAAGATCCATTTTTAACACAAGGCCAGTTTTGTTCAGCGGCTTGTATGGGCCAGTTAAAGAATTAGAAACATAGCCAAGCATGTAAATATCGTTAGACGTGATGCCGTCAATCGTCATTTTTGACCCGCGGGAGTCAGTGAACAGGTACCATTTGCCGTTCATTTTAAAGACGTTCGCGCGTTCAATTTCATCTGTTACTGTGTTAGATGCAATCAGCGGTTTCATCACTTTTTTCAGTGTGTAATCATCGTTTAGCTCAATCATACCGAGAGCGCCGTTAGCTAATTCAGCAGTGCGTTTTTTATCACTTTGCAGAAGCTTTTGACTTTCTTGACGGAAGAATGATGTGCTTTTGCCATAGTATGCTTTGTTAAATAAAGATTCTTCGCCTTGGTAGCCATCTTCAGTTCCAGTGTTTGCTTCAAATACTAAGTATTTGTGGCCTTTATCTTCTACGTAGTGAGGATCTCTCAGCGTATGGTTGTCGCCTGAGCTGTAGTTGCCTTCATCGATGAACTGCTGTACATTTTGATACGTTTTGCCGTCACCGTCAAAGATTGATTTATAATCCTCTACACCGTTGATGTTCAAAGAGCTGTCTGATGCTGATACGTTAACCTGTGCAGTTGTCAGTGTTTGTTTGCCGTAATGTTTACCGGAGAAATCAGTGTAGAATAAACGGATTTTTCCGTCAGATGTAAATGTGGCTGAACCTGACCATTCTTGCGTTTGGTCTTTTAGGATAGAATCATTTGCATCGAATTTGTCGCTGTCTTTAAAGACGCGGCCAGCGTTTTTCCAGCTGTCAATAGAAGTTTCGCCGACTTTTTGATAGAACATGTAAATCGATGTGTCATCCGCATTTTTAGGATCTCCGGCTAATGCAAAGACGATGTGGTAGCCGTGATAGTTTGCGACAGTGCCGTCAGCGTTTTGTAATGGCCAGCTGTCCCAAACGTCCAGGCCTTTTGCAGAAGAGATATTTTTAATTGTGGACGAATCGAATTCAGGAACTTGATATTTTTCATTTTTTTGCTGTTCAGGGATTTGCAGCATATCATGGCGTGTAATATGGGAAATGCCGTATGTTTCCTTATATGGCTTTTGGTTCGTTTCTTTCGCAAACGCTTGAGTTGCGCCTCCTGCCAGCAGTGCGGTAGTAAAGGTTAATACTGTTGCTTGTTTTGCAAACTTTTTGATGTTCATCGTTCATGTCTCCTTTTTTATGTACTGTGTTAGCGGTCTGCTTCTTCCAGCCCTCCTGTTTGAAGATGGCAAGTTAGTTACGCACAATAAAAAAAGACCTAAAATATGTAAGGGGTGACGCCAAAGTATACACTTTGCCCTTTACACATTTTAGGTCTTGCCTGCTTTATCAGTAACAAACCCGCTCGATTTACTTTTCGACCTCATTCTATTAGACTCTCGTTTGGATTGCAACTGGTCTATTTTCCTCTTTTGTTTGATAGAAAATCATAAAAGTATTTACGGTCTACGGGCCTAAAGAACTAAAAAATCTATCTGTTTCTTTTCATTCTCTGTATTTTTTATAGCTTCTGTTGCATGGGCATAAAGTTGCCTTTTTAATCACAATTCAGAAAATATCATAATATCTCATTTCACTAAATAGTAGTGAACGACAGGTATACGTGATGGGTTAAAAAGGATCTCTAACTAAAGGGTTTTTCAAAATATTTGAAACGTTAGTAGGTTAGTAACGTACAGAGATATGGGAGGTGGAGGAATGAAGCAGAATAAAAGAAAGCATCTTCAGACGTTATTTGAGACATTAGGCGAAAAACATCAGTTTAACGGGACGGTTCTGGCTGCGGAGGGTGGCGATATTTTATATCACCACTCTTTTGGCTATGCGGAAATGACGGAAAAACGCCCGTTGAAAACCAACTCTTTGTTTGAGTTAGCGTCTTTGTCAAAGCCTTTTACAGCATTGGGAATCATCTTGCTGGAGGAGAAGGGGATTCTTGGCTATGAGGATAAAGTGGATCGCTGGCTGCCCGGTTTTCCGTATCAGGGCGTAACGATTCGGCATTTATTGAACCATACGTCAGGGCTTCCTGATTATATGGGATGGTTTTTTGCCAATTGGGATTCACACAAGATTGCGGTGAATCAGGATATTGTCGATATGCTGATGAATGAGGGGCTATCTGGTTATTTTGAACCGAATGAAGGCTGGATGTACAGCAATACGGGGTATGTGCTGCTGGCGGTTATCATTGAAAAAGCATCTGGCATGAGCTATGCGGATTTTATGAAAACAAGTATTTTTTTACCGGCAGGCATGAATGAAACAAGAGTGTATAACAGGAGGCTTTCGCCTGAGCGAATTGATCATTATGCATATGGATATGTGTATGATGTACATTCCGAAACATACGTCCTCCCTGATGAGCTGGAGGAAACGAACTATGTTGTGTATCTCGATGGCATACAGGGGGATGGGACCGTGAACTCTGTCACAAGCGATTTGTTTCGATTTGATCAGGCTTTATATCAGGACGATTTCATCAGCAAGGCTTCTAAGGAATCTGCGTTTTCTCCAGTGCGCCTCAACAATGGAGAAACAATTGATTATGGCTTTGGCTGGGTACTGCAAAATAGTCCTAAAAAAGGGCGGATTGTCAGCCACAGCGGAGGATGGCCCGGCTATTCGACGTTGATGATCCGATATATCGATCATCGTAAAACGCTGATCTATTTGAGTAATAAGGAAGAGGATACTGAATATGAACAAGCGATTCTGAAGGCGGCGGAACATATTCTATTTGGCCAGCCATATGAGGTCCCGGAACGTCCTGCTGATAAAAAGAAAAAAGCAATTGATACGGCGATATACAGCCGCTATGTTGGCAGCTACCTGTTGCAGGATGGAACGGCTGCACAGGTGACAGCCGAGAATGAACGGCTTTATTTGGAGATCACCGGACAGCTGAGACTGGAGTTATTTCCTTCCTCGGAAACCCGTTTCTTTCTGCGAGCATTGTCTGTTGAAGTCGAGTTTATGTTAGGCGGGGATGCTGCGAAAAGCTTTATCCTCTATGAGGATGGCTCAGAAGAAGAAGCGGTCCGTACAAATTAGAAAGGAATGAATTTGATGATCGGAATATTAGCCGGAATGGGGCCGAAATCGACCTCGCCGTTTATTGATAAGGTGATTGATTACTGTCAGAAGCTGTATGGGGCTTCAAACGATATTGACTACCCGCACATGATGATCTATTCATGCCCGACGCCCTTCTATGCAGATCGTCCAATTGACCATGACGAGATGAAAAAAGCGATTATCGACGGAGCGGTAAAGCTCGAGAAAACAGGCGTGGATTTCATTGCGCTGCCTTGTAATACGGCGCATGTCTACTATGAAGAGATTCAGCAGGCATTGTCGGTTCCTATGTTGCATATCGTTGAGGAAACGATAAAAGAGATTCCGCATCCTGCAAAAAAAGCGGTGGTTTTAGGAACAGAGCCAACCATCCAATCCGCCATCTACCAAAAAGTTCTGAAGGCAAATGGACAAGAAGTTGTTCACAAGGACCATTGGCAGCAGGCTGTGAACCAGCTTATCGCCGCAATCAAACAGCCAAATCATATGCAGCATTCAAAAGCATTGTGGCAGACGCTATATGAAGAAATCAGTCAGCATGCAGACATCATCATTTCAGCCTGCACGGATTTAAATGCGGTGTTAGATCATACTCAAAGTGAGATTCCGATTATAGATTCCTCTGCCTGTCTTGCCAAAAGCACTGTCAGCACATATCTTGCTTATCAAAGCTAGCTTCAGACAAGGACTGTCTTCAAACAGTCCTTGTTTTTTTATGTTCCTATTGTTTGACAGTTAACTGCAATGATGTTAAAGTAAACATGTAAATAGTTACATGATTTTTTTCTGAAGGTGAGGTGGTTCTCGTGAAGAAGCCGGTTTTAAAACCATTCGCCTCTTTAGAAATCAAGGTTGATCCGCCTATCACGATTGGTGAGACAAGCCTGGGACTGAGACGATTCATTCCGATTCGTTCGGGAACAATAACCGGGGAAGTAAAGGGACGTATTTTGCCGAGCGGTGCCGATTCGCAAATGATTCGCGCTGACGGCAGAACCGATTTATCTGCCAGGTATGTGATCGAAACAGCAGATCATGAACTGATTTACATTGAAAACAATGGAATACGGCAAGTCAGCGAGCCGTTTCGAAAACAAGCGGCAGCCGGGGAAATTATTGATCCGGAGCATGTTTATTTCCGTACGGTACCGACGTTTGAAACAGGCAGTGAAGCCTATCAATGGCTCCATGACCGCTTGTTTATCGGTTCCGCAGAAAGAACCCCTGATTACGTTCGACTAGACATTTATGAAGTGCAGTAAAAGACTAAGGAGAGTGTGAAAAATGGAAAACTTTATCGGAAGCCACATGATTTATACGTATGAAAACGGCTGGGAATACGAGATTTATATTAAAAATGACCATACAATTGATTATAGAATTCATAGCGGAATGGTTGCCGGACGCTGGGTTCGGGATCAGGAAGTGAATATTGTCAAACTGACAGAAGGCGTATATAAAGTGTCTTGGACAGAGCCGACTGGCACGGATGTTTCATTAAACTTTATGCCAAATGAAAAACGCATGCACGGCATTATTTTCTTCCCGAAATGGGTGCATGAACATCCTGAAATTACGGTTTGCTACCAAAATGACCACATTGATTTGATGGAAGAATCCCGCGAAAAATATGAAACGTATCCAAAATACGTTGTACCTGAATTTGCGGAAATTACATTTCTGAAAAATGAAGGAGTCGACAACGAAGAAGTGATTTCGAAGGCTCCTTATGAGGGAATGACAGACGATATTCGCGCGGGAAAATTATAATAAACATAAAAAACCCGGAAAAGAGAATTACTTCTCTTTTCCGGGTTTTCTTTTTGCTGAGTATGCGGGAACCATCACAATTCCCGCGAAAAACAGTATGATGCCAGTCCAGCACATAGGCTGGTAATAGACTGTGTCCCGTAAACATACCACGGCCGACAAAATAATGATACAAGCTGCCACAACAATGGCAGCACCAATGTATCCTGTTTTCCCCATATTTATTCTCCTTTTGAAGGGAATAGCTTCTGCCTTTTTTCAGATTCGGGATCGTTTTCGATCGTAATCTCTGAGTCTAAAATCAGCGTCTCTCTCGTTTCTTCATGATACGCCGGCCAATTCACAGCTTCGGTGCTTGGGTTTCCTGTTTTAGCGAACGTGATCCACGCTGATTGTATCGTGTGAGAAAGCTGTTTCACCTCATCCGTAATCTCCGCTTTTGCCATTCGTTCCAATCCGTCCAGATTTCCAAAGACAAAAGGAAGCTCTAATGCGTGAAACGCTTTATTGTACGGCGGCTTCTCCGGGTGCCAATCGAACCTGTACATCCAGACAGGGGTGTAATGAGACTGTGCGGATGCATAGGCGACGGCAGGGCGCCAAAATAATAAATCAGTCATCATATGAATTTGGCTTTCCAGAGAACGCGGATACAAATCGGCAGCTTTCTCTGCCAGCGGCTTCCCTAGTAAATACTCGAGTGCTGCATCAAGCGTTTCCTGAGAATGAACGTCTGAATCCGGGGTGAAAAATAAATATCCTTCATCACGGGTTGTTCCAATCAATAGCGGAATGCCGGAAGCAGCCCCTTCTGCGATCGCTTTTTCTGGTTCTTCAGGCAGCGTTTTTGGATCAAGGGCGGGCTGGAAGAACAGCTGAAAGATATTTTCTTTTTCTGCAATCCGAAGCTGATCAGCCGCTTTTAGCAAATCTTCCGCAGAAACCGTATGCAATTTATCCAGTTGGCCCTCGTTAATCCCAAGGACCTGTAAAAAGGCTGCCGAGGTGCTCGCCGCTTGTTCTTTCGTCATCGTTCGAGAAGCGCCGCTTTCCATGATTGCTTTCTGGAACAGTCCTTTTGCCGCAGGCATAGTGAGAAGCGCGGCAATGCTCATCCCGCCGGCGGATTCTCCAAATACTGTTACGTTATCGGGATCACCGCCAAACGCTGAGATATTCTCTCGCACCCATTTCAGTGCGGCGGCTTGGTCTAAAAGCCCAAGGTTATCGGAATACGCCTCATCAAATGAAGACAAGTGCAAAAAGCCAAACGGCCCCAGCCGATAGTTCAGTGTAACGACAATGACCTCTCCCTGCGCCGCAAGTTTTGATCCGTCATACAATGGCTCACTGCCTGCGCCGAGATAAAAAGCGCCTCCGTGAATCCAAACCATGACAGGCAGGTTTTGGCTTGGAGTGTCAGGCGCAAATACATTGACAAACAAGCAATCCTCGGACTGGCGGGGCAACTCAGCATACGACAGTGAGAGCAAATCAGACGGCTGCGGGCAAACAGGGCCGTACGCTGTGGCATCAAGGACATCTTCCCACACTTCAGGCGGCTCAGGTGCTTTAAAACGCCATTGTCCGACAGGCGGCTTGGCATAGGGGATGCCTTTCCACTTATGTACGCCGTTTTCCGTTGTGCCTTTTACTTTGCCGTATTGAGTCGTTACTATTTGATGAGTCATTGTGTCCTCTCCCTTTTTCCCCCATTATAAACAGATTTACCCTATAGATGCGAACGTTAGCCCTTAACCGATCATCATCTTCCCATTGTTTTTAAAAAGGATTTGACTTCATGGACAGTCAAGCCGATTTCTCTTGCTTCCGCCATCAGCGCTTTCCATTCTTCTATATTGGATTCCGTCAGTTTGCGGTTGCGGTAAGAGGCAGTTTCAGGCTGTTCTTTCTTTAGCCTGTTCGTAAAAGTGAACAATTCTTCCTTTTCCATCCCGGCTTGTACGGCTTCCACTAAATGTACGCGCCATTCTTCTTCACCGCCGCTGATTTTTTCATACATCATTGTTTCTGCGTCAAATAATTCTGTTAATTCAACTTCCAGGGTGGCAGAAACTTTTTTTAAAAATTGAACGGACGGATTCGTGTGAACGCCTCTTTCAATCTTGCTTAAATAGGATTTGGATACGCCTGACTCAACAGCCAGCTGATTAATAGAATAGCCTTTTCTTTTACGGTACAAACGGATAATTCTTCCAATCATAATATGAAATTCTCCTCTATTCCTGTCGTTATTTCGTTCATTATAAGGAATTTTCCGTTCTTTATAAAATTTAAAATAATAAGGGAAGTGCAGTAAATTAGAGGAAAATCATGATTTTGTTCTCTAAAGAGAACTTATTGGCTTATTTTGCAATTTTTAAATAATAACGTTTTCTTTTATAATCCAATCATTAACAGAAAGGGGCGCGGGAAGCCAGCCGCGGGAAGGCTGAAGGCTATGAATACATGAATGAGAATATGAGTTTCAAAGAATTATATGCGATTGTCAGACACAGATTCGTGCTGATTCTGCTCATCACAATCGGCGTCACCCTTATTATGGGTTTTGTGCAATTTAAGGTCATTTCACCGACCTACCAGGCGTCGACACAGGTGCTGGTTCATGAATCAGACGGTGAAGAAAACTCGAATCTCAGTGACATCCAGCGAAATCTTCAGTATAGCAGCACGTTCCAATCGATTATGAAAAGCACTGCCTTGATGGAAGAAGTTAAGGCGGAATTGCACCTATCTGAATCGGCTTCCTCGCTGAAAGGAAAAGTGGTTACCAGCAGTGAAAATGAATCAGAAATAATCAACGTTGCCGTTCAGGATCACGATCCGGCGAAAGCAGCTGAGATTGCGAACACGTTAGTGAACAAGTTTGAAAAAGAAGTAGATGAAAGAATGAATGTACAAGGCGTACATATATTATCAGAGGCGAAGGCTTCTGAAAGCCCGATGATCAAGCCGGCCAGGCTGCGAAATATGGTCATGGCTTTTGGCGCTGCTGTCATGGGCGGCATTACACTGGCATTTTTTCTGCATTTTCTCGATGATACATGCAAAAGCGCACGGCAGCTCAGCGAGAGAACCGGATTGCCATGCTTAGGCTCCGTTCCTGATGTCCACAAAGGGCGGAATCGCGGGATAAAACATTTCGGGGAGTGAAGCGAGTGATCTTTAGAAAAAAGAAAGCAAGGCGAGGTTTGGCTCAAATATCTGTTTTACACAATAAATCAGTTGTTGCGGAACAATATCGCACCATTCGGACAAACATTGAGTTCTCATCTGTCCAGACCAACTTGCGATCTATCCTCGTCACCTCCTCTGTGCCTGGTGAAGGTAAATCGTTCAGTGCAGCGAATCTTGCGGCTGTCTTTGCGCAGCAGCAGGAAAAGAAAGTACTGCTGGTGGATGCCGATTTAAGAAAGCCGACCATCAACCAGACGTTTCAGGTTGATAATGTAACCGGGCTGACAAATGTGCTGGTCGGCAATGCTTCACTCAGTGAGACGGTGCAAAAGACGCCGATCGATAACTTATATGTACTGACAAGCGGGCCGACCCCGCCAAACCCGGCAGAACTGTTGTCTTCAAAAGCAATGGGAGATTTAATATCTGAGATCTATGAACAATTCAGCCTCGTCATCTTTGATTCCCCTCCTCTTTTGGCTGTTGCAGATGCTCAGATTCTAGCAAATCAGACAGACGGCAGCGTGCTCGTCGTTTTAAGCGGAAAAACAAAAACCGATACCGTTCTGAAAGCAAAAGATGCACTGGAACAATCCAATGCGAAGCTGTTAGGCGCTCTTTTAAACAAAAAGAAAATGAAAAAATCGGAACACTATTCCTACTAGTTTTTGTAAAGGTGATGTCTCCTGACCTGTATCAATGGAGGCACTCGGCTCTGCTGTGGGCAGCTGAAGTTGCTGCCTTAGATGCTGGTCGTCGCTGGCGGGGCGTGAGGATGGGTTAAATGCCCACTTATCTCATATATACATAGGAGGTATTGTCGGTTTAGCTGCTGCCGATTTTTTGGAGAGACGAAAACCGCCGCAGCTAAACCGATAAAAGAATTAGGGGGGAAAAGGTTGAGTTACCGGAGAAGACTGTCAATGATTATTGCGCTGGATACTTACCTCGTTTTAAATTCAGTTATTGCAGGATATCAATTTTTAAAAGATTCCTATCAATTTTATGACTCCGGAGCATTACTGCTTACCGCTGTCAGCTTGCTCCTCAGCTATCATGTGTGTGCTTTCCTGTTCAATCAGTATAAACAGGTGTGGACATACACCGGACTCGGCGAGCTGATTGTCCTGCTTAAGGGCATTACGCTTTCCGCCGCTGTGACCGGTATCATTCAGTATGCTGTGTATCATACGATGTTCTTCCGTCTGTTAACCGCGTGCTGGGTGCTTCAGCTTTTGTCTATTGGAGGGACCCGTATTTTATCCAGAGTATTAAACGAAAGCATCAGGAAAAAACGTTGCGCCTCGTCCCGCGCGCTGATTATCGGGGCGGGCTCAGGTGGGACTCTGATGGTCAGGCAGCTGCTTTCGAAAGATGAACCTGATATCATACCTGTCGCTTTTA
Organism: Bacillus sp. FSL P4-0290; assembly: GCF_037975435.1. Taxonomy (NCBI): domain Bacteria; kingdom Bacillati; phylum Bacillota; class Bacilli; order Caryophanales; family Bacillaceae; genus Bacillus; species Bacillus sp. FSL P4-0290. The sequence continues at coordinate 3,508,972 of NZ_CP150253.1, read as the reverse complement.
TTGATGACGACCAAACGAAGCATAAATTAGAAATTATGGGACTGCCCGTAATCGGCGGTAAAGAAAGTATCATGCCTGCGGTGCAAAAGCTCAAAATTAATTATATTATTATTGCCATTCCTTCACTCCGCACCCATGAGCTTCAGGTGTTATATAAAGAATGTGTGCGAACCGGAGTAAGCATTAAAATTATGCCTCATTTTGATGAAATGCTGCTTGGCACACGAACTGCAGGACAAATCAGAGATGTAAAAGCTGAGGACTTGCTCGGCAGAAAGCCGGTAACCCTCGACACTAGCGAAATTTCGAACCGCATCAAAGGAAAAACAGTTCTCGTCACGGGAGCGGGCGGATCAATCGGCTCGGAAATCTGCCGTCAGATCAGCGCGTTTCAGCCTAAGGAAATTATTCTGCTCGGCCATGGGGAAAACAGCATTCATTCGATTTATACAGAGCTGAACGGACGATTCGGCAAACACATTGTGTTCCATACGGAAATCGCTGATGTGCAGGACCGCGATAAAATGTTTACCTTGATGAAAAAATACGAGCCGCATGTTGTCTATCATGCAGCTGCCCATAAGCATGTGCCTTTAATGGAACACAATCCAGAAGAGGCGGTCAAAAACAATATTATCGGAACAAAAAATGTCGCGGAAGCAGCCGATATGTCGGGAACAGAGACATTCGTGCTGATTTCATCGGACAAAGCGGTGAACCCAGCCAACGTAATGGGGGCGACAAAACGATTCGCAGAGATGATTATTATGAATCTAGGGAAAGTCAGCAGAACCAAATTTGTCGCTGTTCGCTTCGGCAATGTACTCGGGAGCCGCGGCAGCGTCATTCCAATTTTCAAAAAACAGATTGAAAAAGGCGGCCCGGTGACAGTAACACATCCGGCAATGACCCGCTATTTCATGACGATTCCCGAGGCATCAAGGCTTGTGATTCAGGCTGGGGCACTGGCGAAAGGGCGTCAGATTTTCGTTCTCGATATGGGAGAGCCCGTAAAGATTGTGGATCTTGCCAAAAACCTCATTCATTTGTCCGGCTACACGACTGAGCAGGTTCCAATCGAATTCACAGGCATTCGTCCGGGCGAAAAAATGTATGAAGAATTGCTGAACAAAAATGAAGTCCATGCTGAACAAATCTTTCCAAAAATTCACATCGGTAAAGCGGTGGACGGCGATTGGCCGGTGCTGATGCGCTTTATCGAGGATTTTCATGAGCTGCCGGAAGCCGACCTGAGAGCGAGGCTGTTTGCGGCAATCAATACATCAGAAGAAATGACGGCTGCCAGCGTTCATTAGGGGGAGTGAAAATGACGAAAAAGATATTGTTTTGCGCGACTGTTGATTATCATTTTAAGGCCTTTCACCTCCCTTATTTTAAATGGTTCAAACAAATGGGCTGGGAGGTTCATGTCGCTGCGAACGGACAAACCAAGCTGCCGTATGTGGATGAGAAATTCTCCATCCCGATTCGCAGGTCACCTTTTGATCCTCAGAACCTGGCCGTTTATAGGCAGCTGAAGAAAGTGATTGACACCTATGAATACGACATTGTCCATTGCCATACACCGGTCGGCGGCGTTCTCGCCAGACTGGCGGCGAGGCAGGCACGGCGGCACGGAACAAAGGTGCTGTACACAGCGCACGGATTTCACTTCTGCAAAGGAGCACCAATGAAAAATTGGTTTCTTTACTATCCGATCGAGAAATGGCTTTCAGCATATACGGACTGCCTGATTACGATTAATGAAGAGGATTATAAACGGGCGAAAGGACTTCAAAGGCCGGGCGGAAGGACGCAGAAAATTCACGGCATTGGCGTCAATACCGAGCGTTTCCGGCCTGTCAGTCCGATAGAGCAGCAAAGACTCAGAGAAAAGCACGGGTTCCGTGAAGATGATTTTATATTGGTTTATCCGGCTGAGCTCAATCTGAACAAAAACCAGAAGCAGTTAATTGAAGCCGCAGCCTTGCTAAAAGAAAAAATTCCCTCACTCCGCCTTGTGTTTGCCGGGGAAGGGGCAATGGAACATACGTATCAAACGTTAGCTGAAAAGCTTGGTGCCTCCGCCAATGTCTGTTTTTACGGCTTTTGCAGCGACATACATGAGTTGATTCAGCTTGCGGATGTATCTGTCGCATCCAGCATTAGAGAAGGCCTCGGTATGAATGTGCTTGAGGGAATGGCGGCAGAAAAACCGGCGATCGCCACAGATAATCGCGGGCATCGGGAAATCATTCGCGACGGAGAAAACGGTTTTCTGATCAAAATCGGTGACAGTGCTGCTTTTGCCCGCCGGATTGAACAGCTTTACCATAAGCCGGAGCTCTGCCGAAAGCTGGGACAGGAAGGCCGAAAAACAGCCTTGCGCTTCTCGGAGGCGCGAACGGTGGAAGAAATGGCAGATATTTATTCCGCGTACATGGATATGGATACAAAGGAGAAAAGCGTATGAACTCAGGACCGAAAGTTTCTGTCATTATGGGCATTTATAATTGCGAACGCACATTGGCAGAAAGCATAGAATCCATACTCAGCCAATCCTATAAAAATTGGGAGCTGATTTTGTGCGATGATGCGTCAACAGACGGCACGCTCCGTATCGCGAAGCAGTATGCCGCTCATTACAGCGACCGCATCAAACTGATTCAAAACAAAACAAATAAGCGGCTTGCCGCATCATTAAATCATTGTCTTTCGCATGCGACAGGCGATTATATCGCACGTCAGGATGGAGATGACCTTTCGTTTCCGCGCCGTCTGGAAAAGCAGGTCGCGTTTTTAGAAAAGCACCGACACTATCAGGTGGTTGGCACCGGCATGCTTGTGTTTGATGAATTTGGCGTAAGAGGCACCCGCATTCTGCCTTCTGTTCCGGAGCCGGGCATCATGGCAAAAGGGACTCCATTTTGCCACGGCACGATTATGATGAGGGCGAGTGCCTACCGCACGCTGAAAGGCTACCGGTCGGTGCGGCGGACGAGACGAATGGAAGATATTGATTTGTGGCTTCGCTTTTTTGAAGAGGGCTTCAGGGGCTATAATCTTCAGGAAGCCTTGTATAAAGTGAGGGAAGACAGCGATGCATTCAAACGGCGGTCATTTACGTATTCAATTGACAATGCCATCCTTGTCTATCAGGCGTGCAGACGCTTGAAGCTTCCTTTATCTGATTACATATATATCGCAAAACCGTTAATCCGCGCGTTTATGCCTGCAGCCGTGATGAATCGCTACCATAAAAAAAGAGTGATGAACCAAAAGGAAGGGCTTGTCAAGCATGAATAGCAGCCAAAAGCGCGTACTCCATGTTCTCAGTGGCATGAACAGGGGCGGCGCGGAAACCATGGTAATGAATTTATATCGGAAGATGGACAAAAGCAAAGTGCAATTTGATTTTTTAACGTATCGAAATGATCCGTGCGCTTATGATGAAGAGATTTTATCTTTAGGCGGGCGGCTTTTTTATGTCCCGAGCATTGGGCAAAGCAATCCCCTTACATTTGTGAGGAATGTGAGAAACGCGATAAAAGAAAACGGGCCGTTCAGCGCCGTTCATGCGCACACGGATTTCCAAACGGGTTTTATCGCCCTTGCGGCAAGGCTCGCCGGAGTGCCGGTCAGGGTATGCCATTCCCACAATACGTCTTGGAAGACCGGCTTCAATTGGAAGGATCGATTGCAGCTGCTCGTGTTCAGGCGGCTCATTTTGGCAAATGCGACAGCGCTATGTGCCTGCGGAGAGGATGCGGGCAGGTTTTTATTTGGACAGTCCAACATGGAGCGGGAGCGTGTTCACCTTCTTCCTAACGGGATTGACCTTGAGTTATTCGCCCCAAATGGGCAGGCGGCTGATGAAGAAAAAGCAGCACGCGGCATTGCAGCCGACCGGCTCATCATTGGCCATGTGGCCCGGTTTCATGAAGTGAAAAACCACGCGTTCCTGCTGAAGCTTGCCGCACATCTCAAGGAAAGAGGCGTTCGCTTTCAGCTCGTTCTGGCGGGAGACGGGCCGTTGCGCGGGGAGATAGAGGAGGAGGCGCGCCGGCAGAATCTGCTATCAGATGTTCTCTTTTTAGGCACTGAAGAACGGATCCATGAATTGATGCGCACATTTGATGTGTTTGTCATGCCGTCTCTGTACGAAGGCTTGCCGGTTGTGCTTGTGGAAGCGCAGGCGTCGGGGCTTCCATGCATCATTTCAGACAGCATTACAGAAAAAGTCGACGCCGGTCTCGGGCTTGTCACAAGATTAAGTCTTTCTGAACCGATCAGCGTCTGGGCTGAAACCATTGCAAGGGCGGCCGCCGCAGGCAGGCCGAAGCGTGAGTTCATCAAAGAAACACTCGCTCAACTTGGCTACGATGCACAGCAAAATGTAGGAGCGCTGCTGAATGTATACAACATCAGCACGGAAAAGGACCATAACCGATGATTGTATATGCCGTCAATATGGGGATTGTATTTATTTGGTCTTGGTTCGCTAAAATGTGCGGCGGCCGTGACGATTCGCTTGCCACGGGGTATCGGCCGAATAAGCTTTTGATCTGGATTCCGCTCGCTTCACTTGTGCTCGTGTCAGGTCTCCGCTATCGAGTCGGCACGGATTTTCAGACGTACACGCTGCTGTACGAATTGGCGGGCGATTATCAAAATGTGTGGCAGATATTCGGTTTCGGCACAGCGAAAACAGCGACAGATCCGGGGTTTACCGCACTCCTTTGGCTGATGAATTTCATCACGGAAGATCCTCAAATCATGTATTTTACGGTGGCGGTCGTGACCTACAGCTTTATTATGAAGACACTCGCCAACTATGGCAGGCCGTTTGAGCTGAGTGTCTTTTTGTTTTTGGGAACCTTTCATTACTACGCGTCTTTTAACGGCATCAGGCAATACATGGTCGCAGCTGCTTTGTTTTGGGCGGTCCGTTATATCATCAGCGGGAACTGGAAGCGATATTTCCTGATTGTGCTGGTCAGCTCGCTCTTTCATTCGTCGGCGCTGATTATGATTCCGGTGTACTTTATTGTCAGAAGAAAAGCCTGGTCTCCGGCGATATTCGGCCTATCCGCTTTATTTCTCGGCATGACATTTTTATATCAAAAATTTATTTCTGTGTTTGTCGTTGTACTTGAAAACAGCTCATACAGCCATTATGAAAAATGGCTCATGACGAACACAAATGGAATGAATGTGATCAAAATCGCTGTTTTGGTTCTGCCGCTGTTCCTTGCATTTTGCTATAAAGAACGATTGCGGAGTCTGTGGCCGCAAATCGATATTGTCGTCAATTTGTGCCTGCTTGGTTTTTTGTTCGGCCTTTTGGCCACAAAGGACGTGATTTTTGCCAGATTCAATATTTATTTCGGTCTGTATCAAATGATCTTAGTCCCTTATTTTGTCAGGATATTTGATGAAAAATCGAACGCCCTTATCTATATCGCTATCGTTGTTTGTTATTTTCTTTACAGTTATTTGCTTATGCCGGTTGATTCATCCGTTCTGCCTTACAGAACGATTTTTTCCCGGTAATTTATGCAAGAGGAGCCGGTCATTATGGAAACACCTGCGGTTAGTCTGTTAGTCGCTGTTTATAACACAGAAACATATATCAGAACGTGTCTCGAATCACTGCGGAACCAGACAGTGGACAATATAGAAATCATCATTGTTAATGACGGTTCAGCAGACGCCAGTCCGGATATCGCCGAAGAATACGCCAAAATGGACAACAGGTTCAAGGTGATTCATCAGAAGAACCAGGGTCTCGGTGCGGTTCGGAATAAAGGCATTGAGGCGGCACGCGGCGAATTTATCGCGTTTATCGATTCAGACGATTGGATTGAGCCTGATTATTGCGAGCAGATGCTCCGGGCAGCAGGCGATGAAACTGATCTGGTCATTTGCAATTACGCCGCAGAGTTTGAGGACACTGGCAAAACCATGGACTCTGACATTGCCCAAACCTATCAGGATCAGCCGAAGGAGCACTATATCAAGGCGTTATTCGAAGGGAAGGTCAGAGGGTTTTCATGGAACAAACTGTACAGAAGAAGCATGATTGAAGCCCATCGGCTATCGTTTCCGCTCCGAGGCGAGCTGGAGCATGTCGAGGATCAGTTTTTCAGCTTCAGGGCTCATTTTTTCGCCCGCTCAGTAGCCTACGTAAAAACGCCGCTCTATCATTACCGAATTCACCTTTCCTCCATTGTGCAGCGCTATCAGAAAAAATTGTTTGAATCAGGACTTGCGCTGTATGAGGCGAATGCGGCGTTTTTACAGGAGAACAACAAACTGGAGGAGTATCGCAAGGAGCTTGATACCTTTATCGTTCTTCACAGCAGCATCTGCATGCTGAATGAATGGAAAACGAGCGGCAGCCGCCGGCTGTTTGAAAAGCTTAGAAATGTTGGCGTGATATGCGCGGACCCGGTGTTTCAAGAAAGTCTTTCAAAAACGGGTACCGCTCCTTTTGACGCAAAACGGTCATGCCTGCTTCTGATGGCGAAATACAGAATGATTCCGTTCGTCGCTATGGCATCGGCTGTGTATCAGCGGGTGATCGAGTACAAAATGAGAAACAGAGGGTGAGGACATGTCGTTACAATCGTTGAAAATCAATTTTGCAGAATGGCTGCTGCTAAAGGTCAAATACCCGTCCCAATATTGGCTGGGAGCGGCAGATCAACCGGTAAAGGCCGCAGCACATCAGAAAAAAATCATACTGACCCTGCTGCCGTCCCATGACAATTTGGGAGATCACGCAATTGCTTATGCCAGCAAGGCATTTCTTGAGCAAGAATACCCGGACTTTGACATCGTCGAGGTTGATATGAAGGACATTTACAAATCAGCAAAAAGCCTGATCCGCTCGCGCCATCCGGAGGATATGGTCTTTATCATCGGCGGCGGAAACATGGGGGATTTATACCGTTATGAGGAGTGGACGCGCCGCTTCATCATTAAAACATTCCGTGACTATCGGGTTGTCCAGCTTCCGGCAACGGCTCATTTTTCTGACACGAAAAAGGGGCGCAAAGAGCTGAAACGGGCACAGAAAATTTATAATTCGCACCCCGGCCTGTTGCTGATGGCACGGGATGAAACAACGTATCAATTTATGAAACAGCATTTTCAAGAAAAAATAATTTTGAAACAGCCGGACATGGTGCTGTATTTAGACAGAAGCAAGACCCCCGCAGAACGCGAAGGGGTTTATATGTGTTTGCGCGAGGATCAGGAAAGCGTGCTTCAGGAGGACCAGAGGAACCGGGTCAAGGCTGCGCTATTTGAGGAATTCGGCGAGATCAAATCCTTTACGACAACGATCGGCCGCCGGGTCAGCCGCGATACACGCGAACATGAACTTGAAGCACTGTGGTCTAAGCTGCAAAGCGCAGAAGCCGTCGTCACTGACAGGCTTCATGGCATGATTTTTTGCGCGCTGACAGGAACGCCGTGTGTTGTCATTCGCTCCTTTGACCATAAGGTAATGGAGGGCTATCAATGGCTTAAAGACATCCCGTTCATGAAGCTGATAGAACATCCGGAGCCAGAGCGCGTAACAGCCGCAGTCAATGAGCTTTTAACAAAAGAAACACCCCGTGCAGGCTTTCCGAGAGATGTGTATTTTAAAGGTCTGCGTGACAAAATCAGCGGTGAAGCGCAATGATCCCGCTCGTCAGCATTATTGTCCCGATGTATAATGTTGAACCATTTATAGAAGAGTGCATTGATTCTTTGCTTCGTCAAACGCTTTCTGATATTGAAATCATCCTCGTGAATGACGGAACACCGGATCGTTCAGGCGAAATTGCAGAGGACTATGCAAAACGGGATGCGAGAATCCGGGTCATTCATCAGGCAAATGGCGGGCTTAGTTCAGCGCGAAATACGGGAATACAGGCCGCGCGGGGCACTTACATCGGCTTTGTAGACGGAGACGATTATGTATCATCCGCCATGTTCCAGAGGCTGGCTGAAGAAGCGGAGCAAAATCGGCTCGACATCGTCGGCTGCGGTTTTTACAAACAGTCATCGGACAGGCGGACATATGTGCCGCCGCAGCTTGAGGCAAACCGCGTGCTGACAAAACGAGAAATGACTGAACGGCTTAAACATGCTCACGAAACGAGATTTATCTGGTATGTATGGCGTTATCTTTACCGTCGTGAGCTTTTTGAAAGGGCGAATCTGTTGTTTGATGAAAACATCCGTTTTGTTGAAGACTCTCCCTTCAATTTGTCCGCTTTTTACGAAGCGGAGCGGGTGAAAATGCTTGATGAAGGATTGTACATTTATCGTGAAAATCCGAACAGCCTGACAGAAATTCCTTATAAGCCGGCGATGGATGAACATCTTCAAAAACAATATCAGGCTAAAATCGCATTCTACAATCACTACGGCTTAGCAGGCGCATGCCAAGAAGATTTGAATGTGTACATTTGCAGGCACCAGCTTCCGATGCTTTTGGCAAATGCCTGTGCTTCTCCGAATTCGCCGAAAGACATCAAAAAGAAGATCAGACAGATTTTATCCTATGACATGGTGCGGCAGGCTGTCAGACATACACCGTTTCAGCATGAGAAATTATTAAGAGGAGAGCGTTTGGTATTAGCACTGTGTAAATGGCGGATCACTTTTCTCATCAAGCTGTTTTTCGAGCAGCGGGGGAAAATGAAAGGCAGTGCGAAGCAGGCATGAAATTCACGATAAATTTCAGCGCTAATCTCACGGCTTTTCTGTTGTCTGTTTTCCTATCGGTTTGGATGACGCCTTTTATTGTCAGTACGCTTGGTGTGGAAGCGTTTGGCTTTGTTCACTTGACACAAAATGTGATTAATTACTTTTCGGTTATCACCGTGGCGCTCAGCTCGGTTGTCGTTCGATTCTTTTCTGTTGCTGCCCACAGGGGAGAGCGGGAGAAAGCAAATGCGTATATCAGCAATTATTTAGCGGCCTCTGTTTTGATTTCATTGCTGCTCTTGCTGCCGCTTGCGGGTTCGGCTTTTTTTATTGACCGCGTCATGAATGTGCCGCAAGCGCTTTTGGCAGATGTGCGCTTGTCGATTTTGATCGGCAGTTTGCTGTTTATTTTAACGTTTCTGATGGCGGGTTTCGGTGCTGCACCATTTTATGCCAACCGCCTTTATATCACCAGTTCCATTCAGGCGGTGCAAATGCTTATACGGGTGCTGTCTGTGCTGCTCCTGTTTGCATGCTTTGCGCCGAAAATCTGGCAGATCCAGCTTGCAGCTTTAGCTGGTGCTGTCATTGCGTCTGTGCTGTCTTTCTATTTCTTCAAAAAGCTGATTCCGTGGTTTTCGTTTCGTATGAAGGATCTTTCATTCCGCACAAGCAAGGAGCTGTTTCAAGCGGGCGCATGGAGCTCCGTCAATCAAATCGGCGTCCTGCTTTTTTTGCAGATTGATCTGTTAACCGCCAATTTGATGCTGGGGGCGTCCGCATCCGGGAAATACGCGGCGATTATCCAGTTTCCGCTGCTTTTGCGCAGCTTGGCCGGAACGGTCGCATCCCTGTTTGCGCCTATCATGACTTCATATTATTCAAAAGGCGATATGGAAGGGTTGATGAATTACGCCAATAAGGCAGTAAGGCTCAATGGTCTTTTGCTTGCACTTCCTGCTGCCTTATTGGGCGGATTGGCGGGACCTTTTTTGACAATCTGGCTCGGACCGTCCTTTTCAACGATAGCACCGCTTTTATTTATTCATGCCGGATACTTGGTTGTCAGCCTCGCCTTTATGCCGCTGTTTTATATATGGACCGCTTTTAATCAACAAAAAACACCGGCGATTGTTACCCTGCTGTTAGGTGCGGTGAATGTGGTGCTGGCGGTCACGCTGAGCGGGCCGGCTCATCTCGGTCTGTACGGCATAACGTTGGCAGGGGCCATTTCTCTTATTTTAAAAAATGCCATCTTTACGCCGCTTTATGTATCCCGCATTACAGGCTACAAAAAGCACGTTTTCTTTAAAGGCATCATCGGGCCTCTATCAGCCGCTGTGTTTGCCTGGACGGTCTGTAAGGCAATTCAGTTCGTTGTGAAGGTTGACGGATGGCCGTCACTGATAGCGACGGGAGTGACAGTCAGCTTTTGCTACGCTGTTTTCGCTTTTATGCTCGTTTGTACAAAAGAGGAAAGACAGCTGGTATTAAAACGGTTTCGAAAAACGAAAGGAGCTGTGAATCTTTGATCCTGAAACGACTTTTTGATCTGACGGCCGCCATTTTTTTGTTGTGCTGTACGAGTGTGATCATTCTGTTCACCATCGCCGTTGTCAGGCTGAAAATAGGATCACCTGTCTTCTTTAAGCAAGTAAGGCCAGGCCTGCACGGCAAACCGTTCACCCTATATAAGTTCCGGACAATGACGGATGAACGGGACAGTGAGGGAAATCTGCTGCCTGATGAAGTCCGGCTGACGAAAACGGGCAGGCTGATCAGAAAGCTGAGCATTGATGAGCTTCCGCAGCTCCTGAATGTCCTGAAGGGCGATCTTAGCCTTGTCGGGCCGCGGCCGCTTTTGATGGACTATCTGCCTCTTTATACAGAAAAACAGGCACGGCGCCATGAGGTGAAGCCGGGTATCACAGGCTGGGCGCAAATCAATGGCAGAAACGCGATTTCCTGGGAAAAGAAATTTGAATTAGATGTATGGTACGTTGACAACCGGTCATTTTTTCTCGATTTGAAAATTTTATGTTTGACGGTGCGAAAGGTCCTTGTTTCAGAAGGGATTCAGCAAACCAATCATGTGACCGCGGAACGGTTTACCGGAAGCGGAGATGTGTCCTCATGAAAAACGTGGCCATTGTGGGTGACGGCGGACACGGAAAGGTGATCAGAGAGCTGATAAACGCCCGCTCAGATACGCGCTTAGCCGCGGTGCTGGATGATAAATTCAAAACGTTCGAAGGCGGAAAAGAATGGTACACAGGACCGCCGGAAGCCGTTACTGAACTGCGCAGGCTCATTCCTGATGTGCTGTTTCTGATTGCTGTTGGGAATAACAGTGTCAGAAAACAGCTGGCGGAGCGACTGGGACTGAGGAAAGATGATTTTATTACATTGATTCACCCGTCAGCCATCGTCAGCAGGTCGGCTGTCATTGGGGAAGGGACAGTGATTATGGCGGGCGCGATCATTCAGGCGGATGCGCGCATCGGCGCTCATTGCATCATCAATACGGGTGCAGTGGCAGAGCACGACAATCAAATCAGCGATTACGTTCATCTGTCCCCGCGTGTCACGCTGTCAGGAGCGGTTTCCGTTCAGGAAGGCGCTCACGTCGGAACTGGTGCATCCGTCATACCGCAGATCATAATCGGGGCTTGGAGCATTGTCGGAGCCGGCTCCGCGGTGATCCGTCCCATACCGGACAGGGTAACGGCGGCCGGTGCTCCGGCACGCATCATTTCTTCCATTCAAACATCAAACAAAGGATGATTCTATGCATAAAAAAATCTACTTATCTCCCCCTCATATGAGCGGCAGGGAGCAGCACTATATTTCGGAAGCCTTTCGCTCAAACTGGATTGCGCCGCTTGGGCCGCTCGTGAATTCATTTGAAGAACAGCTGGCAGAACGAGTCGGTGTAAAAGCAGCTGCTGCGGTCAGCTCAGGAACGGCGGCGATTCATCTCGCGCTGCGTTTACTTGAGGTAAAAGAAGGTGACAGCGTGTTTTGCCAGTCCTTCACATTTGTAGCAACCGCCAATCCGATTCTATATGAAAAAGCGGTGCCCGTCTTTATTGATTCTGAGCCTGATACGTGGAATATGTCGCCGACAGCCCTTGAAAGAGCATTGGAGGAAGCGAAAAGAAATGGAACACTGCCAAAAGCGGTGATTGCCGTCAATCTATATGGGCAGAGCGCGAAAATGGATGAAATCGTAAGTCTGTGCGATGCATACGGAGTTCCTGTCATTGAGGACGCAGCCGAATCTCTCGGAACAGTCTATAAAGGGAAGCAAAGCGGAACATTCGGGCGCTTCGGCATTTTTTCATTTAACGGGAACAAAATCATTACCACATCAGGGGGAGGGATGCTCGTTTCAAATGATGAAGCCGCAATTGAAAAAGCAAGATTTCTCGCTTCGCAGGCACGAGAGCCGGCTGTTCATTATCAGCACAGTCAAATTGGACATAATTACAGGCTGAGCAATATCTTAGCCGGCGTCGGCATTGCCCAGCTTGAGGTGCTGGATGAGCGAGTGGAGACAAGAAGGACCATTTTCACGAGATACAAAAATGCGCTCGGTCACATAGACGGCGTCCGCTTTATGCCGGAGTACGCAGCAGGCGTATCCAATCGCTGGCTCACCACGCTCACACTTGATAACGGGCTCAGCCCATATGACATAGTTCAACGTCTTGCTGAAGAAAACATTGAAGCCCGTCCGCTGTGGAAGCCGCTCCATACCCAGCCGCTATTCGATCCGGCTTTATTTTATTCTCATGAAGATACAGGAAGCGTATGCGAAGATTTGTTCAAGCGAGGAATCTGTCTCCCATCGGGGTCCAATATGACAGAAGATGAGCAAGACCGGGTCATTGAAGTGCTACTGCACTTATTCCAAACTGCCGAGGTGAAGAAATGGACAGCAAGCATTCGATGATCAGCCTGAAACAGAAACTGTCCGGGCTGCTCGACGTCATACCGAAACAATCAGAGATTATATATGCTGACTATCCTCTATATGGGAATGTAGGGGATTTATTTATTATGAAAGGAACAGAAGCCTTCTTTAAAGAACACGGGATTCGGGTCAGAAAACGCTGGAATCCTGACAATTTTCCAGTCGGGCGAAAGCTGGATCCTCATCTCATCATCGTCTGCCAGGGAGGCGGAAACTTCGGGGATCTGTATCCGTATTATCAAGGCTTTAGAGAGAAAATCGTCCAAACCTATCCGAACCACAAAATTGTGATCCTGCCGCAATCGATTTATTTTCAAAACAAAGACAACCTCAAACGGACGGCAGAGATATTTTCTAAGCATGCGAACCTTCACATTATGACAAGGGAAAAAGCCTCCTATGCTACGGCGCAGGCTTATTTTTCAAGAAATCACATTCAGCTTCTGCCTGATATGGCTCATCAGCTGTTTCCCGTCATTCCCACGCAGCAGCCGTCCAATCAAAAGCTGAGATTTATCCGAACAGATCATGAAGCAAACCAGGCGCTTCAGGAACACGCAGAAGCGGAAAGCTACGACTGGCGCACGGTGCTGTCAGCTTCAGACCGCCGGACGATTGCTTTTCTCCAAACGCTGAACGTCCTGAATAAAAAAGCAGGCAACCCTTTGCCCATTGCGTATATATGGGAAAAATACTCGGATTATATCGTCCAAAAAGCCATTCGGTTTTTCAGCCGTTACGAATCGGTGGAAACATCAAGGCTGCACGGCCACATCTTGTCTTCTCTTCTTCAAAAAGAAAACACGGTCATTGATAATTCCTATGGGAAAAACGCCAATTACTTTCATACCTGGATGGAAGGAGTGCCGAGCACCCGGCTCATCCAGCACGCCTCAAAGAAGGAAAACCTTCCTGCTCACATGTGAGCGGAAGGTTTATTTTGATTCTCCACGTTTGACTTTGTTGTATGCTTCATCTAAATGCTGAATCCGTTTCAGGACAACTGCGTTTTTCGTCAGCTGGTCCTGCACTAGTGTTGAGACGACGGAACGGTAGTAGCTGTTCATCGCGTGGATTTTATCCTCAGACTGATTCATTTCAATATGCTGTTTTAAATTCTCAATAAAATAAGGGACGGAAAAAAGTTCAGACATTTCTTTGGCAGCTCCTTTTTCATAAATGTATACGGTGTGATCTCAATCATGTACAATGAAGAAAGGGGAGTGAGCAAGATGGATATGAAACTTCAGCAAGTACAAGTATTAAAGCCTCAACTGACACAGGAGCTCAGGCAGGCCATCACGCTGCTTGGCTATCATTCGGCAGAACTCGCCGAGTACATTGATGAGCTCTCACTGGAAAACCCTCTTATTGAACGAAAGGAAACAGACACACCGCCACTATCTTACCATAAAACAAACAAAAACAGGATGAATGCACAGGAAGCGGGCCTTCAATTAAGTAATCCGCAAAAAACATTGCAGGATGCGTTAAAACAGCAGTCACTCGATATGAATCTGACAAACACTGAAAAAAAGATTTTTAATTATCTGATTCATTCGCTTGATTCAAACGGGTACTTGGAAGAAGATATAGAGGAGGCAGCACGGCGATTATCTGTATCGGCCAAGGAAGCGGAGGCTGTTTTGGCAAAACTCCAGTCATTAGAACCGGCTGGAATTGGCGCGAGATCTTTGCAGGAATGCATCCTTCTTCAATTACAGCGGCTGCCGAACAGAAATGAACAAGCGGAAATGCTGGTTTCAGCTCATTTTGATGCTTTTGCGCAAAAAAAATGGAAAGCGCTTTCAGTGGAGGCAGGAATTCCGCTTCATACTATTCAAGATATCTCAGATGATATCGCGGCTCTTCATCCTAGACCTGGCCTTCTGTTTGCCCGGCCAGAGCAAGATGTGTATATTGAGCCTGATATTTTTATCACTGTAAAAAACGGGCACATCGCAGCGGAACTGAATACCCGCTCGTTTCCCGAGATCGATCTGCATCCGCAGTACAGAACGCTTTTATCATCCGGCTCCTGTCAGGATACTGTCTCCTATTTATCTGCGAAATATCAGGAGTGGCGCTGGCTGAGCCGCGCGCTGAGGCAGCGAAAACAGACAATCACGAGAATTATCAATGAACTGATCACACGCCAAAAGGATTTCTTTCTGAAAGGGCGAAGCGCAATGAAGCCGCTGACTCTGAGAGAGGTGGCGGACTGTCTAAGCCTTCATGAATCAACTGTGAGCCGGGCCATTAAAGGGAAAACAATACAAACGCCTTACGGGCTGTTTGAGATGAAGCTCTTTTTCTCAGCAAAAGCCGAGGCTTCAGGAGAGGGAGATGCGTCGAATTATGCAGTCAAAATGCATCTTGAAGACCTGATCAATCAAGAGGACAAAACAAAACCGCTTTCAGATCAAAAGCTTGTCGATTTGCTGTATGAACAACACGGCATCCAAATCTCGAGACGCACCGTGGCAAAATATCGCGATCAAATGAATATTCCGTCATCGGCAGCGAGAAAGCGATATAAATAAAATCCTCCCTAGACGGGAGGATTTTTTTAAGGAATCATCCAGCTGAATATGTGATGCTGCAAAAAGGTGATGATACAAACGAGCAGCAGCAAAAACAGACTGTGTTTAATGGTAAAGCGGAAAAGATCTGACTCCTTTCCGGCGAGTCCTACCGCGGCGCATGCCACCGCTATCGACTGCGGTGAAATCATTTTTCCTGTGACACCGCCTGAAGAGTTGGCGGCCACAGACAGAACGGGGTCCATGCCGACTGATAATGCGGTGACTTTCTGCAGGTTGCCGAACAGCAGGTTGGCGGAAGTATCCGAGCCGGTAATGAAGACGCCGAGCCAGCCGAGGACGGGCGAAAAGAAGGTAAACATCGAACCTGTCAGCGCGAGTGTCATCCCGAGTGTCGTGCTCATTCCCGAGGAGTTGGTGACATAGGCAAAACCAACGACAGAAGCAATGGTCAAAATCGGAAGCTTCAATTCTTGGACTGTTTCTTTAAAAACGGTTCCCCAGTCTTTCCACGAAATCGCCGTGATGAACTTTGACAGCACTGCGGCAATCAATATCGCGGTGCCGGCTGAACCAAGCACCTCCAGCTTGTAAACCGCTTCAATCGGCGTACCGTCAGCATTGACAATCTGATTGTTCAAAAAAGGCACACCGGGGGCAAAAGTCAGTTTTTCTCCAACAGCATTCAGCCATTTCAAGAACACCGCAGAGCCTTCATAATGCCCGGTCAGCGCGGATTTGACAGATGGAATGCCCCATACGGATATCATCGCCGTCAGCAGCAGAAATGGCGACCAAGCCTTAAAAATCTGTCCGCCGCTGTACGCAGGCGCTGCCGGATTTGTGCGCGCCGTTTCAATTGAGGCGGCCGACTCTTGTTCACCGGCAAACCGGAATGTTGTTTTCGGCTTCCACCATTTCAAAAACACAGCAAGCGCAGCCATTGAAACAAGAGCTGACAAAACATCGGGCAGCTCAGGCCCTAAAAAATTGGAACTGAGATATTGAACAACGGCAAAGGAAACACCAGATACGAGAATCGCCGGCCAGATCTCCAAGGCTTTCCTGAACCCGCTCATGATGATGATTAAATAAAGAGGAATAAATACGGATAAAAACGGCAGCTGCCGCCCGACCATTTGCGAAATCTCCATCGCCGGAATCCCTGTCGGCCCTTCTACGGCTGTAATTGGAATCCCAATCGCCCCAAAGGCAACCGGCGCCGTATTGGCGATCAAACAGATCCCCGCAGCATAAAGAGGATTAAAGCCGAGACCGACCAGCAGCGCGGCAGAAATGGCGACCGGCGCTCCGAAGCCTGCTGCCCCTTCTAAAAAAGCCCCGAATGAAAAAGCGATCAAGAGAGCTTGAAGCCGTCGGTCATCAGTAATTGAGAGAACAGAGCTGCGAATGATATCAAACTGTCCCGTTTTCACAGTGATTTTATACAAAAAAACAGACGTCACAATGATCCAGCCGATCGGCAACAATCCGTATACGGCTCCTTGTGTCGCGGACATCAGCGCTTTTTCCGCCGGCATCCGATAAACCAATACAGCAATGATAAGGGCGATCCCCAATGTGGCCAAGCCTGCTGTATACCCCTTCATCCGTTTAATCGCGAGTGCCCAAAAAAAGAAAATAATCGGTACAAGTGCGGCAAGCGCTGATAATAGCAAATTTCCCCCTATAGGCGTATATGCCTGTGTCCATTGCATCCCAAACCCCTCCTTGAAACATAAACTGGCGCTATATGTAAGCGGTTTCTATAGATGATATGATCATCTGATGACTGGGTAATAAGACCAGTTACCTAGCATTATATTTTGAAAAAAATCAAAGTACAAGACTTTTTGACAAAATAGTCAAAATCTTTTGGCGCCCCACAAAACAGAGTATAATAGATCGTAAACAGCCAGACCTACAAGTTACGGGGTGAATTGCATTGAAATACAAACAGATTAAAACAAAAAAAATATATGAAGAAGTAGCGGATGCCCTATTAGATATGATCAAAAACGGCGAATTGAAGCCGGGGGATAAACTGGACTCTGTTCAGGCGCTTGCTGAGAGCTTTCAAGTCAGCCGTTCAGCGGTTCGCGAAGCACTTTCTGCGCTAAAAGCGATGGGACTTGTCGAAATGAAACAGGGAGAAGGCACGTACCTGAAGGAATTTGAGCTCAATCAAATTTCTCAGCCGCTCTCAGCCGCCCTTCTGATGAAAAAAGAGGACGTCAAGCAGCTGCTTGAGGTCAGAAAACTGCTTGAAATCGGCGTGGCTTCACTAGCGGCTGAAAAAAGGACAGAAGCAGATCTCGAAAGAATTCAGGATGCACTAAAGGAAATGGGCAGCATTGAAGCGGACGGGGAGCTGGGAGAGAAAGCAGACTTTGCATTTCATCTTGCGCTTGCGGACGCTTCTCAAAATGAACTTCTTAAACACTTGATGAATCACGTGTCATCATTGCTGCTGGAAACAATGAGGGAAACGAGGAAAATCTGGCTGTTTTCCAAGAAGACCTCCGTTCAGCGGCTGTATGAGGAGCACGAACGGATTTACAATGCTGTGGCTGCCGGGAACGGTGCACAGGCGGAAGCCGCCATGCTGGCGCATTTGACGAATGTGGAAGATGTGCTTTCGGGATATTTCGAGGAAAATGTGCAATAACCAACTCATTTCCCGGGCAATTCCGCCGGTTCCGAATGGCACGAACAACTGAGACTGAGCCGCAAATGGTTCAGTCTTTTTACATGAGGCAGCCAGAGGGCTTTGTGCACTTGACATTTGCGAAAAAGAAAGTAAAATATTTTACTAAAACAATGCGAGCTGAATAATGGAGGCAGATGCAATGGCGACAATTAAAGATATCGCGCAGGAAGCGGGATTTTCAATCTCGACCGTTTCCCGCGTTTTAAATAACGATGAAAGCCTTTCTGTTCCTGATGAAACACGGGAGAAAATCTATGAAGCGGCGGAAAAGCTCAATTACCGCAAAAAAACAGTAAGGCCGCTGGTGAAACATATTGCGTTTTTATATTGGCTGACAGATAAAGAAGAATTAGAAGATGTCTATTTTAAAACGATGAGATTAGAAGTAGAGAAACTGGCGAAAGCATTCAATGTCGATATGACCACTTATAAAATAGCGGATGGAATCGAGAGCATTCCTGAACATACGGAAGGGTTTATTGCCGTCGGCACATTTTCAGATGAAGAGCTGGCTTTCCTCAGAAATCTCACTGAAAACGGCGTGTTCATCGATTCAACTCCTGATCCCGATCATTTTGACTCGGTAAGGCCCGATTTGGCACAAATGACAAGGAAGACGGTAAACATCCTGACTGAGAAGGGGCATAAGAGCATCGGTTTTATCGGCGGCACTTACAAAAATCCGAATACCAATCAGGATGAAATGGACATCCGTGAACAAACCTTCAGATCCTATATGAGGGAAAAAGCCATGCTGGACGAGCGCTATATTTTCTGTCATCGCGGATTCTCTGTAGAAAACGGCTACCGCCTGATGTCAGCAGCGATCGACACATTAGGCGATCAGCTTCCGACTGCTTTTATGATTGCAGCGGACCCGATTGCAGTGGGCTGTCTGCAAGCCCTGAACGAAAAAGGAATTGCCATACCAAACAGGGTAAGCATTGTAAGTATCAACAACATCAGCTTCGCGAAGTATGTCTCGCCTCCTCTGACGACGTTTCATATTGATATACATGAATTATGTAAAAATGCTGTTCAATTACTGCTTGAACAAGTGCAGGACAAGAGAAGAACGGTAAAAACATTATATGTGGGCGCGGAATTAATCGTCAGGAAGAGTATGAATTAAGAATGACTTAGGACACTAAGTCATTTTTTATTTAAGTAAAAAAATTTACTCTATAAGGTAAATAGTTTGTTTACACATTTTCTCAGGCGTGCTATATTATCTTTAAAGCGCTTTCATTCCTACCGAAAGGGTGACAATCAATGAAAATGGCAAAAAAGTGTTCCGTATTCATGCTCTGCGCAGCTGTCAGTTTATCCTTGCCGGCTTGCGGCCCAAAGGAAAGCAGCAGCGCCAAATCGAGTTCGAAAGGATCAGAGCTTGTTGTATGGGAGGATAAAGAAAAGAGCATCGGCATTAAAGCCGCCGTTGCGGCGTTTGAAAAAGAGCATGATGTGAAGGTCAAAGTCGTTGAAAAACCGTATGCCAAGCAGATTGAAGATTTGCGAATGGACGGACCGGCCGGCACAGGCCCTGACGTGTTAACAATGCCAGGAGACCAAATCGGAACCGCTGTCACGGAAGGATTACTCAAGGAATTACATGTCAAAAAAGACGTTCAATCACTTTATACTGACGCTTCCATTCAGTCTCAAATGGTAGATCAAAAGCTTTATGGACTGCCAAAAGCGGTCGAAACGACTGTCCTTTTTTACAACAAAGATCTCATCTCCGAAAAGGAATTGCCCAAAACGCTGGAAGAGTGGTACGACTATTCCAAAAAGACAGCTGATGGCAGCAAATTTGGCTTTTTAGCCCTATTCGATCAAATTTATTATGCAGAAAGTGTGATGAGCGGATATGGCGGATACATTTTTGGAAAGGCCAAAGATGGGAGCTATAATCCGTCAGACATTGGAATCAATAATGAAGGAGCTGTCAAAGGTGCGGCGCTGATTCAGAAGTTTTACAAAGATGGCCTGTTCCCAGCTGGCATTATTGGAGAACAAGGGATTAACGTATTGGAATCGCTGTTCACAGAAGGAAAAGCCGCCGCAATTATTTCTGGTCCATGGAATGTAGAAGCTTTTTCGAAAGCAGGAATCAATTATGGCATTACGAAACTGCCGAAGCTGGAAAATGGGAAAAACATGAGCTCCTTTATCGGCGTCAAAAGCTACAACGTTAGTGCATTTACAAAGAATGAAGAACTGGCGCAAGAATTAGCCGTTTTCCTGGCAAATGAAAAAAATTCTAAAACACGATATGAAGAAACGAAAGAAGTTCCTGCTGTGAAATCCCTAGCCAATGACCCGGCTATTATGAAAAGCGAGGCGGCACGGGCTGTTACTGAACAATCCCGTTTCTCAGAGCCAACACCAAATATTCCGGAAATGAATGAAATATGGACGCCGGCTGATTCAGCATTACAGACGGTTGCAACAGGGAAGGCAGATCCGAAACAAGCATTGGATCAAGCAGCTGAAACGGCCAAAGGACAAATTAAGGCAAAGCACAGCGGAAAATAAAGAGAAAGCTAGATTTGTATTGTAAGAGAGGTGAAAACGGTGCAGCATCGTCAAGTCGCTTTGTTGCTTTCTATCATTCCGGGACTCGGGCAATTTTATAACAAGCAATGGATAAAAGGTATTGTCTTTCTTTTCTTAGGCGCATCGTTTTTTGCGGTCTTTGGAGATCTGCTCAATATGGGGTTTTGGGGAATCTTTACACTGGGAACAGAAGTGCCGCGGGATAATTCCGTTTTTCTGCTGGCGGAAGGAATTATCGCTGTCATCGTGACCTGCTTTGGCCTTGCGGTGTATTATGTGAATCTTCGCGATGCGTTCCAAAGCGGAAAACAGCGTGATGAAAATAAGCCATTAAGTTCCTTAAAGGAACAATACCAACATATCATTTCTGAGGGCTATCCTTATGTCGTCAGCGGCCCATCTTTGTTTATTTTAATTTTCGCCGTGATCTTTCCTATCTTATTCAGCTTTGCATTAGCGTTTACAAACTATGATTTGTATCATTCTCCTCCTGCAAAATTAATTGATTGGGTCGGTTTTCAAACGTTCGCAAATATTTTCACAGTTGATATTTGGAGATCGACTTTTTTTGATGTACTGGCTTGGACAGTGGTTTGGACACTTGCTGCATCCACACTGCAAGTCAGCTTGGGGATTTTTCTCGCGATCATTGTTAACCAGAAAGACCTTCGGTTTAAACGTTTTTTTCGGACGATTCTGATTTTGCCATGGGCCGTTCCCGGTTTTGTGACGATTTTAATTTTTGCGGGACTGTTTAATGATAGCTTCGGTGCGATGAATCACGACATCTTGGCTTTCTTCGGGATAGATCCGCTTCCGTGGATGACAGATGCCAATTGGTCGAGGCTTGCATTGATTCTCATGCAGGGCTGGCTTGGATTTCCGTACATCTTTCTCGTCTCAACAGGCGTATTGCAATCCATCCCGGACGATCTGTATGAAGCAGCTACGATTGATGGCGCTTCTGTCTTTTCAAAGCTGAGATACATCACGCTTCCGATGGTGTTCATTGCAATGGCTCCGATTATCATTACCCAGTTTACGTTTAACTTTAATAACTTTAATATTATCTATCTATTCAATGGCGGAGGTCCGGCTGTAACCGGATCAACAGCCGGCGGGACAGATATCCTCGTTTCATGGATTTATAAATTGACAATGCAGTCCAGCCAATATTCTCTTGCTGCGGCTTTAACCATTTTATTATCTGTATTTGTTATCTCCATCGCATTGTGGCAATTCAGACAGACAAAGTCTTTTAAAGAGGGGGCATAAGGTATGCTGGCAGATATGAAAGTCAGAAAATATATCCGTCTCCTTTTCTCTTACTTGTTGCTAGCCTTTATGGCGGTCATCATTGTGTATCCTCTCCTTTGGACGGCAGGCGCAAGCTTTAACCCTGGCAACAGCTTAATCAGTACATCCATCATTCCGAAGCATCCGACATTCGACCATTACAAGGAATTATTTGCGGGCAAAGAAAGCCTTCAATATGTGCAGTGGTATGTCAACTCAATGAAGATCAGCCTGTTTACAATGGCAGGGTCTTTGCTCTGTGTGACATTTACAGCCTATGCGTTTTCGCGCTTTCGCTTCAAAGGCAGGAAATACGCTTTAACGCTCTTTTTATTGCTGCAGATGATTCCTCAGTTTTCAGCTTTAATTGCCTTGTTTGTGCTGGCGCAAATCTTGGGAATGATCAATAGCCATTGGCTGCTAATCTTGCTTTATATCGGCGGCCTGATCCCGATGAATACGTATTTGATGAAAGGGTACATGGATTCCATTCCGATGGATTTAGACGAAAGCGCCAAGATTGACGGAGCCAGCAGCACCAGAATCTTCTTCCAGATCATTCTGCCATTATCAAAACCGATGGCGGCAGTCGTGGCCATGAACGGCTTTACCGGTCCGCTCGGAGATTTTGTGCTGTCCTCAACCATATTGAGAATGCCTGAATCATATACATTGCCCGTCGGTCTATTCAATTTAGTGAATGATGTCATGGGGGCCAGCTATACGACATTTGCGGCCGGAGCCCTGCTTATCAGCATACCGGTGGCCATCATCTTTATCATGCTGCAAAAGAATTTTGTGTCCGGACTAACCGCAGGCGGAACGAAGGGCTAAGAGAAAAAGGAGGAGAATGTGATGTCAAAGCTTGAAAAAACGCACGTAACAAAAGCGAAATTTATGCTCCATGGGGGAGACTACAACCCCGATCAGTGGCTGGATCGGCCCGATATTTTAGCTGACGATATCAAACTGATGAAGCTTTCTCATACGAATACGTTTTCTGTCGGTATTTTTGCATGGAGCGCACTTGAGCCGGAGGAGGGCGTATATCAATTTGAATGGCTGGATGATATTTTTGAGCGGATTCACAGTATAGGCGGCCGGGTCATATTAGCAACGCCGAGCGGAGCCCGTCCGGCCTGGCTGTCGCAAACCTATCCGGAAGTTTTGCGCGTCAATGCCTCCCGCGTCAAACAGCTGCACGGCGGAAGGCACAACCACTGCCTCACATCTAAAGTCTACCGAGAAAAGACACGGCACATCAACCGCTTATTAGCAGAACGATACGGAAATCACCCGGGGCTGTTAATGTGGCACATTTCAAACGAATACGGGGGAGATTGCCACTGTGATTTATGCCAGCATGCTTTTCGGGAGTGGCTGAAATCGAAATATGACAACAGCCTCAAGGCATTGAACCAGGCGTGGTGGACCCCTTTTTGGAGCCATACGTTCAATGACTGGTCACAAATTGAAAGCCCTTCGCCGATCGGTGAAAATGGCTTGCATGGCCTGAATTTAGATTGGCGCCGGTTCGTCACCGATCAAACGATTTCGTTTTATAAAAATGAAATCATTCCGCTGAAAGAATTGACGCCTGATATCCCTATCACAACGAATTTTATGGCTGACACACCGGATTTGATCCCGTATCAGGGCCTCGACTACAGCAAATTTGCAAAGCATGTCGATGTCATCAGCTGGGACGCTTATCCTGTCTGGCACAATGACTGGGAAAGCACAGCTGATTTGGCGATGAAGGTCGGCTTTATCAATGATCTGTACCGAAGCTTGAAGCAGCAGCCCTTCTTATTAATGGAGTGTACGCCAAGCGCGGTCAATTGGCATAACGTCAACAAGGCAAAGCGCCCGGGCATGAATCTGCTGTCATCCATGCAAATGATTGCCCACGGCTCGGACAGCGTACTCTATTTCCAATACCGCAAATCACGGGGGTCATCAGAAAAATTACACGGAGCGGTTGTGGATCATGACAATAGCCCAAAGAACCGCGTCTTTCAAGAAGTGGCCAAGGTAGGCGAGACATTGGAACGGCTGTCGGAAGTTGTCGGAACAAAGAGGCCGGCTCAAACCGCGATTTTATATGACTGGGAAAATCATTGGGCGCTCGAGGATGCTCAGGGGTTTGCGAAGGCGACAAAACGTTATCCGCAAACGCTTCAGCAGCATTACCGCACATTCTGGGAACACGATATCCCTGTCGATGTCATTACGAAAGAACAAGACTTTTCACCATATAAACTGCTGATCGTCCCGATGCTGTATTTAATCAGCGAGGACACCATTTCCCGTTTAAAAGCGTTTACGGCTGACGGCGGCACCTTAGTCATGACGTATATCAGCGGGGTTGTGAATGAGCATGACTTAACATACACAGGCGGATGGCATCCGGATCTTCAAGCTATATTTGGAGTTGAGCCTCTTGAAACGGACACCCTGTATCCGAAGGATCGAAACGCTGTCAGCTACCGCAGCCAAATATATGAAATGAAGGATTATGCAACCGTGATTGATGTAAAGACAGCTTCAGTGGAAGCGGTGTATCAAGAAGATTTTTATGCGCGCACGCCAGCGGTCACAAGCCATGAGTATCAGCAGGGCAAGGCGTATTTTATCGGCGCGCGTTTGGAGGATCAATTTCAGCGTGATTTCTATGAGGGTCTGATCACAGACCTGTCTCTTTCTCCAGTTTTTCCGGTTCGGCACGGAAAAGGCGTCTCCGTACAAGCGAGGCAGGATCAGGACAATGATTATATTTTTGTGATGAACTTTACGGAAGAAAAACAACTGGTCACGTTTGATCAGAGTGTGAAGGACATAATGACAGGAGACATATTGTCAGGCGACCTGACGATGGAAAAGTATGAAGTGAGAATTATCGTAAACACACATTAGGCTGATGCTCCGCTCGATATGGGCGGATTCTTTTTTCTATAGAATGAAACCGCTTACTAAGTCTTGGGGGGATGAAATCATGAAAAGCAAAGTGAAAATGTTCTTTGCGGCTGCCATCGTGTGGAGTGCATGTAGTTCAACAGGATATGCCGCTGCCATTGAGAAGGAGAAGCACGTGTCAGAGCTTCGGACAGAGGATGAGGATCTTTTTGTTAAAAAAGTAGAGGGGATGAACAAGGATTTTATCAAAGGGGCAGATGTGTCCAGCGTTATTGCTTTGGAAAACAGCGGTGTCACCTTTTATAATACAAGCGGAAAAAGTCAGGACATCTTTACAACCTTAAAACAGGCTGGGGTCAACTATGTTCGCGTCCGCATCTGGAATAACCCGTATGATTCAAATGGCAACGGGTATGGCGGGGGAAACAATGATGTTCAAAAAGCAATCGAAATCGGAAAAAGAGCGACAGCGAACGGAATGAAGGTGCTGGCCGACTTTCACTACTCTGATTTCTGGGCCGATCCAGCGAAACAAAAGGTGCCCAAAGCCTGGGCGAATCTCAGCTTTGAAGCAAAAAAAGCAAAGCTCTATGAGTATACGAAACAAAGCCTGCAAAAGATGATCAAGGAAGGCGTTGACATCGGCATGGTTCAGGTCGGAAATGAAACAACAGGAGGATTTGCCGGTGAGACTGATTGGACGAAGATGTGCCAATTATTTAATGAAGGAAGCCGAGCGGTCAGGGAGACAAATTCAAATATTTTGGTCGCCCTGCATTTTACCAATCCTGAAACGGCTGGAAGGTATTCATTTATTGCGGAAACACTCAGCAAAAACAAAGTGGATTATGATGTGTTTGCGAGCTCCTATTATCCTTTCTGGCATGGGACATTACAAAATTTGACCTCCGTGCTGAAGGCTGTTGCCAATACGTACGGCAAAAAAGTCATGGTGGCGGAAACATCGTACACCTATACCGCTGAGGATGGCGATGGGCATGGAAATACAGCGCCAAAAAGCGGGCAGACGCTGCCATATCCAATTTCTGTTCAAGGCCAGGCAACTGCAGTAAGAGATGTAATGGAGGCAGTGGCGAATACGGGCAAAGCAGGACTCGGTGTTTTCTACTGGGAGCCGGCGTGGATTCCAGTCGGGCCGAAGACACAGATAGAGAAAAACAAAGTGTTATGGGAAACATACGGGTCAGGGTGGGCGTCCAGCTATGCTGCTGAATACGACCCTGAAGACGCCGGGAAGTGGTATGGGGGAAGTGCTGTAGATAATCAAGCTTTATTTGATTTTAATGGACACCCGCTGCCTTCTTTGCAGGTGTTTCAATATGCGGAGTCAGGACATATTCCAAAGAAACGCTGAAACAAAAAAATCCATGAGATGTAACAAATCATTGTTATGTCTCATGGATCATTTTATTTTACATCAACTAATATAAAACATTCGTCATCACTCTTATGATGAGCTTCCTTTTGATGCTGCAGTGATGTAAGGATGTTCTCCTTCAGGTCAGCGATCGGCGAATCAGGATGATCCTTTAGTAAATCAAATAAATAACATGAAGCCGTAGGATCCATCACGCCATCCGTATACAGAAGCAATCTTCCGTCCTCCGTGTATGAAAGGCTGCTTGACTGAAACTCTAAGTCTTCAAACATTCCGATCGGAGGCGAGGTCGCGTGAAGCAGATGTTGAGTTCCGCTATCGTCCTGCCAAAGTGCCGGCGGATGTCCTGCGTTGACATAATCAATTCTTTGCCGTGCTATGTCAATCTCGAGATAAATAGCAGTGCAATAATGTCTTGCTTCCTCATCATTTTGAAACAAGCTGTGAAGGTGCCGGTCCAATTCCTTCATAACTTTAACGGGGCTGAGACCTTGCGTGATCTGGCGCTGAAACAAAGGATGAAGAGACATCGTAATCAATGCAGATGAAATTCCGTGCCCCATCACATCAAGGATAATAATGCCGTAACGGTGTTCATCGATTTGATAATGTCCGTAAAGATCACCTGACAATTCACTCGATGCGTTGTAATAAGAGTCAATCTGAACCTGATCGTTTACAATCGGTTCAGTCAACGAGTTTTTCTGGATCTTTCTGGCGAGTTCAAGCTCTCTTTTGGTGTTTAATTTAAATTGTTGATTTTGTTTATTGATCTCAAGAAGTTCTTCTTGTTTTGCTTTCAGCGTTTCCAAGGCAATTTCTAACTCCGCATTGGCTTTCTGTTTGGCAAGCAAAGCTTCCTGAGCCTCATTTCTGGCTATCAGCAGCTCATTTTCATATTCATTTCGCTTTCGCATTGGAATCAGAACACAATCAAAGACAGAAGCCTCGCTATCGTGTCTCGCAATAGCATTGATAAGGACGGGAATTTCTTCTCCATCTCTTGCTTTCAAGGAAATGTATATTTCTTCGATGTGATGCTCCAATTTCAAAAGCGGAAAAAAATAAAGCTGGCAGAAAAGCTGTGCGGGAATGGTCAACATCATATTCATGTGCTGGCCGATAACCTGCTCCGGTTCATAATCCAGAATCTTGATAAGGGTGCGGTTGGCAGCTATGATCGACCCCTCTTCTGACAAAGCGAGGAAACCGCATGGTGCATCATTCAATTGTTTGTCCATCTAAGAGGGTCACCTCTATCCCTTTCGTTCCTATATCACACGTGTGCCTTTAAATAATCGCCGATCAGCTGTATCGTCTCATCTGGATGGCTCATATGAGGGCAATGTCCGCGAGCCTCCATTTGTTTCAGACTGCTATAAGGCAGATGCTGATGCATATACTTACCTACTGTTGCAGGTGCGATGATATCATCTGCACATTGGAGAATAAGAGAGGGAACCGTTACCTTCGAAAGATCCTCTCGGTGATCAGAAAAAAACGCCGCTTTCGCGAATTGGCGGGCAATGACAGGATCAGTAGAACAAAAACGGCTTTCAAGCTCTTCCTTAACTTCAGGCCGATCTGGCTGATTCAGAACGGTTGCCGCAAATACAGTTGCCCAGCCGATATAATTTTTCTCCATCATCTCCAGCAAGCCAAGGAGCTGCTCCTCTTCAAATCCTCCGTAATACTCAGGCGGATCATTCAAATAGCAAGGAGAAGGCCCCACCATCACCAGATGGGAAAAAAGCTCCGGGCGGCGGATGGATGCAAGCATCCCAATCAAGGCCCCGACGGAGTGCCCCACAAACACGGTTTCCTTCAGATCTAAAGCTTCACAAACATCAAGAACATCCTGGGCATAGCCGTCAAGTGTCTGGTAACGATTCATGTCATATGCGCGCAAATCTGAATGTCCCGAACCGACGTAATCAAATAAAATCACCCGATGATCTTCTTCAAAGGCAGGTGCCACGGCATTCCACACACTTTGATCGCATCCAAAACCAGGTGCGAACATGATAGATGCTTTGCCGCTGCCTTTCACCTTCACATGATTTCTAGACAAAATCGCTTCGTTCATGTTTGGCTCCTTTCAGCCGGAAAGTAATATAAAGTTCAATATGTCTATCATAACACTCGGATGGTTTGAAGAGTGTATCTTTCTATGAATGTCACAGCAGTTTAAAAGAAAGAGGACATGGGAGATAGAAAAGATGGATGAATTGGAAGATGCAGGAGGAGGATTACCTAGACACCGGGGTGAGAAAGAAAATGACATTTGTCACTTCATCATCATGACACCCCATACTAACATCGTCTTCTCCGTCATTTTACAATCAATGTAAACGATCAGGAGGTGCTCATGTGATGAAAGAAGCAATAACAGTAAGCAACGTGACAAAACATTTCCATCGAAAAACCGCTGTAAACCACATCAGCTTCAGTATTGAAAAAGGAGAAATTGCAGCCATTCTCGGGCCAAATGGGGCAGGGAAGACGACCGTCATCTCGATGATATTAGGATTGCTGAAACCGAGTGAGGGAGAAATCAAACTATTTAACCGAGTTCCCGATGATCAACAGGTTCGTGAAAAAATAGGTGTAATGCTTCAGGAAGTAAGTGTCATGCCGGGCCTTAAGGTGGATGAAATCCTTGAACTCTTCCGGAGCTATTATCCGAATCCATTGTCCATGAAAGAACTCGTTTCGTTAACAGCACTCACCAAAGAAGATTTGAAAACAAGAGCAGAAAAATTATCCGGCGGACAAAAACGCCGTTTGAGCTTTGCTTTGGCTCTTGCCGGGAACCCGGAGCTGCTTATACTTGATGAACCGACAGTCGGCATGGATACTTCATCAAGACATCGATTCTGGCAGACCATTCACAGACTGTCGGACCAAGGAAAAACAATTATTTTTTCAACTCATTATTTACAGGAAGCAGACGATGCCGCACAGCGAATCCTATTTTTTACTGAAGGACAGCTTGTTGCAGACGGCTCACCAATGCAAATCCGCTCAAGAATTCAAAAACAGTCTGTTTCCTTTACGCTTCATTCAAGTGAATCAGTGGAAAGACTGTCTTGTCACCCGGAAGTCGAGAGAGTGATCCACGAGCATGAGAGAACCATCATCCAGACATCAAATACAGACAAAGTGTTGGCGCTGATCTTTCAAGAAAACATCCCAGCACGAAATATTCGAATTGAGCAAGCGACGCTCGATGAGGCATTTCGCCAGCTGGCTGACGGCAACAGGGAGGCGATGTGAGTGAACATGCTGCAAAAGCAAAGCATCGCTGAAATGAAAAGGGTGCTTAGGAACAAGTACTTTGTGCTTTGGTCTCTGATCATGCCGATTGCCTTTTATTATTTCTTTACAAATGTAGTGAATACCAACGTCCCTGATCAACGTGCATGGGAAGCCCATTACCTGATGTCGATGACAGTCTTCAGCGTGATGGGTTCCTCTATCATGACGCTTGGCATCCGAATGGTACAAGAACGGTCACAAGGCTGGGCCGCCTTTATCCGCCTTACGCCTCTTCCGGATCATATCTATTTATCAGCTCAGATGATCGGCCAAAGTGTCATTCACGTTTTATCAATTACCGTCATATTTCTGTTCGGCGCAATCATCAATGATATTGCCTTGTCACCGTTTGAATGGATGATGAGCGGACTGTGGATTTTGTTTGGCGCATTGCCTTTTTTAGCATTAGGCACACTAATCGGCCTCATGAGAAAAGTAGAAACAGCGGCCGGAATCAGTAATGTGCTTTATATGCTGCTGGCTTTAGGCGGAGGGATGTGGATGCCGTTTGAGGTCATGCCTGACATGATGCAGAGCATTGGCCAGTGGCTTCCGTCTTATCATTTCGGGAGCGGAGCGTGGGAACTTGTCCGGGGTGGGAGTCCGACTTGGAAAAATATTCTGATATTAATCGCTTATATGATGCTCTTCATGCTACTATCTAAATATATAAGAAGAAAACAAGAAGCGGTGTAATACATGAAAAAGGCAATATCTATTTTCCCGAAGGAATTCGGGTTTTTCCCTTATATCTTTCTGGTGTATACGATTATGCCGTTCCTCTCTTTATTAAAAGAATCAGGGGTCAAACAGGGGATCGGATATGGTATGCTGCTCCTTTTTGTAGCGGCATATCGCCAGTTATTCTGCAGCGTGGGCAAAGCTTCGTTTACATATTGGCTTATCGTGCAAATGGCGGTTATTTTGATGTATAGTGTGTTTTACAATATCACCTATATATACTTAGGTTTTTTTCCGGCAAACTTTGTTGGTTATTACAAAGAGAAAACGAATTTTAACCGTGCGTTCTGCGCTTTAATCTTTATACTGCTTTTTCCATGCCTATACCAATTTATCGCGAATTCGGTCTCGCTTCGGGAGCTTTTTTCTGTTCTCCCGTTTCTCGTCATTATGCTCATTTCTCCATTCGGCATTCGTTCTATGTTTCGGAGGATTGAGCTTGAAAATAAGCTTACACAAGCCAACGAACAGATAAAAGAACTCTCTAAAAGAGAGGAGCGTGTTCGAATCGCCCGTGATCTTCACGATACTCTTGGCCACACCCTGTCGCTGCTTACATTAAAAAGCCAGCTCATTCAGCGGCTGGCTGCATCTGATCCAGAACGGACCAAGCTTGAGGCAAAAGAAATGGAAACCAGTTCACGCTCCGCACTCAAGCAAGTTCGAGAGCTGGTTTCTGATATGAGAACGGTCACGATAACAGAGGAGCTCGTAAACATGCAGCACATATTAAGAGCGGGGAACATTACCTTTCAATACGAAGGAGCCGACGACTTTTCAGCGATATCTCCCGTCACTCAAAATATTATCAGTATGTGTATGCGGGAAGCCGTGACTAACATTATCAAGCACAGCAAAGCAACCCACTGTGCCATCACCATTTCTCAGTTTGCTGACAAAATGAAGATCGTAATACGGGATGACGGAAAGGGAGCGGCGAAGGAGAAAATGTTTGGGAATGGCCTGCGGGGAATGGAAGAACGGCTCATGCTCATTGAAGGGGGATTAACGGTTTCAGATCATAACGGAACGGTTGTGGCACTGACGATTCCGCTTATTAAAAAAGCAGAATGATTGGAGGACGAAAAGAATGATTCGTCTGTTTATTGCTGAGGACCAGCGAATGCTTTTAGGCGCTTTGGGATCTTTGCTTGATTTAGAAGAGGATATGACAGTCATCGGACAAGCATTAAACGGGGAAGAGGCGCTACATGCTATTTTGAAGCTGGAGCCGGATGTATGCATTATGGACATTGAAATGCCGGTTCGAAGCGGGCTGGATGTGGCAGAGGAATTAATGAAAAAAGGCTGCGTCAGCAAGGTCATTATTTTAACCACCTTTGCCCGACCCGGATATTTTGAACGCGCCGTAAAAGCCGGTGCACATGGCTATCTGCTGAAAGACGGCGAAATTGACGATCTGGCCGATGCCATTCGAAAATGTGTAAAGGGAAAACGTGTCTTCAGCCCCGAGCTGACGTTTAATATGATGCGAGACGAAAATCCGCTAACCGTTAGAGAGCAAGAAATTCTGAGGCTTGCGGCTTTAGGCAAGACAACTAAAGACATTACACTTGAGCTCTATTTATCTCAAGGCACAGTTCGAAACTATATCTCAGAAATCATCCAAAAGCTTCATGCGAAAAATCGGACAGAAGCCGCCAGCATTGCTGAGGAAAAGGGCTGGATCTAACCATATACTGCACTCCTGGGAGATCGGGAGTGTTTTTGATATGCCACAAATGAAAATATCCCTAGAAAACCCTTCCCTTCTATTATCAGAATAGTGTACGATATTCATATAGTTATTTTAACTCAGGTCATCAGATGACCTGATCATATATTGGGGATGAGAGAGGGGTTCATCATGAAAGTCTCACTTTTTGTCACTTGTCTTGTTGATATGTTTCAAACAAATGTCGGAAAAGCAACGGTTGAGCTGCTGGAGCGGCTTGGGTGTGAGGTTGATTTTCCGGAAGGGCAGATTTGCTGCGGGCAGCCGGCTTACAACAGCGGCTATGTAAATGACGCCAAAAAAGCAATGAAACGGATGATCGAAACGTTTCAGGATTCCGAATATGTTGTCAGTCCTTCCGGTTCCTGCACAACGATGTTCCGGGAGTATCCGCACCTGTTTCAGGATGATCCGAAATGGGCCGATAAAGCGAAAAAGCTGGCGGATAAAACGTATGAACTGACAGATTTTATTGTGAACGTACTTGGAGTAGAGGATGTCGGCGCGACCCTTCATACAAAAGCGACCTTACATACGTCGTGCCATATGACTAGGCTGCTGGGTGTTCGGGAGGAGCCGATGAAGCTGTTGAGCCATGTGAAGGGCCTGCAGTTTACAGAGCTTCCGGGCAAACATAACTGCTGCGGATTCGGAGGAACGTTCTCCGTCAAGATGGCGCAGATTTCTGAGCAGATGGTCGATGAAAAAGTCGAATGTGTGGAGGAAACGGGAGCAGAGGTGCTGATCGGTGCTGACTGCGGCTGTTTGATGAATATCGGGGGACGGCTTGACCGAAAAGATAAGAATGTCAAAGTGATGCACATCGCCGAAGTGCTCAACAGCAGATAAAACTGGATTCAGAGGGGGAAAGGATCATGGCGATGAAAATCGGTACTGACGCTTTTAAAGAGCGGGTATCACAGGGGATTGATAATGAATTTATGAGAGGTGCTGTTTCGGGTGCACAGGAGCGTCTGCGGACGCGGCGCCTAGAGGCAGCAGAAGAACTGGGAAACTGGGAGGAGTGGCGCTCATTATCAGAGGAAATCAGGCAGCATGTCCTTGAAAACCTTGATTTCTATCTCGGACAGCTTGCCGAAAATGTGGCGAAAAGAGGCGGACATGTCTATTTCGCGAAAACAGCGGAAGAGGCGTCTTCCTATATTCGGGATGTCATTCAAAAGAAGAACGGGAAGAAAATTGTGAAATCTAAATCAATGGTCACAGAGGAAATCAATCTGAATGAGGTGCTGGAGAAGGAAGGCTGTGAAGTCGTAGAAACCGATCTCGGCGAGTATATTTTGCAGATTGATGATCACGATCCGCCGTCACATATCGTAGCGCCCGCTCTTCATAAAAATAAAGAGCAGATACGCGATGTGTTTAAAGAAAGACTGGACTATCAACATACAGAAAAACCGGAAGAGCTGGTGATGCATGCGCGCGCCATTCTCCGGAAAAAGTTTCTGGAAGCGGATATCGGCATTACCGGCTGTAACTTCGCCATCGCTGACACGGGTTCCGTCAGCCTTGTGACAAATGAAGGAAATGGACGGCTTGTGAGCACCTTGCCGAAAACACAAATTACCGTCATGGGAATGGAGCGGATTGTCCCGTCATTTTCTGAATTTGAAGTGCTAGTCAGCATGCTGACAAGAAGTGCTGTCGGACAGCGGCTGACAAGTTATATTACAGCTTTGACGGGTCCGAAGCTGGAAGGTGAAGTGGACGGTCCGGAAGAATTCCATCTTGTCATCGTTGATAATGGACGATCCAATATCCTTGGAACGGAATTCCAGTCTGTGCTGCAATGTATCCGCTGTGCCGCCTGTATCAATGTCTGTCCTGTGTACCGCCATGTCGGCGGACATTCATACGGCTCAATCTACTCGGGGCCGATCGGAGCTGTTTTATCACCGTTGCTCGGCGGTTATGACGATTATAAGGAGCTGCCGTACGCATCTTCACTGTGCGCTGCTTGTTCAGAAGCCTGCCCGGTCAAAATCCCGCTTCATGAGCTGCTACTCAAGCATCGTCAGAATATCGTCGAAAAAGAAGGCAGGGCGCCGATCAGTGAAAAGCTTGCAATGAAAGCATTCGGACTTGGCGCATCCTCCTTATCGCTTTACAAAATGGGCTCAAAATGGGCGCCGGCCGCCATGACGCCTTTTAAAGAGGACGAAAAAATTTCGAAAGGGCCCGGCCCGCTTAAAAATTGGACCCAGATTCGCGACTTCCCGGCACCGCATAAATCGAGATTCAGAGACTGGTTTGCGGACAGAGAAACAAGTGAACGCACGAAGGAGGAGCAGTGATGACGAAGGGAACTATTCAGAATCAAGAGAGCTTTTTAAACCGAATCGCATCCAGCTTGGGCCGTGAACGAAGAACAGGAGGCGTTGCAGTCCCTGAATGGGCGCATCAGCCGCAATATAAAACACTTGAAGGTTATTCAGCGGATGACTTAGTCACAGTGCTCAAAAACCATTGTGTCA
The DNA here is from genome assembly GCF_037975435.1 of Bacillus sp. FSL P4-0290. Taxonomy (NCBI): domain Bacteria; kingdom Bacillati; phylum Bacillota; class Bacilli; order Caryophanales; family Bacillaceae; genus Bacillus; species Bacillus sp. FSL P4-0290. The sequence continues at coordinate 3,474,578 of NZ_CP150253.1, read as the reverse complement.
AAATCCATACAGAGCTGATTGAAACGGATTCAACCGGCCTTTACGATGCCCTGCGCGAGCAAGTCAGCCGCTTTTCCGGAGGCCCTGTCATCATTCCGAAGGACCCCCGCTTTGAAGAATACGGACTGAAAAGCCTGCTCACCAAGGACTGGCCGAGTGAAGGAACGCCGGTCTGGGAGTGGGATGCTGACAAAGGCGAGGAAAATATTAAAAAAGCGGAGCAAGCCAATGTAGGGATTACATTCAGCGAAATTACATTGGCTGAGTCGGGGACGGTTGTCCTCTTCTCCTCAAAAGACATCGGCCGCTCTGTCAGCCTTTTGCCGACGACTTATATTGCGATCGTGCCGAAATCAAGCATTGTACCGAGAATGACACAAGCCAGTGATATCATCCGCCAAAACATTGCGAACGGTGTCACTGTTCCTTCATGTATCAACTACATTACCGGACCGAGTAACTCAGCCGACATTGAGATGGATTTAGTTGTGGGGGTGCATGGACCAGTAAAGGCAGCATATATTCTCGTCTCTGACCGCTGAACTCAGGAAGCCCGGCAGGCATATGCCGGGCTTTTTGCTTGAAAAAACTTCAACTTCCAATTTTTTGGCCGATGAGAAGAGTATGACTTGATACAGGAGGAAATGCGATGAAAAAATGGCTGATCATAGCGGTTTCACTGGCGATTGCGATTGTTCTGTTTATGTATACAAAAGGAGAAGCGAAGGCAGCCGGTATGACAGTAGGCTACACGACTGGGGATACGGCTTCATACAATTCTCTTACGAAATATCATACATACATGAATGCCATCGCAACCGATACATTTGCGTTTGAAAAAAACGGACAAATCATTGGCGATGCCCCAACTAAGCAGCTGACATATGCGAAAAAGAAAAAAATCAAGACATGGGCTGTCATTTCAAACTATAATGATGCCATTTATGATTTTGACGGAGATTTAGCGAGTCGGGTCATGAGCAATAAAACAGCGAAAAAACGATTCACAGATCAGTTAATTACACTGGCCAAAAAGCACTCATATTACGGAATCAATATCGATTTTGAAGCAGTAAATCCAGAAGACCGCGCTGCATACTCGAACTTCATTCAATATGTCTCACAGGCTTTGAATAAGAAACATATTAAAACAATGGTATCCGTTCCGGCCAAAAGCGCCGATGATAAAAATGATGACTGGAGCTGGCCGTATGATTATGCGAAAATCGGCAAATATGCCGACTTCGTACAAGTCATGACCTACGATGAACACGGCATTTGGGGTGAGCCGGGGTCAGTGGCAAGCACAAACTGGATCAAAAGCTCTCTGCAGTTTTCAGTCAAAAAGATCAAAGCCAATAAAGTCATCATGGGAATCCCTGCGTACGGCTATGACTGGGATGTAAAAGACGGAAGTGCCAGCACAATAAGGGAATGGAATGAGCTCAAATCCCTCATCCAAAAACAAAAAGCAAAGCCGGCATTCAACAAAAAATCAGGCTCGATGACATTTTCTTATGTTGACAAAAAGAAGCATAAACATGTCGTGTGGTATGAAAACGAAAAAACCGTTCAAACGAAAAGCCATCTGGCAAAGCAATATAAAATAGCAGGTGTTTCAGTTTACGCATTAGGAAACGAGTCAGAATCCTTTTGGAAAGCCATTCGAAAAGGGACAAAATAACAGTTTCTTTTTTCTCTGAAGTTATTGACAGTTAAAAGAGAAGCACGTATATTATGTTAATATATTCAGATCATAAAATTTGAGTTTTTCAGAAAACTAAAACACATAGATTGGGAGCAGTAAAAGAAAGTGATCAGAACAGAGAGCTGCGGGGTGGTGCGACGCAGCCTGATTCTTCTTTGAACTCGCCCGGGAGTGGTAAGACGGAACGGAATAGATTGAATATTCCCTATGTTTTAACGGCTAACCTTCGTTACAGGTCAAAAGCAGGATTCTTCATGAAGAATCAACAAGAGTGGTACCGCGGTCAGCCGAAGGCTCGTCGTCTCTTTATCTATTAGATTAGGTAGGAGACGGCGGGCTTTTTTGTTTTTGAAAACGAGAAGGAGAGGTAGAAGAGGATGAAAAACGACAATCAAACGTTAAAACGCACGATGACGTCCCGCCATATTATGATGATGGCGCTGGGCGGAGCAATCGGCGCAGGTTTATTTAAGGGGAGCAGCTCAGCGATCGATGTGGCAGGGCCATCTGTCATTATCGCATATCTGCTCGGCGGGATTATTTTGCTGTTTATTATGCAGGGGCTGGCGGAAATGGCTGTTCGAAACCGTAACGCCAGAACCTTCCGTGATCTTGTCCAGCAGGTATTGGGAAATTACGCCGCTTACTTTTTGGACTGGATCTACTGGAAAATGTGGGTGCTTAACATTGCGGCTGAAGCTGTTGTAGCTGCGATTTTCATTCAATATTGGCTGCCGGGCTGCCCGATCTGGGTGTTGGCATTAGGAATTTCTCTTATCGTCACGATTATAAACTTGCTTTCTGTTAAAATCTTCGCCGAAACTGAATATTGGCTGGCAATGATCAAGATTACCGTTATTATTATCTTTATTATTCTGGGATTGCTGCTCTTATTTGTATCATTCGGTGATCATACAGCATCCGGATTTTCCAACCTGACAGACCACGGCGGATTTTTCCCGCACGGCGGCACAGGGCTGATCACGGCGATGCTTGTCGTCATCTACTCTTACGGCGGTACAGAAATTATCGGTGTAACGCTTGCAGAGACAAAAAATCCGGAAAAGGTTGTCCCGAAAGCTGTCCGCAGCACACTGACACGGATTGTCGCGTTTTACCTGCTGCCGTTTTTCATCATCGTCAGCCTGATTCCATGGAACCAAGTCAATTCCGTTCCGGAAAGTCCTTTCGTGATGGTCTTTAAAATGGTAGGCATTCCGGGCGCGGATCATATCATGAATGCAGTCATCCTGCTGGCGATCATTTCTTCTATGAATTCAGGTTTATACGGATCATCACGCATTTTGTATACACAGGCAAGTGACGGAAGGCTTCCAAAGGTCTTCTCGAAGCTTTCATCGAAAAACGTACCGATGTTTGCGATTCTGATGTGCACTTCTTCTCTCTATATTGGCGTATTGATTTCTCTGTTCGCAGGAAGCCAAACATTTAATTATTTAATGGGATCATTGGGATATACCGTTTTATTCATTTGGCTGATCATCGGATTCGCTCATTTAAAATCGAGAAAACAGCAAACGGAAACACCGGCCTATTATGTAAAATGGTTCCCGTACACGACATGGTTTGCGATTGTGGCATTACTCGCCATTCTAATCGGGGTCATCATGACAACATCAATTGTCATTACCGGCATTACTGCGGCGATCTACCTTTTGATTACAGTTGCATATTTGGTCAAAGGACGCAAGCATCAGTAAATAAGAAACCCTCTTGCCGCATCCGGCAAGAGGGTTTTTATTATTGTGCAGCTTTCTCGTTTATACCAATCGCCGCAGCTTTCTGCGCTTTTGATTTTGTATTCACGAGACAGATGCTCGTGACAATCAGCAGCAGCCCTGCGAAGAGGCTAAGGGTGAGCGGTTCATGCAGGAAAATGGAGCTGGCCACGATTGATATGAGCGGAATCAAAAAAGTATAAGATGCGACCTTGCTTGCTTCGCCTGAACCGACAAGCGTAAAAAAGACAAGCCAGCCGAGCGCGATAACGAATACGGAGATGAACAGCAGGCTCGTGATAAACGGAGCTGTCCATTGGATCGCCGAAAAGCTTTCTGTCCAAAAGCCGGATATAAGCAGAAACACGCTTCCGATCGTCAGCTGCAGAGCGACCATCCAGATGGAATCGACGCGGCTGCCTGTTTTTTTCATATATACCGTCCCGAGCGCCCAGCTGACTGCGGAGCCGAGAGCCAGCAGAACCCCAATGACAGAAATATGCCCGCCAAAGCCCGCAGCACTAATGACGGCTACTCCCGCAAAACCGAGGATGAGGCCAATCACTTTCATTACAAACATGGATTCGCCGAGCCACAGCCAAGAAAATACACCCATCAGAACAGGCTGAAAGAAGACGATTGCAGAAAACAGGCCGGCCGGAAGATAATTCAGCCCGATCGTTTGCAGGCCGTAGAATAATGTAATATTTAAAAGAGCAGAAACAAGATAAATCGGCCACGTTTCTTTTAAGCGTAATTTATGAATACGCGGCAGTGCGACAATGACTAATAAAAGCCCGCCGATCAGCGTTCGGATGCCCGCGAACAATAATGGCGGAGAATAGGCGAGCGCGGCTTTGGACAGCGGCCAATTGACGCCCCACATGATGACGAGAAATGCGAGCAGGAGAGCTGTCCGCGTTTTTGAGAGCTGCTTCATTGTTCATTCACTCCTTGTAGAACTTTTCCATCATATGATACGGTAGAACATAAGATAAATAAAATGAATCTTTTTTATAAGGAGCATAAGTAAATTGTTATGACTATTACACAATTAAAGGTTTTTGTGAAAATAGCTGAAACGGGAAGCTTTACAAAAGCGGGTCAGGCGCTGAACATGACACAGCCGGCTGTCAGCCATGCGATTTCTGCGATCGAAGCTGAGCTTGATGTAAAGCTGATCATTCGTGACCGCCGCAATGGCCTGATGCTGACGGATACGGGAAAACAGATCTTAGTACACATTAGAGAAGTCTTAAAAGGCATTGAAAAAGTTGAGCAGGTAGCAGCAGCGGAAAAAGGGCTTGAACTGGGAACGATCCATATCGGCACATTCTCAACTGCCTCGGCTTATTTTATGCCGAAGCTGATCAGTGAATTTAAACAAAAATATCCAAAACTTGAGCTCGTGCTGCACGAGGGAACTGTAAATGAAGTCAAGGAGTGGCTTCATACGCGGATGATAGATGTCGGCATTCTTCTGTATCCAACAGAGGAGATGGAGTACATCCATTTGAAAAAAGACAAAATGGCTGTCGTGCTCAGGGACGATCACCCGCTTGCCAGTCATTCGGCCATTACGCTGAAAGATCTTGACCATGAACCGATGATCGTCTGTGACGGAGGCTATGAATCACCATTTGTCGATATGTTCAGGCAGGCGGGCGCTACGCTGCACCCAGCTTTCACGGTCTATAACATCAACACCTCGATCAGTATGATCAGAGAAGGCCTGGGTCTCGCGATTTTATCAGAAATGTCCATGTCGGGGATGCCGCTGCCGGAGCATGTGGTGACCCGGGAATTGGACCCGCAGGTATACCGTGATGTGCAGCTTGCTGTTCCGTCGCTAAAGGAGGCTTCTCTGGCGGCTAAGCTCTTTATTGAGATGGCTAAGGATCTGTTTGGAGCAGAATAATGTTCCAAACCGTTCGTTTTATATTGTTCGAATTTCATCGAATCAAATTCTTTTATTCCTGAATGCAGTTGTGTTATGGTGTGATAGAAGTTCTTTCAATCATGACCTGACAGCTTTGGGCTGTTTACTGATAACACATTTGCAAAGGAGAACAATATGTCTAACAACCAACGCAAAGATACCTTGCTTTCTGTCTTGAATTTATCTCCGGTTGTTCAGGGAGGAACGATTGCAGAATCATTCCGAAACAGCATGGACTTGGCGCGCCGGGCAGAGGAATGGGGCTATCACCGTTACTGGCTTGCTGAACATCATAATATAGAAGGTGTTGCAAGCTCTGCCACCGCAGTTTTGATTGGCCATATTGCCGGAGGCACGAAGAAAATCCGCGTCGGTTCCGGCGGCATTATGCTCCCGAACCACTCTTCATTAGTCATTGCTGAACAATTCGGCACACTGGAAACACTGTATCCCGGGCGGATTGATCTGGGGCTTGGACGTGCGCCGGGAACAGACCAATTGACAGCCAGAGCGCTCCGAAGAAACATCAACAGCGGGGAGGATTTTCCAGAACAATTAGAGGAACTGCGCAATTATTTTAAACCGTCAGGAAATGTGCGTAATCAAGTTCGCGCCATTCCCGGAGAGGGCATAGATGTGCCGATTTGGCTGCTGGGCTCAAGCGGCTTCAGCGCCCGTCTGGCTGGCGAACTTGGTCTTCCGTTTGCGTTCGCGGCCCATTTCTCACCGGCGAATACGGTTCCCGCTTTGGAGCTGTACCGCAATTCCTTCACGCCGTCAGACGTGCTCGACGAACCGTATGCGATGGTCGGTGTCACCATTATCGCGGCAGATACAAACGAGAAAGCGCAGCACCTTGCGACTTCGCATTATCAAAGGTTTCTTGATCTTGTCCGCGGTACGCCGAACCAGCTTAAACCGCCTGTTGAGGATATGGACCAAATCTGGAGCCCGTATGAAAAAGCGATGGTCAATGAGCAGCTGAGCTCCACGATTGTCGGAGGTCCGGAAGAAGTGAAGGCGAAGCTTGAAGATTTCGTCAAAACGACACAGGCTGACGAAATTATGGTTAACTCAGAAACCTTTGAACACGCAGACAGAATGCGTTCGTTTGAAATCATCGCTGACGTTTGGAAAAACAGATAACAGCTATAAAAAAAAGCAATGTAGCGGGGAGACCCATACATTGCTTTTTTTATTCATTCAGTTTTCGTGCGGACTGGCGAATGATCAACTCAGGCTCAAATATGACATCCTCTTGCTTCGGCTTTTTATGCTCTAAGCAGTCAATGACATATTTGGCGGCTGCTTTTCCAAGCACTGATTTCGGATGTTTGACAGAGGTTAGTTTCACTTCTGAGATTTGGGCGAAATGTGAATCATCATACCCGACGATAGACATATCTTCCGGCACTTTAAGATCCATCTCCCTCAGCATATCAATCACCTTCAGCGCAATTTCATCGTTATAACAAAGAATGGCTGTCGGCATGTGCTTGCTGTTTTTCTCCAGTGTGGCTTTTACTTTCTCCAGAAGTTTTGATTCTTTTTCTTCCGTTGTAAATGTCACGATCATATCCGGAGAAGGAAACAACTCACGCTCCCGGTGCGCCTGTATAAATCCGTTCATCCGTTTCACGCCTTGTGTGTCATCAGCTTTAAAAATACCCATCATATGCGTGTGGCCGAGAGAAAGCAAATGCTCCGCCGCCATCATCCCGCCTTTCACATCATCCAAGGTAAAACTTGGCGCGGCAAGCTCGGCATATGACGCGTTAATCATCGCAAAAGGAATGCCGTTTTTCTCCAAGTTCAGATAATAGCCGATGTTTGGGGTTTGAAGGGCGCTTTTTGTCGGTTCTACGATGAGTCCGTCAATATGCTGGGACAGCAGGTTTTCTAAGCCTCTTCTTTCGTTGTCCGGGTTGTTGTTTGTGCTTGTCAAAAGCATAGAATACCCCTGCTCGCTTAAATAGGACTCGATTCCTCTGATGATGCTCGGGAAAATATAGTCTGATATGTAGGTTGTCAAAACACCGATCGTTTTATTGGAATGCAGCGCTGACTTAGCAGAGCGTGAAGCGACAAAGGTGCCTCCGCCTTGCACGCTGTACAGCAGACCTTGTGATACGAGGTCTCCGATCGCTTTACGGATGGTATGCCGGCTGACGCCGAATTGCTGCATTAATTCGTTTTCGGTAGGGATTTTTTGATCGGGCAGTATTTTGCCTTGATTAATCCAAGAACTGATTTCTTCTTTTACTTGCGCGTATTTTGGTAACATATCCATTCCTCCAAAATGTATACGGACAAATTTCAGTATATCACAGCGTTCTTTGTAAGAAAACATTGACAGAAAATGCAAACAAGATTATTCTATATTTGTACGTACTAATTAAATGTAATTTTCGTTAAATTTTAATATAAGTACGTACAATTGAAGTTTTGAATGAAAACGCTTTACTCAACATTCGGGAGGGCAGGGAAATGAAGAATACTCCAACTCAATTAGAACCAAATGTTCCTGTAACACGAAGCCATTCAATGGGATTTGTCATTTTGATCTCATGTGCGGCGGGGCTTGGCGGCTTATTGTATGGCTATGACACGGCAGTGATTTCTGGCGCCATCGGTTTTCTGAAAGATTTATACAGCCTGAGTCCGTTTATGGAGGGACTTGTCATTTCAAGCATTATGATTGGAGGAGTTGTGGGCGTCGGGATATCCGGCTTTTTAAGTGACAGATTCGGCCGGAGAAAAATTTTAATGACAGCCGCTTTGTTATTTGCGATATCAGCAATCGTTTCAGCGCTTTCTCAAGACGTGTCCACCTTAATCATTGCAAGGATTATCGGGGGGCTGGGAATCGGGATGGGCTCATCGCTCTCTGTTACGTATATTACAGAAGCGGCACCGCCCGCCATACGCGGAAGTTTATCTTCCTTATATCAGCTCTTTACGATACTGGGTATTTCCGCTACATACTTTATTAATCTAGCTGTGCAGCGGTCCGGAACATACGAATGGGGCGTGCACACCGGCTGGAGATGGATGCTTGCTTATGGAATGGTGCCGTCCGTCATCTTTTTCCTTGTCCTGCTCGTCGTCCCGGAAAGTCCGAGATGGCTGGCGAAAGCGGGCAAAACAAATGAAGCTTTAAAGATCCTGACACGTATTAATGGAGAAACTGTTGCAAAAGAAGAATTAAAGAACATTGAGAACTCTTTAAAAATAGAACAAATGGGGTCGCTCTCCCAGCTGTTTAAGCCGGGGCTCAGAAAGGCGCTTGTCATTGGAATCCTGCTGGCGCTCTTTAACCAAGTCATCGGCATGAACGCCATTACTTACTACGGGCCGGAAATCTTTAAAATGATGGGATTCGGGCAAAACGCCGGATTTGTGACAACTTGTATCGTCGGTGTTGTAGAAGTCATCTTTACCGTTATTGCGGTGTTGCTGATTGATAAAGTCGGACGAAAAAAACTGATGTCCATCGGTTCTGCTTTTATGGCTATTTTTATGATTTTAATCGGGACGTCGTTTTACTTTGAGTTAACAAGCGGGATCATGATGATCGTCCTTATATTAGGTTTTGTCGCTGCTTTCTGTGTCTCGGTCGGACCGATCACATGGATTATGATTTCTGAAATCTTCCCGAACCATCTGCGTGCGCGGGCCGCGGGCATTGCGACCATCTTTTTATGGGGAGCAAACTGGGCGATCGGACAGTTTGTGCCAATGATGATCGATTCTTTCGGGCTCGCCTATACATTTTGGATCTTTGCGGTGATTAACATCCTTTGTTTCCTGTTTGTCGTTACGATCTGTCCGGAAACGAAGAACAAATCGCTCGAGGAAATTGAAAAGCTTTGGATAAAATGAAAACGCTTTAATGAAACGGCCCTTTCTACGGGAAGGGCTGTTTATATTGGGATGCACCATTTGGCGCTTTCTGTATAAGATAAAGATATATAGGATAAAATATTGCTGGATAAAACGACGCGGCATGAAAACTCTGCGAATATTGTCGATGAATTGGCTCTTAACAGTTGAATAAACAATTCCACCCTGTTAAAATAATTAAAGAAAGCAGAAATGATTTTTTTTGGCTATGATGGGACGTTTTTTGTCATAGCGGGACATATAATGTCCAGCAAAAAAGGAAGGAACGTTTGAGTCATGAACCAGTTAATACAAGCTCAAAAAAAATTATTGCCTGATCTTCTGCTCGTTATGCAAAAGAGGTTTGAAATCTTGCAGTATATCAGGCTGACAGAACCCATCGGGCGAAGAAGCCTGTCTGCCAGTCTCGAAATCAGCGAGCGTGTGCTGAGGGGCGAGGTTCAGTTTTTAAAGGAACAGAACCTGGTCGATATTAAGACAAACGGCATGACATTGACAGAAGAGGGCTATGAACTGCTTTCTGTTTTGGAAGATACGATGAAAGATGTTTTAGGTTTGACTCTTTTGGAAAAGACATTAAAAGAACGTTTAAATCTAAAGGATGCCATTATCGTATCCGGAGACAGCGATCAATCCCCATGGGTCAAAAAAGAAATGGGAAGAGCGGCTGTCGCATGTATGAAAAAAAGATTTACAGGCAAAAATATCGTCGCTGTAACTGGCGGTACGACAATTGAAGCTGTCGCCGAAATGATGACGCCGGATTCTAAAAACCGCGAGCTTTTGTTTGTGCCTGCAAGAGGCGGTTTAGGCGAAGACGTGAAAAACCAGGCGAACACCATATGCGCGCATATGGCGGAGAAGGCTTCAGGCACTTACCGGCTTTTGTTTGTTCCGGGACAGCTGTCACAAGGCGCCTATTCATCTATTATTGAAGAGCCTTCTGTCAAAGAGGTGCTGAACACCATTAAATCAGCGAGTATGCTGGTTCACGGAATCGGCGAAGCTAAAACTATGGCTCAGCGCAGAAACACGCCTTTAGAAGACTTAAAGAAAATAGATGATAACGACGCGGTGACGGAAGCGTTCGGCTACTATTTTAACGCGGACGGCGAAGTGGTTCACAAAGTGCATTCTGTCGGAATGCAGCTGGATGACATAGACGCCATCCCCGATATTATTGCGGTAGCGGGCGGATCATCAAAAGCCGAGGCGATCGAGGCTTACTTTAAAAAGCCACGCAACACGGTTCTCGTCACAGACGAAGGAGCCGCAAAGAAGTTATTAAGGGATGAATAATCCCTCAATATAAATATCTCTCACTTATTTAAAGGAGGAAACAATCATGGCAGTAAAAGTCGGTATTAACGGTTTTGGTCGTATTGGACGTAACGTATTCCGCGCAGCATTAAACAATCCTGAAGTTGAGGTAGTAGCGGTTAACGATTTAACAGATGCTAACATGCTGGCTCACCTTTTACAATATGATTCTGTACACGGAAAATTAGACGCTGAAGTTTCAGTTGACGGTAACAACCTTGTTGTTAACGGCAAAACAATTGAAGTTTCTGCAGAACGCGATCCTGCTAAACTTAGCTGGGGCAAACAAGGCGTTGAAATCGTAGTTGAATCTACTGGTTTCTTCACAAAACGCGCAGACGCTGCGAAACACTTAGAAGCTGGCGCGAAAAAAGTAATCATCTCTGCTCCTGCTAACGAAGAAGATATCACAATCGTTATGGGTGTTAACGAAGATAAATACGATGCGGCTAACCACGATGTTATCTCTAACGCATCTTGCACAACAAACTGCCTTGCGCCGTTTGCAAAAGTACTTAACGATAAATTCGGCATCAAACGCGGTATGATGACAACTGTTCACTCTTACACAAACGATCAGCAAATCCTTGATCTTCCGCACAAAGACTACCGTCGTGCGCGTGCAGCAGCTGAAAACATCATCCCAACATCAACTGGTGCTGCTAAAGCAGTTTCTCTAGTTCTTCCTGAACTAAAAGGCAAACTGAACGGTGGAGCAATGCGTGTTCCAACTCCAAACGTTTCTCTAGTTGACTTGGTTGCTGAACTGAACCAAGAAGTAACAGCTGAAGAAGTAAACGCAGCTCTTAAAGAAGCGGCTGAAGGCGACCTTAAAGGAATCCTTGGCTACAGCGAAGAGCCATTAGTTTCTGGCGACTACAACGGAAACAAAAACTCTTCTACAATCGATGCTCTTTCTACAATGGTTATGGAAGGCAGCATGGTAAAAGTAATCTCTTGGTACGATAACGAAAGCGGCTACTCTAACCGCGTTGTTGACCTTGCAGCTTACATCGCAAAAAAAGGTCTTTAATTTATAGCTGAAAAAGGACCTGACTTGGTTCTTTCGAATAGAAGCGCTATAATGAAAGCGGACAAGGGAAGGGGACGGACTCCCTTTCCCTTTTTCCATGAAGACCGGCTTTCAGAAAACGCTCTGTGATAGAGAAACGACCGCGTTTTAAGCAGTTTTGCCGGCGCTTTCGCCTAAGGCCGCTGCCCTGGCTTTTAGACCAACTGCCCTGTGCCGAAAAAGACTGCGATCTGCCCTAGCGGAGTTATCGCTTGAACAGACGGTTTCACGTTTTTCGTGCTGTATGCAAACCATTTTGAAGGAGGATCTCCTAGGCATGAATAAAAAAACTCTCAAAGACATCGACGTAAAAGGCAAAGTTGTATTCTGCCGCGTTGACTTTAACGTTCCAATGAAAGACGGGGAAGTAACAGACGATACACGTATCCGTGCTGCGCTTCCAACAATCAAACACCTTGCAGACCAAGGCGCAAAAGTCCTTCTTGCGAGCCACTTAGGCCGCCCGAAAGGCGAAGTGGTTGAGGAGCTTCGTTTAACTCCTGTCGCTGCACGTCTCGGCGAACTGCTTGGCAAAGAAGTGAAAAAAGCGGATGAAGCATACGGCGATGCTGTAAAAGCACAAATTTCTGAGATGGAGGACGGAGACGTTCTTGTATTGGAAAACGTACGTTTCTATCCTGGTGAAGAGAAAAATGACCCTGAGCTTGCAAAAGCATTTGCTGAGCTTGCAGATGTATATGTAAATGACGCATTCGGTGCTGCCCACCGTGCTCACGCATCTACAGCTGGAATTGCCGAGCATCTGCCAGCAGTTGCAGGTTTCTTAATGGAAAAAGAGCTTGATGTACTTGGAAAAGCGGTTTCCAATCCTGACCGCCCGTTCACAGCGATCATCGGCGGAGCGAAAGTAAAAGACAAAATCGGTGTAATCGAAAGTCTTCTTGATAAAGTAGACAACCTGATCATCGGCGGAGGTCTTGCTTATACTTTCGTAAAAGCGCTTGGCTATGAAGTCGGTAAATCTCTTCTTGAAGAGGATAAAATCGAGCTTGCGAAATCATTTATGGACCGCGCTAAAGAAAAAGGCGTTAACTTCTACATGCCTGAAGATGTACTCGTTGCAGATGATTTCTCTAACGATGCAAACGTGAAAATTGTGCCGATCTCTGAAATCCCTAGTGATTTAGAAGCAATCGACATTGGTACGAAAACACGCGAAACGTATGCTGACGTCATCAAAAACAGCAAACTTGTCGTGTGGAACGGACCAATGGGCGTATTCGAAATCGACTTGTTCGCTCAAGGAACAAAAGCGGTTGCGGAAGCATTGGCAGAGGCGAAAGATACATACTCTGTCATCGGCGGAGGAGACTCTGCAGCAGCGGTTGAAAAATTCGGCCTTGCTGACAAAATGAGCCACATCTCAACAGGCGGCGGCGCATCCCTTGAGTTTATGGAAGGCAAAGAGCTTCCAGGGGTAGCTGCACTGAACGATAAATAATCTCAAAACTGCTATAAGGAAGTGGAACAGATGAGAAAACCAATTATCGCCGGTAACTGGAAAATGAACAAAACACTCGGCGAAGCTGTCAGCTTCGTTGAAGAAGTGAAATCTTCCATTCCAGCAGCAGACAAAGCTGAAGCTGTTGTTTGCGCGCCAGCGCTTTTCTTAGAAAAGCTTGCTTCTGCTGTGAAAGGCACTGACCTAAAAGTCGGCGCTCAAAACATGCACTTCGAAGAAAGCGGCGCGTTCACAGGCGAAATCAGCCCGGTTGCTCTGAAAGACCTTGGCGTTGACTACTGCGTCATTGGCCACTCTGAGCGCCGTGAAATGTTCGCTGAAACTGATGAAACAGTTAACAAAAAAGCACACGCAGCTTTCAAACACGGCATTGTGCCGATCATCTGTGTAGGTGAAACGCTTGAAGAGCGTGAAGCCGGCAAAACAAATGATCTTGTTGCTGACCAAGTGAAAAAAGGCCTTGCTGGTCTTTCTGAAGAACAAGTTGCTGCTTCTGTTATTGCGTATGAGCCAATCTGGGCAATCGGAACAGGCAAATCTTCTACAGCGAAAGATGCGAATGACGTGTGTGCGCATATCCGTAAAACCGTCGCTGAAAGCTTCAGCCAAGAAGCTGCAGACAAGCTTCGCATCCAATATGGCGGAAGCGTAAAGCCTGCAAACATTAAAGAATATATGGCAGAGTCCGATATTGACGGTGCTTTGGTCGGCGGCGCGAGCCTTGAGCCACAGTCATTCGTTCAATTATTGGAGGAAGGTCAATATGAGTAAAAAACCAGCTGCACTCATCATTCTTGATGGGTTCGGATTACGTAACGAAACAGTAGGGAACGCAGTCGCTTTAGCGAAAAAACCGAATTTTGACCGCTATTGGAACCAGTATCCTCATCAAACATTGACTGCTTCAGGCGAGGCTGTAGGTCTTCCTGAAGGGCAAATGGGGAACTCCGAAGTAGGTCACTTAAATATCGGTGCGGGACGTATTGTGTACCAAAGCTTAACACGCGTAAATGTTGCCATTCGCGAAGGAGAGTTCGAACGCAATCAAACATTCCTTGACGCGATCAGCAACGCGAAAGAAAACAATAAAGCCTTGCACCTGTTCGGTCTTTTATCTGACGGAGGCGTGCACAGCCATATCAATCATTTATTCGCACTGTTAAAGCTTGCGAAAAAAGAAGGGCTGACAAAGGTTTATATCCATGGCTTCCTTGACGGCCGTGATGTAGGTCCGCAGACAGCGAAAACGTACATCAACCAGTTGAACGATCAAATCAAGGAAATCGGTGTAGGTGAAATCGCCAGCATTTCCGGACGTTACTACTCTATGGACCGCGACAAACGCTGGGACCGTGTAGAAAAAGCGTACCGCGCAATGGCGTACGGCGAAGGCCCATCTTACCGCAGCGCCCTGGATGTTGTTGATGATTCATATGCAAATGGTATCTACGATGAATTCGTGATTCCATCTGTCATCACAAAAGAAAACGGTGAGCCTGTTGCGAAAATCCAAGACGGCGATTCTGTGATTTTCTATAATTTCAGACCGGACCGCGCCATCCAGATTTCCAACACGTTCACAAACAAAGACTTCCGTGACTTCGACCGCGGCGAGAATTATCCAAAGAACCTGTATTTCGTCTGCCTGACTCACTTCAGTGAAACAGTTGACGGCTATGTAGCGTTTAAACCGATAAATCTTGATAACACAGTCGGAGAAGTATTATCTCAGCACGGGTTAAAACAGCTTCGAATTGCAGAAACTGAAAAGTATCCGCACGTCACGTTCTTTATGAGCGGCGGCCGTGAAGCTGAATTCCCGGGTGAAGAGCGTATTCTCATCAACTCGCCTAAAGTTGCAACGTATGACTTGAAGCCTGAGATGAGTGCTTATGAAGTGAAAGACGCGCTTGTCAAAGAAATTGAAGCTGACAAGCATGACGCGATCATTCTTAACTTCGCAAACCCTGATATGGTCGGCCACTCCGGAATGGTTGAACCAACAATTAAAGCAATTGAAGCAGTGGACGAATGCTTGGGCGAAGTCGTTGACGCGATCCTTGCTAAAGGCGGACACGCTATCATTACCGCTGATCACGGTAATGCTGACATTCTGATTACAGAATCAGGCGAACCGCACACTGCGCATACAACAAACCCAGTCCCTGTGATTGTAACGAAAGAAGGCATTACGCTGCGTGAAGGCGGAATCCTAGGCGACCTTGCACCAACGTTATTAGACCTTCTTGGTGTTGAAAAACCGAAAGAAATGACAGGAACATCTTTAATTCAAAAATAATTTGAAAATCAAAAGGAGAGACAAAACTCATGCCATACATTGTTGATGTTTATGCACGCGAAGTATTAGACTCCCGCGGCAACCCAACAGTTGAAGTTGAAGTATATACAGAAACAGGAGCTTTCGGCCGCGCATTAGTGCCAAGCGGAGCTTCTACAGGTGAATACGAAGCGGTTGAGCTTCGTGACGGCGACAAAGACCGTTACCTTGGAAAAGGCGTGTTAACAGCTGTTAACAACGTAAACGAAATCATTGCTCCAGAGCTTCTTGGCTTTGATGTAACTGAACAAAACGCAATCGATCAGCTTTTAATCGAGCTTGACGGTACTGAAAACAAAGGCAAACTTGGTGCGAACGCAATCCTTGGCGTATCTATGGCTTGTGCGCGTGCTGCTGCTGATTTCTTACAGATTCCTCTTTACCAATACCTTGGAGGATTCAACTCAAAAACGCTTCCTGTACCGATGATGAACATCGTAAACGGCGGAGAGCATGCTGATAACAACGTGGATATTCAAGAATTCATGATCATGCCTGTAGGTGCTCCTAACTTCCGTGAAGCACTTCGCATGGGCGCTCAAATCTTCCACAGCCTGAAATCAGTATTAAGCGCAAAAGGCTTAAACACTGCTGTAGGTGACGAAGGCGGATTCGCTCCAAACCTTGGTTCTAACGAAGAAGCGCTTCAAACAATCGTTGAAGCAATCGAAAAAGCCGGCTTCAAACCTGGCGAAGAAGTTAAACTTGCTATGGATGCTGCATCTTCTGAGTTCTACAACAAAGAAGACGGCAAATACCATCTGTCTGGCGAAGGCGTTGTGAAAACATCTGCTGAAATGGTTGACTGGTATGAAGAGCTTGTTTCTAAATACCCAATCATCTCTATCGAAGACGGACTTGATGAAAACGACTGGGAAGGCCACAAGCTTCTTACTGAGCGTCTTGGCAAAAAAGTTCAGCTTGTTGGTGACGACCTCTTCGTTACAAACACGAAAAAACTTTCTGAAGGTATTAAAAACGGCGTAGGCAACTCTATCCTGATCAAAGTAAACCAAATCGGTACATTGACTGAAACATTCGATGCGATCGAAATGGCGAAACGCGCAGGCTACACAGCTGTTATCTCTCACCGTTCTGGTGAAACTGAAGACAGCACAATCGCTGACATCGCTGTGGCAACAAACGCAGGACAAATCAAAACAGGTGCTCCGTCTCGTACGGACCGTGTTGCGAAATACAACCAGCTTCTTCGTATCGAAGATCAGTTGGCTGAAACTGCTCAATACCACGGTATCAACTCTTTCTACAACTTAAACAAGTAATAACAAGTAATAAAAAGACCGCCGGGATTTTCTCGGCGGCTTTTTTATGCTTTCAGAGATCCAAATAAAGCCTCACCATATCGCGGCATTGAATCCCGTTTTCAAAAATGTCCTCATCATAATGTCTGAGAAAGAAATCGTGGTCGATCGCCTGAATGCGGAATCCGCATTTTTGATAGAGGGAAAGCTGATGAATGCTGGAATTCCCCGTGCCGATTTCAATCGTGTCCGCCCCTAGCTCCTTCGCTTTTTCGATGGCGTCAAGTACAAGCTGTTTGCCAAAGCCCTTCTTCTGAAGAGATTCTTTTACCGCAATATTTACAATTTCAACTGTTTGCGGCCTTGTTTTTAGCAATACATAAACACCTGCAAGCTCATCACCGGCCCAAGCTGTGTAACATTCTCCCCTCTCAAGATATTCATCTACAATGTCTTTCGATGGATCAGCGAGCAGCAATAGATCATATAGTTCGTCATTTGTTTCTTCTCCTAATTCAATCCTGAGCTTTTGCATATTCATTTCACCTTTTTAGTCTGATAGACATTTAATTTTTTCATTCGTTCCCAATTTCATTCTGTTTTATTATAAAATATGAAAAGCAGTAAATGTTATCAAATTAGTAGAATAGGAGGAAAGTCATGTTTTTTTGTAAGAATTGCGGCTCCCAGAATAATGAAGGAGCCAAGTTTTGTAAACAATGCGGCACCCCGATCGGAGGGGGCAGCAAACAGGCAAATCAAGAAACAGCTAGCACTGCAGAAACAAGGCAGGCTCCGCGAAAACCGATCCCTAAGAAAACCATCATTTTATGGAGCAGCATTGCCGCGGCGTGCGTTATATTATTCGCCGCATATAAAACCGGAGCGTATTTTACTTCAAAGGATAGGTTAGTCGACAAGTTTGAACAGGCCGTAAATGATGGGGATCAGGCTCAAATCGCGACTCTGCTTACACCGGTAAATGACAATCTTAAACTCACTAAAAATAATGTAAAACCGTTTCTTACATATTTGAAGGATCATCCAGACAAAAAAGATGAACTTTTTGCATCGCTCCGTGAGGAAACAGCCCACAAGGATATCGTATACGCAGAAAAAGACGGAAAAAGCCTGCTGGTATTTGACCATTACGACTTAAAGGTAGCACCTGTTTATTTTGAAGTGACCAGCAATTATAAAAATACCGATTTATATGTCAATAAAGAGGAAGCCGGATCTGTAAAGAAAGCAGATCAAGCACAAACCCTTGGTCCGTACATTCCCGGCGAATATACAGTCTCAGCCAAACTGAAAAACGATGTCATTGACCTTGTGAAAAAGGAAGACATTCAGGCGATTGGCGATAACAGCTTTCGTGTTGATCTCTCATTGGAAGCAGACGATGTGACATTCAGCTTAGCGGATGACATCAAGAGCGGGAAGGGAGATTTGCTGATTAACGGTAAATCAATTCATAAAGATCCATTCAAAACTTTTACATATGGCCCTCTTTTGACTGATGGCAGTATGACGGCGACTGTGAAAACTGACTTTCCATGGGGAAAGCAAATGACTGATGCAATGCCAATTACAGGTAGCGACATGAAGATGAGATTAGTTCCTGATAAAGAAACAAAAGAAAACATCATAGAAACCATTAATAAGGCGACTGAGCAATACACGGCTGCCTTTTCCAATGGGAAAACCGAACAGATGACAAAAGCTGTATCCGATGTTAAAGCTCAAACGAAAAAACAAATTTCAGAGATGAAGAGCAATCATATGTATTATAAGGATAAATATATAGAAACAGATTACGATCTTGATTCATTTGCTATTTCACAAAGTGACAAGGGACAATGGATTGTTTCAGTGAACGGAAATGAACTTCACGAATCAGCTTATTTTGATGATTATACAGAACCTGAGATGAAACAAGAACATACAGCTTATCGTTATTATTTGTCGTATGATAAAAAACAAAAAGAATGGAAGCTTGAGAGTGCGGAGACCACTTCTGATTCCATAGGAGACCATATAAAAACTCTTAAAAATGAAAATCCTAAAATATACACCTCCGCTTGGGCGTCATCAAATGAGGCCAAAGTTAATTCCGACACACTTACAAAAGAGCAAGTGACATCATTTATGGTTGATTATCTGACAAATCAATCAAGTGCTGTGAGTTTAAATGAATTTGCAGTGATGGAAGGTAATTTGGAAAAAGGAAGCACATTATATGCTGATCAGCAGAAACTAGTTAAGAAATTGTATAGCGAGGGGACGACTGAAGTATTTATTGATGTAGAGGTCAAAAGCTTTAGCCAAAGCGGCTCGAATATCACAATTAAAACATACGAAGAATTCGAAATCACAAAATCAGGCGGCAGTCCAAAGCTCAGAACATATAACTGGACCTACACCGGCGTAGTGAAGAACGGAAGAATTTACTTAACGTCTATTCAATAAAACAACCCCATCACCAGCAGGTGATGGGGTTGTTTTTAAAAGAGCATATAACGGAAAATTTCTTTGACATAGTGTTCGATAATAAGCTGAAATGTAACGCAGATGATCAGATAAATCACAATCGTTGAGTAAATGACATCAACCTTCCCTTTATATGAATGCTGGTAACTGCTCAGCATCGCAGGAGGAATGGCGAAGAATGCACCGATTAAACCAACGGCTAATATGGTAAAGCAAATGTCTGTATGTAATAAAAAGAAGAAAAGGGCAAGAATCAAAATAGCCGTAAAAGGAATAAGAAATGCTCCGAATCTTGAGAATGAATCCTTGAAAGACACTTGGTTTCCCGCGATTTTCAGGGCGAAAAAGATGCATGCATGCAGGCCAAATAGAAATAAAATAAAATAAATGGTTGGCTCTAAGAAGATTGCTGTAAAGCTTACGCTTCCGGGACCGTCTGAAAAAAGAATATAAAACATCAAAGGGGTCAGCAAACTGAAAAGAACCATCGTAATGATTGCGCTGATCAGCTGTTCTCCGCCTGTTGCTTTACATTCCTGATAAGGGCGTTTCAGGACGGATAAGACAAATGAACCGAACTGTTTTGCTGCTTGCTTTGCAGCGGCTCCAGTTTGAGCTGCATGCTGGTGGCCTGAATGACCGGGGAGCGGTGATCCGCATTTCTCACAAAAATTTCCGCCATCTGTTTGATGGCCGCATTGAGGACAATACATAAAATAACTCCTTTATCTGTAATATAGGGAAAATAGACTAATAGTTTTATTATAAAAGAAAAAAGTTGTAAAGTAATCAATATTCATACAAAAAAAGACACGAGCACGATAGCAGCTGTGTCTTTTTTTATCTAGTTATTAATATATTTCTCAAATACATCCCCAAAATCCTTAATATGATACTGCGAGCGAACGGATGTCAGCCAAGTGAATCCGAATTCGGTCAGCTCTTTGTATTGCGTTTCAATATTGACGTGCTCAGGGCGGGTATGGTGAAGAATCGTCACTGCTTTATCTAAGCTTTGCTCCGCTTGATTGATTAAAATGTCATTTTCATAGGTTGTTTCAGCGATGCGAAGCAGTGCTTTATAAAGGTCTTTTAACTTTTCAATCTGGTCTTTGTGGACATCAATGTCGAATTGTTCACCGCCCAGCTTGAACTTAATTTCAACATCCAAATCCACTTTTCCGGCAGTTTCAAGAAAAACGTCAGAGATTTTATATTGCGAATAAGGATAGCGTTTCAACGTTCGTTTTGAGGAAGTGGCGCGTTCGCCGTCCACATGGATCAGGGCCAGGTTCGTAAAGCAATACTCGTCTGCTTTTGTTTTAATCAAGAAATAAATTTTCTCATTATCTTCATGCATGACATAGTCATCTGCGTCTGTTTTGTCATAGTCCTGAGGTTCGATAATTTTTCCGATATCAGATAAGCCCAAGGCATCTGCCGCAATTTTTTTGAACATCTGTATACGTCCTTCCTATTCAATTTGTCACTTCATTGTAGCATGGCGCGTTTCTGACAGGCTATAAAGGTTTACCGGGAAATCGCCTCCGGGTAAAAGGGTGGAGAATCATTCTATTTCCTGTGCAGAGACTATCAACAAGGAGGTATATGATGTTCTCATTTATCGTTCACGTCTTCATTTCTTTATTCGCAGTATCGAATCCGATCGGAAACGTACCGATATTTCTGACGCTGACAGAAGGCTATACTGCAGCGGAAAGAAAAGCGATTGCCCGGAAGGCAGCTATTTTATCCTTTTTTATTCTCGCAGCTTTTTTGGTTTTCGGTCATCTTATCTTTAAACTGTTTGATATCAACATTCACGCGCTCCGAGTGGCGGGCGGCATATTCATTTTCGGCATTGCCTATAATCTATTGAATGCGAAAGAATCGCACGTGCAATCTCTTCACCATGATGAACATAAGGAAAGCAAGGAAAAAGCGGATATATCAGTCACACCTTTATCCATTCCGATCATTGCTGGGCCCGGAACGATTGCAACAGTGATGAGCCTTTCCGCCGGACATAGCGGCATTGGTCATTATGCGGCTGTCATGATCGGCATAGCCGCCGTTATTGCCCTGACCTTTCTCTTTTTCCACTATTCTGCTTTTATCAGCAGCAAACTCGGAAAAACCGAGATGAATGTGATTACCAGACTGATGGGATTAATCTTAGCCGTGGTTGCGGTCGGGATGATTGGTGCCGGGCTGAAAGGCATGTTTCCGGTCTTAACCTCATGATGCAAAAAGCAGCTCTCTTATTTTAGAGAGCTGCATTCTTTTGTTTTCGGCACATACCGAAAGACTTCCTCACTCTCAAAAAATTCAATCAACCTGCTCAGCCAATCATAGTAATGAAGCCATTCTTTTAATTCATTCAGCAGCTGATTGACTTTCTCTTCCGCTTCCGGGGTAAGCCCGTCCCTTTGTAAAAGATCACTCAGCTCCCGGTTTAATTTTTTATACAGCACTTTGTTTTTGCTCACGACCTTTGTCCAATTCGCCGCAAATAAAGAAATGAAGGTTTGATAATAATCCTGCTCGACGTCATAAAGGTCTTTTCGTACGCCTTTTTCAAACACCTTTTCGGCGATATTGGCATCGATCATTTCCCGGACAACCTGGCTCATCCGTGTTTTGCTCATGCCCGTTGCCTCAGAGAGCTCGCTTAAGGTCATTGGTTTTCGATTCATATAAATAATTCCGAGCACACGTCCGACAGTTGAAGGCATTCCAAACGTATGCATATTTTCGGCAATCTTCTCAATGAGATGCTCTTCAGCATGTTCAATGATGTCGAGAGCGGTTTTTTTCACAGCTGATCATCCCTTCAAATGGCAATTGATGGTGTCAATATATCATATTTCTTCCTGGTGTTGAAAATAGCTGAATGCAGAGGAAGTGGGAGGTATCCGGCGTAATTGTAAGAACACCCTTTCCGTCTCGGTCATAACAATAAATAATCTATAAATAACATATAATTTCAACACATTGTAAACTTTTTATTTTACAAAGTTCAAACTATAATAAGGATTATACTTTTCAGAAAATTTAAAGGAAACCTGCGGAGGTGCACGGATTGCTGAAATTGGAACAAGTGTCAAAAGTATATAAAGGCGGCAAAAAAGCTGTGAACAGCATTGATTTAGATATTGCAAAAGGTGAATTTATCTGTTTTATCGGCCCGAGCGGCTGCGGAAAAACGACAACGATGAAGATGATCAACAGACTGATAGAACCATCGTCTGGAAGGATCTTTATCGACGGAGAAAATATTATGGAACAGGACCCGGTTGAGCTGAGGAGAAAAATCGGCTATGTGATTCAGCAGATTGGTTTGTTCCCCCATATGACCATCCAGCAGAACATCTCACTCGTACCAAAGCTGCTGAAATGGCCTGAGGAAAAACGGAAAGAACGGGCGCGCGAGCTGTTAAAGCTTGTGGATATGGGCCCGGAGTATTTAGACCGTTATCCGCATGAGCTCAGCGGCGGACAGCAGCAGAGAATCGGCGTGCTGCGCGCCCTGGCAGCGGAACCCCCTCTCATTTTAATGGATGAACCGTTCGGAGCGCTTGATCCGATTACGCGTGATTCCCTTCAGGAAGAATTCAAAAAACTGCAGAGAACCTTAAACAAAACGATTGTGTTTGTAACCCACGATATGGATGAAGCAATTAAGCTTGCTGACAGGATTGTGATATTAAAAGCGGGAGAAATCGTTCAAGTCGGCACACCTGATGAGATTCTTCGAAACCCGGCAAATGAGTTTGTTGAAGAATTTATCGGGAAAGAGCGCCTGATTCAGTCAAGACCGGATATCGAGCGGGTAGAGCAAATGATGAACAGAACGCCGGTGACGGTATCTGCGGACAAAACGCTTTCTCAGGCGATTCAGCTGATGAGAGAAAAACGTGTTGACTCGCTGCTCGTTGTGGACCGGCAAAACGTGCTGAAGGGCTATGTTGATGTGGAAATGATTGATCAAAACCGCAAAAAAGCGAGCATCGTTGGCGATGTATACCGTTCAGATATATATACCGTTCAAAAAGGGGCGCTTCTTCGCGATACAGTCCGAAAAATTTTGAAGCAGGGGATCAAGTATGTTCCGGTGGTCGATGAACAGAACCATTTAGCAGGGATTGTGACAAGAGCGAGCCTCGTTGATATCGTATACGATTCCATTTGGGGCGACGAGGAAAACCAGCTCATGACGATCTGACCAGGGGAGGAGCTCTTTTAAGATGAATCAAATGATGACTTTTTTGCAAACGAACGGCGGAGAGCTGTTGTATAAAACAGGAGAGCATTTATATATTTCACTCATAGCCGTTGTATTGGGCATTATCGTTGCAGTGCCGCTCGGCGTTGCTCTTACCAGAATGAAAAAAGGCGCAGGTGCGGTAATCGGTTTCGTAAACATTGTGCAAACCCTCCCGAGTCTGGCGATTTTAGCCTTTTTTATTCCGCTTCTCGGTGTAGGAAAAGTGCCTGCGATTGTCGCTTTATTTTTCTATTCGGTGCTGCCGATCCTGCGCAATACGTATACCGGCATTAAAGGTGTAAATAAAAACCTCCTGGAATCGGGGAAAGGGATTGGCATGACCGGCTGGGAGCAGATTCGGCTCGTCGAAATCCCGCTGGCGATTCCCATCATCATGGCGGGGATCCGCACATCAACGATCTACCTAATTGGCTGGGCGACACTTGCGTCGTTTATCGGGGGAGGCGGCCTCGGGGACTATATTTTTATCGGACTGAACCTATACCAGCCTGAATATATCATTGGCGGTGCCGTGCCTGTCACAATTCTGGCAATTATTATTGATTATGTGCTGGCTGTGACAGAACGAAAGGTGACGCCGAAAGGCTTGCAAGGGATGAAGGAAGTTTCGTAAGGAGTTGGCACTGTTGAAAATGACAAAAATCAAATGGCTTGGCGCGTTTGCTCTCGTCTTTGTCATGCTGCTAGGCGGCTGCTCTCTGCCGGGTCTCGGCGGCGCTTCTGACGACACGATCAAAATCGGGGCGCAAAGCATGACAGAATCAGAAATTGTAGCGAATATGATCGCGCAGCTTATTGAACATGATACAGATTTGAATACCGCTTTAGTGAAAAACCTCGGCTCAAACTATGTTCAGCACCAAGCGATGCTGGGCGGTGACATTGATATTTCAGCCACGCGCTATTCCGGAACAGATTTAACAAGCACCCTCGGCAAGGAAGCGGAGAAAGATCCGAAAAAAGCGCTGAACATTGTGCAGAACGAGTTTCAAAAGCGCTTTTCCTATAAATGGTTTGATTCCTACGGCTTTGATAACACATATGCCTTCACCGTAACAAAAAAGTTTGCGGAAAAGGAGCATATTAACACCGTGTCTGACCTGAAGAAAAATGCTTCCCAATATAAATTAGGCGTCGACAATGCTTGGCTGAAACGAAAAGGCGACGGGTATAAAGGCTTTGTCAGCACATATGGCTTTGAGTTCGGCACAACTTATCCAATGCAGATCGGGCTAGTCTATGACGCAGTCAAAAACGGGAAAATGGATGCGGTTTTGGCTTATTCAACGGATGGACGGATTAAAGCATATGATCTGAAAATCTTAAAAGACGATAAGCGTTTCTTTCCGCCGTATGACTGTTCACCGGTGATTCCGGAAAAGGTGCTTAAGGCGCATCCGGAACTTGAAGGTGTGATCAATAAGCTGATTGGGCAAATCGACACGGAAACGATGCAGGAACTTAATTATGAGGTGGATGGCAAGCTGAAGGAGCCGTCTGTCGTAGCAAAGGAATTTTTAGAGAAACATCATTATTTTGACTAAGAAAAGAGGTGGATCATATGGAAGTACTACAGCAGCTTGGCACATACTATTCGCAAAACGGCGGTTACGTGCTGCAGGAATTTTACCGCCATTTTCTGATGTCGGTGTATGGCGTTTTATTTGCCGCCATTGTTGGAATTCCGCTCGGCATTCTGATAGCCAGATACAGAAGATTAAGCGGATGGGTTTTTGCGGTCACGAATGTCATTCAGACGATCCCGGCTCTCGCCATGCTCGCCGTGCTGATGCTTGTCATGGGGCTGGGCGCTAATACGGTGATATTGTCATTATTTCTGTATTCTCTTCTGCCGATTATCAGAAATACGTATACAGGGATTATCAGTATTGAGCACGCCTATCTTGAATCGGGAAAAGCAATGGGGATGACAAAATTTCAAGTGCTGCGGATGGTCGAGCTTCCGCTTGCGCTTTCTGTCATAATGGCCGGCCTGCGCACCGCGCTTGTCATTGCCATCGGCATTACGGCCATCGGGACATTTGTCGGTGCTGGCGGTCTCGGGGACATCATCGTCAGAGGATCAAACGCCACAAACGGAACCGCGATTATATTAGCGGGAGCGATCCCCACAGCTCTGATGGCGGTGATTGCCGATTTGGTCATGGGCTGGCTTGAACGAGCATTAAGCCCGATTAAAAAGAAAAAAGGAAATTTTATTATAGCTGATAGAAAAACCACCTCTATTTAAATACAACAGAGGTGGTTTTTTTAAATAAACAACATGTGTTAGTATCTGTTAAACATATTTTCCAGCGTTGGGATTATCCGAGTATTTGAAAAAATACAAAAATCAGATATTATAACCAATTTGAGGGTTGTTTTTAAAAAAATTCAAGTTATAATGAAAATAATACATTTATACAAATATCTAAATGTCTAAATGTTTTTTTGTAAAGGAGAAAACGCTATGAATAATGTTTTCAAAGCTATATCAGATCCAACAAGGAGAAAAATTTTGGATTTGTTAAAAGGAGGGGATATGACTGCGGGAGATATTGCTGAGCATTTTAATATCAGCAAACCGAGTATTTCGCACCACTTGAATATTTTAAAGCAAGCGGAAGTCATAAGTGACCACCGCAAAGGACAATTTATTTATTACTCTCTAAATACAACAGTACTTCAAGACTCAATAAATTGGATGCTTAACTTTATAAATAAAGGGGATAACGATTTATGAAGAAAAATATAATTTCCATAATTATTGTATGTTTGAGTTTCTTGACTTCAATTATATTATATCAATACCTTCCAGAAGAAATACCGATACAATGGTCAGGAAATAAACCGGCTGCAATTGTATCTAAACCTTTAACAATATTTATTATACCTGTTGTTATGCTTATTTATTATCTTACTTTTTATATGTTAACTATTAAGTCTACACAAAAAAATAAAGCATTGCTTTTCCTAGCTTCTAATAATATGTTAATCCTTTTATATATTTTACAACTTTCAACTCTATTGATAAGTTTAGGATACGAACTGAATATTGATTTAATAATAGGGCTTGGTGTTGGTATCTTTTTAATTATTGGTGGAAATTCAATGCAGCTAGCAGAACAAAACCATCTTATTGGATTGAGGACACCTTGGACATTAAAAGATGAGACTGTTTGGAAACTGGGAAATCGCTTCGCCTCTAAAGTACTTGTAGTGTGTGGTTTTATAATAGCTGTTCTTTCATTTTTTACAGGAGAATATATAATTCTTATTATGATTGTGCTAGTTCTTTTAGCATTAGTTATTTCAACACTAGCTTCATATCTTTATTACAAAAAATTAAACGGTTCACGTTGAAAAAGTGTCTTGCGGAGCAATCCGCAAGACACTCAATTATAATGGATTATTGATGAATCAATTTTAGGGTTTTTGCAGCAGCCGCTTCTAAATCAGAATTATTAGAAGCTGAAGAGGAATATTTGGCAACGTATTTCCACACTGCAGTTGTTACTGCGGCAGCCGTTTGTAATGCAACTGCGTTAACGCCCACAACATATAAATATCCAGCTGCTACACAGACGGCATAAAGCCCACAAGATGGAGTAACTTTATTAGAAGAGTATTTTACGTTTTCATTTTTCTTAGCATATTTTTGGATAAGTTGGTCTGCTTTGGTCATATTTTCAATGAGTTTTTTAGGGTCTTTGCTGTCAATCGATTGTTTCAATTCATCCATATATTGTGGTTGATCTTTTTTTATAAATTTGACTACATCATTTACTAACTTTTTACCTTCTGTACTATTTGCCTCTTTTACGAGTTTAGGGTCCAAATCGTTTGAAATTAATTTACCAACTTCCCCTTGTCCAAATAAAAGTCCTCTAAAGTAATCTTCTCCAGAAAATGTATGGTTTTCTTTAGCAGATGTACTTGACTCCTTAGAGAGTCCTACTAATGAAAAAACCAATATCGTCACCATGGAAACAATCAATAGCCTAAGTAATTTACTTTTCAAATTATTATACCTCCATTAAGTTATTTCTCCATTATCTAAATGTTAGCTATGAAACAATTTTGTAAGATACTTGACTGATTCACCTCCTATTCTTTTGAAATTTCTCTTTCCTTTTACATATATATATTTAAATAAAGGAGAACACCAATTCATAGTGATATTTTGTTGTACAGGATGCAGATATATAATTAATGCTGATATCATGATCAAGCCAAAACTTACAATACCAATGCTGAATATTATCCCAATATGAAATAATATTCCCAAAACAAGAGCAATTCTCTTTATTCTGATATTTGAAATTATGCTTGCTGCTAAGAACAACTCAAAAATAGTTACTAACCAAGTGATGACAACAATAAAATTGCTTTCAAGTAGTGGATTCAATAAGTTAAGTTGATATTCAGGTAATCCAAACACCGGATCAGAAAAGAAATAGTAAATTGCTGTTCCTTCTGCCCACTCTTTATTTTTCAATCGCTCTAAAGCTGCGTTTAAATAAATGATAAAAACTTGAATTTTAATTATTGTCATTATATAAAACAATACTGTCTTCTTTGTGAAAGATTCATTATTGTTTTTCTTTATATTCCAATGATTTCGCCTTGAATCTAATAATGTAACAGGTAATATAAGAAAAGAAAGAACAGTTGCAATTTGCTCTCCACCATCGATAGTTAAAGCTGAAGTTTGAATACTATAGCAAATATACCAGTGAAATAAACCGGTAAATCTAGGTCTCCACCCTATAACCACTAAGGTTAATATAAAAATCATTAAGTATCTTATAATCTCAAAATTGATACTATATTCTTTAGCAAAACAAAAAGCGGTAGGGATATAGACATTTTCACATGTGACATTATTTGCACTATAACTAAATAAAATATCAGTACTATTGAATAATAGTACTAGTAATGTTGAGAAACCAAGTAAACTTCTAAAAAGTGCATATGTATTTTTCCATGGATTATAGGTGTCAATATAACCTTCTAAACTATTTAATATCTTCATACTATTTTTATTTTTAGCACCTTTCTTTCAAAAGAGGTAGTTTGCTTAAAGTCTATCCAATACCATGAGAGTGGTTTTTGGCGATATATTAGGTATTCTCCTTTGCTAAGATGTATATAATCTTCATTTTTTATAACCTTAATAGGCTTTATTTGTTTCTCTAAATTTGTGCAGGAGTTGTTGTTTTCACAAGTTTTCCAATTCTTTGGATCGATATTCTCTACAATTTTGCCTAATTCTATTGCCTGAACTCTTCCTTCTCTTTTTATCCCAAAAAAATTATTGGGAAGTGCATTAGGTAACTTTAAATTTTCTTTTGTGTGAAATGAAATGTTTTCTTCTGTAGGGCTTTTACTATAAAAGCCAAAGCCTTGGGGAGACAATTGTTGCAAAAAATTTTTTTTGAACAGTGGATTCTGAGGTGAAATATTACTAAAGTAATAAGAAGAAAATAATAGGAAACATATAGTCATTACAGTTATAATTCCTTTTTTTTTGATATAGATTACCTCCTCTAAGCTAATATAATCATTTCAAAAAGATTATATAATAGCTAGTCAGAATAATCAACAAAAAATGGATAATGAATAAATTAATGTAAACTATGCATTATTTTGTTTGTTTTCTTGAAGTTTGATATTCAACCATTTGGATTGGAACTAAAAAAGTTCCCAGAATTGAATTTGGGAACTTTTTACGGCTTCGGCACATATTTAAAAATGTCTTCGCTCTCAAAAAACTCAATCAAACGGCTGAGCCAATTATAATAATCGAGCCATTCCTTTAATTCCTTCAGCAGCTCATTCACTTTTTCTTCCGCTTCAGGAGTAAGCTCTTCATCCAACACGCTAAGCAGCTCCCGATTGAGTTTTTTATGCATCATTTTGTTTTTGCTGACGACTTTGCTCCAGGTGGCTGAAAACAGCGTGATAAATGTTTGATAGTAGTCCTGCTCAACCTCATATAAATCTTTTCGCACGCCTTTTTCGAATACCTTCTCGGCAATGTTGGCATCAAGCATTTCCCGCACTACCTGGCTCATACGTGTTTTACTCATGCCGGTGGCCTCAGATAATTCCGTAAGCGTCATCGGTTTTCGATTCATATAAATAATGCCCAGCACTCGTCCGACGGTAGAGGGCATTCCAAATGCATGCATGTTTTCCGCGATTCTTTCTATAAAATGGTCCTCGGCTTGTTCAATGATCGTTAACGGATCTTTCTCCAACGGTTTCATCCTTTCAGCTAACAATTCCGATGTCAATATACCACATTTTTGATACGGCGAAAATGCTGTCAAAAGAGAATTTGGCAGGAAATTGGAGCAATAAGGAGATCAACACACGTCAATGCGGGTAAATCAGCGTTTACACATACTTTATAAATAATATGAACAAATTGTAAACTTTTTATTTTATAAACTTTATTCTATAATGGGAAGCATTCAATTGTCTGAAAAATTAAATTTAAACTGAACAAATTGAATAAACTTAATTTTGGAGGTGCGATGTTTGCTGACATTAGAAAATGTCTCGAAAACATACAAGGGCGGCAAAAAAGCCGTGAACAACGTAAATCTTAAGATTGCAAAAGGCGAATTTATCTGCTTTATCGGGCCGAGCGGCTGCGGAAAAACGACAACAATGAAAATGATTAACCGATTAATTGAGCCTTCCGCCGGGAAGATTTTCATTGACGGCGAAAACATCATGGACCAGGATCCTGTAGAGCTCAGGCGCAAAATTGGCTATGTGATTCAGCAGATCGGCCTGTTTCCCCATATGACCATTCAGCAGAATATCTCACTCGTCCCAAAACTGCTGAAATGGCCGGAGCAGCAGCGGAAAGAGCGGGCGCGTGAGCTTTTAAAATTGGTCGATATGGGGCCAGAATATGTAGACCGTTACCCTCATGAATTAAGCGGGGGGCAGCAGCAGCGAATTGGTGTATTACGGGCACTTGCCGCGGAGCCGCCGCTTATCTTAATGGATGAACCGTTTGGGGCACTCGACCCGATTACGAGGGATTCCCTCCAGGAAGAATTTAAAAAACTGCAAAAAACCTTACATAAAACCATCGTATTTGTTACCCACGATATGGATGAAGCGATTAAGCTGGCAGACCGGATTGTGATTTTAAAAGCGGGAGAAATCGTTCAAGTTGGAACGCCCGATGACATTTTAAGAAATCCGGCAGACGAATTTGTTGAGGAATTTATCGGCAAGGAGCGGCTGATTCAGTCATCCAGCCCGGATGTTGAACGGGTTGACCAGATTATGAACACACAGCCTGTAACGATCACCGCGGATAAAACGCTTTCTGAGGCCATTCAGCTGATGAGGCAGGAACGGGTCGATTCATTGCTGGTCGTCGATGACGAGCGCGTTCTGCAAGGCTATGTCGATGTTGAAATCATTGATCAATGCCGGAAAAAGGCCAATCTCGTCAGTGAAGTTTTACATGAAGATATATACACAGTACTGGGCGGCACACTGCTGCGCGACACGGTCCGCAAAATTTTAAAACGGGGTGTCAAATATGTTCCCGTTGTGGATGAAGACCGACGCCTGATCGGAATTGTGACGAGGGCAAGTCTGGTCGACATCGTGTATGACTCCCTCTGGGGAGAAGAAAAGCAGCTCGCAGCATTGTCATAGGGAGGGGCGATAAGTCATGCATCATATTGTTCAATTTTTGCAAACCAATGGGGGCGAGCTTCTTTATAAAACATACGAGCATATTACGATATCGCTCATTGCTGTGATCTTAGGTGTGCTGGTTGCCGTCCCCCTCGGGGTTGTGCTTACCAGAATGAAAAAAGGAGCCGGCACCATTATCGGCATTGTCAATATCATTCAGACGCTGCCGAGTCTGGCCATCCTCGCTTTTTTTATTCCGCTCCTTGGTGTAGGGAAGGTTCCGGCCATTGTGGCTTTGTTTTTCTATTCCGTATTGCCGATTCTTCGCAACACGTATACCGGCATTCGCGGCGTCAACAAAAATCTGCTCGAGTCTGGTAAAGGAATCGGAATGACGCCGGCTGAACAAGTCCGCTTGGTGGAGCTGCCGCTTGCCGCACCAGTAATCATGGCGGGAATCAGAACATCGACGATTTACTTAATCGGCTGGGCCACGCTTGCTTCCTTTATCGGAGGCGGCGGATTGGGTGATTACATTTTTATCGGACTGAATTTATATCAGCCGGAATATATCATCGGGGGCGCGGTACCTGTCACGATATTGGCAATTGTGATTGATTATGTGCTGGCAGTTGCTGAACGAAAACTGACACCTGCCGGCATGCAGAGATTGAAGGAATTGTCATAAGGAGGCGGCTCATGAAAAGAAAATATCTCAAATTAATGATAGGTTTAGTACTTGCGGCAACGCTGACGCTGAGCGGCTGTTCGCTTCCTGGTCTCAGCGCTGCTGCAGACCAGACCATTAAAATCGGCGCGCAAAGCATGAGCGAATCAGAAATCATCGCCAGCATGCTTGGCCAGTTGATCGAACACCATACTGATCTCAAAACAACAACGATTAAAAATCTTGGCTCCAACGCGGTGCAGCAGCAGGCTTTAATGAACGGGGAAATCGACATTGCGGCCACAAGATATACGGGAGACGCGCTGACAGGCACGTTGAGAATGGAACCTGAAAAAGATCCGGACAAAGCGCTGGCGCTTACTCAGCGGGAGTTTAAAAAAAGATATGATTTAAAGTGGTATGACTCCTACGGGTTTGATAATACATATGCCTTTACAGTCAGCAAGGAACTGGCCGACCAATACCATTTAGAGACCGTATCAGACGTTAAAAAATGGGCGCCGCAATTAAAGCTGGGCGTTGATAACTATTGGATGAAGCTCAAAGGAAACGGCTATCAGGATTTTACGAAAACCTACGGCATGAAATTCGGCGGCACGTATCCGATGCAGATCGGCCTTGTGTACGACGCGGTGAAAAGCGGAAAGATGGACATTGTGCTTGCGTATTCAACCGATGGAAGAATCAAGTCCTATGGTCTCAAAATGCTAAAGGATGACAAACAATTTTTCCCGCCGTACGATTGCTCTCCGGTTGTTCCGGAAAAGGTGCTCAAAGAACATCCTGAGCTTGAAGGCATAATCAAGAAAATGCTCGGAAAAATCGACACAGCCACGATGCAGGAGCTTAACTATGAAGTCGACGGCAATCTCAAAGAACCGTCTGTCGTTGCCAAGGAATATTTAGAAAAACATCGCTATTTCGAATCGTGAAAGGGGGAAGAGGTCAATGAACGTGCTTGAACAGTTAATGACGTATTACGCGCAGAATGGCAGTTACGTCATGGATGAATTCGGCCGCCACTTTCTCATGTCGGCTTACGGCGTATTGTGTGCCGCTGTCGTCGGGGTTCCGGCCGGAATCCTCATCGCGCATTTTCGCCGTTTGTCAGCCTGGGTGTTTGCCGTAACAAACGTTATTCAAACAATCCCGGCGCTCGCTATGCTGGCCGTCTTAATGCTTGTTATGGGGCTCGGCGCAAATACCGTGATTCTATCATTATTTCTGTATTCCCTGCTGCCGATTATTCGAAACACGTACACAGGCATTATCAGTATTGAACATGCCTACTTAGAATCGGGAAAAGCAATGGGCATGACGAAATTCCAAGTACTCAGAATGGTTGAGCTCCCGCTCGCACTTTCTGTCATTATGGCGGGCCTTCGCACGGCTCTCGTCATTGCCATCGGAATTACAGCGATCGGCACATTTGTCGGTGCCGGAGGCCTTGGGGACATGATTGTCCGCGGCTCAAACGCAACAAACGGAACTGCGATTATTCTAGCCGGAGCGATACCAACTGCGGTGATGGCGGTAGGGGCGGATTTGCTCATGGCTTGGTTGGAGCGGGCATTAAGTCCGGTGAAGAAAAAAAGAACCGGGGCGAAACATGTTCAATCAGCTGCATAGAATAGAAAAAGAGGCTGGAGTCCAGCCTCTTTTTTCTATTTAAATCGTAAACTGACCCATCTTCTCATTAAGCTCATTGGCCAGCTGCTCAAGCTCTTCAGCATTTAGAAGCACTTGATCCATCGAATGGGCGGATTGCTCGGTAATTGAAAATGTTTCTTCAATGCCGGCGGCAGACTCTTCGGATACAGAAGCGATATTTTCAATCGATTGGTTTGTTAACTGCTTCAGGCCATCCGTTACTTCCTTAATGCTGTCTGCAACATGGGTGACGGATTGTTTGATATGCTGCATAGCCTGTCCGGTGTCTGTCAGGTTTTCCGTTCCTTTTTCGACTTCTGTAAAGCTGCTTTCCAAGTACGTAATGACAGTGTGGATCTCCTGCTGTGTCCCGTTTACAATCCGGGTAATGTCCTGCACGGAATCAGAAACGCCGTCAGCCAGCTTTCTGACTTCATCAGCCACAACGGCGAAGCCTTTGCCGCTTTCTCCAGCGCGGGCAGCTTCAATCGCGGCGTTAAGGGACAGCAAATTCGTCTGCTCGGCAATCCCGTTGATGACCTGAACGAGCTTGTTGATATCCTGAGAATGCTGTTCAAGTGATCTCACTTTATGAACGGCTTCTTGAACGATATGGTGGATGGTTTTCATTTGCTGTAATGACGTAGCCATATTTTCGTTTCCGCTTACCGCGAGTTCGAGAACGTTTTGAGACGTATCGCTGATGGTGATGCCGTGATTATAGGCTTTATCAATGTTTTCAGTGAACTCATTCATCGATTCGGCAATCGTCACCGCGTCTTGGGCCTGCTGTTCAGAGCCCTCAGCCATTTCGTTCATCGTTTCAGTAATATGTTTGCTGCCGGATCTTGTTTCATTCGTTGCGGTTGCAAGCACCTGCGAAGAAGAAAGAACCCGGCTTGATATGTCTTTAGAATATCCGACAATATCTCTCAGATTCCCTACCATTTTTTGCAGCGCTTCATTCAGATCACCCAGCTCGTCTTTTGAGTTGAGCGGCTCCATATCGTTCGACAGATCGCCTTCGGCAATATGATTGGCAGATTCCTTCATGCGAATGATAGGCTTTACAATGTTTCGCGTGATATAAAGCCAGATGAAAATGCTGATGAGGGTCGAAGCTGCCACAAGCAAAGCAGTGTAAATGAGCCCTTTATGATAGACGGCCTTCGTTTCTTTTACCGCTGTGTTGCTCCCTTCTTGATTTAAGTCAACAAGCTGAGTGATTGTTTTTTTCATATCCTCAAAGCTGGCCTCAGTCTGAACCAATAAACCTCTTGCTTTGTCCATGTCATTTGTGCGGCCGCTTTCGATAATTTGCGCATGAATATCCATATAGGTGTTCACTTCAGTTTGAAGCTGCTCGAACAGTTTCTGCTCTTTATCAGTGGAGATCGTTTTTTCGTAGTTATCGAGCTTTTGGTTAATGTCTTCCATGATTTGATTCATTTCTTGATCAAGTATATCCATTTTGCTTTTGTCTGTATAAATCAGAAAGTCCTTTTCTTTAGAAGACAGGTGCTCGGTTACATAATTAATTGAAGTGATTCCTTTGATGCCGTCAATCCATTTTGTGTTGATTTCATCTGTTTTTTGAATGATATGCTGCATATTAAGAACGCCTATTCCGCCTACAAGTAAATTGATCAGGATCAGTGTCAAAAATACCAGGCTGAATTTGCGGGAAATCGTCAGTCGCATATAGTGGTCTCCTTTAAAAACGTAATGTGTGGATGTACTATATATCGGCTGAGAAATCGTTTTTTCACCTGGGAAAAAATAAAAAACGGCTCTTTTCTCATCTTTGAGATCAGAGCCGTTTTAGCAATTAGTCAAGAAAGGAAGGGTCAATCCATTCAGTCGCCCATTTAGAAATCTCACCTAAAATGGGTGCTAGTGCCTTTCCTTTATCAGTCAATGAATATTCGATGCGAACCGGAGTTTCAGGGATGACATCCCGCTTCACTACTCCTTCAAGCTCAAGTTCTTTCAGCCGTTCTGACAGAACTCTGCCGCTTAGATTTGGAAGTGCTGCTTCAATTTCGCTAAATCGCTGAGACCCGTTCAAGAGCTGAAATACGATTAAAGCGACCCAGCGTTTACTTAAGATGTCGACTGCTTTTTCAAATCTAGGACACATTTCTGATTGGTTCATACTTTTCACCTCGTCTGTCACTATTATAACGCAAATAACGAGGGAGGGTATGCAAGCGTGATTGATAAAATATAGAAAGAGAAACAGGGGATTATGAGGAAGAGGCGCGTTTTTTTGCTTCTGAAGACAAAAAATCGAAGTATTTGCTGAGATTTTCAATATCCTGCTTTGAGAGATGTTCCCATTTTTGACTATTGAAAATCGGGAGGTGCTCCGCTCCGCGCGTGACAGCCGTCTGGTAAATTTCATAAACGGATTGATAGCTTTCTGATGCTTCGCGGATTTCTTCAGGAAAGGCCTGAATATGGCCTGCGGCGGCCATTAGGTTTTCGTACGGCACTTTCAGGACGGCTGCCAGTTTTTTAATCGTGGCGGGTTTTGGCGTCCCGCGTTTGCCGTTTTCAATTTTTGAAATGGTGGCCGAGCTGATGCCTGAGTACACCGCAAGCTGATTCACTGTCAGTTTGCGGGCGCGGCGCAGCTCCCGTAATTGCTGTCCGAACGGTGACATGGTCTATCGCCTCACATTTCTATCAAGAGTCAGTCATCAGCAGACCGTTTTTTGGCTTCGTCTGAAATAAACGAAAAATAATGATCCAGCATGAGCAAATCTTCTTTATTGAGATATTGCCACTTTTCGTTCTCAAGAAGCGCAAGGTTTTTCAGGTCATAGGCCTCCGCTTTTTCAAGCAGCTTGCACTTCGTTTCGTAAGGGGCCCTGGCTTCATGCACTTCTTCGATGTAACCAGCCTTGTACATAAGCCCCTCATAAGGAATTTTTAAGGCCTCTGCCAGTTTTTTGATGGTGGCAGGTTTGGGAACGCCCCGTTTTCCGTTTTCGATTCTGGAGATGCCGGCCGCGCTTACGCCTGAATAAGTCGCCAGCTGGTTGACTGTTAACTTTCTCTCTTCACGCAATGCCCGTAATTGTTCGCCAAAGCTTTCCATATATCTCACCCCGTCCCTCACTGTTACTCATATTTTAGTATGTTTATTGACTAAAGGGAATAGGTAGACTGGAAATGTATTGACAAAAGTTAACATAAGCCGTAATGTAAAAGTATAGAAAAAAGTTTTTCAGGAATGGAAGGTGAGGAAAGTGCCAGTAGAAAAGATACAGATTAGACGTGATTATGTCTTGCAGTATATGGTTAATAACGATTATTCCCTTAATCAGCTTGCGCTGGAAATCGGAGTCTCACCCGCCACACTGAGCCGCGTGCTGAATGGAGAAAGAAGGCCGGGGCAGCTTGTGATTGGTAAAATGCTTCACTATTTTAATTTGAAATTTGAGGATCTTTTTTACTATGATTTTGTTGACAAAAGTCAATAAAGTAACAAAAAACGCAAGGAAGCCAAGCGTTTTCTATTCCTATGAATGATGTGTCAGCACAAACCCTGTCACCAGCTCATTGCACGTTTTCCATTGTTTTGTCGGCAATTGATGTCCCTGATATTCCAATCTGAAAAATTCGGCATGTCTGCACGATCTTCGGTAATAGCCTGCGTTTGTAAAGGTCCAGTCCCGCAGGCCGCCATACATAAACAGCATTGGCATTTCTAGGCGGGGCAGCTGTTCAATGCAGTTGTAGCCAAGCGAATCCAGATAATACTGATGCCAATGGGCCTGGTCTGCTTTTTTCATATGGTCTGTTAATATGCTGCGAAGCTGTCTGTCTTTTGTGTGGCTGCCAGAGAGGATTTTCATGAGCAAACCGGGGTTTTTTTCAAGCAGATACATTCCCAGTTTGTGCAGCTTCTGGCCGATTACGTTATGAACAGCGGGGTAGGCGCCGGACAGAATAAGGTGTGACACTTTGTCCGGGCGGGTGAAGCCGATATGCTGCGCGATTAAGCCTCCGGCAGAATACCCGAATAACACAGCTTTATCAATGTGCAAAGCGTCCATGAATTGCGCGATCTCGTTTGCGTAATAGGAAATAGACGCTGGCTGATCGATGTGATTACTATCACCGTGGCCACTTAAATCGGGAAAAATCACCCTGAAATGCTTGGATAGAAGGCACTGATAATAAAAAACCTTGCGTCCCATGCCCGGCGGGTGGATAAAAATGATAGGAATTCCCTGTCCATATTCTTCATAAAAAAGATGTTTCCTGCTGTCTATGCTGATAAGCGGCATCGCTTTTCTCCTTTGACCTTTTCATTATGAATAGGGTAACCAAGATAAAACGTCTTATCCGGCCTTTTGGCGTCTGATACAGCGTGACATGCCAACCCTTTTCATGTAAAATAGAAGTAATGTAGCCAGTGAGTCTGGAGGTGTATGGGATGCACGCAGTTTTGATTACCTTATTGGTTATCGTCAGCATTGCACTTATTATTGTCGTTTTGCTTCAATCCAGTAAAAGCGCCGGATTATCTGGTGCGATTTCAGGCGGAGCGGAGCAGCTCTTCGGGAAACAAAAAGCAAGAGGTCTTGATTTAATTTTGCACCGCATTACGGTAGTGCTGGCAGTCTTGTTTTTCGTGTTAACGATTGCGCTTGCTTATATCCTATAGGGCAATGTTTGTATAAGGTCTGATGTGAAGTCAGGCCTTTTTCACGTTTCTTGATGATATTCAAAACGTTTTTTTCTGATTAAACTGTGGAAAACTAAAATGATCGTGCAGATAGAAAGGGAGACATGAGCATGAAAGTTGTGACACCAAAACCATTTACATTTAAAGGCGGAGACAAAGCGGTGCTTTTGCTGCATGGCTTTACAGGAAATACAGCGGATGTAAGGATGCTGGGACGATATTTGAATGAACGCGGCTATACGTGCCACGCGCCTCAATATGAAGGACATGGCGTCCCGCCTGAAGAACTTGTACATACGGGGCCTGAAGACTGGTGGAAAAACGTAATGGATGGCTATGAATACTTAAAATCTGAAGGCTATGAGAGCATTGCTGCCTGCGGACTGTCGCTTGGCGGGGTTTTTTCGCTGAAATTGGGTTACACTGTACCCATAAAGGGAATTGTCCCAATGTGCGCACCGATGCATATTAAGAGTGAAGAGGTCATGTATCAAGGCGTTCTTTCATACGCTCGCAATTACAAAAAGTTTGAGGGGAAAAGCCCGGAGCAAATTGAAGAGGAAATGAAGGAATTCGAAAAAACGCCGATGAATACCCTTAAGGCGCTGCAAGACTTAATTGCTGATGTGCGGAATAATGTCGATATGATTTATTCACCGACATTTGTGGTGCAGGCCCGTCATGACCACATGATTAATACCGAAAGCGCCAATATTATTTACAACGAAGTGGAAACTGATGATAAACAGCTGAAATGGTACGAGGAATCAGGGCATGTCATTACACTCGACAAAGAACGTGACCTCGTCCATCAGGATGTGTATGAATTTTTAGAGAAGCTCGATTGGTAATCAACAGGAGGTCGGATAATGGAAAAAGAAGCATTTATGGAAAAGCTTCTCTCGTTTATGAAGGAAGAGGCGTACAAACCTCTGACCGTTCAGGAACTTGAGGAGATGTTAAATATTACGGAAGCCGAGGAGTTTAAAGAGCTCGTCAAAGCGTTAGTTGCCTTGGAAGAAAAAGGGCTTATCGTACGGACGAGAAGCGACCGCTACGGCATTCCGGAGAAGATGAACTTAATAAAAGGAAAGATTTCAGCCCATGCGAAAGGATTCGCCTTTTTGCTGCCTGAGGATACGTCGTTAAGTGATGTGTTTATTCCGCCTAATGAGCTAAATACGGCAATGAACGGCGATATCGTCATGGTGCGTCTGAATTCACAGTCAAGCGGCTCCAGGCAGGAAGGAACCGTCATACGGATTTTAGAAAGAGCGATTCAGCGGGTTGTCGGCACGTATACAGAAACGAGAAACTTCGGCTTTGTCATTCCGGACGACAAAAAAATCACGAGTGACATCTTCATTCCGAAAAATGGGAAAAATGGAGCTGCGGAAGGGCATAAGGTTGTTGTCAAGCTGACGAGCTATCCTGAAGGCCGCATGAACGCAGAGGGTGAGGTTGAAACCATTCTCGGCCACAAAAACGACCCGGGCATTGATATTTTATCGGTCATTCATAAGCACGGCCTGCCGGGAGAATTTCCAGCTGACGCGATGGAACAGGCATCAAGTACGCCTGACACGATTGATGAAAAAGATCTGAAAGACCGCCGTGATCTCCGTGACCAGGTGATTGTCACCATTGATGGTGCGGATGCGAAGGATTTGGATGATGCAGTTACCGTGACGAAACTTGATGATGGAAGCTACAAGCTTGGCGTTCACATAGCTGATGTCAGCCATTACGTAACTGAAAACTCGCCGATTGACAAAGAAGCGCTTGAAAGAGGGACAAGTGTGTATCTGGTTGACCGTGTCATCCCGATGATTCCGCACAGATTGTCAAACGGCATCTGCTCCTTAAATCCAAAGGTTGACCGCCTGACGCTTTCTTGTGAAATGACAATTAACAGTCAGGGACAGGTGACAGAGCACGAGATCTTCCAAAGTGTCATCAAAACAACGGAAAGAATGACATATTCAGATGTGAATAAAATTCTTGTTGACGATGATGAAGAGCTGAAACAAAAATACGAGCCTCTTGTTCCGATGTTCAAAGACATGGAGCGTCTGGCTCAAATTCTGCGCGATAAGCGGATGGACCGCGGCGCCGTTGACTTTGATTTCAAAGAAGCAAAGGTGCTTGTTGATGACGAAGGAGCGGTTAAAGACGTTGTGATCAGAGAACGCTCTGTCGCCGAGAAGCTGATTGAAGAATTTATGCTTGTAGCAAACGAAACAGTGGCGGAGCATTTCCATTGGATGAACGTCCCGTTTATATACCGGATTCACGAAGAGCCGAATGCTGAAAAGCTGCAAAAGTTTTTAGAATTTGTGACGACATTTGGCTATGTGGTGAAAGGAACGGCGGGGAATATTCATCCGCGCGCGCTGCAAAGCATTCTGGACGCTGTGCGTGACAGACCAGAGGAAACGGTTATATCTACTGTTATGCTCCGTTCGATGAAACAGGCGAAATACGACCCGCAAAGCTTGGGGCATTTCGGTCTGTCAACGGAATTCTATACGCATTTCACATCGCCGATCCGCCGTTACCCGGACTTAATCGTCCACCGTCTGATCCGAACGTATTTGATCAACGGCAAAGTCGATGAAGCGACACAGGAAAAGTGGGCTGAACGCCTGCCGGATATCGCCGAACATACATCATCTATGGAGCGCCGTGCAGTTGACGCCGAGCGTGAGACGGATGATCTGAAAAAAGCGGAATACATGCTTGATAAAATCGGTGAAGAGTTTGACGGCATGATCAGCTCTGTGACAAACTTCGGAATGTTCGTCGAGCTGCCGAATACAATTGAAGGACTCGTCCACGTCAGCTTTATGACAGATGACTACTACCGATTTGACGAACAGCATTTCGCAATGATCGGCGAGCGGACAGGCAACGTCTTCCGCATCGGGGATGAAATCACAGTCAAGGTTGTCGATGTCAATAAAGATGAGCGCAATATCGACTTTGAAATTGTCGGCATGAAAGGCACTCCGCGGCGTCCGAGAGAATTGGACAGCAGCCGGAGCAGAAAACGCGGAAAGCCTGCCAGAAAACGTGTTCAAAGCACCAATACACCTGTTTCTCCAGCTCCGTCTGAGGAAAAAGGGGAGTGGTTCACTAAGCCGAAGAAGAAAAAGAAAAAACGCGGCTTCCAGAATGCTCCGAAACAGAAACGGAAAAAGAAGAAATAGCAGCTCAACCAGCAAATAGGGCCGCAGCGCTCTATTTGCTTTCTTTCGGAAACAGCTTTTCATTGTAGCGGTACGTGACATTTGGTAAAATAGAGCGTATCGCAAAAGGTGGACAGTTTTTCCTTAGAGAGAGGAGGTTCTGGCATGCCAAAAGGGTCAGGAAAAGTATTATCTCAAAATAAGAAAGCCAACCACGATTATTTTATAGAAGAAACCTATGAAACAGGCATCGTTCTGCAAGGAACCGAAATCAAATCGATTCGCGCCGGCCGCGTAAACCTTAAAGATTCCTTCGCCAAAATCGAACGGGGAGAAGTGTTTCTCCACAATATGCACGTCAGCCCATATGAGCAGGGAAACCGCTATAACCACGATCCGCTCCGGACAAGAAAGCTGTTAATGCACCGCAAGGAGATTAATAAGCTGATCGGGTTAACAAAGGAAAAAGGCTATTCTCTCGTTCCGCTGAAGCTGTATTTAAAAAACGGCTTTGCCAAAGTGCTTCTCGGCCTTGGAAAAGGGAAGAAGAACTATGACAAACGGGAAGATCTGAAGCGCAAGGACGCGAAGCGGGAAAT
The DNA here is from genome assembly GCF_037975435.1 of Bacillus sp. FSL P4-0290. NCBI lineage: Bacteria > Bacillati > Bacillota > Bacilli > Caryophanales > Bacillaceae > Bacillus > Bacillus sp. FSL P4-0290. The sequence continues at coordinate 3,432,538 of NZ_CP150253.1, read as the reverse complement.
CGAAAGAGCGTTCAGAGACAGTCAAAAAGGCTTCTAAAGGCATAGTGCTTGATTCGAAAATCAGGCCTGTGCTATACTGTGTTCACGATCAGATCACGACGCCATTCATTTGAAGGATTTGACAATTGAAAAGAGCCGTGATCATGTTATAATAAGACTATAGCCAGTTTGAGTGAGAGCTTGATATTTTCTCCCGTATTTCCCTTATACCAAGGGGACGTTACGGATTCGACAGGGATGGATCGAGCTTGAGCTGCGAGCCGAGAGGCGATCTCGTAAACACGCACATAAATATAACTGGCAAAACTAACAGTTTTAACCAAAACGTAGCATTAGCTGCCTAATAAGCGCAGCGAGCTCTTCCTGACATTGCCTATGTGTCTGTGAAGAGCACATCTAAGTAGGCTACGCTTGCGTTCCCGTCTGAGAACGTAAGAAGAGATGAACAGACTAGCTCTCGGAAGGCCCGCCCGCAGGCAAGAAGATGAGTGAAACCATAAATATGCAGGCTACGCTCGTAGACGCTTAAGTAATCGATGTTTCTGGACGTGGGTTCGACTCCCACCGTCTCCATACATACTGACAATAAAGCAGAACCTCTAAAGAGGTTCTGCTTTATTTTTTCTCCAAACCACAGGCACCAAAAAGTGCGTACTTCCATTTCAATCCCAGCTGTTTCATACTGATTGCAGAGCAGATGTTTCACCAATCAGATTTCTGTCAATAAATAAGAGGAATCAAAAACGGAGGGATGAATAATGAAGCTGAATTTACAAGGAAAAACCGCACTGGTGACCGGTTCGACATCTGGGATCGGAAAAGCTATTGCCTCTTCGTTAGCTGAAGAAGGTGCGGCAGTGATCATTAACGGACGCCGGGAAGAGAAAGTGAATCAGACGATAGATGAACTGAAAATACAACATGCTGAAGCGGTTCTTTATCCGGCTGCATTTGATTTGGGAACAGAAGAAGGCTGCAATGAGCTGTTTCAGGCATTTCCAGAGGTTGATATTTTGGTCAACAATTTAGGGATTTTTGAACCGGCGGAGTACTTTGATATTCCCGACGATGAATGGTTTCGTTTTTTTGAAGTGAATATTATGAGCGGTGTAAGGCTGACACGCAGGTATTTGCATAACATGATAGAGAAAAAAGAAGGGCGTGTGATTTTCATTGCCAGTGAAGCAGCGATTATGCCGTCACAGGAAATGGCCCATTACAGTGCGACAAAAACGATGCAGCTATCCATTTCCCGCAGTTTGGCGGAGCTGGCAACCGGCACGAATGTCACAGTCAACACCGTCATGCCGGGCTCTACCTTAACAGAGGGTGTGGAAACCATGCTGAACTCGCTGTATCCTGGTGAAAACCTGACTGTTCAAGAAGCTGAGGCACGTTTTATGAAAGAAAACCGGCCGACATCTATTATTCAAAGACTGATCCGTCCGGAAGAAATCGCCCACTTCGTTACGTTTTTAAGCAGTCCGCTTTCCTCTGCGATCAATGGCGCGGCACTTCGGGCGGACGGCGGTTTGGTCCGCAGTGTCTTTTAAACCTCTCCCAATAGGAGAGGTTTTTTTATATATTGTTGATTTCCATAAATTTCTCTCGTATAATATTGGTACCGAAATAGTTTTCTTGGTACCGAAAGCGGGGGATTAATGTGGAAAAAAGAATTATGGCGGAAACCATCCGGCTGATTAAGCAGAAAGGATTTTCATTTACGATGAATGATTTGGCGGCAGCGCTGGGAACGAGCAAGCGGACGCTCTATGCACATTATTCATCTAAAGATCAGCTTGTTGAGGCGGTTGTCGAACAATTTATAGCTGAAATGAAGCAAATGGAAAGAGACATCTATGAAAATGAAAGTTTAAATGTGCTTGAAAAGATGAAAAAAATGCTGATCAGCCTTCCGCAGGGGATGGAACTGCTGAACATGGGATTATTAAATGAACTAAAGAAATACCATTATGATGCGTGGCTTACATTAGACACGTTTATTAAGGAAGAATGGGCGATTGTCCTAGCATTATTAAACGAGTGCAAACAGCAAAAGAGAATCAGAAACATCAATCCGGACCTGTTTGTTCACATGTATATAGGGAGCATCAACCAAGTGTATGACCCTGAATATCCACTGAAACATCAGTTCACGACAGGAGAGGTGCTTGAATCAATTGTAGATGTTTTGTTTAACGGTATAACAGCTGATGAGGAGGCTGATGCCACGTGAATTGGGTGTTTCTATGCTTGGCGATTTTGTTTGAGGTTGCGGGAACGGTCAGCATGAAGCTATCGTCTGGTTTTACAAAGCTTATTCCCAGTTTGCTGTTGATTTTCTTTTATGGAGGGAGTCTTTTCTTTCTGACGCTTACGCTTAAATCCATTGATGTATCAGTTGCTTATGCTGTATGGTCAGGGATGGGAATTGTCTTGATTACAGTCGTTGGTTTTTTGTTTTTTCAAGAACATGTTAGTGTCATGAAAGTCATTTCAATTGGATTGATTATTGCCGGTGTTGTGTCTTTAAACCTGATCGAGCATGCTGCGGTGTCTGAGCCGGTACATAAAAGCGGGCAGTACAAATGAGATATATGAAGCTGTTTTTTCTCGTGACTGATATCGGTTTTATCTTGTACTGGCTGTCAGCCGGGTTTTCGCTCATACCGGAAAGCTGGGCTTTTAAACATCATGACCATCCGTTTATGATCGCTTGGAACTGGTCTTTTTTTCCGCTGGATATCCTGATTTCTGTCACAGGGTTGTACAGCTTGTACCTACAGCGGGTGAATCGTGCTGACTGGAAGCTGATGGCGCTGATTTCTCTTGTGCTGACCTGTTGTTCAGGTCTGCAGGCGCTATCATTCTGGACATTCAGCAGGGACTTTGATCTTGTGTGGTGGCTGTTTAATGGGTATCTATTGATTTATCCTTTATTTTTTATTCACCTGCTCTTAAAGGAAGGCAGAAGGACAAAACAGTCCTGACAGGTGCCGCTTTTATGATAATAAACTGATGTCATGCAAGCAGAGACGGTATAAGTCTCTGTTTTTTTATCGGGCGCACCAATTGAGAAGCTAACCGCGTTTTTGGGCATACTAAAGCGAAGAAACGGGAAAAGTTCTACACATTCATTGAAAAGGATTTTGTCAAATGAACAAAACTGCTGCGAACAATCAAAGAATCATGCCTATCGTGAAGGATGCCTTTCGCATTCATGCAAATCCATTTCCTTGGAAAAAGGCTATCGGATCAGGTTTCGCTTCAGGGTTTCCTGTGCTGGTCGGTGCATTGGCAGGTCACACGGATTACGGATTAATTGCAAGTATCGGAGGCTTTGTTTATTTATATGCGGGCGGTGAATCGTACAAAAAGCGCGCCTTGAAGCTGCTCTTGGTTTCTATTGGGATCGCCCTCTCATTTGGTTTAGGGACACTTTTGTCCGGGATGCTTTGGATGATGGCGGCTGTTTTGGGGCTGATCGGTGCAGCGGCGATGTTTATTTTTAGCGCGCTCGGCATTCAAGGCCCTGCGCCGATGTTTTTTGTCCTTGCCTTTTTAGTCAGTTCCGGGCTGCCGGCCGATCCTTCACAAGCGCTGTTCAGAGCGGGACTGACGTTTCTCGGCGGCATTTTCGCCATGGGTATCGCTTTAATCGGCTGGTTATGGAACAAACATGGACCGGAGGGAGCGGTGCTGCAAAAAACATATCATCAGCTGGCTGCATGTCTTTCAGCCGTCGGAACGCCAGGTTTTCATCATGCGCAGCATCAGACGGTGCTCATGCTCAGAACATCCCGCCAAACCGTTCTGGGGAAAGGGAACGGACGGAAAAAATCGCGGCATGATGAACGATTTTTCCGCCTCCTTGAAAAAGCTGACGACATATTCATTGCCATTATTCATTTTTCAGCTGAAACGCCGGACAGAGAGACCGCGCAGATTGAAAAGGCACTTCGCCAAACCGGAGATATGCTTGCGCATGCACGGGTTTCCGGTACGTTTCAGATTAATGAGAACGAATCTGAGCCTAGGCGGAAGCTGTTTGAAGAAATCAATGAGGTTTTGCATATCGCTTCAGGACGTTTTGATAAGCAGCTTGACGGGGAACCGAGCCGCCTGCCATCCTCTTTTTACTTTTTGAGAAATGCTTTTGACTGGAAGTCTCCAGTTTTGATTAGAGCGTTAAAGTACGGAATTGTTCTGTTTGCCGCCGATATGTTTGCCCTCGCATTCGGTTTTGCACGTTCCTATTGGATTCCGCTTTCGGCAGCAGCGGTCATGCTTGGCACTACTGTTGTTTTTACGCTTCACAGGGCTATTCAGCGTTCGGCCGGAACGGTAATCGGTGTTATGCTGGCAGGCGCAATCCTGTTTTTTAAGCCGGGCGGTGTTTATATTGCGTTTTGTATTGCAGCGCTGCAATGTCTTCTTGAGATGCTGATCGTCCGCAATTATGCGCTGGCTGTTCCCTTTTTAACCGCAAATGCGCTTGTTATCACAGAAAGTATGCATGGCGGCGCGGGTGCCGGTTATTTTATGATAGCGAGGCTGACTGATGTAGCTGTCGGCAGCGTGATCGGGCTGTTGGGAACAATACTTTTGTGGCGGCGGTTTTCAACGAAGCGACTGCCTGAACTGATGAGGAACGTCATCCGGCTGGAAGGGCAGTTTATGGAGAAACTGTTAACCGGGCAGAATGCCGACGAACACAAGTTAAGGGTGAGCCTTGTCAGGCTTCGGGATGCGTATGACAAGGCCCTTGGAGAGTTTCCTCATGCGAATGCGGAGGCGCTCTGGCCTGCCATTTCCGGTGCTCAGCACTTAGGGTACTATTTGCTCTCGGCGCAAGCTCACCGCCGTCCGCCTGCTCCGTTTTCTGATGAAGAGATCAACCAGCTGCGGGCGTTTTTTGAACAGGCTGAGCAATCCTTTATAGTGAAAAGGATGCCTGCGGATATTCAAGTGCCGCATGTCCCTCATTATCCTCGAATCAGTAAAGAACTGTCCGCGCTGTATTCCGGCTTGAGAACAGCTTTTGAAAAGAAAGCTGTTTGGAAAGTTAAATAATCTTTAATTCGAGATGTTTTACTTGAAAGTAAATTTCTTTGTCTCTATAATAAAGTCTAAGAGAGACAGAATAATCATTATGCATCTGTATGATAATAATTGATGTGTGATTTTTAAAAACGAAAGGGCTGGTAAAAATGGCAAAAGTATTATATATCACTGCTCATCCGCATGACGAAGCAACTTCGTACAGTATGGCAACAGGTAAAGCATTTATCGAGTCTTACAAAGAAGCGAATCCAAATGATGAAGTTGTACATATCGATTTGTACAAAGAAAATATCCCGCACATTGACGCAGATGTATTTAGCGGATGGGGAAAGCTTCAGTCAGGTACAGGCTTTGAAGAGCTTTCTGAAAGCGAAAAAGCGAAAGTAGGCCGTTTGGGAGAGCTTAGCGATCAATTTGCATCAGCTGATAAGTACGTATTTGTTACTCCTTTATGGAACTTCTCATTCCCGCCAGTGATGAAAGCGTATCTCGATTCTGTTGCTGTTGCAGGAAAATCATTCAAATACACAGAACAAGGTCCTGTCGGCTTATTAACTGATAAAAAAGCAATTCATATCCAAGCGCGCGGCGGCTACTATTCAGAAGGCCCTGCGGCTGAGATGGAAATGGGGCACCGCTACATCGGCATCATGATGAACTTCTTCGGGGTACCATCATTCGATGGCATTTTCGTAGAGGGACATAATGCGGAGCCTGATAAAGCACAGCAAATCAAAGAAGACGCGATTGCGCGTGCGAAAGAAGCAGGAAAAACATTCTAATGAAAAAGCCTCCCCTTATTTGGGGAGGCTTTTGTTTTAGTGCTCCAGCATAATGGTTCGTTTCTCTTTACTGCTTTTCATCGCGGCTTCAATGATGCGGATGACATTAATACCTTCCTCAGCAGTGACTGGCAGCGCAGCACCTTCTCGTATGCTTTCCGCTATTTTACGGTAATAAGTAAGGTAGGAGCCATTTACTGATGGGATCGTTTCTGTTTTTTTGCCGGAGCCACGAATGGTTGTAAGCTTTCCGTAAAACTCCGGATCATCCGCACCCCAGCTGTCATCCTCTGGTTTTCTTCCCGCTCTGAGTGCGTCTTCCTGTCCGTCAATTCCATATTTGATAAAGCTGGAATCTTTTCCATGGATTTGATAACGAGGTCCGTTTGCCGGAACGATTGATCCTCCGTATAGAATGGCTTGAAGCTTGCCATAGTCCAGGGTTAAATGAAAATAGTCAACCGTTTCAGCATTTTCCCGCTGGGCCATCACGTTTGCAGTCACGGCTTTAGGCATCCCAAACAAATGCAGGGTTTGGTCTATGATGTGGGAGCCGAGATCATACAGCGTACCAGTGGCAGTGCCTTCTTTTTCCCGCCACCGCGCTTGAACTTCAGGTCTGTAGCGGTCATAGGAAACTTGATATGTATTGATATCTTCAAGGGATCCCTCAGAGATCAGCTTTTTAATCGTTAAAAAGTCGTTATCCCAGCGTCGGTTATGATATACGCTTAATAATACGCCTTTTTCATCGGCAGCCCTTTTTAATGTTTCCCCCTCTTCGGCCGTTGCTGTCATTGGTTTTTCCATCACAACATGTTTTCCGGCCTGTATGCATGCCATAGCATGCTCGTAATGAAGGCCGCTCGGGGTGGTGACAATGACAAGCTCAATGGCAGGGTCATTTGTGATTTCCTCAAGCTCATGTACAACCTCAGCATCTGGAAAATCCCGTTTCACTTCTTCTGTCCGAGATGTCATGATTTTGCTGATTTGATATTCATCCAGAACATCCAGCAGCGGCCCGTGAAAAACAGAACCGGACAATCCGTATCCTAATATTCCAACCTTGATCGCATCCACTTTTCTTCTCCCCTTTAAAAGCGTTATCAACAGAAGTATATACCCTCCTGATCAAATGGTAAAACCTAACTGATTCATTTTTTGCGTCGGCATGCTTAGACAACCGTTTGGACAATCAGTATAATGGGAATTAATATCATTAAACAGAGGTGTACGCATGGAAAAGCATAACGAACATAAAACATTAAACCATAAAAGCTCGAAAGAAAAGGATCAGATTACAAACCGGCTTAAGCGGATTGAGGGCCAGGTCAGAGGCATTCAAAACATGGTGGAAAACGACAGATATTGTGTAGATATTCTTGTGCAAATTTCAGCTGTTCAGGCGGCAATGAAAAATGTGGCGCTTCATTTGCTTGAGGATCATGCCCATCATTGTGTAGCAGATGCCATCAAAAGCGGAGACGGGGAACAGGCCATTTCTGAGCTTTTGGACGTATTTAAAAAGTTCACAAAATCATAAAGCTTTTTTTTATTGTAATACCCTACGGGGGTATGGTAGGATGAAAGTAGAAAGAATAAACAGGAGGAATTAATATGGAACAAAAAACATTGCAAGTTGAAGGAATGTCCTGTCAGCACTGCGTCAAAGCAGTAGAAACAAGCGTAGGAGAACTGGACGGCGTCAGTGCCGTTCATGTCAATCTGGAAGCGGGTAAAGTCGATGTTTCGTTTGATGCTGACAAAGTATCAGTCAAAGATATTGCGGATGCGATAGAAGATCAGGGCTATGACGTAGCTGAGTGATTCAAGGTATCGCGCCTTTAGGGAGGCGCGATATTTCTTTCATTTTTATATACCCCCCAGGTGTATATAAAGGAGTGAGTATGTTGAGTGAACAAAAGGAAATCGCGATGCAGGTCTCTGGTATGACCTGTGCGGCATGTGCTGCCAGAATTGAAAAAGGCCTGAAGCGGATGCCCGGTGTCACGGATGCAAATGTTAATCTGGCGACGGAAACATCAAATGTAATCTACGATCCTGCTGAAACAGGGACTGCAGCGATTCAAGAAAAAATAGAAAAGCTGGGCTATCACGTCGTTACAGAAAAAGCTGAATTCGATATTGAAGGCATGACCTGTGCGGCTTGCGCCAATCGGATAGAAAAACGGCTTAACAAAATAGAAGGCGTCGCAAACGCTCCAGTAAACTTCGCTTTAGAAACGGTTACGGTCGAGTACAATCCGAAAGAAGCGTCTGTCGGCGATTTGAAAGAAGCGGTAGATAAGCTTGGATATAAGCTAAAGTTGAAGGGTGAACAGGACAGTGAGGCTGCTGCTGCTAAAAAGAAAGAAGAACGGAAGCAAACGGCGAGACTGATTTTTTCAGCTGTCCTGTCATTTCCATTGCTTTGGGCGATGGTGAGCCATTTTACATTTACATCATTCATTTGGGTACCGGATATATTTCTCAATCCGTGGATGCAATTTGCGCTGGCGACACCAGTCCAGTTTCTGATCGGCTGGCCGTTTTATGTGGGTGCGTATAAGGCGCTCAGAAATAAAAGCGCCAATATGGATGTATTGGTCGCCCTCGGTACGACGGCTGCTTACGCTTATAGTCTTTATCTTACTTTTCAAAGCCTTGGCTCTCACGGGCATACAGACGGCCTTTACTATGAAACAAGCGCGATTTTGCTGACTCTGATTTTATTAGGCAAGTTGTTTGAAACAAAAGCAAAAGGCCGTTCCTCGGATGCGATTAAAAAGCTGATGAAGCTTCAAGCGAAAACAGCGACTGTTGTAAGAGACGGACAGGAGCAAATCATCCCGATCGATGAAGTGCTTGTTAATGACATTGTTTACGTCAAACCTGGCGAACGAATTCCTGTCGACGGAGAAGTGGTTGAAGGCCGTTCAGCGGTTGACGAATCGATGATTACAGGAGAAAGTCTTCCTGTTGACAAAAATCCTGGTGACAGCGTGACAGGTTCAACCGTTAACGCAAACGGCTTTCTGAAAATTAAAGCTGTCAACGTCGGAAAGGATACTGCGCTTTCTCATATCATCAAAATTGTTGAGGAAGCACAAGGGTCAAAAGCGCCGATCCAGCGTCTCGCTGACCAGATTTCAGGCATTTTTGTGCCCATTGTATTGGGGATTGCCGTTCTCACTTTTCTCATTTGGTATCTTTGGGCGGCTCCTGGCGATTTTGCTGAAGCGATCAGCAAGTTCATTGCGGTTCTTGTCATTGCCTGTCCTTGCGCCCTCGGTCTTGCCACTCCGACGAGCATAATGGCTGGATCTGGACGCGCTGCTGAATTCGGGATTTTATTTAAAGGCGGCGAGCATTTAGAAAAAACACATCGTCTCGATACCATTGTTCTTGATAAAACCGGAACCGTGACAAACGGGAAGCCGCGTCTGACGGATGCCATTCCATTCGGCCGTTTTGAAGAAAAAGATTTGCTTCAATTTGCAGCGGCAGCCGAAACGGGATCAGAGCATCCGCTTGGCGAAGCGATTATTGCTGGCGTGAAAGATAAAGGGCTTGAGATACCGAAGCTAACCCGTTTTGAAGCAAAAGTCGGCGCAGGCATTTTGGCTGAAGCCGGAGGAAAAAGCATTCTCGTCGGCACAAGAAAATTAATGGAGAGCGAACAGGTTGAGCATGGGGCTCTTCTCGCCCAAATGGAAGAGCTAGAGGCCGAAGGGAAAACAGTTATGCTTGTATCCATTGATGGAGAAGCAGCGGGGCTAGTAGCAGTTGCAGATACGATTAAGGATACGTCGCGGAAGGCTGTTGCCCGTCTGAAAGAGTTGGGTCTTGATGTCATCATGATGACAGGAGACAATCGCAGAACCGCAGAAGCCATTGCGAAGGAAGCGGGAATTGCGAATATCATTGCGGAAGTCCTTCCTGAACAAAAAGCGGCGGAAATCGCCCGCTTGCAAAAAGAAGGCCGCCAGACAGCAATGGTAGGCGACGGAATTAACGATGCGCCGGCGCTTGCCACAGCTGACATCGGCATGGCGATTGGAACTGGCACGGACATTGCCATGGAAACAGCAGACATTACACTGATTCGCGGCGATCTAAACAGCATTGCAGACGCAATCCGCATGAGTAGATTGACAATGAAAAACATTAAACAAAACTTATTCTGGGCGCTTGGCTATAACAGCCTCGGCATCCCAATCGCAGCACTTGGATTTTTAGCACCGTGGATAGCAGGAGCAGCAATGGCATTCAGCTCCGTTTCCGTTGTTCTGAATGCTCTTCGCCTGCAAAAAGTAAAATGAAAAACCGGCTATATGCCGGTTTTTGTTTTTCATTGACACTTTCTTGGAAAACAACATATAATAGGTGTAACTTATATATGAGTATATGCTCATATATGTAAAGTAAATAGAATACTCATTGATACGCTTTGAAAAGGGAACCCTAAATCGGAAGGTAAGGTGAGACTAGTGAAACAGGAATACGTTCTGGACGGTTTGGATTGCAGCAATTGTGCCCAAAAAATCGAAAATGGAGTCAAAGGCATAAAAGGCATTGACGGATGCGCGGTAAATTTTGCGGCAAGCACCTTAACTGTCTCAGCCGATGGGAAAGAAGAGCAATGGGTCACGAATAAAGTAGAGAAAAAAGTGAAATCAATTGATCCGCATGTAACGGTTCGCCAAAAGCATATAAAGAAATCAGCTGATGATGGCTATCGTAATCGAATGGTCAATATGCTGATCAGAATGGCGGCGGCTGTCATTCTCGGCGCAGCAGCATATTTGGTTCATTCGGGAACCATTGAATTTTTCCTTTTCCTCGGTGCTTATTTAATCATCGGCGGTGACATTATGATCCGCGCAGTCAAAAACATCATCCGCGGTCAGGTGTTTGATGAGCATTTCTTAATGGCTCTTGCCACAATCGGCGCCTTTCTGATTCAGCAATACCCTGAGGGGGTCGCCGTTATGCTGTTTTATCAAATCGGTGAGCTTTTTCAAGGAGCAGCGGTCAGCCGTTCCAGAAAATCAATTAGTGCGTTAATGGACATACGGCCTGATTACGCCAATCTCAAAACAAAGAACGGCATCGAACAGGTTTCCCCGGAGGACGTTCAGACAGGAGACATCATTGTGGTTAATCCGGGAGAAAGCATACCCCTGGACGGTAAGGTCGTGCAGGGGTCAGCGATGGTTGATACATCTGCGTTGACAGGTGAGTCCGTTCCGAGAAAAGCTCAGGAAGGACAAGATGTAATGTCAGGCTTTATCAATCAAAACGGCGTTCTGCATATTGAAGTCACAAAGGGCTATCAGGAATCAGCAGTATCAAAAATATTAGACTTGGTTCAGAATGCGAGCAGCCGTAAAGCCCGGACAGAAAACTTTATCACGAAGTTTGCCAAGTATTATACACCTGCTGTGGTGATCATTGCGGTATTGCTGGCCTTTGTTCCGCCGCTTGTTCTTTCTGGCGCCGCGCTTTCCGATTGGGTGTACCGCGCGCTTATCTTTTTAGTGATTTCTTGTCCTTGTGCGCTTGTTGTCTCTATTCCGCTCGGTTTCTTCGGCGGAATCGGAGCGGCCTCAAAGGCCGGAGTGCTTGTAAAGGGAAGCAATTATTTAGAAGCCTTGAATCAAGTCAAATACGCAGTGTTTGATAAAACGGGAACACTAACAAAAGGCAGCTTTGAAGTGACAGAAATCAAACCCGCGGAAGGTTTTACAAAGGATAGATTACTTGAAGCGGCGGCATACGCTGAGCTTCATTCACAGCATCCGATTGCTGAATCTGTGCGTAAAGCTTACGGGAAAATGCTTTCCTCCGATGAGATAGAGTCATACGAAGAAATCCCCGGCCACGGCATTTTTGCAAAGGTAAATGGAACTGAGATCCTTGCCGGGAATAAAAAGCTCATGGAAAGAGAACAAATTGAGGATGTCCCGGATGAAAATGCTGGTACAATCGTACACGTTGCTGTTGATCAACGCTATGCCGGAGCAATCATCATAGCGGATGAAGTAAAGGAAGACGCAGCACAGGCGGTTGCTGATCTGAAGTCGCTTGGGATCAAACAGACAGCTATGCTGACGGGTGATTCGAAACAAACGGGAGAAGCCATCGGAAAACAGCTTGGGATTGGTGAGGTATATGCAGAGCTGCTGCCGCAAGATAAAGTCGCGCAGGTCGAAGCATTAGAAGCTAAGCTTTTGCCTAGTGAAAAACTCATTTTTGTCGGTGACGGCATCAATGATACGCCGGTGCTTGCACGCGCAGATATAGGGATCGCGATGGGAGGCCTTGGGTCAGACGCCGCGGTAGAAGCCGCAGACATCGTGCTGATGACAGATCAGCCGTCAAAAATAGCAGAAGCGATTCGGATTGCGAAACGGACACGGCGAATCGTGTGGCAAAACATCGGCTTTGCTTTAGGTGTGAAAGCGATCTTTCTCATTCTTGGAGCATTTGGAATTGCAACCATGTGGGAAGCGGTTTTCTCAGATGTCGGTGTTACACTGCTCGCTGTGGCAAACGCTATGCGCGTCATGCGTCTCAAAAACAAATAAATTGTCGGAGAGAATTCATTTTTTCGGGGTTTTCTTATCGGCGCTTGTCTTGTTAAAATAAAGAAGTGGATCAATTGCGATCCGCTTCTTTTTTAATTTTAAAACGATGAGGTGTCGGAGTGAAAAAGAAACAGCAGTCTTCTGCGAAATTCGCGGTCATCCTTACGGTTGTGGTTGTTGTATTGCTAGCAGCCATTGTCATCATTAATAACAAAACGGAACAAGGCAATGATGCGGTTTCCGGACAGCCGTCTATCAAAGGGCAGCCTGTGCTTGGCAAGGACGATGCACCGGTAACTGTAGTAGAATTCGGAGATTACAAATGTCCGTCTTGCAAGGTGTTTAACAGTGACATCTTTCCAAAAATACAAAAAGACTTTATTGATAAGGGCGATGTGAAATTTTCTTTCGTGAACGTCATGTTCCATGGAAAAGGTTCAAGGTTAGCGGCTCTTGCATCTGAAGAAGTATGGAAGGAAGACCCTGACTCTTTCTGGGATTTCCATGAAAAGCTGTTCGAAAAACAGCCGGATACGGAACAGGAATGGGTAACCCCAGGCCTCCTTGGTGATCTTGCAAAAAGCACCACAAAGATAAAACCTGAGACGCTCAAGGAAAATCTTGATAAGGAAACATTCGCTTCTCAAGTGGAAAAGGATTCTGACCTTAATCAAAAAATGAACATACAGGCAACACCGACGATTTATGTCAATGATAAAGTGATCAAAAATTTTGCGGATTATGATGAAATCAAAGAGACAATAGAAAAAGAGCTGAAAGGGAAGTAACAATATGAAAAATAGAATCGTATTTTTATATGCTTCCTGGGTTGTGGCTCTTATCGCTATGCTGGGCAGCCTGTATTTCAGTGAAATCAGAAAGTTTATTCCATGTGAACTGTGCTGGTACCAGCGTATCCTCATGTATCCGCTCGTCCTGATTTTAGGCATCGCCACCTTTCAAGGGGACACACGAGTGAAAAAATATGTGCTCCCGATGGCGATTATTGGGGCATTCATTTCGATCATGCATTACTTAGAGCAAAAAGTGCCCGGTTTTAGCGGCATTAAGCCATGTGTAAGCGGCGTGCCGTGCTCGGGCCAATATATTAACTGGTTTGGTTTTATTACGATTCCATTCCTGGCCCTGATTGCTTTTATCCTGATTATCATTTTTATGTGCCTGCTGAAAGGCGAAAAATCTGAATAACAAAAAAAGCGCCCGCGTATGCCGGGCGCTTTTTTAATTTCGCAAACTCATGTCCATCAGCAATAGCCGTATTCCCTCTAAATTTATCTTTTTTTCTCATAAAAATGTTATTGATTTTACGCTTGAGCGATTATAAAATCTAGAGGTCGTCAGAAAATTTAACAAACATAAAAGGGAGTCATCAGAATGGCTTGGGAGCTGCTCAGTGTGATTGGCATCATTGCGTTTGCAGTCAGCGGCGCAATTGTTGCGATGGAAGAGGAATATGATATTTTAGGAGTTTATATATTAGGGATTGTCACAGCTTTTGGAGGAGGAGCGATCCGCAATTTGCTGATCGGTGTTCCGGTTTCAGCGCTATGGGAGCAGGGAGCGTACTTTCAAATCGCGCTTTTATCTATTACAATTGTGTTTCTGTTTCCGAAGCTGCTGCTGAAGCATTGGAATAAGTGGGGCAATTTATCAGATGCGATCGGCCTCGCTGCCTTTGCTATCCAAGGCGCACTGTATGCCGTCAAAATGGGCCATCCGCTTAGTGCCGTGATCGTGGCTGCGGTGCTGACGGGAAGCGGGGGCGGAATCATCCGCGACCTTCTTGCCGGGCGCAAACCGCTTGTGCTGAAGGCAGAAATTTATGCAGTCTGGGCGGCTCTCGGCGGTTTAATCGTCGGCTTGGGCTGGATGGGGAACTCGTTCGGCTTATACGTTCTGTTTTTCGTGCTCGTTGTTTGCCGGGTTTGTTCCTATATGTTTAATTGGAAGCTGCCAAACCGTTCTTTTCGCTTAGATAGTCAGTAAAATAAAAGAAACCTCTCCATGACGGAGAGGTTTCTTTTATGGTAGCCTGCCGGGATCAAATAAAAAGTCCTTTTCGAATGCTGACCGCGCAGAGCAAAGCTATTTGAAATTAATAGGTAGCCCAAAAGGTATAGCTGATGGTTTTTTTAGTTCCTGTGTTAGTGAATTTGAATCTGTATTTTGTTTTGTAGCTTTTAGAAGCTTGTTTGTAACTTAAATTTGTAGAGCCTTTTTTTGTTGCGTAAAAAGTTTTAACATTTTTCCAGCCTTTATTTGTCTTTTGTTGCAGAGTTGCTGTAATTTTCCCGCTGCCTGATCCATTTGATGTCATGTTGGCCCAAGTTCCTCGTCCTGGATAATAAATATGAAAAGTTGGCGAGTAAGTATAGTTTTTAAATGAGCCCGAATGGTAATGAGTACTCCATATTTGACCTTTTTTAACCCAATCTTTAGCTTCCGCTTTGTTGTTTACTAGGTCAATAGCCGTAAAACTTGTTACGGCTACGACGAATGCCAGCAACATCATAGATAGCTTTTTCTTCACTGAGTATTTCCTCCTAACTAATTCTGGTTCTTTCTTCATGTTCATATCATAAACCGAGAGAAATAATGTAACATCGTCCTATTCTCCCAAATGAAAAACTTTAATTTGTTGAAATGTGTCGAAAATGGGTGAAAAATGACTATTTTACTGCGACTATAGATACGATAGCAGAGATGTAGTTGCTTTATGGAAGATGACAATAACAGCCAGTTTAGTCATTCTTCACGTTAGATGAACAGACAAATACGGTAAAGCTCTGCGGTGTTTTTAAAATGAAAAAGATATATTATATCGAAGATTGAAAGGAATAAGGAATCGATACTGATGAAAGAGAAGATTCGCAACCTAAGAAAAGCACGTCCAACAGTGATCAATGTGAAATCATAAGAGAAAAAACCGATTTCGAGTTGAAATCGGTTTTTTCTGCATATAAATAACCCAAACCTTGATTGGTATTGGGTGAATGTGCTAAGATAAATTGTCTTTGCCAGTTTTCATCATATATTTAATATATGTATCCAATTGTATTTTACAGTATTTCATCTATGTTTGTCAACTATTTTCTGGAGGTGCCGTTCATGAATCAGCAGGATAAGGAATGGAAGGAAGAGCAGTCGAGAATAGATGAGGTGCTGCAGGAGCTCGAAAAAAAAGAGCGGTTTCTGGAAACGTCTGCGGGCGGGTTGAAGCATGATATCATCGGATTAAGAAAAAGCTTTTGGGAAGATGTTAAGGTTAATTTTGATGATGCCCATGAAGCGATTGAAACGATGGCAAGCATTAAGCAGCAGGCAGAGCTGTTGTCTGATCGGGAACAGAATCATCGGCGCATGGATCAGCAGCTCAAACGAATTCATCAATTAAAAAAATCGCCTTATTTCGGCCGGATTGATTTTATTGAAAACGGCGAGGCGGAGGCAGAGCGAATTTATATCGGTTTAGCTTCCTGTTTGGATGAGAAAGAGGAACACTTTCTGATCTATGACTGGAGGGCGCCGATATCAAGTTTGTACTACAATTATTCTCCAGGAAAAGCGGAGTACGAGGTGCCCGGTGAAACGATAGAAGGGGAAATGGTGCTGAAACGCCAGTTTATGATCAAAAACGGCACTCTCAAGGCGATGTTTAATACCGATATGACGATTGGCGATGAAATGCTGCAAGAGGTATTAAGCCATCACTCCGATACCCAAATGAAAAACATCGTGTCTACGATTCAGAAAGAACAAAATCAGATTATCCGTAATGAAAAAAGCAAGATCCTGATCGTGCAGGGAGCGGCTGGCAGCGGGAAAACATCGGCTGCGCTTCAGCGTGTTGCTTATTTGTTATACAGGCACCGCGGCGTCATTGATGCCGGACAAATCGTTTTGTTTTCTCCCAACTTCTTATTTAACAGCTATGTATCCTCTGTTTTGCCTGAGTTAGGAGAAGAGAATATGGAGCAGGCGACGTTTCAGGAATATATCGAGCATCGTCTTGGCCGCAAGTTCAAATGTGAAAGCGCCTTTGATCAGCTCGAATATTGCCTGACCGAAACTAAGGAAGGCGATTTTCCAACAAGGCTCGCGGGAATCACATGGAAGGCGGGTTTATCCTTTCAGCAATTCATTAATGAATACGTCACACGGCTTTCCTCTGAAGGGATGATTTTTAAAAATATCATATTCCGCGGACAAAAGCTGATCACAAAGGAGCAAATTCAATCCTATTTTTACTCATTGGATCAAAATCACTCCATTCCGAATCGGATGGAGCAAACCGCGAAGTGGCTGCTGAGTGAGCTTAACAAGCTTGAGAAAAAGGAACGGCGAAAGGATTGGGTCGTTCATGAAGCTGAGCTGCTTGACAAAGAGGACTACTTGGACGTGTACAAAAAACTGCAAGAAAGGAAACGGTTCAGCGAGAGTACGTTTAACGATTATCAAAGAGAGCAGCAGCTGCTTGCCGCCATCATTGTGAAAAAAGCTTTCAAACCGCTCAAGCAGGCAGTCAGGCTCCTTGCATTTCTTGATGTTTCACAGCTGTATTTGCAATTGTTTTCTGGCTGGGGAGGAAAATTTCAGGATGAGAAGATGGATGCGATAGGTCAGCTGACCCGTTCGGCATTTACGGATAATAAATTGCTCTATGAGGACGCGGCACCGTTTCTTTATATGCAGGATCTGATTGAGAGCAGAAAGAAAAATACGAAGATCAAACATCTATTTATTGACGAAGCACAGGACTATTCACCGTTTCAGATGGCTTACATGAGAAGCATTTTTCCGGCTGCCAGCATGACAGTGCTCGGTGATATCAATCAGTCCATCTACGCGCATACCATACACGGGGATCAGCGTATGGATGCGTGCTTTGAGGATGAGCCTGCTGAGTATGTTCGTTTAAAGAGAACATACAGATCAACAAGGCAGATTGTCGAGTTTACCAAAGCGATGCTTCAAGATGGAGCGGATATTGAGCCGTTTAATAGAAGCGGGGAAATGCCGCTCGTTGTCAAAACTGAAGGACATGAGAGCCTTTGCCAAAAGCTCGCGCAAGAAATTAGACGGCTCAAGAAAAAAGGGCACGAAACAATAGCCGTCATCTGCAAGACTGCGCAGCAATGCATACAGGCGCACGCCCACATGAGTGAATATACAGATGTTCGCCTGATTCATAAAGAAAATCAACCATTCCAAAAGGGTGTTTGCGTGATTCCGGTGTATTTAGCAAAGGGAATTGAATTTGACGCAGTGCTTGTCTATGATGCATCTGAAGAACACTATCATACAGTGCACGACCGCAGGCTTTTATATACTGCGTGCACCCGTGCGATGCACATGCTGGCGGTATTTTATACAGGTGAAGCCAGTCCGTTTGTAACCGCTGTGCCGCCTCGCTTATATCAGATTGCTGAATGAAGAGAAGGGAGTCCTTCTCTTTTTTCTATTTACATGAAGCATAGCCGTTTTATCATTAGGATTCTTAATAGTTATCATCATGTAAATATATTTTACTTAAGCCTAGTATTCCGGTAAAGTTCAATTAGATGCAATTTTCGATCAGTTTATAACTTTGTGAGGTGGATACGTTGCAACTTCAGGTAATGAACAGTCCGTTTAATCAGGAGCAGGCAGAGCTCCTTAACCGCCTTCTGCCGACCTTGACCGAATCCCAGAAAATCTGGCTGAGCGGATATTTATCCGCTCAATCTGTTTCCGCCCAAGAAGCTGCGGGTGCGCCGGCGGCAGCTGTGTCTGCGGAAGCACCGGCACCGGCCGTTTCAAAAGAAGTGACCGTTCTTTATGGTTCACAGACGGGAAACGCACAGGGGCTTGCAGAAAATGCCGGCAAGCAGCTTGAACAGAGCGGTTTTCAAGTGACCGTCTCATCCATGAGCGATTTTAAGCCGAATCAGCTGAAGAAGGTAACCAATCTTTTAATCGTCGTCAGTACGCATGGAGAAGGAGAGCCGCCTGATAACGCGCTGTCGTTTCATGAATTTCTGCACGGAAGACGGGCGCCTAAGCTTGAAGATCTGCGTTTTTCCGTTTTGGCGCTTGGTGACAGTTCGTACGAATTTTTCTGCCAGACAGGGAAAGAATTTGATCAGCGCTTAGAAGAACTCGGCGGAAAACGGATTTCTCCGCGCGTTGATTGCGATCTTGACTATGATGAACCGGCAGCCGAATGGCTTGAGGGTGTATTGAAGGGATTAAATGAAGCTGGGGGCGGAAGCGCCGCGCCTGCGCCGGCGGCTGCGTCTCAAACCGGTGAGTCTTCGTATTCCAGAACAAACCCGTTTCGGGCTGAAGTGTTAGAAAATTTAAATTTAAACGGCAGAGGATCAAATAAAGAAACACGCCATGTGGAGCTGTCTCTTGAAGGATCAGGCCTGACTTACGAGCCTGGTGACAGCCTCGGCGTCTATCCAGAAAACGATCCGGAACTTGTCGAGCTGCTCCTTAAGGAAATGAATTGGGACCCGGAAGAAATTGTGACGCTTAATAAGCAAGGTGATGTCCGTCCGCTGAAAGAAGCGCTGATTTCTCACTATGAGATTACCGTTCTCACAAAACCGCTTCTTGAACAGGCAGCCCAGCTGACAGGGAACGATGAGCTTAGAGAGCTTTTAGCCCCGGGAAATGAGGAGAATGTAAAAGCCTATATTGAAGGGCGCGATTTGCTTGATCTCGTCCGTGACTATGGCCCATTTAGTGTATCTGCGCAGGAGTTTGTCTCGATTTTGCGAAAAATGCCTGCCCGCCTTTATTCGATTGCAAGCAGTTTATCCGCAAATCCGGATGAAGTGCATTTAACAATCGGCGCAGTCCGCTACGATGCGCACGGCCGTGAACGAAAAGGCGTCTGCTCGATTTTGTGCGCGGAACGTCTGCAGCCAGGAGACACACTGCCGGTTTATGTACAGCACAATCAAAACTTTAAGCTTCCGAAAGACCCTGAAACACCGATTATCATGGTGGGCCCTGGGACAGGCGTCGCACCTTTCCGTTCCTTTATGCAGGAGCGTGAGGAGACGGGAGCGGAAGGAAAGGCATGGATGTTCTTTGGCGATCAGCACTTTGTCACGGATTTCCTTTACCAGACAGAGTGGCAGAATTGGCTCAAAGACGGTGTGCTGACAAAAATGGATGTGGCGTTCTCACGTGATACGGAAGAAAAAGTATATGTGCAGCACCGCATGCTTGAACATAGCGCAGAATTGTTTGAATGGCTTCAAGAAGGAGCGGCTGTTTACATTTGCGGAGATGAAAAGCACATGGCGCATGACGTCCATAACACATTGCTTGAAATTATCGAAAAAGAAGGCAATATGAGCCGCGAAGAAGCGGAGGCTTATCTTGCCGATATGCAGCAGCAAAAACGCTATCAGCGTGATGTATATTGATTTGACTTGAAAGGAGTTTTTCAACATGGTGACCAAAATTCTAAAAGCACCGGACGGCTCTCCAAGTGATGTTGAACGCATTAAAAAAGAAAGTGATTATTTGCGCGGCACGCTGAAAGAAGTGATGCTCGATCGAATCAGTGCGGGAATTCCGGATGATGATAACCGCCTGATGAAACACCACGGCAGTTATTTGCAGGATGACCGCGACCTCCGAAATGAACGCCAAAAGCAGAAGCTTGAGCCCGCATATCAGTTCATGCTGCGCGTGCGTATGCCCGGGGGCGTCTCGACGCCTGAACAATGGCTTGTCATGGATGACCTGTCACAGAAATACGGGAACGGCACATTAAAATTGACGACACGTGAAACGTTCCAAATGCACGGGATTCTGAAATGGAACATGAAGAAAACCATTCAGACGATCCACTCAGCACTTTTGGATACGATCGCAGCCTGCGGAGACGTAAACCGTAACGTCATGTGTGCATCAAACCCTTATCAATCTGAAATCCACTCAGAGGTATACGAGTGGTCTAAAAAATTAAGTGATGATCTGCTGCCGCGGACGAGAGCATATCATGAAATTTGGCTTGATGAGGAAAGAGTTGCCGGCACGCCGGAGGAAGAAGTCGAGCCAATGTACGGACCGCTCTATCTGCCGCGGAAGTTTAAAATCGGTATTGCCGTTCCGCCGTCTAATGATATTGACGTCTTTTCACAAGATCTCGGATTCATTGCGATTGTCGAGGATGGCAAGCTGATCGGTTTTAACGTGGCAATCGGCGGCGGTATGGGAATGACGCATGGCGATACTGCGACATATCCGCAATTAGCCAAGGTGATCGGATTCTGCCGGCCTGAGCAAATGTATGACGTTGCTGAAAAAACGATTACGATTCAGCGTGATTACGGCAACCGTTCTGTCCGTAAAAATGCGCGGTTCAAATACACAGTTGACCGCCTCGGTTTAGAAAACGTAAAAGAAGAATTGGAAAACCGTCTCGGCTGGAGCCTGGAAGAAGCGAAGCCGTATCATTTCGATCATAACGGCGACCGCTACGGCTGGGTGGAAGGCATCGAGGATAAATGGCATTTTACGCTGTTTGTCGAAGGCGGCCGTATAACGGATTACGATGATTATAAGCTGATGACAGGCTTGCGGGAAATCGCCAAAGTTCATACAGGCGAGTTCCGGCTGACAGCCAATCAGAACTTAATGATTGCGAACGTTTCAAGCGATAAAAAAGAAGAAATCAGTGCTTTAATTGAACAATACGGACTAACTGACGGCAAGCACTATTCAGCACTTCGCCGCAGCTCGATGGCATGCGTCGCGCTTCCGACCTGCGGATTGGCAATGGCCGAAGCAGAACGTTATTTGCCGACCCTGTTAGATAAGATTGAAGAGATTATTGACGAAAACGGCCTTCGTGATCAGGAAATCACCATTCGCATGACAGGGTGTCCGAACGGCTGTGCACGTCATGCACTCGGTGAGATCGGATTTATCGGAAAGGCGCCGGGCAAATATAATATGTATCTTGGCGCTGCGTTTGACGGAAGCCGTTTAAGCAAAATGTACCGTGAAAACATCGGTGAAGCAGACATTTTAAGCGAGCTGCGCATCCTTCTTTCCCGCTATGCGAAAGAACGCGAGGAAGGCGAGCATTTCGGTGACTTTGTCATCCGCGCGGGCATTATTAAAGCAACAACTGACGGTACGAATTTTCATGATTGAGAAAACTAAGAAGAGAGACAGGGAATAGCTTCCTGTCTCTTTTTTCTGTAATTTGCTCTGCTGCAAAAAAGTTCACTGTGAGCATATCATGAGAAAAAATACCCTAAAAAGGGTACTATAAAAGAAGACAAGTGTGGAGAGAACTCCTGCGAAACCACATAGCGGATGCAAGGCCACCCTAGCTCAAGGGCTTTTAGACAAACAGATTTTTTGGCTCATCATGCCGACACACAACAGACGAAGGAGGTCATGCATTTGGACATATTTTTAGTTGTGCTCGTATTATTAACGATTATTGCGATTTCTAATATCGTGAACCGGTTTATTCCGTTTATTCCGGTGCCGCTGATTCAAGTGGCTCTTGGGATTCTTGCCGCCTCATTTCCACAGGGACTTCATTTTGAATTAAACACCGAATTGTTTTTTGTTCTGTTTATCGCGCCTCTGCTATTTAATGATGGAAAGAGGACACCGCGGGCAGAGCTTTGGAATTTAAGGGCTCCGATTTTATTGCTTGCACTCGGCCTTGTATTTGCGACTGTGATTGTAGGCGGCTACACGATTCACTGGATGATTCCTGCTATTCCGCTGGCAGCGGCCTTTGGACTTGCGGCCATTCTTTCACCGACTGATGTCGTCGCTGTCAGCGCATTATCAGGAAGAGTGAAAATGCCAAAAGGGATTCTTCGCCTGCTGGAAGGTGAGGGGCTGATGAATGACGCATCAGGTCTGGTGGCCTTTAAGTTTGCGATTGCAGCGGCAGTGACTGGTGCATTTTCATTAGCACAAGCGGCTGTCAGCTTTGTCTTTATTTCTCTCGGAGGCTTGCTGTGCGGGGTTCTCATTTCATTTTTGATTATTCGTTTTCGCCTATTTCTGCGCCGCCTTGGCATGCAGGATGTCACGATGCATATGCTGATTCAAATTCTGACGCCGTTTGTGATTTATTTGGCAGCTGAAGAAATCGGCGTTTCCGGCATTTTAGCTGTTGTGGCTGGCGGTATTACCCATGCGGTTGAACAGGATCGTCTGGAATCAACGATGATCAAGCTGCAAATTGTCTCCTCAAGTACGTGGAACATTATTTTATTTATTTTGAACGGCCTGGTCTTCGTTATTCTCGGCACGCAAATCCCTGATGTTATTTCTGTTATCTTTAACGACACTGCCATCAGCAACATGAAGGTGATCGGCTATATCCTAGTCATCACATTTACGTTAATGCTCCTGAGATTCCTGTGGGTGCTGTTCTTCTGGAACGGCAAATGGTTCTTTAATAAAGATCAGAACATCTATAAACCGGGTCTTCGTTCGACGCTGTTAATTTCGATTTCCGGTGTGCGTGGAGCAGTAACGCTTGCAGGTTCTTTTTCCATTCCGTATTTCCTGGAGGACGGCACGCCGTTTCCGGAAAGAAATCTGATTCTCTTTTTAGCAGCCGGCGTCATTTTATGCACGCTTGTCATTGCTACCGTTGTGCTGCCGATTCTGACTGAAAAAGAAGAAGAGGACGAGGAACGAAACAAGAAGCTGCTGACGGCGAGACGCAAATTGATCAAAACAGCCCTTCAAACGATTAAAGAGGACATGAATGAGACAAACAAAACGGCCTCTCTTGCGGTGATAGCTGAATACAATGAGAAAATGAAAAATCTTCGTTTTCAGCAATATACATCGTCTAATCGCATCAAAAAGCACGAGCGTAAAGTCCGTGCCCAAGGGGTTAAGGCAGAGCAAGAGGCGCTGATGAAAATGCTGGAGCGGGGAGACATCCCGGAAGAAACAGCAAATGTGCTGCAAGAACGATTTAACGAGTTGGAAATTTTGTATGCGAACCCGTTTAAAGTCGGATTATCAAAAACAAGGCTCAAGAGGCTGATGTATTGGATTTTCTTCGGTGAACATAAAAAGCCGGAGATGTCGATTTTAAATGAAGCGGGATTGATACGGGCAACAAGAGTGAAAACGGCAAAAGCAGCGATAGAATATCTGGAAAAACACAAGACGGAAGAGCATAAAGAAGTGTTTTTATCTGTCATTACATTCTATAAACAGTTAATTTTCAGGCTGGAGCACAGCCATCATGAGCTGAAATCAAGCGCCCATTTTGAAAATCAGAAGCTGGAAGTGAAGCTGAAGGCTGTACAGGCGATCAGAAATGAAATTCAAACACTTTTCGAGGAAAGAGAAATTTCCCGGGACATCTCCCATGAGCTTCGCCAATACATTAATGATGTCGAAGCCGCCATGCTTGAAGGCGGCGAATAAATGCAGCAAAAAAGCTGGCGTTAGAGCGCCAGCTTTTTTTATATTAAGGGCGATGAAATGCGACAGTGCTGCCATCCCGGTCGAACCAGCCTCTGAAGGCCCAGTTGATCCAGCCGCCATCGCCTTTGTTTGTAAAGGTTCCGTCTTCAAATACCCAAATGCCATACGTAATGCCGTCGTAAACGGCTGAGCCGTAAAATTGCACACCGTTCAAATGATCTTCATATTCCTGGCTTAAATTAAAGACCATGACGTTATATTTTTGGCCGGACGCGTAGAAGGAAGACTCCATGAGGTTTTTCACAAAGCCATCCCTATTCTGTGCGGATTTGATGGCATCAGCGATCTGGTTGGCAATTCCAAGTACATCCAGGTTGACGTTTAAACCTACATCAGCGGCAGTTGTTCCAGCAGCAGTTGTCTGCGACATCTTCGGAGCAGGATTTTCTTCAGCGGAAGCAAAGGACAAAGGGGCAATTGTCAAAGCGGCACCAAGAGCAAGTGTCATTGGGATACGAATACGTTTCAAGTTGTTTCCTCCTTTGTTTTCATTTGGTTACACTACACGCATACCCTGCTCAATGTATTTGTAATCTCAATATTGTTAAAATAGGAAAAAAATAGTGTTTGAATTTGCCTGTGCTGTGAAAAAAGAAGCAAAAAGAGGGTCTTAAGCGTATTATTGGTATCGGCTGAGAGGAATGTGAGATAATATAGACGCTTACATTTCAGTGAAAGGGTGGATGTTCAAGTGCCAACAAGTTTAAAAGATACTGTAAAGTTACATAACGGAGTTGAAATGCCTTGGTTCGGTCTGGGCGTTTTTAAAGTAGAAAATGGTAATGAAGCGACTGAATCAGTGAAAGCGGCAATTAAAAATGGCTATCGCAGTATTGATACAGCAGCGATCTACAAAAATGAAGAAGGCGTTGGCATCGGGATTAAAGAATCAGGTGTGGCAAGAGAAGAGCTCTTCATCACATCAAAAGTGTGGAATGAAGATCAAGGCTATGAAACAACTCTTGCTGCCTTTGAAAAGAGTCTGGAAAGACTGCAGCTTGATTACTTAGATTTATATTTAATCCATTGGCCTGGCAAAGATAAATATAAAGATACATGGCGCGCGCTTGAAACGCTGTACAAAGACGGCAAAATTCGCGCGATCGGCGTCAGCAACTTCCAAGTTCATCATTTAGAAGAGCTGTTGAAAGATGCTGAAATCAAACCGATGGTGAACCAAGTTGAGTTTCACCCTCGCTTGACGCAAAAAGAATTAAGAGATTACTGCAAAGCGCAAGGCATTCAGCTGGAAGCGTGGTCTCCGCTCATGCAGGGACAGCTTTTGGATAACGAAGTACTGACACAGATTGCTGAAAAACACAATAAATCTGTGGCTCAAGTGATTTTGCGCTGGGATCTGCAGCATGGAGTTGTAACCATTCCAAAATCCATTAAAGAACACCGTATCATCGAAAACGCTGATATTTTTGATTTCGAATTGTCTCAAGAAGACATGGACAAAATTGACGCATTAAATAAAGATGAGCGTGTCGGCCCAAATCCTGATGAGCTTCTGTTTTAATCAAAAAACTCCCCGTTACGGGGAGTTTTTTAGTGCGTTTTTTTCTGTTGAATGAAAAACAGCATCAAAAAGGAAATGACAACAATACAGACGACCCACGCCCAGGCAAGGGTATTGTTGCCGGAATCCAATGCGACATATATTGCCGTCGGCAATGTTTGCGTAACACCGGGGATGTTCCCTGCAAACATGAGTGTTGCGCCAAATTCTCCGAGCGCCCGCGCTAGGCTGAGGATGCTTCCGGTCAGCAATGAAGGATAGGCAAGCGGGACGGAGATATGGATAAACACTTTCCATCTGCTAGCGCCGTCTACCATTGCCGCACCTTGTATATCGGGGTCAATGTCAGCAAATCCGGTTTTGGCTGATTGATACATAAGCGGAAAGGCTACAACAGTCGAGGCGATCACAGCGGCCCACCAGGTGAAAATGACAGGCTGCTTGAAGATCCACTCGATGGCTTGTCCGATGAAGCTGTGCTTTCCGAAAATGACGATCAAAATAAAACCGACAACAGTAGGCGGAAGAACGAGCGGAAGCATAAAACATGTTTCGAGTGCCGTTTTTCCGAAAAATGATGCCCGTGACATCCATGCTCCAGCAAGTGTTCCGAGAATAATGACAACAATTCCGGCAACTGCCGCCACCTGAAAGGAAAGCACAACGGGTGTGAAAAATTCTGAAGCGCTTATGCTACTCGGCAGTAAAGCCATATTTCTCAAATACTTTCATTGCTTCATCAGATTGCAGGTATTCGTAAAATTCCTTCGCTTCCTTACGGTGTTTTGTATCTTTTACGATTCCTAACGGATAGACAATTGGGCTGTGTGTATCTGCTTTTGCCTCGTCAACAATGTTGACCTTTTTCGAGACTAGGGCATCTGTTTTATAAACAACACCTGCGTCTACATTGCCGGTTTCAACATAAGAAAGAACTTGGCGAACGTCTTTTCCATACACAATTTTATCCTTCACTTTGTCCCATAAAGACAGCTTTGTCAGTGATTCTTTCCCATAAGCTCCTGCCGGTACGGATTCCGGAGTGCCAAGAGCGATTTTTTCTGATTCAGCCAGATTGCTGAAGCTTGTCACAGGTGAATCTCCGTTTTTCGGTACGACCAGCACAATTTCATTACCGACTAATTCAGTGCTGTCTTTTTTTGCGATATCTCCATCATCCACCAGCTTTTTAAATTTATCCTCAGCAGCTGAGAAGAACAGATCTGCTCCTGCTCCTTGAGAAATCTGTTTTTGCAAGGCGCCGGATGAGCCATAGTTATCTTGGATGGTTATATTTTGATGATCTTTTTCATAATTTTTTTGGATTTCCTCAAGTGCATCCTGCGCGCTGGCGGCAGCTGAGATGGTTAACGTTACTTTTTTCTCGCTGTCCGTTGAAGACTGGTTTGAAGAACAGCCTGCTACAAGCAGAAAAGCAGTTAAGGCTGCGATGAAAATAGAATACTTCTTAAACATGATTGCACCCCTTATCATTAGATATAACTAATTATAACTGATTATGTTTGGTTTATGTGGGTTTTTTTACATTCGGCGAAAAGGTATAATAAAATAGGAGAGTGATGATGATGAATGAAACCTCTTCCTATACGATAGAAGAAGTTGCAGGTCTGCTGAAGGTATCAAAGCTGACCGTTTATGACTTGATTAAAAAAGGCGTGCTGCCTGCTTACCGTGTCGGAAGGCAGATGCGTGTGGATGAAGAAGATTTAAAGCAATATAAAACGAATATGAGAATGTCTCAGCCCATCGCTGCAACAGAAGCGCCGAAACAGGTGCAGGAGGCTGAGCCGGACGGCAGACCAAATGTCATGATCAGCGGACAGGACATTTCGATGGATATCCTCAGCAAGCATTTGGAGAATGCCATTCAGGAGACGCCGCTCCGTAAATACAAAGGAAGCTTAAACAGCCTGATTGATATGTATCAAGGCAAGTGTGACATTGTCAGCCTCCATTTGTACGATGCAGAAACGGGCCAGTATAACGCGCCTTATGTAAAACGGATTTTGACAGGTGAACCGTTTTGTCTCATCAATGTCGTTCTCCGCAAAGCAGGACTGTATGTGCAAAAAGGGAATCCGAAAAACATTCAAGGCTGGAAAGACTTGAAAAGAGCCGATATCCGGATCATCAACAGGGAAAAGGGGTCTGGCGCAAGGGTGCTCCTTGATGAACAGCTTGGCTTGCTTGGTGTGAATCCGGCTGATGTAGTGGGATATGGCGATATCGTGACTGATCATTACGCTGTCGCTTCACAAGTTTCAAGCGGACAGGCTGACGCGGGAATCGGGGCGCAGCACGCGGCACATATGGGCAGTGTTGATTTTATCCCGCTCATCGACGAACAATATGATATTGTCGTTTTGAAAAAACATGAGCAGCTGCTTAAGGCCGTGAAGGAGATTTTGAATTCTGAGGAATACAAGGCGAATTTGTCTCAATTAAACGGCTATGAAACGAAGCTGACTGGCAAGGTGATATTGGAAACGTAAAAAATCCCTCTTGATAGAGGGATTTTTTTCATTCGGAAAACCTGAGCAGGTCACCATTTAAAATTTTATCAGAGAAAGACAGTTCTTCGTTTGCTTTCTCCTTATAAGGGAGGCACGCATCCTGATCTTCCAGCACTTCACCTGTTTTTTGGCTATAGCACGTGTTCTTTGTGTATATATAATCGTTCGTAATAAAGCTGCCGTTTCGCAGAACGGCGAATGGGGTGCGGTCGCCCGACAGCAAATCATTGCCGAATTGGATATCGCCTTTTGTCTCAACGCCGAGCAAATGCATCAGCGTCGGCCTGACGTCGACCTGTCCCCCGGCATCAGGGATGGTTTCCGGCTTTTGATCGGTGATTCCCGGGATATGTATGATAAACGGCACCCGCTGGAGCTGAACGTTGTCATACGGTGTGATTTCGTCTTTCCCTAAAAACTCAGCCATTGCCTCGTTATGGGCTTCAGAAATGCCGTAATGATCTCCCATAAATACGATCATCGAATTTTCGTATAAGCCTTCGTCTTTCAGTTTTTTGATAAAATGCTTCAATGCTTCATCCTCATAGCGAACCGTGGTCACATAGCGGTTTAACAGATCACTGCTTGAATCGAATTCATCTATCAGCTGATCCTTTTCATCAATCTCAAACGGAAAATGATTCGTTAACGTGATAAAACTGCTGTAGAACGGCTGTGGCAGGCTTTTCAGCTTTTCGGCGGACTGCTCTAAAAATTCTTTGTCTTTTAAGCCCCAGCTTGTCGATGTCCCGGGAGTGACATGAAAATCATCAACATCAAAAAAGCGGTCAATGCCAAACGTATCGTACATGACATCTCTGTTCCAAAATGTTTTATGGTTAGCATGAAAGACGGCTGAATAATAATCGTGCTGTTTCAGCGATTTATACATCGTATGAAATTGATGGTCGCTTTTCGTGAAAAAGACGGCGCCGCTAAGGGAAGGATACAGTGAGTTAGCGACGATAAATTCTGAATCTGATGTTTTTCCTTGTTCTGTTTGCTGATAGAAATGATCAAAGGAATAGCTTTTTTTAATGAGATCATTCATAAAAGGGGTAATTTCTTTTCCATTTACTTTTTCATTCAGAACAAAGCTTTGGGTCGATTCAAGTGTTACAAAGATAACATTGCGCCCCTTTGCAAGGCCGAATTTGCTTTGATCAGGCTTGCTGTAATCAGCCTCTGTGTAGTTTTTAATGGCAGTTATACTGTCTTCATCGGCAAAAGCTTTCGCGCTGATATTAACAGTCTGAGAAATTGTATCGTAAATATGGAACTGAAACAGACCGATGCTTTTGACGAGCATTTCCCGGTCAAAAGAATGTGCCAAAAGCTTCGGCTGCTGTACTTCTGCAAGTGCCAGTGTGCATAAAAGCATGCCGCAGGAAGCTGCATAGTACCGTTTGATCGTGCGGGGAGCGGCTTTTGTCTGTGGGTGTTTGGTTTTTCTGGCGAACAGCAGCAGAAAAACCAAATCCACAAACAGGGCGATAAACAGAGGATGGAACAGTTCTTTTACACTGCTGCCCATATCGCTCATGTTGCTGGCCTGAAATAAAACCGGAATGGTAATAAAATCGATATAAAAGCCGTAAAAAATCGTGTTAGAGATCAAGATAACAGTCAGAACCAAATTGGCAATCAGCAAAAAGGCCCGCTGCTTGTTTTCTTTTAGAAGCAGGCCGATCCCGAATAAAGGAAGAATAAAGCTGAGCGGGTTGACCAGCAGCATTAGCTCCTCCAACAGAGTATCGATTTGCAAATCAAAGCCGAGTTTATATATCACATACGTTTTGATCCACATAAATAAGATCGAAAAACATAAAAACCGCTGATTGTGAAAAAAGGTTCCTTTCATCGATATGACTCCTCACGTGTTCTTGATCATCTGCATGAAATGCTTCTTAAGTAAAACCTACTAAAAACAGCCGGTTCAGACAAGTCTCAGCACTCATGTTTAAAACATGCGGCCATGAAACAGCATATAAAAGTAGTAACATGAAGCAAGGGTCAGGCCGGCTAGCACGAGCTGCTCAGAAAAACTGCCTGTCTTCATATATAATGGAAGCCGAACGCGGATCGTGGAAGGGAATAATAATTTGATTCCGTTCACCGTCCAAGCGTCAAGAATCAAGTGGCTCGCCATTCCGATCATCAGGCCGGCTGATATGTTTTTATCTGGAATGTATGTAGAAGTGATAAAAAACATGATGAGCATAAACAGCAGGCTGTGTGTAAAGGTGCGATGGCCAAAAACGGAGCTGACCACTTTCGATAAAATAGGAAATTTTCTCCCGATTTTGCTTTGTGTGTGGCAGATATCGGGTATTAATGCTCCAACCGCGCCTGACGCAGCCATAAGCACTGGATCAAATCCATAATAATAAGCCGCTGCCGTACAAGAAGCGATGCCTCCCATGATGTGTGTTTTTCCTGTCATTTGCCGCTTCTCCTTTTATCTTTTGCAAAAAATCTCTGAATTACAAATATATCAAGAGAATGTATGTTTGATCAACAGGACTTTGGACGATAAAAAATATCCCGCATAATTTTTCAGGAAAGAGGCATCTTAAACATGTACCTATTTTTTAAAAGAGGTGATACGAATGGGTTTCTTTAATAAAGATAAAGGAAAACGTTCCGAAAAAGAAAAAAACGTAATCCAAGGAGCTCTTGAAGATGCTGGTTCAGCTCTAAAAGATGATCCGCTTCAAGAAGCTGTGCAAAAAAAGAAAAATAATCGATAACCACATGCGGATAGGGCTTGGCTCTATCCGTATTTTCCATCTGTTCCCTTTGACAGATCATCCTTTCTTTGATAACCTTCTGGGAGTAACTGAATAATTAAATCCTCACTCTTTCTCAGTGAGGTAGAGGTTGCGCGGATGATGAGTCACACATGCTAGGCTGACAGGGGCTGTTAAACATGTGTAAAAGGCATCAGCGCCGAAGTGTGGAGAAAGCCGATCCTTCTCTATGCTGGGACTGTATCTGAATAAGTGCAGGACTGCCGCGTGCTTTTTCGCGGAGGGCTATCCGGAGATCAAGGGTGTGTGTTTCTTTAAGCATGGACTTTTGTTCAGGCTTTTTTTGCGTTTATATGATCTCGGGGTCTGGTCCGTACAAAGAATCATGGAGGTACTGGAATGGAACAGACAAAAAAATGGGGTTTTTGGTTATTAACGGCGTTTGTCGTTGGAAATATGGTTGGATCAGGAATTTTCTCCTTGCCGAGCTCGCTTGCTTCAATTGCGAGTCCGTTTGGAGCTACGTCCGCCTGGCTTTTGACAGGTGCCGGCGTGCTGATGATTGCACTTGTGTTCGGACACTTGTCCATTCGCAAGCCTGAACTGACAGCGGGACCGCAAAGTTATGCAAGAGCGCTGTTTTCTGACCCGAAAAAAGGCAACGCTGCCGGTTTCACAATGGTGTGGGGCTACTGGGTGGCGAGCTGGATCAGCAACGTGGCGATCATCACAAGTCTCGCCGGTTACTTGACTTCGTTCTTCCCGATCTTGGTTGATAAACGTGAGATGTTTTCGATCGGCGGGCAAGAGGTGACACTCGGCCAATTACTGACGTTTGCCGTATGTACGATCTTGTTATGGGGAACGCACGCGATTCTTGTTGCCAGCATTAACGGCGCAAGTAAACTAAACTTTGTCACAACGCTTTCTAAAGTATTAGGTTTTGTCTTCTTTATCGTTGCCGGTTTGTTTGTGTTTCAAACGGCATTATTCGGTCATTTTTATTTCCCGGTTCAAGGAGAAAACGGCACAAGCATTGGAATTGGCGGCCAGGTTCATAACGCCGCGATTTCTACACTGTGGGCGTTTGTCGGAATTGAATCCGCGGTGATCCTGTCCGGCCGTGCGCGCTCTCAGCGTGATGTGAAACGTGCGACAATTACCGGCTTGCTGATTGCCTTGAGCATATATATTATTGTGACTTTAATTACGATGGGTGTTCTGCCGCATGATAAGCTTGTCGGCTCTGAAAAACCATTTGTTGATGTACTCTATGCGATTGTTGGAAACGCGGGAAGCGTGATTATGGCGCTTTTGGCTATCCTTTGTTTATTCGGAACGATGCTCGGCTGGATTTTGCTTGGCTCTGAGGTGCCATACCAAGCCGCTAAAGCAGGAGATTTCCCGGCATTTTTTGCAAAAACGAATAAAAAGGGAAGTCCGGTCATTGCACTCATTATTACAAACGTCATGTCACAGGTCTTCATTTTCTCGGTTATTTCCCGGACAATAAGTGACGCATTTACATTTTTAACGACAGCGGCTACACTTGCATATTTAATTCCGTATCTGGTATCTGCAATCTACAGCTTGAAGGTAGTCATCAAAGGTGAAACGTATGACCAGCTGAAAGGCTCCCGTGTAAGAGACGGATTGATCGCGATACTGGCGTGTGCATACTCCGTGTTTGTTATCGTAACAGGCACAGCAGATTTAACGACATTTATCCTTGGCATCGGTTTATTCTTTGTCGGCTTAATCGTTTATCCATTTGTGAGTAAAAAGTTCCAGAAAGAAAAACAAGCATAATGAAAAGACACCTGATTTGCTCAGGTGTCTTTTTTATAAAATCACAATTTCTCCTGTTAGGAATCCGTTCGTTAAATATGCAAAAAACGTTTTTCAGTCTCTCCAGCATAAAAAAACTGATCGTGATGAGGATGCAGCTTAATATGAATGGCTCAAAGAAAATATCCGATATGATTCAAATTGAGCCGTTCCTTATAAATAAGCAAAAGAGCCGCGGGCAGGCGGCTCTTTTGTTTATTTAGTCAAGCTTTCCGTAATATACTCCAGTTGTCCTTCTAATGAAATCGGGTCTGTGAAATAGAATCCGATCGGATCCATCTTGTATACATGGCCATTTTTAACGGCATTCAGGTTCTTCCAAATGGAGCTTTCAAAAACGCCGCCATCATCACCGCCTGATTGCCATGGGCCCGCGAAAATGTAATCTCCGGCGAAGTCAGGGAGCTTCTCTAATGAAATACTTGTATAACCTGGCCCCTGGTCAATGGCTTTTTCTTTTGTCAGCTTTGTAGCCTGCAGGCCGAGGTCTTTGTAAATGATGCTTCCGCCTCTTCCAAAGTCTTTACCAAATACGTAAATGTCTTTTCCGTTCGTTTGCATAATGGAAATGGTTTTGTCACCGACCGCTTTTTTGATTTTTGTTTTAGCGGCCGCAACTTTTTTATCCCACTTGGCCAGCCATTTTTCAGCTTTATCTTCAGTTCCCGTCATTTTTGCAAATTCTTTCAGTTGTTCGATGTTGTCGAGCTTATCGTATTTTACTGCGACAGTCGGCGCAATTTTTTCAAGCTTTTTAATATCAGCGCCCTGTGTTGTCCAGACGATAATCAGGTCAGGGTTCAAATCAATGACCTTTTCAACCGAAGTGCCGTCTCCGATGTTTTCGACGCCGTCGGTTTTTCCTTTGTAGTAAGGGTTTTTAAATACATTCTCAGGCGCACCGACAACGTTGATGCCGAGTGTTTTGAAGTAGCCGTAATAGCCGTCTGCCATGACAACCACCCGTTTAGGATGCTTCGGGATTTTTACATTTCCGTTTTCAGCCTTGTATGTAAAGGTTTCTGCGCCTTTTGAATCAGAGGCAGAACCTTTGCTTTCTGAGTTATTCCCGCAGGCTGCCAGCGCTGCAATCAATAACAGGGCAAAAAACGCGGCTCCGAGTTTCTTGTATATATGGGTCATATCTCATACCTTCTTTCTAAAAGATAGATGAAAAAGAGAATCATTATCATCTGTGATTATACCACTGCAAGTGCCGGTTGACACGATATTTTTGCAAATGCATTATCATTTTTGTTCAAAACACTCTATTAAATCAGCTGAAAAAAGTGATATACTGAAACAGCAATTGATAATCATTATCAGTAACAGAAAGGAAGTACGGCAGTTGAGTCAACATAAAAATATACGGACTGCATCAGAAGAAATCCAATGGACGTCAAGGACATATGGCGCGGTCATCGTCCTTATCGCAGGTCTATGCCTGCTTTGCCTTGGCGCATTTTTATCCATATCCCTAGGTGCAGCGGATATTCATTTGCGCACTGTATGGGAGGCCATTTTTCATTATCAGCCGACAAAGACATCTCACCAAATTATACATGATCTTCGGCTTCCGAGAACGGCGGCTGCCGCGCTTGTAGGCGCATTGTTGGCAGTGTCGGGAGCAATCATGCAGGGGATGACGAGAAACCCTTTGGCAGAGCCTTCGATTATGGGTGTGACATCAGGCTCTGCGTTTGCGGTTTCGATTGCGTTTGCCTTTTTTCCCGGACTTTCTGCAATGGGGCTTGTGCTATGGTCCTTTGCGGGAGCGGGGCTGGGGGCATCGACGGTAATGGGCATAGGCATGTTTTCAAGGGGCAGACTTACGCCTGTAAAGCTTGCTCTGGCGGGTACGGCAGTTACTTATTTCTTTACCGGCATTTCAACTGCCATTGCAATCCGCTTTGATGTCGCTCAGGATATCAGCTTTTGGTACGCAGGCGGGGTAGCGGGTGTGAAATGGTCGGGGGTCCAGCTTTTGCTTATTGCAGGGGCTGTCGGTTTAACGCTCGCGTTTTTCATCGCCCGGTCTGTTACAGTGTTAAGTCTCGGTGACGATCTGGCAAAAGGGCTTGGACAATATACATCAGCGGTGAAACTGGTTGGCATGCTTATTGTAGTAATTCTGACCGGAGCTGCGGTTTCCATTGCCGGCACCATTGCATTTATCGGGCTGATCATTCCGCATATTACCCGTTTTTTGGTCGGTGTGGATTATCGGTGGATCATTCCTTGCTCGGCGGTGCTCGGTGCTGTTTTGCTTGTTTTTGCTGACATAGCGGCCAGACTCGTAAATGCGCCCTTTGAAACGCCTGTCGGCGCGCTGACTTCTCTTATCGGCGTTCCCTTTTTCTTTTATTTGGCACGTCGTGAAAGGAGAGGGCTGTAATGAAAACAAAAACAAACAAACCGCTCATTGTAATGGCTGTGACCTTTTTGCTTATCGTGGTGGTCTTTTTTATCAGTCTCAATTTGGGCGTTATCAAAATTGCACCGCTTAAAACGCTTCAGGTCTTTTTCGGCCAAGGAACGGCGCGTGATGAACTTGTCTTATTTGAGTTCAGGCTGCCCCGGATCATCCTTTCTTTGCTTGTTGGAGCAGGGATCTCCGTAGCTGGAGCCATTTTGCAAAGCGTGTCTCAAAATGAACTTGCCGAGCCTGGTATTCTCGGAATTAACGCCGGCGGTTCACTTGCTGTAGTGCTTTTTATATACTTTTTTCAAGGGTCAGCTTCAGATCTCAGCTTTTTTGGAACATTTATGCTGCCGTTCAGTGCTTTGGCAGGAGCAATCCTCGCTGCGTTTCTCATTTATATTCTGGCATGGAAAAAAGGCGTGACACCGATTCGGCTGATTTTAGTCGGCATAGGGGTGAATGCCGGATTCAATGCCCTGTTGCTGATTTTTCAGCTTAAGATGGACCCTCACGATTTTATGCAAGCCGCGGTTTGGATATCCGGCTCAATATGGGGGGCGAACTGGAATATGATCTGGGCGATTCTCCCTTGGATTGTGATCTTGCTTCTGTTTACTTTATATAAGGCACGCTATTTGAACATTATGCAGCTCGGAGACCAATTGGCGACCGGGCTGGGCACCGCTGTTGAAAGGGAAAGACGGATTCTTCTTCTGGCAGCGGTCACTCTTGCCGCTTCATGCGTGGCAGCTGCGGGGGGCATTGCGTTTCTCGGATTGATCGCGCCGCATGTGGCTAGAAGGCTGACCGGTCCACGTCACCAGACGCTGATACCGGTCTCCGCCTTCATCGGCTCATTCCTGTTTTTGCTTGCTGATACGCTGGCGAGAAATGTATTGGCACCATCAGAAATTCCGGTCGGACTTGTCATTTCCGTGCTAGGTGCGCCTTACTTTATTTATTTATTGATGAAAGCGAATTAGAGGAGGGGGCCGAATATGAATTCATTATCAACGGAACAGCTTGGAATCGGTTATGGCGACAGGGTGATTGTAGAGGATTTAAATATATCGATTCCTAAAGGGAAAATTACCACCTTAATTGGCCCGAACGGCTGCGGGAAATCAACGATTTTAAAAACAATGTCCAGAATTATGCGTTCACATGCAGGTGCCGTCTATTTAAACGGCAAAGCGATTCATAAAATGTCTACAAAGGACATTGCAAAAGATATGGCGATTCTTCCACAGACACCTGAAGCGCCGAGCGGCCTAACAGTGCACGAATTGGTGTCGTACGGCAGGTTTCCGCATCAATCAGGATTCGGCAGATTAAATGACGAAGACCGCCGGATTATCAAATGGGCGCTTGAAGAAACAGGCATGGCTGAATATGCTGAACGGCCGATTGAGGCATTGTCAGGCGGACAGCGTCAACGTGTGTGGATTGCCATGGCGCTTGCGCAAGGGACGGAACTGCTTCTGCTGGATGAACCTACAACGTATCTTGATCTTGCACATCAGCTTGAAATTCTGCAGCTGCTTGACAGACTCAACAAAGAGCAAGGGCGGACGATTTTAATGGTCATTCATGATCTTAACCATGCAGCTCGTTTTTCTCATTATATGATCGCGCTCAAAAAAGGCACGGTCATCAAGGAAGGAACTGCTCTGGAGGTCATGACACCGGACATTTTAAAGCAGGTATTTCAGATTGATGCCGAAATCGTGACTGATCCCCGTACAAATAAACCTGTATGCTTGACATATGACTTGATTAAAAATGAAAAAGAGCTAGTTACTGTATGAAAAAATCCCGGTTTGAAGCCGGGATTTTTTTTATTCGGCTTTGAAAATACAATTTTTCTATTTGATTCCGTCATTTCAATAAAAGGATTGCAAGTCTTTTTGAATTAATAGATAATATTGGTTAGAATGTTTCGAAAATATTACATAGTTTACAGAAAGAGGAGATCGTTGTGTCCAAGAAGAAAAAATGGCTTATTGGCGGTGCGATATGTGCCGGTGTGCTTGTATTGGCTGGGATCGGCGCTGGCGGTTTTTACTTTTTTACCCACATGAACCAAGTTGCCGTATCATCGGAGCCCTATGCTGAATCGGTCGCGGTATACATGGGAGGAGATTCAGAATCAGGCCAAACGTTTTCTGGAAAGGTTGAACCTGAGAAACAGCAGAAAGTATACATAGATTCAGAAAAAGGCAGCATTAAAAAAACATACGTCAAAGAAGGCGATCAGGTTAAAAAGGGCGATAAGCTTTTTGAGTATGAGGGCGAGGATCATTCTGATGAAGTGGAGCAAGCCAATTTGCAAATTGAAATGACAAATCTGCAAATCAACCGTTTGCAAAAATCAATAACGGAAACGGAAAAGAAGCTGAAAGTTGCAGGGAAAGAAGAGAAAACCCAGCTTCAAGATGAACTTGATCAGGCCAATTTCGATTTGAAAACAAGCCAGCTCGAACTGAAGCAGCATCAAAAAGAACTGGCTGGCCTGACGAAAAACAAAGGTTCCAATGTCATTACAAGCAAGCATGACGGAATCGTTCAAAGCGTCAATCAGGATATCGCTGACGGTGCAACAGGCGACCAGGCAACAGGCCCGTATATCCAGATTGTTTCGACAGGCAAATATCTGGTCAAAAGCCAAATCAATGAGCTGTTAATGGACACGATCAAAAAAGGCAGCAAAGTCAGGGTCACGCTGAAAACAGGCGGTGAGGGCGAGTGGAAAGGAAAGGTCACCTCGATCGGCAAGCTTCCAGCGGGAGCAGGCGAGGGTGAAGAATCAGAAAGCTTTGCTGATGAAGAAATGAACCCCCAGTCCTCTAACTATCCTTTCACCATTTTATTAGACAGCCATAAAGGTCTTGAAGTCGGCTATCATGTCAATATCGAAGTGATGAGTGATAATGCTGATGCGGATACGATCAAGCTGCCGCCCGACATGGTCATTCAGGATGACGGCGAACCGTATGTGTGGAAAGCTGATGAGAATCAGAAAGCGGTTAAGCAGCCTGTTGAAATCGGAGAGACTGATGAAAATGACATGGTGGAAATTAAGAGCGGCCTGACGCTGGAAGATTATGTGATCTATCCTGATCCCGCGGTCAAGGTAGGAAAGCAGGTTACAGTCAATGCTGACACTGAATAATATTTCGAAGTCGTACAAGCTGGGAAAAGAAGAAGTTCCAATCTTGAAACATATCAATCTGACTGTTCAGGCGGGGGAGTTTTTAGCTATTATGGGGCCTTCCGGTTCTGGAAAGTCAACGTTAATGAATATTATCGGCTGTTT
Source organism: Bacillus sp. FSL P4-0290 (assembly GCF_037975435.1). Taxonomy (NCBI): domain Bacteria; kingdom Bacillati; phylum Bacillota; class Bacilli; order Caryophanales; family Bacillaceae; genus Bacillus; species Bacillus sp. FSL P4-0290. The sequence goes on along the minus strand of NZ_CP150253.1, from coordinate 3,394,196 downwards.
GGACAGGCCAACCTCAGGAACCTATACGCTTGACCAGATGGATATATTGAAAGGGAAAGACGGGGCTTTAGCTGAAATTCGCAATGAATCAATCGGGTTTGTGTTTCAAACTTTCCATTTGCTGCCGCGTCTCACCGCGCTGCAAAATGTCGAGCTGCCGATGATCTACAATAAAGTGAAGAAAAAAGAGAGAAGGCAACGGGCATATGAAGCGCTGGAAAAGGTCGGATTAAAAGACAGGGTCTCCTACAAACCGCCTAAGCTGTCCGGCGGCCAAAAGCAGCGGGTGGCGATAGCGAGGGCCCTCGTCAATCAGCCGAGGTTTATTTTAGCTGATGAACCGACCGGGGCGCTTGATACCAAATCAAGTGAACAAATTTTGTCACTGTTTTCTGAACTGCATCGCGAAGGCAAGACCATTATTATGATAACCCACGACCCGGACGTAGCCAAAAAAGCTGACAGAACCGTTTTTATCAGAGACGGAGAGTTGGTATTAGATGAGAGAGGGGATATCAGCCATGCTTGAACATATTCGAATCTCCATTCAATCCATTTTCTCTCATAAATTAAGATCCATTCTGACAATGCTCGGCGTGATTATCGGCATAGCGGCAATCATCGCGATTGTTTCAATGCTGAAGGGCCAAAGTGAGCAATTAAAGCAAAGTATGATCGGCATGGGAAACAACGCGATCAACGTTGTCTACCAGCCGTCTGGCGGAGAAGAGGAGAGCGGCGGCCCTCAGGTGTCGTATGCGTCCGCGCCGCCTGTAGCCGAAGAAACAGTAAAGGCGATCAAATCAGATCCGATGGTCAAAGGATTATCCTTATATTACTTGTCAGAAGGCGCGAGCGTTTTTCATTTAACAAACGTTTCGTATCCCCAAGTGTATGGAGTGGACGATGATTACTTTGACATGTTTCCAATCCGAATAACCGAAGGGAGAAAGCTGACGGAAAACGATTTAAACAGCACACACCAAGTAGTGATGATCAATGAAGCTGTCAGAGATGAACTGTTTCCAGACGGAGAAGCTCTGCATAAAAACATTGAGATGAATGGTGTGCCGTTTAAGGTCGTCGGTGTTTTTAAAGAAAAAAATCAACAGGAAAGCATGTTTGAAGGCGACTATGCGAACCCGGTTTTGTACGTGCCGAAAAAAGTGTGGCCGCTTATTGAAGGGTTTGACGCGCCAACGCAGATTGCCGTGCAGGCTGATTCTTCTGAGCATATCCAAGAAGCGGGTGTAATGGCTGCAGATCTTTTAAATCAGGGACTGTCAGAAGCTGAGCTGGAAAAAGCAGAGTACAGTGTAATGGATCTTCAGGAGATCGCGCAGGAAGTGGAGTCCTTTAATCAGTCATTTGCATTGCTGCTTGGCGGAATCGCCAGTATTTCACTTTTGGTGGGCGGTATCGGCGTCATGAACATTATGCTCGTTTCCGTAACGGAGCGCACGAGGGAAATCGGAATTAAGAAAGCGCTCGGTGCTATGCGGCGTGTGATTTTATTTCAATTTTTAACCGAGGCTGTCGTGCTGACAAGCATTGGCGGAATACTCGGTGTGCTGGCGGGCTTCGGCATCGCCAAGCTGCTGACGGTCATTTTTCCGATGCCTTTTATCGTCTCCATTCCAGCTGTTGTCGGAGCACTCATCTTTTCAATGGCAGTCGGCATTATCTTCGGCTTGCTTCCGTCCATCAAGGCTTCGAAGCTTCAGCCTGTAGACGCGCTTCGCTATGAATAAAAAGAACGCATCCAATTGGAATGCGTTCTTTTTTTTAGCTGGGAAGAGCCGAGTTGCATTTGTCTAAAATCAAAAAAACGGCTGCGACAATCATTTCTTCTGTGGTGGACAGCCAGATGTCGCTGATCAATTGGTCTGTTGTGTGAGCAGTCATCCACAAAAACAGCAGCTGGACGATGCCGGCAAGGAGAATGAATAGACGTTTTCCTGTCTTGAAAAATGTAAAGCTATGTATCATCAGCCGTTCAAATGGTTCAAAGCATAATCCGAGAACAAGGAATACCATGGCAAAAAGCAGGACATGAGCTGCTGAGCGGTAGCTCGTTCCCGCTAAAGAAAACAATATATAGATGACAGCAAAATAGGTCAACACCACTGCTGCTGCGGCCAGCAAGTACTTTATGGAGAGCCGCAATAAGCGTTTTGAAGGGTTTTGATGTTTCACTGGTTCAGCTCCTTATGAAGGCTTGCAGAGAACGAGTGCTCTCTGCAAGCCGCAAGTCTTTTATTTACTTGCATTTCTTTTTCACTACTGGGTGCTTTTCTTTTGAAAGCACATCAGTAAAGTCTTTGCCCAAGTCAAGGTGCGCTTGAACAAATTTTTCAGGAAGCATGGCAAGCCATTGGTTTAAAGATACATCAGCATAATGGTCGTCTTTGAAGATTTCTAAAAAGACAAGCGGTTCATCCCCGATGTTTTCAACGTAATGACCCATTGCAAATGGTACATATCCGACATCACCGGCTTGGTAATTAAACGTTCTGGCATGGCCGTCAGATGCAAAAACGGTCATTCTAGCTTTACCAGAGATGTAGTATTGCCATTCGTGGGTATTCGGATGCCAGTGCAGTTCTCTCATGGCGCCGGGTTCTACTGTTACGAGCGCTGATGCGATGGTTTTAGACACTTTGAAGTTTGTCGAATCTGCAATGTATACTTTTCCTCCCTCAGATTCGATCGGCTCTTGTTCAAGAAGGCGGTAAGTAAATGGATAAGGCACTTCGCCATTCGGCCCTTCCACAATATCATCTTTTAAACTGCCAGGAAGTTGGTTTTCAAATATATATTTTTCTTTGCCAGGTAAATTGGCAATCTCTTCTTTTGTCACGCCAAAGTTCGCAGCAATGACTTCTTTTGGAGTGTGGGCCAGCCAATCTGTCAGCTGGAACGTGCTGTTTTCAGAGAATGATCCATCGTCAAACACGAGCAGGAACTCAGCTCCCTCATCCAGCGCTTGGATGGAGTGCGGAAGGCCTGACGGGAAGTACCAAAGGTCTCCTTCACCTACATCGTCAATAAAGCTGCGCCCTTTTTCATCTACAATTGTGACTCTTGCACTTCCGTAAATCATATAAGCCCATTCAGCTTCTTTATGCCAGTGAAGCTCGCGAATCGCGCCTGGCTTCAACCGCATATTTACGGATGCAAGGTTTTCTGAAATCGGCAATTCACGTACTGTCACTTCACGGGCATATCCGCCTTTTTCTAATCGGTTATGAGTATCAGAGAACGAAAACTTCATATTGCTGACGGTGCCATGATCGGTTTCAGGCGGAACGAGCATATCAGGGTTTTGCCGGTCTCTTTCAATATTGCGCGGGATTTTTACCGTTGCTCCTTTGTCTCCTCTAATTGGCTGCGGAATGTCATTTTGTTTTTTCATGAAATGTTTCCTCCTTAAATTTAAATGTGATAGCAGAAAGAGAAGGTGAAAGGCCTTTCGTTTTCCCTTCTGTTTTGTTAAGTGAAAAAAACCAGTGAAAAGTCAACTTCGATTGAAAAATTATTTTTTTGCGTGATCTTTCAGTTCTGTCATTAGTTCTATTAGTTGATCAAACTTCTTTTCGAATCGGGTCAGCAGATACATTGCAATCAGCGCGGGAAACCCCAAATTGCCGATCTGTTTTACGACTTCCTCTATAAAAACCTGATCCATAGGAAAATACCTCCCTTCTTTTTCTGCAGTCATGTATGTAAGTGAAGGAAATCCGATAAAACGTAAACTGCTGCAAAGTATTTTGGAAGACACTAGTCGGAAAGTAGTAGTTTACTTTTTTTTGCTTTCCTTCATTTAATTTAGTAGGGAGGCGGTTTGATGGACTATCAAAGTCTTTTACGGTCAAAATGTAAGGAGATAATGAAGCATCCCATCGTGAAGCATTTTTTGAGCAATCCTCAGCATTACCGTTTGTTCAAAAACGTAATGGAAAGCCCTAACGAAAAAGATGCAAAATCATTGGACGAGCTATTTAAGCAGTTTTATAAAGAAATCCGCATCGTCAAGTATATGAATTCAATGATTCGCATCTTTTCTATTGATTTTGATAAGCGGGTTCGCAAAAACCAAAAACGGTATCCGCTGACGGTTGATCATCCGGAGGCGGGAGATCGGCTTCCTTCCGAAACAGGAAGCGATGCATTTGAAGAATTTTTAGACAGGCAGGATGATTTGAGCCAGCATGTCCAGGATTACCAGCTCTACCAAGCGATCCAGAAGCTGACTGACAAACAAAAAAGTGTGCTGACGAAAGTGTATCTTCACGGTGCCACGATGCAGGAGATTGCAGATTCATTAGGGGAGTCCCGACAAAACATTTCCAACATTCATAAAAAGGGGCTGGAGAATATCAGAAAGCAGCTAGCGGCGCAAAAAAAGGGGGAAAAGTAAGCTGTGGACGGCCAGTTTGAACAAAAAAAGAAACAAAAAGACGAGACTTATGACATTGAGCACCTGATTGCATGCTTTTCACCGATGATCAGAAAAAAACTCAGCAATACGTCCTATCAAGAAAGAGAAGATTTAGAGCAAGAGCTGAAGATCAAAATGTTTGAAAAGGCTGATATGCTTTTGTGTCAGGATGTCCCGGGGTTTTGGGAGTTTATTTTGTACATGGTGGATGAGAACTCATAATATTTTCATATGAAAAAACATCAAAAGGGAGCGCTTGTTTGCTCCTTTTTTGCTGTTTTGATTTGCCAAGCTCCAATGTATTCAAAAATGTACCATAAATAAACGATATAATGATAAGATGAAAAAAACAGTGACAGAAAGGAACATAAAAGTGGAAAATGCGTCAATTTTAATCGTAGACGATGAGAAAGCGATTGTGGACATGATCAAACGCGTTCTCGAAAAAGAAGGTTATCGAAATATACTGGATGCGGCAAGCGCAGAAGAAGCGATTCCCGTTGTGAAGGCCAATAAGGTTGACTTGATTGTGCTGGATGTCATGATGGGCGGAATGTCCGGTTTTGAAGCCTGCACATTGATCAGAGAGTATTCAGACGCTCCGATTTTTTTCCTGACGGCAAGATCATCCGACGCGGACAAATTATCGGGCTTTGCGGTTGGAGCTGATGACTATATCACAAAACCATTTAATCCGCTGGAATTAGCGGCGCGGATCAGAGCGCATCTCAAGCGTACATATCAATCGAAAGAAACGAGTTCAAATCAAACCTACACATATGATTATTTTACTTTTTCTCCGCAAAATGCCGAGCTGATCGTAGGCGGGGAAGCCGTTGCCTGTTCAGCCCAGCTTCTGCAGCTTTTGCAGTATTTTTGTGAACACCCTAACGTGGTGCTTTCCAAAGATCAAATATATGAAAAAGTATGGGGCTATCCTTCCTACGGTGACAACAATACCGTCATGGTTCATATTCGCAAGCTTAGGGAGAAGATTGAGCGCGATCCGAGCAATCCGGAGTATATTGTAACCGTTCGAGGTCTCGGCTATCGTTTTATCCCAAATCCTGAAGGCAAGCGGTCATGAGGTTAAGATGGAAGTTTTTGTTTCACTTTTTCGGTCAGATGCTGATTGTGATCCTGCTGCTTACGGTTATGCTTGTTGCGTCGTTTTTCTATTTAGACGCTCGTTTTAGCGATGCGGAATCCAATTCAGGGCTGACGAAAGCAACGACCGACACACTTGAGGCATATCTCGATGTAAACGAAGACGGGACATGGGAAGTGGATAATTTCCTGAAGAAATCTGTTGATAAACAGCACGGCTGGATGCAAATCATTGATTCGGAAGGAAACACTGATTATTCCTACAGCGTGCCAAAAGACGTGCCTGGCACCTATACCAAGAAAGAGCTTTTGTCTATTTATAAAACCAAAAAGCTTCATAACTATAAACTGAATTATTGGGCCATCAATATTGAAGATAAGTCGTATCTTCTATTGTCCGGCTGGAAATCAAAAAGTGAACAGCTCCTGACTTCCGTTGAAAAGCGCGAACAAAAGATAGACTCACTAGCGCACTATAAGTCTAGTACCATCGACTATATTAAACGGAAAAAAGGCGCCATTTACCTGTTAGACAGCAATGGAAAGATTCTCGACAGCATCAACAGCACAAAAAGCGAAAGAAAAACGATGAACCAGCTGGAGCTGCTTAAATACAGCTCTAAGCCTTGGAACTATAAGCGGGAAATTTCCGTTAAGATCCTCAATAAAGACAGATGGATGGTCGCTACGGTGCCAAACCCAGTCTATGTAACCGATCAGGAGTTTAACAAATCATTCCTGAAGGTTGTATTAAAAGCGATGTTTCTCGTGATGGCCGTTTTGTTCATGTATATCATTTGGATGACCGTTTGGTATATGTTCCGATTCGGGCTGCCGATTTTTCACACGATTAGATGGCTGGTCAATCTGTCAAAAGGGAAGCTTGAGGAACCTAGAAACCGGGAAGGCCGTCCTGTCAGCAAAAATAAAAAGGGAAAAATCAAACAGCCGTACCGCTTCTTCGGTGAGATATTTGAATCAATGGATCAGCTGACTGAAACGCTGAGAAGGGATAAAAGAAACAGAGAAAAAATCCAGGCGACAAGGGAAGAATGGATTGCCGGTTTGTCACATGACTTAAAAACACCGCTCAGCAGCATTTACGGCTACAGCATGATGCTCGAGTCGAAGCAGTATGACTGGTCGCCGGAAGAAGTGAAAGAAATGGGGCAGGTTGTCAGAGAAAAATCTGAATACATGTCCAAGCTGATTGAAGACTTAAATTTAACATATCGCCTGAAAAATGATGCTCTTCCTATTGAGAGAAAGCTCACTAGCCTAATCCCGTTTTTTAAAAATGTCATTGAGGATTTTAAGAAAAATCCGTTTTCTGAAGGGTATGATATCTCGTTTGTATCCAAAGAAGAGCATATTGAATTTGCCCTTGATGAAGCGTGGTTCAGGCGCATATTAGAAAACCTCCTTGGGAATGCCGTGAAGCACAACGGCAAAGGAACAGAGATTCAAGTCATTCTGGAGCAAACAAAAAATCATATTTCTTTAAAGGTGAAGGACAATGGGAAAGGAATGGATGAAGAAACGATCACCCATTTGTTTAACCGTTACTACAGAGGGACGAACACAAAAGATTCAACTGCCGGAACGGGTCTCGGGCTCGCGATTGCCAAGGAGCTTGTCCATCTGCATAACGGAACGATCCATGTGAACAGCAGAATGGACATTGGGACGGTCATTACCATCCTTTTTAAAAAACAATAAACATCATGTGGTTTGGACACCTCTTTGCCGGGAATAACAATATATAGACTGAAGCTAAAGAGGTGTAACACATGGATGCAGTATTGGAAGCAGACACTCGGGCAGTGATTGGAGAAGGCCCGTTATGGGATGAAGAAAACGGCCGCTTATATTGGGTTGATATCCTGGGAAGCGAGCTCCACATCTTTGACCCTGAAGAAAAAATCAACCGATCGATCAAATTCAAATCCTTTGTGACGGCGCTTGCGAAATATTCAAAGGATGAACTGATTATGACGATGAAGGACGGGTTTTACCTGTATCATCTTCGGGATGACAGCTTGGAAAAAATTAAACAGCCGAAGGACATGCATGAGAGCCTGAGATTTAATGATGCTAAATGTGACCCGTACGGAAGGCTTTGGGCGGGGACGACGAGCATGGAAGGCGAGCAAAAACAGGCGTCGCTGTACCGTTTGAATCTAGACGGCAGTCTTGTCAAAATCAAGGATCAAGTCTCCACCTCAAACGGTTTGGATTGGGATCGCGAGCGGAATTTGATGTATTACATCGACACGCCAACGCAGGAGATTGTGCGTTACAGCTATGATCCTCAAAGCGGAGATGTTTCGAATCCAGAACCTGTCTATCGTTTTGATCAGTCGGACGGATTGCCGGACGGCATGACAATTGACCAAAATGGCATGCTGTGGGTGGCGCTGTTTGGCGGCAGCCGCGTTGTTCACATTGACCCGTTTCAGAAAAAAGAAATCAATTCAATCAGCGTGCCGGCTAAATATGTCACGTGCTGCGCGTTCGGCGGCAGAGACTTAAAAACTCTTTACATTACAACGGCAACAGAACAAATGACAGAAAAAGAGAGATACGAGCAGCCTCACGCTGGAGGGTTGTTTTCAGCACAACTGGAAACAGGCGGATATCAGCCGGTACCATTTGCTGGAGACGTATAAAAAAAACGCATCCGAAACACGGATGCGTTTTTTTATATTACAGAGAACGGATAATGCCGCCTTCCACACGCTGTGCCGTGCCGTTAATGGCGGATGCGGCGTCAGACGCGAGGAATACGATTGTGTTGGCGACTTCTTCTGCTGTCGCGTATCGCTGAATAAGCGAGGTTGGCTCATTGACCTTGAAATAGTCTTTAATAAATGTATCTGTATCCTGGCCGGCTGCTTGTGCGGCGCCTTCCATATAGGATGCCACGCCCTCTGTCCAAGTAGGTCCCGGGAGCACTGAGTTGACCGTCACATTTGTGCCTTTTGTCATTTCAGCCATTCCTCTTGAAAGGCTGATCAGTGCCGTTTTTGTCATTGAGTATGGAATCATCGTTGGCAGCGGTTTGACGCCTGCTTCACTTGCAATATTTAAAATACGGCCGCTGTTTTTGGCAAGCATTTTTGGAAGGAAGTGACGGCTTGTCCGAACGGCGCTCATCACGTTCACTTCGAAATATTGATTCCACTCTTCATCTGTCACATCGGCAAAGTCTTTTACCTCGAAGAAACCAAGGTTGTTGACAAGGATATCGATATCACCGATTTCATTTACTTTTTCAATAAAAGCCGCTGCTTCATCTGTTTTTGACAAATCGGCAGCAGCACCGTGCACTGTTCCATAGCCAGAAAGCTCTTCAATCGTGCGATCGACAGTCTCCTGTTTGCGTCCGTTGACAATGACTGCCGCACCCTCTTGCAGAAAGCTTTTTGCGGCGGCTTTCCCGATACCGGACGTCGAGCCGGTGATTAAGACGAGTTTTTCTTTTAGCTGTAAATCCATAAGAATCATTCCTTTTGATAGATGATGGTATTAAGTATACAAGATCAAATTTAGTGTTTACGAGGATTTTGCTTCCATACACAATATGGGGAAAAGTCATTCAGGACACATATACAAGCCTGTCAGTCATATAGTATAATTACTCCGAAAAACGGATACGAATGTCAAATAGGTGCCGGTCCGTGAACAACAGCCGGCTTAAAAGGGAAACCGGTAAAAGCCGGTGCGGTCCCGCCACTGTAATTGGCCAAGCGCCAAGAGCCAGGATACCTGCCTGTTTGATCAGCACGAATTCTGCGAGGACAGATGATGTGTAAACAATAGGCTTTTTTGTGTTGTTTACAGCATCTTTACCGTCGTAGAGATGCTTTTTTAGTTCGTTTAGGAGGAAAAGATTATGAAAAAACGAGCCGGGATATGGGCTGCGCTTCTGTTGGCTGCTGTTATGCTGGCAGGCTGCGGCAATCCTGCGGATCAGAAGGATTCAAAGGCAAAACAAAAAACAGAAGTGTTCCCTGTCACCATTGATGATGCGTCAAACCAAGATGTAACCATCAAAAAAGAGCCAAAAAAGATTGTTTCATTAATGCCGAGCAACACAGAAATTACATACGCACTCGGCCTTGGTGACAAAGTGGTCGGTGTCACCACAAACGATACCTATCCAAAGGAAGTCAAAAAGGTTGAGAAAGTCGGAGATATGAATGTAAACGTTGAAAAAGTCATTTCTCTAAAACCAGATCTCGTTCTGGCCCATGAGTCTTCCATGTCAGCATCAGCGGATGCCATCAAACAGCTGAAGGACGCGGGCATTACAGTGCTGACTGTCAATGATGCACAATCATTCTCCGAGGTGTACAAATCAATCGAAATGATCGGAGAAGCTGGCGGGGCGGAGAAAAAAGCCGATCAGCTCGTGAAAAGCATGAAATCAGATCTAAAGGATATTCAAGAAAAAGCGAAAACCATTTCAAAAGACGAGGAGAAAAGCGTATTTATCGAGGTTTCTCCTGATCCTGACATTTATACAACCGGAAAAGATACGTTTATGAATGAAATGCTAAATGTCATCCATGCTAAAAACGCAGCTGCGGATCAGACAGGATGGGTGCAAATGACAGACGAGGCGATCGTAAAACTCAATCCTGATGCAATTGTTACAACGGACGGTGTGAAAGCGAAAGCTGTGGAAAAACGCGATGGCTGGAGCGAAATCAATGCTGTGAAACATCATCGTGTATATGATGTGGACCCTGATCTTGTGACACGTTCCGGTCCCCGTCTGATCGAAGGGGTCGAAGAACTTGCGGAAAGCATTTACCCGGATACGTTTAAGGAATAATCGTTATGCCGCATATATCATTGGTTTCTCATTTTTAGCCGTGAGCATCATCTTAGGAATTTCTTGCGGCAGCCTGCATATTCCTATTCCCGCTGTTTTTCGTGTCTTTTGGCATCAAGGTTTCGGCGGCTCTATCGGTTCTGATGATCCGATGTACACTAATATTATGATGAATATCAGACTGCCGAGAGTTGTGCTGGCCGCCCTTGTGGGGGCGGCTCTTTCTATTGCAGGGGCCGCTTTTCAAGGATTGTTGAAAAATCCGCTTGCTGATCCCTATACGCTAGGTGTGTCATCCGGTGCTTCAGTCGGAGCTGTTGTGACTCTGTTCTTAGGTTTGCACCTTCCTGTCATCGGAGGGTTTACACTCCCGGTTTTGAGTGTAGCCGCGGCACTGGCCACGATGGCGGCGGTCCTTTTCTTCAGCCGCCTCGTTCATGCTTCGATGTCTGTTTCCACCCTCATTTTGACCGGTGTCATCACCAACTCTTTTTTAGGCGCATTTATTTCTCTTATCATCGCCTTGACAGGAGACAACCTGCTTCCGATTGTGCATTGGCTGCTTGGCAGCGTCTCAATGAGGGGCTGGAGCTATGTTATTTTGTTTCTCCCGTTTTTTCTTTTGGGAACCATTTTATTGATTATAAACGGAAGGGAACTGAACGTGATGACATATGGAGAAGATAAAGCAAAGCTTCTTGGAGTCAGCGTTCAGCAGAGGAAGATGATGATTTTAATAGCCGGATCTCTTTTGACGGGAAGCGCTGTGGCAGTATCGGGTACGATTGGCTTTGTCGGCCTTGTGATTCCGCATATCACAAGGCTTTTGTGGGGAACGGACCATCGGCATTTACTGCCGTTGTCCGCCTTGCTTGGGGCAGGGTTTCTTGTTTTAGCCGATCTGCTTTCCAGAACCATCATTGAGCCGATTGAACTGCCGATCGGGATCATTACGTCCTTGGCGGGAGCGCCTGTGTTCGCTCTTATTTTAATTCGGCAGCATCGCGGGGGGAGAAGCTTATGATGAAGGCAGAAGGGCTGTCGGGAGGATACGGCGACAGCCGCCTAATCAACAATGTCAGCTTAACAGTGGAGAAGGGAGAATTTCTTGGAATTCTCGGCCCTAATGGAAGCGGAAAAACCACGCTTTTGCACTTGCTGACAGGTACGCTGCCGGCCAAGAAAGGCAGGGTTTATCTGGCCGGAAAACTGCTGGCGGACTATAAACCGAAGGAACTGGCGCAAATCATGGCTGTCCTGCCGCAAAAAATGGATCAAGCCTTCACCTTTACTGTCGAAGAAACTGTAGCCTTTGGCAGATATCCATTCCAAACGGGGCTGTTCAGACAGCAGACTGAAAAGGGTGAAGCCATTGTACAGGAAGCAATGGAGCAAACAGGAGTGGCCGATTTTGCGCAAAAGCCGATTCGCGAACTAAGCGGAGGGGAACAGCAGCGGGTGTATTTGGCACAAGCTTTGGCGCAGCAGCCGCGTATTTTATTTTTGGACGAGCCGACTAATTTTCTCGATCTGGCTTATCAAAAAGACCTGCTTGATCTGATCAAACGCCTGACGAGAGAAAGCGGATTGGCAGCTGTCAGCGTTTTTCATGATCTGAACACCGCAAGCCTGTACTGTGATGGGCTCATGTTTATGAAAAACGGTACCGCCGGGCCTAAGCAAAAACCGGAATATGCTGTTACAGAACAAAGCATAAAGGCGGTGTACGATACAGATGTCACCGCCTTGGTTCATCAAAGCTCACCTAAACCGATGATTGTGATTCAGCCTGAAAAAGATAGCGTGAAGCGGCAGTCTATCCCATTTGAAGCATTGCTCCAAGCGGGGCGTGATGACATTCTTCTGCAAACGGAAATCCCGCTTCGAACATTGTCCTCCACGCCTATCGGTGCAGGGTTTTCGTGGAGCAGGACGCTGATCCATAAACGGCTGCCAGATCAGCCAGATCCGATAGAAGGACTTACGGCCTGTCTTTCAGAAAGCGGTTTTCAACTGCAGGAGACGTGTGCGATGGCTTCTTCAGAAAGACTTGACCGTTTCGTGTATCGAACATATGAAGACGGAGAGTTATCCGTTTTCATATGCGTTCAGACCGGCTTTTCGATTTGGATTTTGATTAACGGCTATGCGGCAGATCAATTCTTCATCAAAGCTCTTATGGCTGCCGAAGCAGAACGGACGAAAGTGCTGGGAGACGGAGGAGGCACAGGTGATATTCTCATCGCCGCGACTCAAACTCAGCAATCAGAAAACATAGAACAGCGGCTGAACCAATTGATAAAGAAAGGGACAGCTGAATGTATAAAAGAGGCTGCTGAGTTGTTTGAATAAGTCTGTAAAGGAGATTCAGGGTATGAAACTATATACAAAAACAGGCGATAAGGGACAAACTGGCTTAGTCGGGGGCAGAACGGACAAGGACAGCCTACGCGTCGAAAGCTACGGCACGATTGACGAGCTTAACAGCTTTATCGGGCTTGCTTTGGCAGAGCTTTCCGGGCAGCCCGGCTTTGAAGATCTGACAGCCGAGCTGCTGACCATCCAGCATGAGCTGTTTGACTGCGGAGGCGATCTGGCAATCGTCACAGAAAGAAAAGACTATAAACTAACGGAAGAATCTGTTTCCTTTTTAGAAACGCGCATTGATGCCTATACAGCAGAAGCGCCGGAACTGAAGAAATTTATTCTTCCAGGCGGATCAAAGTGTGCTTCGCTTCTCCATATCGCACGCACCATTACAAGGCGGGCAGAACGAAGAGTGGTGGCGCTGATGAAATCGGAGGAGATTCATGAAACAGTGCTGCGTTATCTCAATCGTCTGTCCGATTATTTCTTTGCCGCCGCCCGGGTTGTGAATGCAAGAAGCGGTATTGGCGATGTAGAATATGAAAGAAGTGCCATTGTGTTTCGGGACCGAAACAGCAGCGAATCATAAAAAGTGAAAAGGAAAGCCGGCGTGTTCAAATACATGCCGGCTTTTTTTGTTTTTCACTCTGTCAATTTCCCATTTTACGACAAAAAATGAACCTTATGAATTATTGACTGAAAAATGGAAAAATGAGATATTGTAATAAATAGATGTAAAAAATAGGCAACGGGGGGCTCTGATGGATGGTGAATTTAATTGAAAGTGATAGCATCTGGAAGAGAAATTTCAATTATCTGTTTTTCTCAAGAATAGTCAAGATATCCGGCGATATGTTCGCATTTAATTCAATATTATGGTTTTTAATTTATGACGGCAAAGGTGCGATCGGCACTGCTTTATTGATTGCTGTCACGTTTTTGCCGGAAGCCGTTCTGGCGCCTGTGACGGGGCCTTTTATGAAACAGACCACGCTGAAATTTTGGATGTACTTTTCAGATCTGACAAGGGCGGCGATTGTTTTGATTATCCCTCTATGTCATTTTGCGGGCTTCTCTCCGCTGTGGTTTGTCATGACGCTTATGATTGTGCATTCAGCTACTGGAGCTGCCTACAATCCCGCCTCTATCGCTTTGATTCCTCAAATCGTCAATGAACAGGGCATTCAAAAAGCAAACGCTGTGCTGCAATCCTCCGCTCAAATTGTCCGGCTTGGGGCTGTCACATTATGCGGCGCTTTTCTTACATTTATTAGTCCTTCTTATACCATGCTTATCGCACTTGTGCTCTATTTGGTGTCAGGTTTTCTCGTTCTTTTTATTAAGTACACTGCGGTTGAATCTCAATCAGAGTCTGCGGTTGTTACACAGAGAGGCACATATATCGGAAGACTGAAACGCGGCTTTAGGCTCGTCAGAAAACACCAGATTTTATATCCGCTCGCCATTTACTGTATCTTTATGAATTTCGCGGCTGCCCCATGGGAAGCGCTCTCTGCCGTATACGTTGCGGAAGATTTAAACGGCCAGCCGATCGTATACTCGCTTTTAAAGGCCACCACCGCCGCGGGCGCGTTTTTATTAGGGTTTGTGCTGGCGAAAGTCAAGGTAAACAGGTACGGCTTGTTATTCGTCACTGCCGGCATTATTGAAGGATTTGCTTTCTTTATTACCGGGATGAATACCTTTTTGCCGCTCGTCTTTTTCGCTGCTTTTACCTTTGGTGCCGCAGTCAGTGCTGTTAATGTTCCTGAGTACACGATTATCCAGACGTCTGTGGATAGTGAGGATCAGCCGCAGGTTTACGCCGTTATACATATGATCTCAAATATTTCGATCCCTGCCGGAGCTGTCATTTGCGGGTATGCCGCTAATGCTTTCGGCTCAGGTAAAGTGATCGCTGTCGGTGGGATTGTCGAAATTATTGCGGGTATCGGAATCTTGCTGTTTACAAAATTGGCCAAAGCAGAAAGGTCCGACCTAATTAAAGAAAGGGAAGCAAGTGTTCATCTGTAAAGGGTTTTAAAACGCCATGCCTCGTGCATGGCGTTTTTTTGTGCCAATGGGTCCGGTGCGAGATACGACTCCGGTCTTATATAAAAATCAATCTCTGATTCGTTTTGCATATCTTCCAACTTGTATAAGATGAAGACAAGGAAAACGAAAGGAGGATCTGCATGAAAATAAACAAGAAAACAATAGGCGGATTCTTATTAATTGTATTTGGGATCTCCGTCTTTTTTGGAGGAGGAAGCTTCGGCTTTATCATCCCGCTCGCCATCGGGAGCTTGATGACATACGCAGGAATCAAAAGGTTTGCCGCGGGAAAAACCATCACGGGAATCATCGTGGGCGGTATCGGAGCCATTATGCTCATCTGCTCACTTCCGTTTGTCGTCGGAATCGCATTGGCGGCCGCTATGGTGTATTACGGCTGGAAGCTGATGAAAAACGGATCAGCTGATAACGGTGTATCATCTTTTGATCCTGAACCGGCTTCTGCTGCCTACCAATCTCACTTTGATGACGAATGGGAAGAATTTTTGAAGAAAAAATAATATCAATATATTAGGAGGAATCAGGTATGGTATTAAAAAGAATCAGAGACATGTTTGTTGCGTCAGTTCATGAAGGACTTGATAAAATGGAGAATCCAAAGGTGATGCTGAATCAATATGTACGCGATATGGAAAGCGACATCGCAAAAGCAAAGCAAACAATTGTGAAACAGCACACGATTGCCTATCAATTTAAGAAAAAATATGAAGAAGCCGCTGAAGTGGCTGGCAAACGGAAAAATCAGGCACAGCTCGCATTTGACGCAGGTGAAGAAGAACTGGCGAAAAAGGCGCTGACTGAAATGAAGTATTTAGAAGGGAAGGCGGCTGAGCATAAAGCTTCCTATGAACAGGCAAACAGTCAGCTGGCTGATCTGAAAGAGCAGCTGGCTGCACTTGAAACAAAGCTTCAGGACGTAAAGGATAAAAAACAGGCGCTGATTGCGCGGGCAAATGCGGCGAAAGCTAAAGAGCATATGAATACGACATTTGACAAAATTGACAGTGAAAGCGCGTATCGTGAATTTTTACGTATTGAAAATCGTATTGAAGAAATGGAAATCCGCGCGAATTATTCAAAGTCAGCGGAAGCCGGCACAGAACTTACACGTAAAGAATTCGCAGACGATGTGGAAGCGGAGATTGAAAAAATGCGGACACTTTCACTGCAAAAATCAGACCAGACAAAAGCGGCAAATGAATAAGCGGAACGGGGAAGGATTTGCGGTCAAGTCCTTCCCTTCCGCACGTATCAATTCGCAAGCTTTTCCTTTATAATAGAATGAATGAGAAGGATGAAACCGAATGAAAAAAATGCTTGGCAAACTGTTGATCACTGCCGGTATTCTGGTTTTTTTCGCCGTCGTCGTAAAAGATGTGTTTGCTGCAGGCCTAGGTTTCATAAATGGCACAGAAGCTGATTCAGCCAGCGCATCGCCGCGGGACATTGACAGCATGGTCATTGAGTCGGATAGCAAGGATGTCCGGATTATAGCGGAAGAACGAAGTGACATATCGGCAGGCATTTCAGGAGACTCAGGAAAGTTATTTGTTACTGAAAACAAAAGAAAACTGGAGCTGACCGTAAAGGAAAAAGAATTTCAATTTTTGAATGGATTTAACCGTTCAACTCTTATCGTCAGGCTTCCGTATGATTATAAAGGTGATCTGGCAGTACGAACCTCAAGCGGTGACGTGTCTGTGGCCGGGAATGACCATCTTGCGCTTTCCGGGCTGAACGCAGTATCTGCGAGCGGAAATACGAGCGTGACGGACGTCCGCATTCAAGATCTGAAAGTGAAGGCATCATCGGGGGATGTTTCCATTTCAAATACCGTCTCCAAAACAGCCGGCATTGATTTAGCTTCAGGGGACGCAAATCTGGTTCATGTATCAGGCTCTCTTGATGTGAAAATGACTTCAGGAGATTTTAATGCTGTATTGAAAAAGGTAACCGGTCCCGTATCTGTCACGCTGACAAGCGGTGATGCTAATGTAAGCCTTCCCCAAAATGGCAGCTTTGCAGTCAATGCTTTATCAGCAAGCGGTGACGTCAGTTCGCCGTATTCATTTGCTGATAAAGGACATAAAGAACAGCATCACATCACAGGCACGCAAGGAAGCGGCCGGCATCCAATCGACATCAAAACGGACAGCGGGGATCTAGCGATACGGTAGCACTAGGCAGAAGAAAGGAGGCGGACACCAGGAATGACAAAAAAACAGCTTCTCGGATTGATCATTGCTTTATTCGGCATCAGTATGTTTTTGCAAATTATCGGAATAGGCGATCTGCTGTTTTGGCCGCTCTTTTTTCTGATTGCCGGCTATTTCCTTAAAAAATATTCCCGTGATTGGCTTGGCTCCGTCATGTATATCTTTGCCGCGTTTCTATTTTTGAAAAACCTCTTCAGCATCACCTTTAATTTATTCGGCTATGCGTTTGCCGCATTTCTGATTTACGCCGGCTACAGGCTTATCAAAGGGAAGCCGATATTTGAACCGAATGAGAAACAGGTCAATCTCAATAAAAAAGAACATCATGAGCCGCCAAAAGATGTAAAACATCCCGACATGCGCAGCTTTTTTATCGGTGAGCTGCAAATGATGAAGCAGCCGTTTGACCTGAACGATTTAAATGTCTCTGGTTTTATCGGTGATATCAAAATCGATTTATCTAAAGCGATGATTCCCGAGGGAGAAAGTACAATCGTCATTAGCGGAGTCATTGGTAACGTTGATATTTATGTACCATCGGACCTTGAAGTGGCTGTCAGCTCGGCTGTTTTTATAGGAGACATTAATCTGATCGGCTCGAAGAAAAGCGGATTAAGCACGAAGGTATATGCCGCGTCAACTGATTTTAGCGAGTCAAAGCGCCGGGTAAAAGTGTCCGTTTCCTTATTTATCGGTGATGTGGATGTGAAGTACGTATGAGAAAAAAAATGCTTGCCAGCCTCCAATGGCGCGCCATCCGCATGACAACGGGAATCAGCCTGCTCCTTTTTGTTTGCCTGATTTCCTTTATGATGTTTTACTATCGGCTCGATCCGCTTGTTTTGCTGTCATCAAGCTGGTTCGGAATTCCGTTTATCCTGATTTTGCTTCTGATCAGCGTGACCGTCGGTTTCGCCTCAGGGTATATGTACGGCAACCGGTTGAAGACAAGGATTGATACATTAATTGAATCCATTTTAACCTTTGAAAACGGCAATTTCGCTTATCGGATACCGCCGCTCGGTGATGATGAAATCGGCCTGGCTGCTGATCAGCTGAACGAAATGGCGAAGCGCGTGGAGCTTCAAGTCGCATCCCTCCAGAAACTTTCCAATGAACGTGCGGAATGGCAGGCTCAAATGAAGAAGTCGGTTATCTCAGAAGAACGCCAGCGATTGGCCAGAGATCTTCATGATGCGGTCAGCCAGCAGCTCTTTGCCATATCGATGATGACATCAGCCGTGCTGGAACATGTCAAGGATGCTGATGACAAAACAGTCAAGCGGATCAGGATGGTCGAGCATATGGCAGGCGAAGCCCAAAATGAGATGAGGGCGCTGCTGCTCCATTTACGGCCTGTTACCCTTGAAGGAAAAGGGCTGAAGGAGGGCCTTACGGAGCTTTTGGACGAGTTCCGAAAAAAGCAGCCGATTGATATTGAGTGGGATATACAGGACACAGCGATATCCAAGGGTGTTGAAGACCACTTGTTCAGAATCGTGCAGGAGGCCCTTTCAAACGTATTTAGACATTCAAAAGCGTCAAAAGTAACCGTGATTCTGGGCATAAAGAACAGCCAGCTCCGTCTGAAGGTGATTGATAATGGAAAAGGCTTTAAAATGGACCAGGTGAAAGCCTCCTCATACGGCTTGAATTCTATGAAAGAACGTGCAAGTGAAATCGGCGGTGTCGCCGAAGTGATTTCAGTAGAAGGAAAAGGCACTCAAATCGAAGTGAAGGTCCCGATTTTTCCGGAAGAAAAAGGAGAGAACGAACGTGATTCGAGTATTATTGATTGATGATCATGAAATGGTCAGAATGGGGCTCGCGGCTTTTTTGGAGGCGCAGCCCGATATTGAAGTCATCGGCGAAGCATCGGACGGCAGCGAAGGTGTTCGGCTTGCTGTGGAACTGTCGCCTGATGTCATTTTAATGGACCTTGTCATGGAGGGCATGGATGGCATTGAAGCTACAAAGCAAATTTGCCGGGAGCTTTCCGACCCGAAAATTATTGTGCTCACTAGCTTCATTGATGATGACAAAGTGTACCCGGTTATTGAAGCTGGCGCGCTCAGCTATCTGTTGAAAACCTCAAAAGCGGCAGAAATCGCCGATGCCATCCGCGCCGCAAGCAAGGGAGAGCCGAAGCTGGAGTCAAAAGTGGCGGGAAAAGTATTATCCAGGCTGCGCCACTCAGGTGAAAACGCGCTCCCGCATGAATCGCTTACAAAACGGGAGCTCGAAATACTCTGCCTGATCGCAGAAGGAAAGACAAACAAAGAAATAGGCGAGGAACTGTTTATTACGATTAAAACAGTCAAAACACATATTACGAATATTTTATCAAAGCTGGATGTCAGTGACCGGACGCAGGCGGCGGTGTACGCACACCGAAATCATCTCGTGAATTAGGCGGCTGCTATTTGTTTGCGCCTTTCGTTCCGAAGTCTCTGACAATCACATTGACCCGGTAGTCTATTTCCGCATTGCTGAAATAATCATCATCCCATTTTCTTGAAATCTTTTTCCACTTTTGAGGATAATGAATTCTGACCTCGTTTCCCAGCCCGGTTACGTCCGCTTTGATCTCTTTCTGCAGCTTCTCTGTAATAAATGACGTTACTGTTTCGTGTACTCGTTTTTCGACTGTCTTTTCAATACTTTTAATATATGAATCCTTAAACGAGTCTTCATTGGGATTCCAGTCCTCAGATAGACGACCTTCAATATTGCGGGTAACGGTGAATTTGAACTTTCCGTCCTTGTATGCCGTCTTGATCTTCCGATTGCTTGAATATACTTCATAAGAAAAGAGATGGCCATCGCGCTTCAAGTCAATGACGCCTCCCTCGACAGTGCCTGAAAATAAGCTGATATTTTGAACCTCAATCGGGGTGAGGTCCCGGTGCCATAATTTATTTTTTATGATAGAGGCTCCGTTTATCGCGAGCTTGCCGTTTTCCTTACCGACATGAGGGATGAGGAATGAATCGTCAGAGGTTAAGTGTTCTGAGATCTCCCCCAATGTAACTGGCTCCATCGTTCTGATCGTCACCTTATTATTCTCTGTCAGATCATATATCACGTTGGATGCGGGTTCGCCTTCATCATTCATGTTAAATATATCCTTAGTTCGGCCGTTGGTGATAAAGACGTAGGAACTCCTCCTTGTTCCGTTGTCTCTGACAAACTGGTTAATAATGGCGTCCATTCCAATTTGATCCGCAATCACGCTTTTGGAAAGCAGAATGAGACGCAAATGCTGTGAAAACGTAGGCTTATGCTTTAATGCAGAGGTTCTCATCATTTGATGGACAGTTTTACCCTTTGTGATAGAAAGCTGTGTCGGATCAGATGAAGAGCCCTCCTTGGCGCTGATTATTTTCGGCACGAGAATTTGCTGTGTCAGCTCTAAATTTTCATCGTCAGGCTTGTCTAGCCCTACTCCGATCACTAAGCTTAATTCCTCGATATTCTCACTGTCCCAGCATCCGGACAGCAATAGGGTGCATATAAACATACATAAAATCCGGATTTTCATTTTGTTGTAATCCTCCTCTTGAGAGCTACAATGAAAAAGAGAATGAACGGAAGCAGAAACAGGGAGACAAAAATATAGCCAAGATAATCGCTATACATCATGACTTGATTGGCGTCATCCGGCCAGAGAGAAAAATAAAAGACCGTTATGCCGATAATCACCATGCTTGTTTTAGTCGATAATCCAAATGTCTTCTTTAGCCCGTTAGCGGCAAAGTATCCGTAAATGACAAATGTGGTGAAAAACTGGATAATCCAGACCACCAGTAAAAAGGATTCAAACCGTTCAATAAATATGCCTTTAAGCTCAAAGGACTGAAAGAGAGAAATAGTCGGCCAAATCAGCGTTTTCACCTCGGGAGCGGTCAAAGCTCCGACAACGATAATATACGTAAGGATATATAAGATAATCGGAATCAGAAATCCTAGAGACGCATATCTGAACGTGTATTTCTTTTTCTTCATATGTTCAGGAAGAAACAGCATCACTTCCATTCCTAAAAAAGAGATGGAAACGACGGTAAGGGAGTTTGCAATGGGTCCAAGGCCTTCGCCTAAAACAGGACGCAAATTATTGATATCAAAAATTTTAAAACTGATCCCGAACACAATCAGCAAAATAATAATGGTTACCGTTAAATAAAAGGGAAACAGCCGCGACACATCGCTTAAGCCCCCAACCATTAAATAAATGCCGCAGCAAATAAACGTTAAAATAATGACTTGAATTGGGGTTCTCTCCAGCAGGAAAAACTTCACCATTTCAGCCATTGCCCGTGTCTCGAAGCTGGCTACGCCGAGGAAATAGCCGCAGATCAAAAGGCCGATGATGCTGCCGATCCATTTCCCAAGCCCTTCCTTCAAATATTCAAAGAGTGAAGGGTATTGATGTTTTTTCTGAATGAGCGTGTTTAAATAAATGAAGAAAATAAAAATGAAACCTTCTAATATCAGCGTGATCCAGCCGTCAGGCGTATTAGCCTTAGTGGTCAGCGCTCGCGGCAATGTTAAAAGTCCGGCCCCAAGCATTGTATTTGCAACAATAGAAATACCTTGAAAGGTATTAAGTTTCAGTGGAGTCTGTTTTTGGCTCATTTGGATTATTCACCTCTTTTGGTTTGTTTTTAATTGGGAGACGGATAATGGAGTCATCCGTATTTTTCAGGCTAAAGAATCCGTTTGGCGAAAAATACGGAGACCCAAAGCTCGTTTGTCTCGTTAAGTGCGTATAAACGACAAGCATAAATAAAATAATGCCGTATAGCCCTAAAATAGCGGCGGAAAACATCGAAATAAAACGCAGCACCCGGAAAGACAGACCCATTCCGTATTGAGGAACGGTAAAGGATGCCAGGGCAATGACACTGACGACAATGACCATAATCGAACTGACGAGATTCGCTTCTACAGCAGCCTGTCCGATGACTACGCCCCCAACGAGGCCGATCGTCTGTCCGAGCGGATTGGGGAGTCGCAGTCCGGCTTCCCTTAGCAGCTCGATGGTTACTTCCATCAGCAGGGCTTCAAATATCGGAGGGAACGGCACGTTTTCCCTGTTCGCCGAAATCGTGACGGCGAGTGCGGTCGGCAGCAGCCCCTGATGGAAGGAAACAAGTGCTATATAAATCGATGACAAAAACAAGGTGATAAAGATAGAAGCAAAGCGCAGCGACCGGATAAGAGATGCTGAAATCCAGCGTTCATAGTAGTCATCCGGGGATTGCATCAGGATGCCGAGAGAAACCGGCACCAGCAGCACAAATGGTGAACTGTCGACCAAAATTGCCACACGGCCGTTAAACAGGGCTGAAGATACTTTGTCAGGTCTTTCCGTATTTTGTATCTGCGGAAATGGTGAATATTTATTATCTTCAATGAGCTCCTCGAGCGTTCCGCTGTCCTGGATATCTTCCAGCTGGATATTTTTAAGCCGCGCCTTCACTTCTTTTATGACGGACTTTTTTGCTTTGCCTTCAATGTACATAATGGCTGCAGGCTTCAGCTTGTTTTCGCCGATCATGATTTTTTTGGTGATCAATTTCGGATGAGAGGTTCTTTGTCTGATCAGAGCGAGATTTGTATCAATATCCTCTACAAACGCTACTTTTGGGCCGCGAACCACTTTTTCAGTTGTCGGCTCTGTCAGGCTTCTTGTTTTTTTCTTTCCTGTGGTCAGAATATAGGCTTTATCCAATCCGTTGATAAACACAGCACAATTGCCGTTGAGAATCGATTCAATCGTTTTTTTTGCAGTTTCAACAGGTCTTGCGTCAAGCTGGTCAAGGCGTTTTTTGACCTGGTCAAGCGTTAAGGTCTCCTCATCTTTAATCAAAGTTTTAATGGCTTCTGACACCTTATTCTCATCAGTCATTTCACTGAAATAGAGATAGTAAAAAACCAGTCCGTTCGCAAGCATTTTTTTGTTTTTCACCAGATCATCGTTTTCTTTTAATTTTGGCAGCACCAATGCTAAATTATCGTGTATATATTCCTTAAACTCTGTTTGTTCCAATGAGGTCACCTCTTATCCAAAACCTTAGTAGAGGTTATCTTTTCCTGTTAAAAAAATGATATACTGTGTTAGAGTATTTCATGGAGTAAGTTTTTTTATGAAAGCGGAGGATACGAAGTGGCACAGGTAAGGCTAGCTGGAAAACAAGAAGAAATTGAACAGCTCATTAGATCATTTGAACAGCATTATGATGTCTCTTATACATCAAAGGAGTACGGCAGGACAAATCCAAAATACAAATATTCAAAGGATTCCCGCGTATATCTTGAATTAAAATTAAAATCTGCCAAGATCGAAAAATAAAAAGGATTTTTTGTGTCATTGGCGAATTATGATCTATTGAAGCAACCGTTATGGAGGGATACATAAATGGAATACAGAATTGAACGAGACACCATGGGAGAAGTAAAAGTTCCTGCTGATAAATTTTGGGGCGCCCAAACACAGCGAAGCAAGGAGAACTTTAAGATCGGTTCTGAAAAAATGCCGATGCGTGTTGTGAAGGCGTTTGCAATTTTAAAACGAAGCACTGCTCTAGCTAATAAACGCCTCGGCAATCTGGATGCTGAAAAAGCAGAAGCGATTGCAGCGGTTTGTGATGATGTGCTCAAAGGCAAGTACGATGACAACTTCCCGCTTGTCGTATGGCAGACCGGAAGCGGCACACAAAGCAATATGAACATGAACGAAGTGGTAGCCAACCGTGCGACTGCTTTATTAAAAGAGAAGAACTCTGATCAAACGATTCATCCAAATGATGACGTGAACCGAAGCCAAAGCTCAAACGACACATTCCCGACTGCGATGCATGTTGCCGCTGTTTTGGCTGTTTACGAGCAGCTTGTGCCGGCGCTTGATCAGCTTCGCAATACACTGGATGAAAAAGCAAAAGCATACAATGATATTGTCAAAATCGGACGCACGCATCTTCAGGATGCTACGCCACTGACCCTCGGACAGGAAATCAGCGGATGGGTTCACATGCTGGACCGTTCGAAGGAAATGATTTTGGAAGCGACAGATAAAATGCGTGCGCTTGCAATTGGTGGAACGGCTGTCGGAACGGGTATCAACGCTCACCCAGAGTTTGGAGAGCTTGTCTCAGAAGAGATCACTAAGCTGACCGGCCAAACGTTCAGCAGCTCGCCGAATAAATTCCACGCGCTGACAAGCCATGACGAAATCACTTATGCGCATGGCGCATTAAAAGCGCTTGCGGCTGACTTAATGAAAATCGCGAACGATGTCAGATGGCTCGCAAGCGGACCTCGCTGCGGCATCGGGGAGATCGTCATTCCTGAAAATGAGCCGGGAAGCTCCATTATGCCTGGTAAAGTCAACCCGACACAAAGCGAAGCGTTAACAATGATCGCAGCGCAAATCATGGGGAACGATGCGACAATCGGCTTTGCGGCGAGTCAGGGGAACTTTGAACTGAACGTGTTTAAGCCTGTTATTATTTACAACTTCCTGCAATCTGTGCAGCTGCTCAGTGACGGCATGAATTCATTCCATGATAAATGTGCTGTCGGTATTGAGCCTAATAAAGAAACCATTCAGGAAAACCTGTCAAATTCATTAATGCTTGTTACGGCGCTGAACCCGCATATCGGTTATGAAAACGCGGCGAAAATCGCCAAGCTTGCCCATAAAGAGGGATTGACGCTCAAAGAAGCAGCTTTGAAGCTTGAATTGCTGACAGAGGAGCAATTTAACGAAATGGTTAAGCCGGAAGACATGGTAAAACCAAAGGCGTAATAGAAAGAAAGAACGGCTGCTTTTTAAGCAGCCGTTCTTCTAAATATGTTGCTGTTTTAATAAATATTTAAGCTGCTCCGCATCTTTGGCGAGAGCTTCAGACTCCGTCAGATTATGAATCATTCCTTTTATGATCGCCAGCTTCGGTGTTTTTTTCTTCATTTCTGCTTCAAGTATGTCCAAGCTCTCCGATAATTCAAGAGAGGAGTTTGTGTTTAAGCTGTTTATTTTGTCACGTAGGCTTTTCACAATCGATTCAGTCAGCGGGTCAGGCCGTCCGTGCGTAAGAGGCCCGAATAAAGAGCTCGCCTCTTCCAATGTAATGAAAGGCTTATCGTTTCGTTCAGACATGCCTTTTACCATATCATCAATTCGATTCATAATGATATCAGCTAATTGAGACGGCTTCACAGTGTACCCGAGCAAAATCATGCATTCCAGGTAAATCTGGCTGATGCCCTCTATTAAAAAACAAAGCTCAGCAGTGTAGGGTTCCGCTTTTTTTCCATAGATGTTCAGCAGGCTGTCGATATGAAATTGAAGTGAGGACTGGCGGATTTTTTTTGCGCATTGCTCCACTTCTTCTGTGTAAGGCAGAGAACCCTCCTTCAACTGCATGCTGATAAAATCTTTGTGTTCAAGAATGTTTTCATAGAGGACGGTCAGCTGTTTACGGTAAGCCGTTCTGGGGCTGTCGCCCTTCGTTTTAATATTTAAAATTCGGGTAAACGTTTTATCATAATAGTAGTTCAGCATAGAGAGAAGAAGCGCTTCTTTCGAAGGAAAATAAATATAAAAAGCGCCTTTAGATATTTTGCATTCTTTTGCGATTTCCTGGACTGATGTTGAGTTGTATCCTTTTTGGGCAAATAGTTTTAAGGCTGTTTCAATAATCAGTTTTTCTTTTTCCTTCAATGGTTCCACCCTTTCGGAGCCCGGAGGCCTGCTAGGATATGACCATATAGTCACACCGTCTGTTATAAAATTAACCTTATTGTAACTTGTTTTTTTATCATGTATTATTTATATTATAAATTGAGATGACCGAATGGTCAAAGCTCAAGCGAAAGGGTGAATCTAGAATGAGAGAATTGGACGAAATGATCAGCCGCTTGCGAAACAGAGGAATCAAAGTGGAGAAAGTCAAATATCCGAAGCAGACCTTGTCAGAGAAAAAATGGGTTCATCAATGCAAACAGCCGCTCAAAACAAATTACAGAGATTTTAACGGCTATTCTTTCACATAAAAAAATAGACTGCAAAACATCTACAGTCTATTTTGGCACTGCTATGCGGTATGTTACACCCGTTTTGTCATTTTCAATTGAGATAGATGCCTTATGAAGAGTTAAAATTCGTTTTACGATGCTTAGACCAATGCCGAATTCGCCTTTCTTCCCTTTATTAAAAGGCTCATAGAGGCTGGAGAGCATCTCATCTTCTATATGCGGACCGTCATTTTTAATGGTGATCACGATATTTCGATCATCTTGTTTCATGCTGATTTCTATTTTTGTCTCAGCATAGCGGATTTGATTTTCCAGAATGTTTTCGAGGAGTTTGTTCCATTGCTCCGGATCGCCCGGCATCAAAATATCCTCTTCTACATCAATTTCCCACGATAGTTCTTTCCGCGCCCACTTCAATCGTTCGATGACTTCTTCTGTCACTTCCACAATACTGAACATGTCGTGCTGCACTTTTTGCTTCGCTAAATAATCTAGCTTCGTTAAATATAATAAATCCTTTATTTTTTTCTCCAGCTTAAGAGCTTCGCATTCAATAACATCTACAGTGTTTTCAAGGTCTCCTTTAGGAAAAATCCCGTCTTTAATTGATTGTGTATAGCCTCTGATGACCATGACCGGCGTTTTTAAATCATGAGAGATATTTTGCAATAGAGTTCTTTCTGTTTCATCCTTTTGCACAAGCTTTTGGCGCATCTCTTCGATGGTATGGCCCAATTTGCCGATTTCATCTTTCCGATCCACTTTTACTGGGTCATCCCAATCCTGTTCAGAAATCCGTTTGACGTGTTTTTCAAATGATACAAGAGGCCTTGATAAATACTTTGCAAGCCAAATAGCCGGAATCCAGCTTAATAAAATGACGACAGCTATAATAAACAGAAGCTGTTTGAACAAGGTATAGGCCAAATCGTCCCGATAAGAATCAAGCGCGTAAGAGAGCATCATCGCTGATTGTCCATTGACGGAAAGTCCCTTTTTAATGACAAAAAACACTTTCTCTCCATTGACGTCGGCGCTGTAACGTTTCTTTTTAGCTTCCTGCTTATCAGCCAGCTTGTACACCTTGTGGATAAATGAAGATGACAGAATGCTTAAATCCTTGTCTGAAGAAGCCTCTTCATTTTCAGGAAGGAGCACGTGCTGTACGGAGCGGACAGTTGTCGGCGCCGTCGCTTCCTCGCTGTAATAGCGCCTTTCAATCGAACCTGGCAGGCGGTACTCTGTCAGAACATGCTGCTCATTTTCAATCGTCGTATACGTTTCATTAGTGAAAAAATCTCGCAGCGTGTTTGAAAATAACACAAGCAGTAAAATCGATATCGCTAACAGGATGCCGGATATGACAACCCATATCTGAAACGCGAGCGGCTTGTTTTTCATGATGACATCATCCTGTAGCCGAAACCGTAAATCGTCTCCACCTTCAATTCAGGCATCTTTCTGCGCAGTCTCCGGACGAGATCATCAACGACCCGGTCTGTTCCGAAGTAGTCATGTCCCCACACTTTTAGGAGGATATCCTCACGAGAGTATGGATGCCCTTTATGATGGATAAATAATAGCAGCAGATCAAATTCCTTTGACGTCAAATTGATGATATTCCCGTTTTCGTCATAGACCTCGCGGGCGTCTTCAGCGACCCGATACGAGGAGACGGCAATTTCATTTTTTTGGACAGGAGGAGCTTCCTTATATACGAGCTGCAGCAGCTTTTGCACACGGATAATCAGCTCCCGCGGCAAAAACGGCTTTGAAATGTAGTCATTGCTGCCAAGCTCTAAGCCAAGCACTCTGTCAATATCCGCATCTCGGGCGGAAATAAAAATGACCGGCACGTCAGGATCTTTCGCCTTGATTTCTTTTATTAATGTATAGCCGTCGGTATCCGGCAGCATGATATCGAGAATCCATAGGTGGGGAGACGGTGTCATTTTCTTTCTGGCGTCTTCACCTTTCGTAAAAGATGTAATGTTCCAGCCCTCATTCTCTAAATACTTCGTCAGCAGTTCATTCAGGTTATCCTCATCTTCAACTAGATAAATGGTGTATGACAAGGCTCTTCACATCCTTTCAACGTCATTATAAACTAGTTTTAACATACGGCAGGCAATTTTCATAATTTCACATATTCTTTTCATTTTTATCCCACAATGTTTGTTTATGATATGGTTAAGGGAAGAAAGGAAGAGAAAAAGAGCGAGGAAGATGTAGGATGATCAAACATATTCTATTTTGGTGCTTTGCTTTTCTCCTCATTATTGGGACAATTGAACTTGTACATGCGATGAATATGTAACGATAAATGAATAACCGTTAAAGGAGTGTAAGAACATGGATTATCGACGTGATGGCCAAAACGATCAACATCAAACTGAACCTTCACATACAGAACAGCAGAATACAGAAAACCAGAAGCTGATTGGACATTCTGAACAAGAATTGCTTGACGCGCCTGTGTCGTATGAAGCGGGACGGCAGGAAACGGCTTCTGCTTTAGAAATGGAAAAGCAAGAAACGGCTGTGAAAAAAGAAAAGAAACGGAGAGCCGCATGGCTGAGCCCGATTTTAGGCGGTATTATCGGCGGGGGCCTCATGCTTGGCATCGCGCCTTATCTGCCGTCAGACCAAAATCAGGCGACCGAAACCGCTTCCGCAAATAAACAGGTGCAGTCTGATAATTTTACAACGGCGCCGATAACGAACGCATCAAACATCGCTGATATGGTAGAGGATTTAGAGCCTACGATTGTCGGAATCTCAAATATCCAAACCTCTCAAAATAACACATTCGGCACGGGAGGAGGCTCCAGCTCAGAAAGTGAAAGCGGAACCGGGTCAGGTGTTATTTTCAAAAAAGACAGCGATAAAGCGTATATCATTACAAACAACCATGTCGTTGAAGGCGCGAACAAGCTGACTGTTACGCTATACAACGGAGAAACGGAAACTGCCAAGCTTGTCGGCAGCGATACCATTACTGATTTGGCAGTTTTGGAAATAAGCGGCAAGAATGTAAAAAAAGTGGCGAGCTTTGGTGACTCTTCACAGCTGCGCACTGGCGAAAAGGTAATCGCTATCGGTAACCCGCTCGGACAGCAGTTTTCCGGTACAGTGACACAAGGTATCATTAGCGGACTGAACCGGACAATTGATGTGGATACAACACAGGGGACGGTGGAAATGAACGTGCTGCAAACCGATGCAGCGATCAATCCGGGGAACAGCGGAGGCCCATTAATCAATGCAAGCGGCCAGGTCATCGGCATCAACAGCTTGAAGGTGAGCGAAAGCGGCGTGGAATCACTTGGATTTGCGATCCCAAGCAATGATGTCGAGCCGATTGTTGACCAGCTGCTGCAAAACGGGAAGGTGGACCGTCCGTTTTTAGGCGTGCAGATGATTGACATGTCACAAGTTCCTGAAACCTATCAGGAAAATACGCTCGGCCTGTTTGGAGATCAATTGGGCAAAGGTGTTTATGTAAAAGAAGTTCAAGCAAATTCGCCGGCAGAAAAAGCAGGTATTAAATCTGAGGATGTCATTGTCAAACTAAACGGTAAAGACGTGGAAAGCAGTGCGGATATCCGTCAGATCCTTTACAAAGACTTAAAAGTCGGAGATAAAACAACAATCCAAGTGCTGCGAAAGGGAAAAACGAAAACGTTGAACGCAACACTGACCAAGCAGACAGAAAGCAGTTCAAGCTAAGAAAAAACAAAAAGCTGAACCCGATTAAGGTTCAGCTTTTTTGTTACCCTAAATAAGAGGAAAGCATCCACACTTGTTTTTCAACTTCTTCAATTAATCCGACAAACAAGTCCGCTGTCGCATTGTCTTGATTTTCTTCAGCCAGGCCGATCACGAATTTAGATTCGCTGCTGATTTGTTTGTAGTCGTTTACCAATGCTTGTACCATTTCTGATGCTGATGTTTCGTTTCCGCCGTCTGTGATAGATGCATGCTCAGTGTATTCTTTCACTGTGGCAACAGGCTGTCCGCCAATCGCCAGCAGGCGCTCAGCGATGGTATCCACTGTTTCAGCCGCATGGTCATAAAGTTCTTCAAATTTCTCGTGCAATGTAAAGAAATGAGGCCCTTTCACATACCAATGGAAACGGTGGAGCTTAGAGTATAAAAGAAACCAGTTTGATAATTGTGTGTTCAGTGAATTCTCAACTAATGTTTGATTTGTTTTTGCGTTTTCAGTTTTCATAAGATAACGTCCTCCTTGTGATCTGTTGACTTAATTATATCATATACTAAATAAAAATCAATACTAAATTATAATAATTATAATTTAGATCAGCTGAATAGCTTTTTCTTCAGGATAGACTCCCACGCAGACCAAGGAAAAAGCGATCGGAACAGCAGGGTGAGCTTGATGCCCTTTCCGATCGGGTATCGCAAATTCTTTATGTGCTGTTTTGTTGCCAATTGATAAATGAGGTCGGCAACCTCTTGGGGATCTCCGCTTTCTTCTCCGTTTTTTTGAACATAGGAAAGGATCTTTTTATAGTATTGATGATAGGCTGAATCGTCAGCAGGCACCGACATAAAATTTGATAATGACGTTGACCAGATCGATGTCTTGTATGAGCCCGGCTCGATCAAAGCGGTTTCGATACCGAACGGAAGCAGCTCGATACGCAGGCTTTCAGAAAAACCTTCCAATGCATGCTTGGAAGAAACATATGGCGACAGCGCTGGGAATCCTGTCAGTCCGCTGATGCTGCTCACGTTTATAATCTTTGCGCCGCCATGCTTTCTTATGTAAGGCAGCACGGTTTTTGTCACATGGATCACACCGAAGACATTCGTTTCAAATTGTTGTCTGAAATGTTCCATCGGCACATCCTCGATAAATCCTCCATAAGCCGTTCCGGCGTTGTTAACGAGTAAATCGATCGGGGCGTAAGCACTAACAGCTTTTCCGAATGAGACTATAGATTGTTCATCGGTGACATCGAGAGCTGTAATGTGAATAGAATCAGACACATTGTGTGCTGCAGCCAATTCTCGAAGCTGTTCCGCTTTTTCAGGCTGTCTTGATGTGGCTATCACGAAAAATGATCGGGCAAGCTTTACAGCTGCCAGCAGACCGAAGCCGCTGGACGCTCCTGTCACGATGGCTATTTTTTTATTCATCCTAACCCTCCTATTAAACTGCTACAGCTATTGTACTATCCTGAACACGAAATGACGCCTGTAATAGAAATTTTTATACAATAATTCAGAATTGTTCTATAATAGAACGAAAGAAGGAAAGGGGTTTTGTGATATGGCGCTGCAAGGGGTAGGCCAAAGATGGGATCTTGATTCATTTTTTAAGGGCGGGAGCCAATCAGAAGAATTCAAAGGTTATATTGAGAAGCTGTCACAAAGTCTGCGTGCATTTCAAGACAGGACTGATGCGTTTCAGGTGCCTGAATCGCCTGAAGAGGCTGAAGGGCTGACCGCGTTGCTTGATTTATTCGAACAGACATCCGTCAAGCTTCAGCAGGCCGGCGCTTTTGTTGCTTGCCTCCAGGCCCAGAATATCAATGATCAAAAGGCTATAGAGCATCAGGCACTCATGAACCGGCTTTCCGCAGATTTTCAATCGTCGCTCGTTACATTAGATCATAAACTTGTGGACATTGATCAAGACGTGTGGAATGAATTGTTAACAAAACCGGGATTGCGCGATGTTTCTTACATATTAAATGAAAGAAGACAGAGGGTTGCCGAAAAGCTTAGCCCCGGTAAGGAAAAACTGATCGGAAACCTTGCGGTGGACGGATATCACGCTTGGAGTGACTTATACAATATGGTTGTCGGGAAAATGACGATCCCGTATGAGGAAAACGGTGAAAACAAGCAATTGTCTGTCGGTCAGGCGGAGAATATGATGGATCATCAAGACCGTACTGTCAGAAAAACAGTATATGAACGTTTCCGCCAAGCTTGGGAGAGCAAGCAAGATATTTTCAGCAGCACGCTGAATCATTTGGCGGGATTCCGGCTTGAAACCTATAAAGCGCGCGGCTGGGAGAATGTCCTGAAGGAACCGCTGCAAATTAACAGGATGAAAAAAGAAACACTTGATACGATGTGGCAGGTCATCACTGAAAACAAGAAGCCGTTCGTTCAGTTTTTGAA
Organism: Bacillus sp. FSL P4-0290; assembly: GCF_037975435.1. Classification (NCBI taxonomy): domain Bacteria; kingdom Bacillati; phylum Bacillota; class Bacilli; order Caryophanales; family Bacillaceae; genus Bacillus; species Bacillus sp. FSL P4-0290. The sequence goes on along the minus strand of NZ_CP150253.1, from coordinate 3,361,951 downwards.
CCGGAAAGCATCCATGCTCGGCCTTGAAAAACTCAGCTGGTACGATGTCGAGGCACCGATCGGTTCTGACGGAAAGGTCTATTCGTATGATGAAGCCGCAAATATCATTACCAGCCAGTTTTCAACGTTTGGCAAAAAGCTGTCCTCATTCACTGAAAAAGCGTTTCGGGACGGCTGGATTGAGGCGGAAGACAGGAGCGGAAAAAGAGTCGGCGGCTTTTGCACCAGTTTTCCGGACAGCGGGGAATCCCGGATTTTCATGACATTTTCGGGAAGCGCCTCAAATGTCTCTACCCTTGCGCATGAACTCGGGCACGCGTTCCATCAGGAAGCAATGCTCAACGTCAGGCCGTTAAACCGTTCCTACGCCATGAACGTTGCAGAAACAGCTTCAACGTTTGCAGAGATGATAGTGGCGGACGCGACTGTCCAGCAGGCCGAGACGAGGGAAGAAAAGCTTGTTCTTCTGGAGGATAAAGTGCAAAGAAGCGTTGCGTTCTTCATGAACATTCACGCAAGATTTCTATTTGAAACGAGATTCTACGAGGAACGAAAGCGGGGAGTGGTACCGGCCAGCCGCTTGAATGAGCTGATGGAAGAGGCGCAAAGAGAGGCATACTGCAATGCGTTAGAAGAATATCATCCGCTTTTTTGGGCATCAAAGCTTCATTTTCACATCACGAGGGTGCCGTTTTACAATTTCCCTTATACATTCGGCTACCTGTTTTCTCTTGGTATTTACGCGTTGGCGCTTGAAGAAAAAGACACATTCGAAGAGAAGTATATGGCGCTATTGCGCGATACGGCTTCTATGACAGTGGAGGATTTGGCGATGAAGCATTTGGGCGCTGACATCACAAAGCGCGATTTCTGGGAGAATGCCATCAAGCTGGCTGTGCGTGACGCCGAAACCTTTTTACAAATGACCGAATCTTAAAGAAAAAGCCGTGGCGTTAAATGCCCCGGCTTTTTCAATTCTTCTCTGAATGAGGATTTCATTCTCTGGATATACCTAAAATAAATGGAATCCTACAGGGGGGAAACATATGCATTTGATCAGAGCAGCCGGGGCTGTATGTCTCGCAGTGGTTCTGATTGCGGGCTGCCGTTTCAATGAAGACCAGCAGCAGGCAGAAGGAGAAAATACAGCCGTCACCCAGCTGAAGTCCGTTCCCTACAGTAATTTTTCGCTTCGTGTGAGCTACGGGGATGGTGAGCATAATCGTTATGAAGGAATCTATACAAAGAACGGAACTCAGGAAAAAGCGGAAATACAGGATAAGCTCTCCGGTGTCAATCAGGAGGGAGAAGAAGCATTGGATGAGATGAAAATGATTTTGAGCGAGCTTTCCGTAACAGACCAAATGGCTGAAACAGAAGTGATACACAGTGTGCTGGCAGCATTTAATCTGGACAGTCATTATGATCATATCGATTTAAAATTGAAGCTGAAGGACGGCTCCATCAGAGAAATCAAGAAGTAATCTTGTGATAAAAAACCCATAAACGTCAATTATGTCCATAAAACTAATTGAAAATGATTTTCAAAGTCAGTGTTTTCTGCTACAATGAGGGATATATGACCATATCAAATGGCTGAATATCGGAATCACTTGCATTGATGATAATTGACTTAAAAGCATGTATATAGAAAACGTGCAATACATAGTGCTGCTAAAAAGCCAGCAAAAAGGAGCGGTTATGGGTATGAGTGCAATTTCTACAGAAACGCTGAGCTTAGGATACGGGGATGCCGTTATTATTGATGAGTTGAATTTAACAATTCCCAAAGGTGAAATTACCGTATTTATTGGCAGCAATGGCTGCGGAAAATCGACACTTTTACGTTCATTAGCGCGCCTGATGAAGCCAAGAGGCGGTTCAGTGCTGCTGGAAGGAAGAGCGATTGCCAAGCTTCCGACGAAGGAAGTCGCAAAAGAGCTCGCAATCCTGCCTCAAGGTCCTTCGGCTCCTGAGGGGCTGACGGTGCATCAGCTGGTGAAGCAAGGAAGATATCCTTACCAAAACTGGCTGAAGCAGTGGTCAAAAGAGGATGAGGAAGCAGTTGAAAGAGCGCTTAAAGCAACAAAGCTTGAGGACATGGCTGACCGTGCCGTTGATTCTTTGTCAGGCGGACAGCGCCAGCGGGCTTGGATCGCGATGACGCTTGCCCAGGAAACGGATATCATCCTTCTTGACGAGCCGACGACGTATTTAGACATGACGCATCAAATTGAAATTCTTGATTTGCTGTTTGAGCTGAATGAAAAGGAAGACCGGACGATTGTTATGGTTCTCCATGACTTAAACTTGGCGTGCCGCTATGCGCATCATCTTGTGGCCATAAAAGATAAACGGATTTATGCAGAAGGCCGTCCGGAAGAGGTCATCACTTGTGATCTTGTGCAAAATGTGTTTTCTATGAACTGTCAGGTTACACAGGATCCGCTCTTCGGAACGCCTCTTTGCATTCCTCATGGCAGGGGCAGATGCATTGTCCAGGAAGCGGCTTTCACATCACATGGATAAATAACGCAGCGAAGGAGCTTTCAATTGAGAAAGCTCCTTGCTGTTTTTTCGAAAGGAAGATGGAAAATGGAACAAAAACTTCAGGAGCAGCTGGATGGATTGCTGGAGAAGTATACTGAGCTTCTGCTTGGTGAAACAAACGATGAGCTAAAAGAAGAAGTGAAGCAATGGATTTTGTACACCCATATAGCCAAAAGCATGCCTCCGCTCGCTAAGCATTGGAATGCGACATACCCTGATGCAAAGCAGGGCATTAAAGAGATCATTCAGCATATTAAGGAATTAAATGAAGCGCATCGAAACAAACAATAGCCAAAAAGCAGTCTGTTCATTATAGCAGACTGCTTTTTTGTGATTCAGCCGTTTTATCTGGCGTAAAGGATTCCATAAAGGTTCTCAGCGCGCTGCTGATAAACGAATCTTTTCGAACAATAAATTCTGTTTTCATCTGGCTGAGAGCTTCAGGCAGCGGGTACAATCGAATTGATCCTTCTGCTTCATGTTTCTGCACAACCGTTCTTGGCAGCAGCGAGATGCCAAGACCTGCTGTAACCCCGCCGATAATTGCTTCAAGCGTCCCAAATTCCATAATGACTGGCTGTGTGACACCGACGGAACGCAGCCATTTTTCAAGTGTTTCTCGATACGAACAGCCTGTGCTGTAAACGAGAATCGGCTTTGTGATGGCTTCCTCAACATCGGGCACGGAGGCAGCCGAAACAACTACTGGTTCTTCTTCAAACGCAGGATAGGATTCGAGCTCAGGATGATGGCATTCGCATCCGATAAACGCGCCATCCAATTCATAACGAAGAACTTTATCAAGGAGAAATTGCGTATGTCCTGTTGTTAAAGACAGCTGGACGTTTGGATGTTCTTCATAATAAGATGCCAGGAGCTTTGGAAGCCTTACCGCGGCGGTTGTCTGAGTGGAGCCGATCATAAGCGGCCCGCTTGGTTCTGCGGAGGATGAGAGCGCTTTAGACGCTTCATCAAGCAGGCCTATAATTTTATTTGCGTAATCCAGCAGCAATTTTCCGCTTGCAGAAAGTGTCATGCCCCGATTATGGCGCAAAAACAGTGTGGTACCCAGATCAGCTTCCAATTGCTGAATTCTGGCCGTGACATTCGATTGTACATAGCCAAGCTGCAAGGCTGCTTTCGTAATGGTCCCTTCACGGGCTACCATTTGAAACACACGTAAATCTCCGCTTTCCATTTTGAACTCCTCCGTTCGTTTGCTATCAATATGAGTGATATCTAGTATCTTTAACAATCATTATACGCAACATCAAAGCTGGATTACAATGGAATCAGAAATATACTTTAGTCAACAGCAAGGAGTGGCGGCAATGAATGTCTTGAACAAAATAGCTCTCGTAACCGGGGGCGGCACAGGAATCGGAAAAGCAGCCAGTATGGAATTGGCAAAGCGCGGGGCGATTGTGGCGGTAAATTATTCACGCTCGCAATCAGAAGCGGAGGAAACAGTGGAAATGATCCAAAAAGCTGGCGGGCAAGCCTTCGCCATCCAAGCAGATGTATCCAAAAACAGCGACGTGCAGGATATGATTCAAGCAATCGTGAACACACACGGCACGGTTGATATTTTAGTCAACAATGCCAGCATTACACGGCATATTCCAATGGATGATCTTGAGGCTGCGACAGAAGACATATGGGATGAGCTGTATGCCGTCAATGTGAAAGGGATGTTTTTCTGCGCGCGGGCAGTGGTTCCGTTCATGAAGAAAAGCAAGGCCGGGGCGATCGTAAACGTCGGCAGCATCGCAGGGGTAACTGGTGCCGGCTCATCTATGCCTTACGCAGTATCAAAATCAGCGGTGCACGGTTTAACGAAATCATTGGCCCACGCCTTAGCGCCTGAAATCAGAGTGAGCGGTGTAGCACCAGGAGCTGTGGCAACGAGATGGTGGGCCGGACGGGAAGAAAAAATGAAAAGCATGATTGGCTCTTTGCCGCTGCAGTGTATTGCTGAACCAGATGATGTTGCCAAATTGATTTGTTCACTAATTGAACAGGAATCACTCACAGGCCAAATTATCACAATTGACAGCGGACAGACGCTGTAAAGAAAGGGATGCAGGGAGATGCCATTTGTACAGATTCATTTACGGTCGGGAAGAAGCGAAGCGTGGCTTCAAAAACTGAGCAGGACTGTCCACCAATCGATGATTGAAGAAATCAATGTGCCGGAAGATGACTATTTTCAAGTCATCAGACAATATGAAAAAAGCGAATTTTTTTATGATCCATTTTATCTCCAAGTCGAGCGTACTGATGAACTGATATACATTCATTTTACACTGAAACAGTCAAGAACAACTGAACAGAAAAAAGCACTTTACCGCTCAATCGCGAGCCGGATTCATTCCGAGCTTGGTGTCAGAAAAGAAGATGTGTTTATCATGCTGGCCGGAAATCAGGCTGAGGATTGGTCTTTCGGAAATGGAAGAGCCCAGATGATTGAATAAAAAACCCCGCGGATTGATACCCGCGGGGTGCTCTATTAATGGGAAGGTGATTCAACGGCTTTTGCCGCCTTCTCTTTTTCTTGTTGGTCTTCCGCTTTCTTATTTGATAGCTTGATAGGTTTTAAGAACAAGGTGAATACGGCTCCGACTGCGATAAAGATCAGGCCCGTATAAAACACGCTGTGGAGCGAATCCATCAACGATGTTTTTAAAATCGGCACAATATGGGATGAGAAAGCCGCAGGGATTTGTTTGACCGCGTCCGGACTGAACAGTGATTGCAGCAGCCCTTGCGGATTTGTATCAATCATACCCTTTAGCTGGGCGGCAAACGAGCTTGCCTGTGCCGGAAGAGAGTCTAAATATGGAACCAATTTATCTGTTAATAGATTTCCTGATCTCGCATTCATTACGGCTCCCAGCATGGTAATGCCGAATGTTCCGCCGATAGAACGGAAGAATTGGCTGGATGAAGTGACAACTCCCAGCTCCTCCTTCGAAAAGCTTTCCTGTAAAGCCAATGTCAGAATCGGCATAACAAGACCCATTCCCAGACCAATAATCGCCATAAAAGATGTAGCGACAAGCTTACTCGTGTCGAGATCCAAGGTCGTTAACAGCAGGAATCCGCTGGCCATAACCAGCATGCCTGCAATGATTTGCGGTTTAATCCCGATTTTATAAACAAGCTGTCCGCCGATGATACTTGTAATAATCATAGAAATCATCATCGGTGTCATAATTGTACCCGATTCAGACGCACTTACACCGACAATTCCCTGCATAAAGAAAGGAACAAACGTAATGGCGCCAAACATACCGATACTCATAAAGAAGCCGATCAAGTTTAGAAATGTAAATGTTCTGTTTTTAAATAAATACATTGGCAGGATTGGCTCTTTTGCTTTTGATTCTACGATGATAAAGCTGACAATGCCGATCAGTGCGAGAGCGAACAACCCAAGAATCTGCCATGAATCCCATGCATAATCTTTTCCGCCAAAGCTTAAGGCGAGCAGGAGGCTGACCACACCGACAATCATTGTGAAAATACCAGCGATATCGAAGTTGATCGGACCAGTCTGCTGGCGTCCCTGTAATCCTCTGGCAATAAAAATAACCGCAATAATTCCGACTGGCAGGTTAATATAGAAAACCCATTTCCAGTTTAACGAGTCTACAATCCAGCCGCCGATTTGCGGCCCAATCACTGAAGCCAGCCCGTAAATTGCGCCAAAGACACCTTGGAATTTAGCACGCTGTTTTCCTGTGAACAAGTCACCGATGACAATCATCGCCATCGGCATCATGATGCCTCCGCCGATGCCCTGCAGTCCACGGAAGATAATCAATTCCGTCATGTTGTTGGCCATTCCGCACAAAGCAGAAGCGGCCATAAAAATAATCAAACCTGATACATAGACAATGCGGCGTCCCAATAAATCAGCCAGTTTACCGGCAATTGGAACAATGGTTGTTGATGTTAACAAATATGCAGTTGTCAGCCAGGTCATCATGCTCAAACCGCCCAGATCACCGACAATTTTCGGCATGGCCGTTCCGACAATGGTACCGTCAAGGGCTGAAAAAAACATGGCAATAATTAAGCCTGTTATTAATAACGTTCGTTTTGATTGTTTGCCTTCTTTACTCATTTTCATCCGTTTCCTCTTTTCATGTTTTGCTTTTCATCCGTTTCTGCTGCTTGTGCGAGCTTTGCTGTAATATGCGCCGCCTGCAGCATCTCCTCCTCCGTCAAAAAGGAAAGATAGCGCGCCATAATGGCCTTTCTGCCTGCCAAAACCTCCTCGAACTTTCTGTCTCCTTCGTCAGTAAGACTGAGATCAATCACTCGCCTGTCTTTTGTGTTGTGTGTTCTGGCGATAAGATTTTTTTGTTCAAGGCGATCTGCCATCAGCGTCACCGCGCTTGGCTTCACCTCCATACGCTCGGCAATTTCAGAAACTTTGAGGCTGCCGTGTTTCTTTAGGCTGGCCAGCACAAACAGCTGCGCTGGGGTGACACCTTGTTTCTCCATGCTTTCCAGCATTTCAGGCTGTATCTTTTGAAAGAGCGCCTGAAGCGATAATTGAATATCGGACATTAACTGATCCGCACTCTTCATATTCATTTCCCCTCTGTTACATACACTGTATATATATTTTAATGACAAAATAGTTAATGCTTATTAAATATAAATAAGCGTAAATGAAAAGTCAACTGATTTTACACAAAAAAAGGATAGATGCCCGAAAGAACATCGTATCCTTTTTACTAATGTTGTTATTGCTGATAAGGAGACTGCTGCTGAATGGTCTGCTGGAATTTTTGATAGGACTGCTGCAGCTTTTGTGCATCCTCCGCTTCAACAGAATACCATCCATATTGGAACATGAGATCATATAGTTTTCTTTGCGCTTTTTGTGACTCATCAAAAATGGATTGAATATCCTGATAAAGAGACTCGTGGCTGAATTCGTGCAAGGCAGTGCAATAAGCTGTTGTCATGTATTTTTCGGTTGTCAGCAATTCGTTGACGAAATCTCTGTCATTCATTTCCGATGTTGTCGGTACAGGTGTCTGCGGGTTGCTGATTTTTTGATTTTGCTGATTCATTCTGGCGCCTCCTTATTGGATGTAGCCGGACTGCTGCTGGCCTGGCTGCAGGTGCTTTAATATTCTTTGATAGTGATCATGATGCATGTGTCCGACGCGGTCGAGTTCTTGCTTTAACGTTTGATCCTGGCACTGCTGCGCCATGAAATGCGCTTTCTTCATCGCGAGCAAATTCCAGTTCAGCATGTCATTGAGATACAAATGATCCTTTGTCGAAATAACGGAAGGCGGCATTTGAGATTGCTGCTGATTATCCATTGTGATCCTCCTTTGGTTTCTGTTCATTTTATAGTTTCCTTCAGACTGGGAGTTATATACAGGTGTTTTGAAGATGACGGCGGGAGGGAGTCGGATGTTGAGACATGTGTTTTTATTCTTATCTCAAAATAAAACACTTACCAAGTTCGCAAAAGCATACGGAACGCGGCTTGGAGCACGAAGGTTTGTCGCAGGGGATACGATTGAATCGGCGGTTAAGACCGTCAAAAGGCTAAACAGATCCGGTTTGTGTGCAACAATTGATTATTTAGGCGAGTATGCAGCTTCGGAAAAAGAAGCAAACCAAGTCGCAGAGGAATGCAAGAAAGCCATTCAAGCCATTGCCGAACATCAATTGGACTCAGAGCTTTCACTTAAGCTGACCTCAATCGGGCTCGATCTTTCAGAAGAACTTGCTCTTACTCATTTGCGCGCCATTCTTTCCGTTGCGAAGCAATATGATGTTGCTGTGACCATTGATATGGAAGACTATTCCCATTATGAACAGACACTTTCTATTTACAGGCAATGCAAACAGGAATTTGAGAAGCTCGGCACGGTCATTCAGGCGTATCTGTACCGGGCGGCAGAAGATATCAGAAAGATGCGGGACTTAAAGCCGAATCTCAGACTTGTAAAAGGCGCTTATAAAGAATCTGCGGCCGTAGCGTTTCCCGACAAAAGAGGAACGGACCTTCATTTTCAGAGCTTAATAAAGCTGCAGTTGTTAAGCGGGAACTACACGGCTGTCGCCACACATGACGATGACATCATTGCATTTACGAAACAGCTCGTCGCCGAACATCGAATCCCTGCGTCGCAATTTGAGTTTCAAATGCTATACGGCATCAGGCCGGAGCGTCAGAAGGAACTCGCCAAGGAAGGCTACAGAATGCGTGTGTATGTCCCATATGGAACGGACTGGTTCAGCTACTTTATGAGAAGAATTGCCGAACGGCCTGCCAATGCAGCGTTTGTGTTAAAAGGAATTTTGAAAAAGTGAAAGCAGCCGCGGGAAGCAGCTGCATTATGATTGTTCCATGTTATGTTTTTTATACTGCTGATTTTGACTTGTCCGTTTTCCGCCGCCGTAATGCTGAGTCGGACCGGCATCTCCCTTTACGCTCGCCGCGCTGACTGCCGCTGAAGACGGATTTTTTTTCTCTCGTACCATTCCCTTCACCTCCGGGCTTAAGTTGCCCGACTTTTATAGGCTTCATACAAAAAAATAACAAATTAGCTATTGAAGTCGAACCGGAAATCTTTTAAGATGAAAGAAGAAACGGGTTTCATTTTTTTTGGTCAAAAAATGAATGACTATTCATTCAATGTTCAAGGGGGATATCTCATGCACAAACACATTCGGAAGGCAGCCGTTTTAGGATCGGGGGTAATGGGCTCCGGGATTGCGGCGCATTTGGCTAACATCGGAATACCTGTCCTGCTGCTAGATATTGTGCCGAACGATTTGACAAAGGAAGAGGAAAAAAGGGGGCTGACGAAGGACAGTCCGGAGGTGCGCAGCAGGCTGAGCCGGCAGGCGGTGAAAAAACTGCTGAAACAAAAGCCCGCTCCCCTCACATCAGCGAAAAATACCTCCTATATTACACCGGGCAATCTGGAGGATGATGCAGAAAAACTGAAAGAAGCAGATTGGATTATTGAGGTCGTTGTCGAAAACCTTGAAGTCAAAAAGAAAATTTTCGCTCTTGTGGATGAACATCGAAAGACTGGAAGCATCGTCTCAAGCAACACATCCGGCATATCAGTGCAGGAAATGGCTGAAGGCCGGTCGGATGATTTTAAAGCCCATTTTCTCGGAACGCATTTTTTTAATCCCGCACGCTATTTAAAGCTGCTGGAGATCATTCCGATTAAGGAAACGGATCCTGATATTTTAAAGTTTATGACAGCTTTCGGAGAAAATGTCCTCGGGAAAGGTGTTGTTACAGCAAAGGACACACCGAACTTTATCGCAAACCGCATCGGGACGTACGGGCTTCTCGTGACAGTCCAAGAAATGCTGAAAGGCGGCTATCAGGTCGGGGAGGTTGATTCGATCACAGGACCGCTGATCGGCAGGCCGAAAAGCGCTACCTTTAGAACGCTTGATGTGGTCGGTCTCGATACATTCGCCCACGTTGCCCGAAATGTGTATGACAAAGCTGATGGCGATGAAAAAGAAGTGTTTCGCCTTCCAAGCTTCATGAACGATATGCTGGAAAAAGGGTGGATCGGAAGTAAGGCCGGCCAAGGCTTTTATAAAAAAGAAGGAAAAACGATTTATGAGCTTGACCCAGTGACGCTTACTTACGGCGAGCGGACAAAAATGAAAACACCGGCACTTGAAGCGGCAAAACAGGCAAAAGGGACAAAAGCCAAAATGAAAGCGCTTATTTATTCGGATGACAGAGCCGGCCGATTGCTGTGGAATATCACATCTCAAACCCTGCTTTACTCAGCCGAGCTGCTTGGCGAGATTGCCGATGATATTCATGCGATTGACCAAGCCATGAAGTGGGGATTCGGCTGGGAACTGGGACCTTTTGAGATGTGGGACGCCATCGGCCTCAAGCAGTCAGCGGAAAAGCTTGAGCAGCTTGGAGCAGATATGCCTGGCTGGATAAAAGAGATGCTGGACAAAGGAAATGAAACCTTCTACATCAAAGAGAACGGAACGGTATTTTATTATGACCGCGGCGAATACAGAGCTGTGAAAGAAAACAAAAAACGAATTCATTTACAAGCACTTAAAGAAACAAAAGGCGTGATTGCGAAAAACAGCGGAGCAAGCTTAATTGACCTTGGAGATGATGTGGCCCTTCTTGAATTTCATTCGAAAAGCAATGCGATCGGCCTTGATATCATTCAAATGATCCACAAAGGATTAGAGGAAACAGAACGGAATTACAAGGGGCTTGTCATCGGCAATCAAGGGAAAAATTTCTGCGTCGGCGCGAATCTCGCCATGATCTTAATGGAAGTCCAAGATGACAACTTTTTGGAAGTTGATTTTGTGATCCGCCGTTTTCAGGAGACGATGATGAAGATCAAATACAGTGCGAAACCGGTCGTCGCCGCGCCATTTGGCATGACGCTCGGCGGAGGAACGGAAGTATGCCTGCCTGCGGCGCGTACTCAAGCGGCAAGCGAAGCCTATATGGGCCTTGTTGAATCAGGTGTCGGCCTCATCCCTGGCGGAGGGGGAAACAAAGAGCTGTACATCAATCATCTACGCCGTGGCCTTGATCCGATGAATGCGGCAATGAAAACATTTGAAACGATTGCGATGGCGAAAGTGTCCGCTTCCGCTCAAGAGGCTCGTGAGATGAACATCTTAAAAGAAACGGATCAGATCAGCGTGAATCAAGACCACCTGTTATACGATGCGAAGCAGCTGGCCGCATCTTTATACGATACCGGCTGGCGGCCGCCTGTAAAAGAAAAGGTCAAGGTGCCGGGAGAAACCGGTTATGCGGCACTCTTGCTTGGCGCTGAGCAGATGAAGCTGTCCGGCTATATATCTGAGCATGATTTCAAGATCGCGAAAAAACTCGCTTATGTCATTGCGGGCGGAAAAGTGCCGTTTGGTACAGAGGTTGATGAAGAGTATTTATTGGAGATCGAAAGAGAAGCGTTTTTGAGTTTGGCAGGAGAGGCAAAATCTCAAGCGAGAATGCAGCATATGCTTGTGAAAGGTAAACCTTTACGGAATTAGGAGGGAGCTTATGAAAGAGGCAGTCATTGTGTCAGGTGCAAGAACACCGGTTGGAAAAGCAAAAAAAGGATCGTTGGCCACCGTTCGCCCGGATGATTTGGGAGCGATTTGTGTAAAAGAAACGCTGAAACGGGCAGGCGGCTACGAAGGCAATATTGATGACTTGATTATCGGCTGTGCAACACCTGAAGCGGAGCAGGGGCTTAATATGGCGAGAAATATCGGTGCGCTCGCGGGCCTGCCGTACACGGTTCCGGCGATTACAGTTAACCGCTATTGCTCTTCAGGCCTTCAGTCTATTGCGTATGCAGCAGAAAAAATTATGCTGGGCGCCTACGATACAGCGATCGCCGGCGGAGCAGAATCCATGTCGCAAGTTCCGATGATGGGGCATGTTACCCGTCCGAACCTTGCTTTGGCAGAAAAGGCACCGGAATATTATATGAGCATGGGGCACACAGCCGAGCAAGTCGCGAAAAAATACGGCGTCTCCCGTGAGGATCAAGACGCGTTTGCCGTTCGCAGCCATCAAAACGCCGCTAAAGCCCTTGCAGAAGGAAAATTTAAAGATGAAATTGTACCCGTCGAAGTGACGGTGACAGAAATCGGAGAAGACCATAAGCCTATGGAAAAACAGTTTGTGTTTTCTCAGGATGAAGGTGTTCGCCCGCAAACGACTGCAGACATCTTATCGACATTGCGCCCGGCCTTTTCCGTTGACGGGACGGTGACTGCGGGCAATTCCTCGCAGACAAGTGACGGAGCGGCGGCTGTCATGCTGATGGACCGGGAAAAAGCCGATGCTCTTGGCCTGGCGCCGCTTGTGAAATTCCGCTCCTTTGCCGTAGGCGGCGTGCCGCCGGAAGTGATGGGAATCGGACCGGTGGAAGCAATTCCGCGCGCTTTGAAGCTTGCCGGACTTCAGCTGCAGGACATCGGCTTGTTTGAACTGAATGAAGCTTTTGCCTCACAGGCCATTCAAGTAATCAGGGAATTGGGAATTGATGAAGAAAAAGTGAATGTCAACGGGGGCGCAATCGCGCTTGGACACCCGCTTGGCTGTACGGGCACAAAGCTTACACTCTCACTCATCCATGAAATGAAACGGAGAAACGAGCAATTTGGAGTCGTGACCATGTGTATCGGCGGCGGGATGGGAGCAGCCGGTGTATTTGAATTATGCTAAAGGGGGAGAAACAAATGGCAAAAAAAACGGCTGAAGTACAAAAAGGCGGCGGATTTTTAATCGAGGATGTCACATACGATCAAATGTATACACCGGAGGATTTCACTGACGAGCATAAAATGATTGCGAAAACAACGGAGGATTACATCGAGCAAGATGTTCTCCCTCATATAGATGATATCGAAAACCACCAATTCGAGCATTCTGTCAGACTGTTGAAGAAAGCGGGAGAACTAGGGCTGCTTGGCGCCGATGTGCCGGAAGAATACGGAGGACTCGGCCTAGATAAAATCAGCTCGGCACTCATCACTGAGAAATTTTCGCGTGCGGGAAGCTTTTCTCTTTCTTATGGCGCGCATGTCGGTATCGGTTCCTTGCCGATCGTCTTTTTCGGATCAGAAGAACAAAAGAAAAAATATTTGCCGGGACTCGCTTCAGGCGAAAAGATCGCCGCTTATGCTCTGACTGAGCCTGGCTCTGGGTCTGATGCACTTGGAGCAAAAACAACAGCTGTGCTGAATGAAGCAGGAACCCATTATGTATTAACAGGGGAAAAACAGTGGATTACCAACTCTGCTTTTGCCGATGTATTTGTGGTTTACGCCAAGGTAGACGGCGACAAGTTTTCAGCCTTTATTGTAGAAAAAGAGTTCCCGGGTGTCTCCACGGGACCGGAAGAAAAGAAAATGGGAATCAAGGGATCATCGACAAGAACTCTCATTCTGGATCAAGCTGAAGTGCCAAAGGAAAACCTGCTCGGAGAAATCGGCAAAGGGCATGTCATCGCCTTTAATATTTTAAACATCGGCCGTTACAAACTGGCGGTTGGCACAATCGGCGCATCTAAACGCGTCATCGAGCTGTCTGCGGCATACGCAAATCAGCGCCGCCAATTTAAAACGCCGATTGCTGGTTTTTCATTAACACAGGAAAAAATCGGGACAATGGCCTCAAGGCTGTATGCGATGGAAAGCTCTGTATACAGAACCGTCGGGCTGTTTGAAGACAATATGAGCCAGTTCACGGCCGAAGATCTCAAGGACGGCCGGCAAATCGCCAAATCGATTGCGGAATACGCCATCGAATGCTCTCTGAATAAGGTATTCGGCTCTGAAACGCTTGATTATATAGTTGATGAAGGCGTGCAGATTCATGGAGGCTACGGCTTTATGCAGGAGTACGAAGTAGAAAGGGCCTATAGGGATTCAAGGATCAATCGGATTTTTGAAGGCACAAACGAAATCAACCGGTTAATCGTGCCAAGCACCTTCCTGAAAAAAGCGCTTAAAGGCGAGCTGCCTTTATTCGAAAAAGCGCAGTCGCTGCAGGAAGAACTCATGATGCTTATGCCTGAAGAGCCTGGAAGCGGCGTCTTAGAGCAGGAAAAATATATCGTCAAGCAAGCCAAAAAAATTGCGTTGTTTGCTGCCGGCCTAGCCGCGCAAAAATACGGAAAAGCGATCGATCGTGAGCAAGAAATTCTCGTGAACGTAGCGGATATCGTCAGCAATGTATACGCAATGGAATCAGCCGTGCTCAGAACGGAAAAGGCCATTGCCGCACAAGGCGCTGAAAAAGCAGCGCAAAAGGTGCTGTACACAGAAATTTTCGTTCAAGAGGCCTTTAACGAAATTGAAGCGCATGCGAAGGAATCCCTTATCGCAATGGAAGAAGGAGATTCACTCCGCATGATGCTTTCCGCTCTGCGCAAGCTGACACGCGTAACGCCTAAAAACGTGATTCAGAAAAAACGCGAGGCGGCGGCAGGCATTTTTGAGGCTGAGAAATATATTGTCTGATTGGCCATGAGCTCCGCATGCGCGGAGCTCTTTTTTAAGAAGCACTGTTTTAGGTTTTTAAAACAAACTGTGTTAAAATAACCTCGATTATTTTATTGAGGGGGGAAGAAGATGTCGTTAACTTTTTACTGGTACCCTAAATGCGGAACGTGCCGCAAAGCAAAGAAGTGGCTTGAAGAGCATGGGAAAGAAATAAACGAAATACATATTGCTGAGCAGCCGCCAAGCAAAGAAGAATTAAAAGCGCTTTATGAAAAAAGCGGGCTGGATCTCAAGAAATTTTTCAACACGAGCGGCATGAAATACCGCGAGCTCAATCTCAAGGAAAAGCTGTATCACATGTCAGAGGACGAACAGCTCGAGCTGCTGGCTTCAGATGGTATGCTGATCAAACGCCCGCTTACAACAGACGGCGAAAAAGTGACTGTCGGATTTAAAGAAGACCAATTTGAAGAAAACTGGGCTTAATGTAAATTTTTTTTGAAAAGTGTGGTATCTTCTTATTGTAGTGCTGTAAAAAATGGAGGGATTCAATTGAGCATACCAAAAGATTTGCGTTACTCAGGAGAACACGAGTGGGTAAAAGTTGAAGGAGAAAAAGCCAGAATCGGAATTACGCATTTTGCCCAGTCCGAACTAGGCGACATCGTGTTTGTCGAACTTCCTGAAGTGGGCGCTGAAATCAAAGCGGACGAGCCATTCGGCAGTGTTGAATCCGTTAAAACGGTATCTGAGCTTTATGCACCGATTAACGGAACGGTTGTGGAAGTAAACGA
Source organism: Bacillus sp. FSL P4-0290 (assembly GCF_037975435.1). Classification (NCBI taxonomy): domain Bacteria; kingdom Bacillati; phylum Bacillota; class Bacilli; order Caryophanales; family Bacillaceae; genus Bacillus; species Bacillus sp. FSL P4-0290. The sequence goes on along the minus strand of NZ_CP150253.1, from coordinate 3,346,574 downwards.
AGATCTTGATGACAGTCCGGAATTCGTCAACGAATCTCCGTACGAAAAAGCATGGATGATCGTCGTTGAGCCATCTGACGCTTCTGAAATTGAAAAACTGATGACAGCAGAGCAATACGAAGAGATGACACAAGAAGACTAAAACAGGATAGCCGTAAAAGCAATTGGACACGCTAACGTTATGGGAGGTGTCCAATATGGCTTTCGACAAACAAAAGCTCGATGTCACCAATGACGTGACAGGCCGCTTTCAAAATGGCCGGCTCTCGTTATATCATGATAATGAGATGATCGGCCAAATGACAAGCATGAATGAATATGAGCTTAAGTCCGGTTATTCCTTTGAAAATGAGAAATTTTATAAGACAGCCGATGTGGTCTCTGGAGACGACGCAAAATATGTAGATTGTGACTACGAAAACGGCTGGTGTTAATGTTGGCGGTGAATTTCACTGCCTTCTTTTACAATCTGAACGTTTCAAATTTGACGCGGCAGGTGAACAAGATGAAGATGGATGAGCTGCAAAAGGTTATGATTGTCGAGGGGAAATCAGATAAAGAGAAAATCGAAAGCGTCCTGAATGAACCGATGCGCATTATCTGCACAAACGGAACAATCAGCCAGCTGAGGCTCGAGGAATTGGCTGACGAGCTTTATGATAAAGACGTCTATATATTAGTTGATGCTGATGAATCAGGTGAGAAATTGAGAAAACAGCTGAAGCGTGAATTTAATGAAGCCTGCCATCTCCATATCGACAGAGCCTATAAGGAAGTAGCGGCTGCGCCCAGGCACCATGTCGCCTCTGTATTGCTGCGTGCGAATCTGAATGTCCATACTATTTTTCTTGAAAGAAAGTCCCGAGGTGTATAGCATGAAAGAACTCCAAGAACACGAACTTGATCACATTGAAGATGATGTGTACCTTCTATATTTATATACTCCGTTTTGCGGCACCTGCCAGCTTGCAAGCAAAATGCTGACAGTGGTGAAAGAAATGCTGCCGGATGTCGCCTTCTATCAAAACAATGTCAATTACTCTCCGACATTCGCAAAAGCGTATCAAATTGAAAGCGTCCCTTGTTTTCTGCTGTTTAAAGGCGGAAAGATGGTCGAAAGAGGATATGCATTTCATTCCGTTTCTTATTTATATGAGCTGATCAAACAAAAATCATCTTCCGCATCCCATTTATGACATATTTCTCAGCATATCCAATGAAATTGTCGTTCGTTTTATAAAGGGGTTCTTGCGACAAAGAGAGAAATGTGTATGTATGACCAACAAATAGGAGGTTGTACATATGGAGAAAGCGGAAGTTTTAGAGGATGAGTATCAGCATCTGTTTTTAAAACCCCTTTTGAATGCCTCAACATTGCTCATTACCTTCCAAGGAGAAGCAGAAGCCTTAACCGTCTCAATAAACGAACAGGGAGAAATGAAAAAAGTTTCTCCGCCCCAAACGTCCAACCTGACCTTTTACGGAAACCAAACGGAAATTATTGATTTATTGCACGGAGACATTTCCCTTCAGCACCTGATTCAGAGCGGAAGCCTCAAAGTAAAGGGGTCATTCAGGGCCCTGTTAAAGCTGGAAGCCATTCTCTGGCTGACAAATGGATTTTTTCAGAGGATTTTAAAAAATTAAAAAATAATAAATTATTATAATAGTAAAAGTTGACATCATTTATTTTATTGACATTTAATCATTCGCCGTGCTATTCTACATTAAGAATTTCCGGACGAAAAAGACTATATATTTCTCTTATCAAGAGAGGTGGAGGGAAGTGCCCTATGAAGCCCGGCAACCATCAACACTGTTGAAATGGTGCCAATTCACACGAAGCGTTCAGCTTTGAAAGATGAGAGAAAGGCATTTTATATAAGCCTTTCTGCTCAAGTGTGCAGAAAGGCTTTTCTTTTGCAGAAAAAACCGGAAGATTTCTTAGAATAGTGTTAAGGCAGGTGATTGCTTTGATCAATCTTCAGGATGTTTCAAAAGTTTACAAGTCGAAACATGGAGATGTCAATGCTGTCCAAAACGTCTCGCTTTCCATTAAAAAAGGTGAGATTTTTGGAATTATAGGATATAGCGGAGCTGGTAAGAGCTCCTTAATCCGTCTGCTGAACGGCCTTGAGAAACCAACCTCAGGAACCGTGGAAGTGGCGGGAACCAAGATTAATGAAGTAAATGGACGCGGTTTAAGAAAAGCACGCCATGAGATCAGTATGATTTTCCAGCATTTCAATTTGCTTTGGTCGCGGACTGTCAGAGATAATATCATGTTTCCTTTGGAAATTGCCGGGGTGAAAAAGAGCGAGCGGATCAAGCGCGCCAATGAACTGATTAAACTGGTAGGTTTAGAAGGAAAAGAAAAATCATATCCGTCCCAGCTGAGCGGCGGGCAGAAGCAGCGTGTCGGAATTGCCAGAGCGCTTGCAAACAATCCGAAGGTTCTTCTTTGTGACGAAGCGACATCAGCATTAGATCCGCAAACGACAGATTCAATTCTGGATCTATTGTCCGATATTAATGAAAGACTCGGTTTGACGATTGTGCTGATTACGCACGAAATGCATGTCATCCGCAAAATCTGCAACAGAGTCGCCGTCATGGAAAACGGCAAGGTGGTCGAAGAAGGCGAGGTTCTCGATGTCTTTAAAAATCCAAAGGAACAAATGACAAAACGATTTGTTCAACAGGTGACAGAGCCGGAAGAAACGAAAGAGACGCTTCAGCACCTTCTTGATGATACAGCATCAGGAAAAATGGTTCAGCTCACATTTGTCGGTGAGTCAGCAGAACAGCCTCTGATTACAGAGATGATCAGAAACTTCAATGTCAGCGTCAATATTCTGCAAGGGAAAATTTCGCAGACGAAGGATGGGGCTTACGGTTCACTGTTCATCCACATTGACGGGGACGAGGAAGAAGTGCAAAACGTGATCCGATTCATTAATGACAAACAGGTGAAAGCAGAGGTGATCACGAATGTTTGAAAAATACTTCCCGAACGTTGATTTAACTGAATTATGGAACGCGACATATGAAACACTTTATATGACGCTGATTTCTTTACTGTTTGCTTTTGTCATCGGGGTCATCCTCGGCTTGCTGCTCTTTCTGACGAGCAAAGGAAGCCTCTGGCAGAATAAAGCGGTCAACTCTGTGATTGCGGCCGTTGTTAACATATTCAGATCGATTCCGTTCCTTATTTTAATTATTTTACTATTAGGTTTTACGAAATTTTTAGTCGGCACGATCTTAGGGCCAAACGCCGCATTGCCGGCGCTGGTAATCGGCTCGGCACCATTTTACGCGCGCCTTGTTGAAATCGCGCTGCGTGAGGTGGATAAAGGTGTGATTGAAGCCGCTAAATCAATGGGCGCGAAAACGTCTACGATTATTTTCAAAGTGCTGATTCCGGAATCAATGCCTGCTCTTATTTCTGGCATTACGGTTACTGCCATCGCTTTGATCGGCTCAACGGCAATTGCCGGAGCCATTGGTTCAGGAGGCCTTGGAAACCTTGCGTACGTAGAAGGATATCAGTCTAATAACGCTGATGTTACCTTCGTTGCTACTGTGTTTATTTTAATCATCGTGTTTATTATTCAAATCATCGGTGATCTAATAACAAATATTATAGACAAACGATAAGGGAGGATTTACATTGAAAAAGCTATTTTTGGGTGCATTACTGCTTGTATTTGCAGGAGTTATGGCTGCCTGCGGTTCGAATAACGGCGCTGAATCCGGCAAGAAAGAAATTGTCGTTGCGGCAACGAAAACACCGCATGCAGAAATTTTAAAAGAAGCTGAACCATTGCTGAAAGAAAAAGGCTATACGCTGAAAGTGAAAGTGCTAAGTGATTACAAAATGTACAATAAAGCTTTAGCTGATAAAGAAGTGGACGCGAACTACTTCCAGCACATTCCTTACCTTGAGCAAGAAATGAAAGAAAACACAGATTACAAACTTGTGAATGCCGGCGCTGTTCACTTAGAGCCATTCGGTATTTACTCTAAAACATACAAATCACTGAAAGACCTTCCAGACGGTGCGACAATCATTCTGACAAACAACGTTGCTGAACAAGGCCGTATGCTTGCAATGCTTGAAAACGCTGGATTAATCACTCTTGATTCTAAAGTGGAAACAGTTGACGCAACATTGAAAGACATTAAGAAAAACCCGAAAAACCTTGAATTCAAAAAAGTAGCGCCTGAATTAACGGCAAAAGCATATGAAAACAAAGAAGGAGACGCGGTCTTCATCAATGTAAACTATGCGATCCAAAATAAATTAAATCCTAAAAAAGACGCAATTGAAGTAGAATCAACGAAAAACAACCCATACGCTAACATCATCGCAGTAAGAAAAGGCGAAGAAGATTCTGCAAAAATCAAAGCGCTGATGGAAGTTCTTCACTCTAAAAAGATCAAAGACTTCATCGAGAAAAAATACGACGGAGCTGTGCTTCCTGTATCTGAATAAGACTGAAACCCCGGATGAGAAATCCGGGGTTTTTTTCGCGTATTTTCCTAAAAGCTGTTCATAATAAAAAGGAATGTTAAACAGATGGAGGGATTTTCTTTGAATCAAGACAGAGGAAGCATGCAGGACGCGTTAAAACAATATAAACATGGTTTAGGCACATTTGAACAAAAGATGCCGCTGATGGGAAGAAAATTTAACGAATTTACTGAACAGTGCTTTGCCGGGAATTCTCTGACTGAAAGAGAAAAACAGCTGATCGCCCTCGGAATTGCCATCAATGCTCAGGACGAATATTGCATGATCTATCATACAAAAGGCTGTCTCGATCAGGGAGCGACAGAAGAAAACATTCTCGAAGCCGTCAGTGTGGCAGCGGCATTTGGAGGCGGCGCAGCTTTCAGCCAAGGCGTGACAGTCGTTCAACAGTGCATTGAGGAATTCGGAAACACCACGCATTAAGAGAAGGAATATTCCGAAAAACCATTCTCATTTGTTCTGAAAGGATGCTTTCGTCTCATCTGCCGCTATTTCACGCCAAATCGTTTTTGCGGCATCCAACGCAGCACTGGTACAATAAAAAGCAAATATATGAAGGGATTGATTCATTATTTGCAGCAGCCAGGACAGACTGAACCTCGATTATACGTCAGAAATGGAAAAAGCGATGCAGCTGTCACACGGAATTGGATACGAGGAATATGGACGCCGGCTGGAAACAAGAATGAAAGTAGAGCGGCAGAGAGAGCTTGATTACGAAAAAAGCAAGCGGATTTCTGCGGGAGCTTATTGAGAAAATCAATCTTTTAAAAAAGGGTGGGAATCCACTCTTTTTCTTTTTCAATCGCTTTAATAAAGTGCTGATCTTTGTTAAACTTGAGGAATGTGCAAGGCACGATAAAAAGTTGTATTTACTTTTCATTTGTTATAAAATTAGAATGAGAATAAAATGAGAATAATGATTATATATTTTTGGAGGTATAGATATGGCTGCTTCAACATTAACGATCAAAGATCTTCACGTTGAAATCGAAGGGAAAGAGATCTTAAAGGGTGTAAACCTTGAAATAAAAGGTGGAGAATTCCACGCAGTAATGGGCCCGAATGGAACTGGTAAATCCACATTATCAGCTGCTATTATGGGGCATCCTAAATATGAAGTAACAAAAGGCAGCATCACGCTTGACGGCAAAGATGTACTGGAGATGGAAGTGGACGAGCGTGCGCAGGCAGGCTTATTCCTTGCGATGCAGTACCCAAGTGAAATCAGCGGTGTGACAAATGCCGACTTCCTTCGCTCAGCAATCAACGCGCGCAGAGAAGAAGGCGATGAAATTTCTCTCATGAAATTCATCCGCAAAATGGACGAAAACATGGAGTTCCTTGAAATGGACCCTGAAATGGCTCAGCGCTATCTTAACGAAGGCTTCTCAGGCGGGGAGAAAAAACGCAATGAAATCCTTCAATTAATGATGATTGAACCGAAAATCGCCATCCTTGATGAAATTGACTCAGGCCTTGATATTGACGCTTTGAAAGTTGTATCAAAAGGGATCAACAAAATGCGCAGCGAAAGCTTCGGCTGCCTGATGATCACTCACTATCAGCGCCTGTTAAACTACATCACTCCGGATGTTGTTCACGTTATGATGCAAGGCCGCGTTGTAAAATCCGGCGGTGCAGAGCTTGCACAGCGTCTTGAAGCAGAAGGTTATGACTGGATCAAACAAGAACTTGGCATTGAAGACGAAACTGTTGGCCAAGAAGCGTAAGCGTTAGGGGGATTAATATGACACTAGGTACAAAACTATCCGTAGATCAGGAGTATCTCAAAAGCTTTTCCGAAAAGCACCAAGAACCTGCCTGGCTGAAGAACCTGCGCTTACAGGCTCTTGAACAAGCTGAGGATCTGCCGATGCCGAAACCTGACAAAACAAAAATCACAAACTGGAACTTCACGAATTTCACGAAGCATACAGTGGATAACGAACCGCTTTCTTCATTAGAAGATTTGACTGATGAAGTAAAAGCGCTGATCGACATTGAAAACGAAGATAAAACATTATACGTACAGCGTGACCAGACGCCGGCACATCTTTCTCTTTCTCAAGAATTGAAAGACAAAGGCATCATCTTCACTGATATTCTGACTGCTGCACGTGAGCACAGCGACTTGGTGGAGAAATACTTTATGAAGGACGGCGTGAAAGTTGACGAACATAAGTTAACTGCACTTCACGCGGCTCTTGTTAACGGAGGAGCATTCCTTTATGTTCCGAAAAATGTTCAGGTGGAGACGCCGGTTCAGGCTGTTTATGTCCACGAAAGCAATGATACAGCTCTATTCAACCACGTGCTGATTGTGGCTGAAGACCACAGTTCTGTAACATATGTAGAAAACTACATCAGCACTGTAAACCCGAAAGACGCTGTCTTCAATATTATCAGTGAGGTCATCACAGGTGATAATGCCAGCGTAACATACGGTGCGGTGGATAATCTGTCAAGCGGTGTGACAACTTATGTGAACCGCCGCGGGGCTGCGCGCGGACGCGACAGCAAAATCGAGTGGGCTCTTGGCCTGATGAACGACGGCGACACGATTTCCGAAAATACAACAAACCTTTACGGTGACGGCACATACGGCGATACGAAAACGGTTGTTGTCGGAAGAGGAGAGCAAACAGAAAACTTCACAACACAAATCATCCATTTCGGTAAAGCTTCTGAAGGCTATATCTTGAAGCACGGTGTGATGAAGGATTCCGCTTCTTCTATCTTTAACGGAATCGGCAAAATCGAACATGGCGCTTCTAAAGCGAATGCGGAGCAAGAATCACGCGTGCTGATGCTTAGCGAAAAAGCACGCGGAGACGCAAACCCTATTCTTTTAATTGACGAAGACGATGTAACTGCAGGACATGCGGCATCTGTCGGCCGTGTGGACCCTATTCAGCTTTACTACCTGATGAGCCGCGGAATTCCGAAAGAAGAAGCAGAACGCTTAGTCATTTACGGATTCCTTGCACCGGTAGTAAATGAACTTCCGATTGAAGGCGTTAAGAAACAATTAGTTTCTGTTATCGAAAGGAAAGTGAAGTAATGAATATCACAGATATTCGTGAACAGTTCCCGATCCTTCATCAGCAAGTGAACGGACATGATCTCGTTTATCTCGACAGCGCGGCGACTTCCCAGAAGCCGCGTGCTGTCATTGAAACACTGGATAAGTATTATAACCAATACAATTCCAATGTTCACCGGGGCGTCCATACACTTGGAACCAGAGCGACAGATGGTTATGAAGGAGCGCGTGAAAAAGTCCGCAAGTTTATTAACGCGAAGTCAATGGCTGAGATTATTTTCACAAAAGGCACGACCACATCACTGAATATGGTGGCGTTAAGCTATGCACGCGCCAACCTGGAACCTGGTGATGAAGTGGTCATCACCTACATGGAGCATCATGCGAATATCATTCCGTGGCAGCAGGCTGTAAAAGCAACTGGCGCCACATTAAAATATATTCCGCTGCAGGAAGACGGAACGATTTCTTTAGAAGACGTCAGAGAAACGGTCACAAGCAACACAAAAATTGTTGCGGTGTCTCATGTATCTAATGTTCTCGGCACGGTCAACCCGATTAAAGAAATGGCGAAAATCGCTCATGACAATGGGGCTGTCATTGTGGTGGACGGTGCACAAAGCACGCCTCACATGAAAATTGACGTGCAGGATCTCGATTGCGACTTCTTTGCGCTTTCTTCCCATAAAATGTGCGGACCTACCGGTGTTGGTGTGCTGTACGGAAAGAAAGCCCTGCTGGAAAACATGGAGCCTGCCGAATTCGGCGGTGAAATGATCGACTTTGTCGGGCTTTATGAATCAACTTGGAAAGAGCTTCCGTGGAAATTCGAAGCGGGTACGCCGATTATTGCAGGAGCAATCGGTCTAGGTGCAGCCATTGATTTTCTCGAAGAAATCGGTCTTGATGAGATTTCCCGCCATGAGCACAAGCTTGCAGCTTATGCGCTTGAACGCTTCCGCCAGCTTGACGGCGTAACGGTTTATGGGCCGGAAGAGCGTGCCGGGCTTGTTACATTTAACCTTGATGATGTTCATCCGCACGATGTGGCGACTGTGCTTGATGCGGAGGGAATCGCAGTCAGAGCCGGCCACCATTGCGCGCAGCCGCTGATGAAATGGCTGGATGTAACTGCTACTGCAAGAGCAAGCTTTTATCTGTATAATACAGAGGAAGAGATTGATAAGCTTGTGGAAGCTCTTCAAAAGACAAAGGAGTATTTTACAAATGTCTTTTAATGTAAACTTAGATACATTGTACAGACAGGTGATTATGGATCATTACAAAAACCCGCGAAATAAAGGGGTTTTGAATGACAGCATCGTTGTGGATATGAACAATCCGACATGCGGCGACCGCATCAGACTGACAATGAAGCTTGACGGAGACATCGTGGAAGATGCGAAATTTGAAGGGGAAGGCTGTTCCATTTCAATGGCATCCGCTTCGATGATGACTCAGGCGATTAAAGGGAAAGATATTGAAACTGCCCTTTCCATGTCTAAGATTTTCTCGGATATGATGCAAGGGAAAGAGTATGATGATTCTATAGATCTCGGGGATATTGAAGCCCTTCAAGGCGTTTCAAAATTCCCGGCCCGTATCAAATGTGCAACCCTGTCATGGAAAGCACTTGAAAAAGGAGTCGCGAAAGAAGAAGGCGGCAATTAAAAGGATTGGAGTGAAAATGGATGGCTAAAAAAATGCCTGATATTGGTGAATACAAGTATGGTTTTCACGACAAGGACGTTTCCATTTTCCGTTCAGAGCGCGGATTGACAAAAGAAATCGTAGAAGAAATTTCTCGCATGAAAGAAGAGCCTCAATGGATGCTTGACTTCCGCTTGAAATCACTTGAGCATTTCTACAACATGCCGATGCCTCAATGGGGCGGAGATTTAAACTCACTGAACTTTGACGAAATTACGTACTACGTAAAACCGTCTGAGCGTTCAGAGCGTTCTTGGGATGAAGTTCCTGAAGAAATTAAGCAAACATTCGACAAGCTCGGTATTCCTGAAGCTGAACAAAAATACCTTGCGGGTGTTTCTGCTCAGTACGAATCTGAGGTTGTATACCACAACATGAAAGAAGATCTTGAAGCGCAAGGCATCGTCTTTAAAGACACTGACAGCGCGCTGAAAGAGAATGAAGATATTTTCCGTGAGCACTGGGCAAAAGTAATCCCGCCGACTGATAACAAGTTTGCGGCGCTTAACTCAGCTGTTTGGTCCGGCGGATCTTTCATCTACGTGCCTAAAGGCGTGAAGGTTGAAACACCGCTTCAAGCTTACTTCCGTATCAACTCTGAGAACATGGGTCAGTTCGAACGTACACTGATCATTGTTGACGAAGAAGCAAGCGTTCATTATGTTGAAGGCTGTACTGCGCCTGTTTACACAACCAACTCACTTCACAGTGCGGTCGTTGAGATCATCGTGAAAAAAGGCGGCTACTGCCGTTATACAACGATCCAAAACTGGGCGAACAACGTTTACAACCTTGTAACAAAGCGTACAGTCTGTGAAGAAAACGCAACAATGGAATGGATCGACGGCAACATCGGTTCTAAGCTGACAATGAAATATCCGGCTTGTATCCTAAAAGGCGAAGGCGCGCGCGGTATGACGCTTTCTATCGCTCTTGCAGGTAAAGGCCAGCATCAGGATGCAGGTGCGAAAATGATTCACCTTGCACCAAACACATCATCTACAATCGTATCAAAATCGATTTCAAAACAGGGCGGAAAAGTAACGTACCGCGGAATCGTCCACTTCGGACGCAAAGCGGAAGGTGCCCGCTCTAACATCGAGTGCGATACGCTCATTATGGATAACAAATCAACTTCAGACACAATTCCTTACAATGAAATCTTAAATGATAACATTTCATTGGAGCACGAAGCGAAAGTGTCTAAAGTATCTGAAGAGCAGCTCTTCTACTTGATGAGCCGCGGTATTTCTGAAGAAGAAGCAACTGAAATGATCGTAATGGGCTTCATCGAGCCATTCACAAAAGAGCTTCCAATGGAATACGCAGTTGAAATGAACCGTTTGATTAAGTTCGAAATGGAAGGTTCTATTGGTTAATGATGAAAACCCCTTTGTTTATCAAGGGGTTTAGAGATAGTTATTAATTTTAAAATGGCCGGCGTGCCGAATTTGATTGTAGAAGACGAACTTTTGAAGTTCGTCTTCTTTTATTTTTCAGAGACATATCCACTGTTATTTTGATGGTTTTAAGTCCTTATCGATTAGAATATTTCAGACCTGCGTCGGATAGGTTCAGTTCCTATATCACGCAACCATACAGTTGCTTATACTTGACATGCAACTAATGAGTTGCTTATACTCAATATATGAATTGGAACAAAGACGCTATATTCAAAGCACTCGGCGATTCGACTCGTCGGCTTATATTAGACGAATTATCTGAACGCAACGAGCTGACGTTGTATGAACTTACGATACGTCTTATTACAAAGTACGACCTTTCTATTACGCGACAGGCGATAGCTAAACATCTTTCTGTACTGGAGGATGCAGGACTCGTAACATCAAAACGAAAGGGAAAATATCGAGTACTTATATTCAACAACGAACCGCTTAAAAATTTGCTCAAAGGATGGATAGAATAATTTTATAAAATCAGAACAGGGCCTCTGATAAATGTGTGGGTTGTTTTGCTTGTAGCCAGATTGTTAGCATAGTACCATGCTTCATTCATATCGAAGGAGGGAAAAACAGTATGAAAATCGTTGTTACCAGTATATTTGTACAAGATCAAGACAAGGCACTGAAGTTCTATACAGAAAAACTGGGGTTTGTAAAAAAGGAGGATGTTCCCATGGGGAAATTCAGGTGGATAACGCTTGTTTCTCCAGATGATCAAGACGGAACCGAGCTTTTACTCGAACCGAATGAACATCCTGCCGCCAAGGAGTATCAAAAGAAGATATTCTCCGAAGGCTTCCCGGCCACAATGTTTGGCGTTGCAGATATTCAAAAAGAGTACAACCGATTAAAGGAAAAAGGCGTGACGTTTACGATGGAACCGACAAAAATGGGCGAAGTCACAATAGCTGTCTTCGACGATACATGCGGTAACCTTATTCAAATTGTACAGAAGTAACCGATTCAGTCGCGTCCTTTTTGTATGCAGAAGAAAAACCGCTGGCCGAGGGGCCGCGGTTTTTTACTCTTCTTCTGTCTCTTGATTGATAATTTGCTTTACAGATGATCTGCTGTTATTTTCTCTGTTCATCTCTCGCAATTGAGTATAAGCCATATCGAATTCCTCTTTTGTCATCTGCTTTGCGGCTAATGCGGAGCATAATATAGCAAAAGCAATTGGCATTGTATCAATGTGAATGTCGATATGGACCTCTGAGTTGCCGCTGTTTTTGATAGCAGATTCAGTAGTGGGTATCTCTTGTGCATGTCTGTTGATAGGAATGATATTTTCGTTCATTAGTCTTCTCCGTCTTGTGACTGCGCCTGTGCCTGATCCTGATCTGTATTCACGCTGACCACGACTTTTGCATTACCGCTGTTTTGGACTTTTGCGACTGCCGCATCGCGTCTGTTTTCTTCATTTTCATGACGATTTTCGCTCACGGTATCATCCTTTCTCTATTGATAGTGACAGGATATTCGATAGGAGAGTAAAGAGATTGGACGAACTTCGCGGTTTTTCCACATTAGGGCAAAAGGTCGAAGGAAAGCATTCTATTTGGTAAAATGAATAGACATTATAATAGAAAAGGTGTTTGCATATGAAATCGTACATCATCGTCGGCGCAGGGATTCTGGGCGCGTCGACGGCTTATTATCTCGCAAAATCAGGCGCTTGCGTTACTGTCATTGATCGGAAAGAGCCGGGACAAGCGACTGATGCGGCGGCGGGGATCGTCTGTCCATGGCTCTCGCAACGCCGTAATCAGGATTGGTACCAGCTTGCTAAGGGGGGAGCCCGGTACTATAAGGATTTAATCCATCAATTGGAAAAAGACGGTGAAACGGATACAGGATACAAACGTGTCGGTGCCATCAGCATTCATACTGACGCGTCTAAACTCGATAAAATGGAGGAAAGAGCGTATAAGAGACGGGAGGATACGCCGGAAATTGGCGACATTACCCGCTTGTCTGCAAGTGAAACGAAAAAGCTGTTTCCGATTTTAGCTGACGGCTATGAATCGGTTCATATCAGCGGTGCCGCCCGTGTGAACGGAAGAGCGCTGTGCCGGTCGCTTTTAAGCGCTGCAGAGAAACGCGGCGCAACGGTCATCAAAGGAAATGCGTCCTTGCTTTTTGAAAACGGAACAGTCACCGGCGTGCAAACAGATACAAAGCAGTTTGCGGCTGACGCGGTCATTGTGACGGCGGGAGCATGGGCCAATGAGATATTGAAGCCTCTTGGCATTCATTTTCAAGTGTCATTTCAAAAAGCGCAGATTATGCATTTTGAAATGACAGATGCAGATACAGGATCGTGGCCGGTTGTAATGCCGCCGAGTGATCAGTACATTCTGTCGTTTGATAACGGCAGAATTGTAGCCGGCGCCACACACGAGAACGATGCCGGTCTTGATGATCTTCGTGTGACAGCCGGAGGCCAGCACGAAGTATTGAGCAAAGCGTTAGCCGTTGCACCGGGTCTTGCTGATGCGGCTGCTGTTGAAACAAGAGTGGGCTTCAGGCCGTTTACACCGGGTTTTCTGCCGGTCATAGGGGCTGTGCCGAATGTTCAAGGCCTGTACGCTGCTAACGGTTTGGGCGCTTCTGGACTGACGATGGGGCCGTTCTTAGGTGCAGAGCTCGCAAAGCTAGTTCTCGGAAAGCAGACAGAATTAGACCTTAGTCCTTATGATCCAGCCGGAGCACTTGCATAATAAGCAAGAGCATGACAAACAAATATAATAAAGCTGTTCTAGCTTTTCTTTTCTGTATGTGTTAGCATTTATCTTTAATGAAAAAGAGGACGTGAACTGATTTTGATAAAAATTGATATACCCGCACCGAATGTCACCATCACTGAACGACAGCAGTCAGCTAATGATAACGAGCCGAAGATAAAACCGATTCACGGATTCATCGACTTTCACCAGATCCCAAGGGACAAAGGCGGCATTTTTATGTTTTACAACATTCATGACGAGCTGCTGTTTGTCGGTAAAGCCAGAAAGTTAAGACAGAGAATTAAGAAGCATTTCGAAGACACTGTTTCACCGATCAAACATCACAGAGATGAAGTCTATAAAATCGAGGTATGTGTAGTTGATGATCCAATGGAAAGAGAGATTTACGAAACATATATCATCAATACACAGCACTCGAAGTACAATATAGACAAGGTATTTTTTAAATAAGACGTCAGTCTGCGGATTGAACAGCGAAGCCAGAGCTTAAGTCAAGTTCTGGCTTTTGATTTGGGCATTTTTTCGCATATAGTCCCTTTGTCTGTCATTCGAATAAATTATTGAGAAATTTCAGAAAATAATATTGACAATCCTATCCACGGACTTTAATATAACAATATATAATGTTATATAACGTTATATAATAAAAACGGGGAGTGAAGGATTTGAGTCAGGCCACAGCAAAAGTAAATCGTGAGGTTCAAGCTTTCTTGCAGGATTTGAAAGGGAAAACCATTGATCATGTATTCTTTGTCGCATGCGGAGGGTCTTCTGCCATTATGTATCCGAGTAAGTATGTGTTTGACAGAGAGTCAAAATCAATAAACTCCGACCTCTACAGCGCCAACGAATTTATTCAGCGCAACCCTGTTCAGCTTGGTGAAAAGTCTCTTGTTATTTTGTGCTCGCATTCGGGAAATACCCCGGAGACAGTCAAAGCTGCTGCGTTTGCAAGGGGCAAGGGTGCACTTACGATTGCGATGACGTTTAAACCGGAGTCTCCTTTAGCGCAGGAAGCGCAATATGTTGCCCAGTACGATTGGGGTGATGAGGCGCTTGCGATCAATACAAACTATGGCGTTTTGTATCAAATCGTTTTTGGAACCCTGCAAGTATTAGAAAACAATACGAAATTCCAACAAGCAATTGAAGGCTTAGATCAATTGCAGGCTGTATATGAAAAAGCCCTTAAGCAGGAAGCTGACAACGCCAAGCAATTTGCAAAAGCCCATGAAAAAGAAAGCATTATTTATACCATGGCAAGCGGTGCAAACTACGGTGTCGCTTACTCCTACAGCATCTGCATTCTCATGGAAATGCAATGGATTCATTCCCACGCCATTCATGCCGGAGAATATTTTCACGGACCGTTTGAAATTATTGATGAATCCGTGCCGTTTATCATCCTGCTCGGTTTAGATGAAACAAGACCTCTTGAAGAGCGGGCACTTACCTTCTCGAAAAAGTATGGCAAAAAGCTCACTGTGCTTGATGCTGCATCTTACGACTTCACTGCAATTGACGATTCAGTTAAAGGCTATCTTGCTCCGCTCGTTCTCAATCGTGTGCTGAGAAGCTATGCAGACGAGCTGGCAGAGGCGAGAAATCATCCTTTATCTCATAGAAGATACATGTGGAAAGTTGAGTATTGATCTGAAAATGAGGAACCATTATGCATTAGACTATAATGTTATATAACATTATAGTCTAATGTCCAGAGGAGGCCAACCCTTTGAAGAAAATGTTGTTGTTCTTGATCATTGCAGCTGTCAGTATGTTCACCATTGCAGGCTGTTCGAGCCAAAGCAGTTCAGCGGACGGAAAGGTGACATTGAAATTTTTCCACAGATGGCCGAAGGAGCCGGAAAAAAGTTATTTTGAAGAGGTTGTTAAGGAATTTGAAAAAGAACACCCAGATATCGATATTCAAATTGAAGCCGTTTTAAATGACTCCTATAAAGATAAAATTAAGGTCATGCTGGGAACCACCAGCCCTCCTGACATTTACTTCTCTTGGAGCGATGAGTTTGCTTTTAAATTTATCAGAGGCAATAAAGCACTTGATCTCTCGTCCTACTACAAAAATGACACCGATTGGTCATCACAGCTCGTTCAATCGCAAATTACACCATTTACTTATGAAAACAAGCAATATGGCGTACCGTGGCAAATGGACGCTAAATCATTCTTCTATAATAAAGACATTTTCCAAAAGCTGAATCTTGATCCCCCGAAGACGTGGGATGAATTAATCGATGTGTCAAAAAAGCTGAAAGAACATGGCTACACACCGATCAGCTTTGGAACAAAGGCGACTTGGACAATCTCGCACTATATCGGCACGCTTAATCAGCGGATGGTCGATGAAAAAACGCGAGACAAGGACTATAACGCCAAAACGGGTGAATTTACTGATGAAGGCTACGTAAAAGCACTTGAAAAGCTTCAAGAGCTGATGCCTTACTTTAATAAACATGTAAACTCCGTCGACCACGAATATGTGAGACAGCAATTTAAGAGCGGAAAGTCGGCGATGATATATGCGGAAACAGCCGAAATCAAGCTGGTTGAACCGGTTAATCTTGGGATGTTCCCATTTCCTGAAATCAGCGGGCAGAAAGGATCTTCAGAAGCGTTAACGGGAGCGCCGGAAGGATTCATGATTTCCTCAAGAACAAAACATCCGAAGGAAGCAATGGAATTTTTGCAGTTCTTGACGTCGAAAAAAATGGGCGAAAAGCTCGTGAAAGATGTCGGGAAATACAGTGCAGTGCAAGGTACGGCTACTGAAGAAAATGCAACAGCCATTCAGCGTGAAGCCGTTCAGCATATTGTTGATGCCAAATCAATGGTTCCATGGTTTGATATGGATGTCGATGTTGAAGTCGCAGATGCGTACCTAACGGGCGTCCAGCAAATGCTTGGCGGCGACATGACACCGCAGCAGGTGATGAAAGCCGTTCAAAAGGCAGCAAAGCAGGTGAGGGCGTCAGCTGAATAAATCAAAGAAAAGGTGAAGCTTCGCACCTTTTCTTTTTATAAAGGAGATGAGATACCCTTGGTCAATCAGAATAAAATAATCCCCTATTTGTTTTTGGTGCCCGCTCTCGTTTTTTTACTTTTCGTTTATATCCCGATTTTTGAGAATGTATTCCTCAGCCTGTTTCAGTGGAGCTCATTTTCTCCGGAAAAAACGTTTATCGGCTTAAAAAACTATGTTGAATTATTTCATGATCCTGTCTTCTATCAGGCACTTACCAATAATGTGCTTTATGCAGTGATCTCAATTGTATGCCAGGTATTTGGCGGTTTGATTTTGGCGGCGGTGCTTGAGGATAAGCTGGTCAGAAAATGGTCGCCGTTTTTTCGTACCGTTTTCTTTTTGCCGGTTGTCATCTCAATGACGGTGATCGCGCTTTTGTTTGATTTTATTTACAATCCGGAGACAGGGCTTTTGAATCAGCTGCTTCAGGCCATCGGTCTTGATCAGCTGACGAGGGCCTGGCTCGGGGATGACAGCACAGCTATGCTTTCTGTCATTTTTGTGTCCCAGTGGCAATCTGTCGGTTATATTGCGATGCTGTACATCGTGTCGATTCAAAAAATACCGGATGAACTGTATGAAGCGGCCCGGCTTGACGGCGCGGGTAAAATTCAGCAGTTTTTTCATATTACTGTTCCCCAGACGAAAGAGATGTCTTTTGTTGCGGTGGTCATGACGCTGACCGGGGCCTTTACGGTCTTTAATGAGCCGTACATTTTGACAGGCGGCGGGCCGGGAAACGCGTCAGAAGTCTTGAGCACGTTTTTATATAAAAGCGCCTTTACAAAGGATATGATGGGCTACGCCTCAGCGATTGCCACTGTCGTGTTAATCATTACGCTTGCATTATCGCTCATGCAAATGAAGTTCTTTAAAACCGGAAAGGAGGAGTAACTGATGCTGCCTCAGAAGAAGACAGATTCGTTCAGATTGGAGCCTGTGCCTGACCAGCACATTGAGGTTAAAGATAAGCCTAGACGAAAATGGTATATCGGAGAAACGTCTGTGTGGGTTTTTCTGTTTCTTTATCTGATTGCGATTGCCTATCCGCTTCTCTGGATGGTGATGAGCGCCTTTAAAAACTCTGACGATATTTTTGAGCACAGCTGGTCGCTGCCGTCTTCGTGGCATCCGGAAAATTTTGTTTCCGCCTGGAACCAGGGGATTTCTTCTTATTTTATGAACAGTGTCATCGTTACGGCGCTGACGTGTGTGATCACTGTCTTTATCAGTGCATGGGCAGCGTATGGCCTTTCCCGGTTTGAGTTTAAAGGAAAAGGATTCTTTTTGGTGCTATGTCTTGGCGGATTGATGCTGACGCCGCAGGTCAGTCTTGTGCCGCTTTATTCTATTATTCAGTCGCTTGGCCTGTACAATACGTATTGGGCGTTAATCCTGCCGTATGCGGCTTATCGGATCCCATTCACCATCATTTTGATCCGCTCTTATTTTCTTTCTATTTCCAAAGAATTGGAGGAGGCGGCCTATTTGGATGGGTGTACAAGTTTTGGAGTATTTTTCAGAATTTTCTTACCAATGAGCGTGCCAATTTTGGTGACATCCGGCATTTTGACGGCTTACCATACATGGAATGAGTTTATGTTTGCGATTATTTTCATAGATGATGAGAATTTGCGGACCATTCCAGCCGGGCTGATGCAGTTCAGAGACGCGCTGCAGACAGACTGGGGCGTCCTGCTGGCGGGGTTAACGATTTCAGCCGCGCCGATTATTATTCTATTTTTATTGATGCAGAAATATTTTGTCCGCGGGATTGCAAGCGGCAGTGTAAAAGGATAAAGGAGGAAGCACTATGAAATTGATTGCGGTTGGAGATAATGTTGTAGATTATTACCAGGATCAAGAAACATTCTACCCGGGAGGAAATGCCTTAAACGTTGCTGTGCTTGCCAAGCGGCTCGGGCATGAGTCTTCCTATATCGGAATCGTCGGCAATGACGAAGCCGCGGCGCATCTGTTGAACGTTCTCAAGCTGGAGCAGGTCAATGCAGATTATATCCGCCAGGCGCACGGAGAAAACGGGATGGCGATTGTCACCCTTGATGAACAGGGGGACCGCATTTTTGTCAGATCAAATAAAGGCGGCATTCAGTCCCGGCTTCGCCTCGCGTTTCAGGAGAAAGATGTATCTTTTATCAGCGGGCATGATCTGCTGCATACGAGCGTGTACAGCAGGCTTGAGAACGATCTTCCGCAGCTGTGCGGGCTTGTCCCTGTCTCATTTGATTTTTCAACCAATCGGGAGGATGATTATTTGAGGAGGGTCTGTCCTTATGTGACGTATGCGTTTTTTTCAGGAAGCGATTTGAGTGAGTCGGAATGCGGTGAGCTTGCCAAAACAGCTCATGGGTACGGAGCCAAAATGGTTTGTATGACCCGAGGGGGCCAAGGAGCAATCCTGTCTGCGGGTGATCGAGTCTATCATCAGCCGATTGTGGAAGCTGATATAATAGATACACTTGGAGCGGGAGATTCTTTTATAGCAGGCTTTTTGACTGCCTTTTGCGTGAAGCAGGATATAACGTATGCTTTGCGCCAGGCTGCTGAAACGGCTGCGAAAACATGCGGTGTGTACGGAGCTTTCGGCTATGGCTATCCTTATCGCTTGGAGGACGGGGGAAGCAGTGAAAAAACGAGAATACTATAAGCAGTGTCTCGTTTTTTATGCCTGTTATGTGTAGGGGCTGTTGATGGTAAAAGTGACACGGTTTGTGTGCATCAAAAACAATGAGCAATAGATTGGCTGGTCGTTTGATGTAAAAGCCGTTTTATCAATTTCAAACAGCGCATCCCCGATATCACAATCCAGGTATTTGCTTTCCTCCTGTTGGGCATATACAACGTTTAATAGCTTCGTATTGTGCGTGGGTACAACTTTGTATTGCTGTTTCAAAATATCATGCATGGAGACGCCGTCAGCAATAAAGGTATCAATGCCGGGAAACAAATCAAGCGGATAATGCGTCACTTCAAAGGTGAGAGGCTGATCATCATTATATAAAATCCGTTTTAATTCAACGACAGGGCTCTCGGGATGGATTTGAAGCTTTTCTGCGATGGGTTTTGACGCTGGAATGATGTCATGGGACAGCACATGATGCTTCGGTTTTTTGCCGGTTGATTCCATAAATTCCGAGTAGCCGTTTACAGCGATCAGCTCTCGTTTTAATTTAGGGCTTTTAACGAACGTTCCCTTTCCCTGCTGCCTGATCAGATAGCCTTCTTCGACTAAATCGAGAATGGCTTTCCTGACGGTGATGCGGCTGACGTTATACTTGGTGCAAAGCTCGTTTTCGGTAGGCAGCTTGGCGGTTGGGGAATACACGCCCTTTTTGATGTCATCAGTGATGATTTGTTTTAGCTGAATGTATAAAGGTGTAGAACTTCCGTTGTTTAACAAAGGGTAGCCTCCTTTTAACCTATTATTTATATTATAATGTATTATGACGTTATAATACAAATTTACATTTTTTATTTTAGAAATATAGCAAAAATGGGAATCGATTACTCTAAAAATAACAGAAAGACCAAGTTGTTTCCAGTGACGAAATAACGGGTCAAAAGATAGGGGGACTTTTCTGATGGCTTCATTAACATTTGAACACGTCAAAAAATCATATCACTCACAATTAACCGTGAAGGACTTTGATTTAGATGTAAAGGATAAGGAGCTTTTGGTGCTGGTGGGGCCGTCAGGATGCGGAAAATCAACAACGCTGCGGATGGTGGCTGGATTAGAAAGCATTTCTGAAGGAAATCTTCTTATTGATGGGGAGCGGGTCAATGATCTTCCGCCGAAAGAACGTGATATTGCGATGGTATTCCAAAACTATGCGCTTTATCCGCATATGACGGTTTTTGATAATATGGCGTTTGGATTAAAGCTCAGAAAGATGGCGAAACAGGAAATTGCCGAGCGGGTTCATGCGGCAGCCAGAATTTTAGAAATTGAACATTTGCTGAAGAGAAAACCGAAGGCGCTCTCCGGCGGGCAGCGGCAAAGGGTGGCGCTTGGCAGGTCGATTGTGAGGGAGCCGAAGGTCTTTTTAATGGACGAGCCGCTTTCTAATCTGGATGCAAAACTAAGAGTGACGATGCGGACAGAAATCAGCAAGCTGCACCAGCGATTAGAGGCAACGATCATTTATGTCACGCATGACCAGACCGAAGCAATGACAATGGGAGATCGGATTGTCGTCATGAATGAAGGGGAAATTCAGCAAGTGGCGAAACCTCATGACATTTATCATTACCCGGCCAATTTGTTTGTCGCAGGCTTCATTGGCTCTCCCGGAATGAACTTTTTGAAAGGCATCATAGAACAGCAGCATGGCGAGCTGTTTTTCACAAATTCTTCGATCCGGCTTCATATTCCTGAAGAAAAAGCAAAGCGGCTGAAGGAAAAGGGATATGCCGGAGAACAGATGATTGCCGGTGTACGGCCGGAGCACATCACACAAATGACAGGAAATGACCAGTTGTTTGATTCAGTGTTTCAAGCGAACGTGGAAGTGAATGAAAATCTGGGCTCGGAGCTCATAGTGCATGTCATGGCTGGGGACGAGCGGCTCAAGGTCCGCCTGGACGGAAACACGCGAATCGATGCAGGCGATTCAATCCAGCTCTCAGTGAAAATGGACCACGTCGTCTTTTTCGATGCGGAAACGGAAGAGGCTGTGTATTAGAAAAAGGTGCTCCTCAAAAGGAGCACCTTTTTCTTACGGCCAAATCTCATCCGCCCATTCAGGGTGGTCGATAAATGGATTGCGGTTGTGCTGATATTTTTCATAAATGATTTCATTTCTTTTCCGCTCGCGGTCGTCAACCGGATCCTGCTTATTCCATTCGAGCAGGACAGATTGTTTGCCATGATAAGGAGCTGAGCCGTTGCCTGTCTTATCATTAAGCTCAAGATCAGGATAGCCGTCATCACCCTCGTAACGGACAGCCATGTAAAACAGCATGCGGGCAACATCGCCTTTCACATCATCGCGGGGCTCCCATGAATCGCCGTCATAATAATTTCCGGGTGCCTTCGCATATTCAGTGCCGCCATTGTCAAAATCCATATTTCCTCTGGCGCTGTTAACTTGAACATCAGCCGGGCGCAAATGATGAATATCAGTACCAGGTCCCTTGCTCGTACCAAAATCGCCATGGGATTTCGCCCAGACATGCTCGCGGTTCCAATCGCCGACATTGCCGCCGTTCAGGTTTTTGGAACGCGATTCATTCGTATAGAGCAGGATGACGTTATTCGGATTTCTTGGGTCTTCATCCGTTTCTTTCAGCGCGTTCCACACTTCGCTGTAGGACAGCATCGTGTGTCCGCTGATAATACGGTGCAGGGTGCTTTTTAGCGAGTCTCCTGTTTTACCTTCAGCCCCTTCATAATAGGTATCTGTGTCAGCATAGGGTGCAGCGGGGGCGGCTAATGAGAGAAGGCTTCCCGTTCCTGAAGGGGAAGACGCCAATCGGTCATTAAGGCTTAATGTGGTTTGCGCGCTTGCTGAAGCTGCTGGCGCAAGCCATCCGGAAATCAGTAATACACAGACGAGCGGCAGAAACCATGCTTTTTTTGTCATCACTTGCCCTCCTTTTATCAGATCATGTCTATTATCTAAAATTGAAATAAAGGATAGAAGTGTCATTTTGTATATTTTTCATTAAAATTGTAAATTAGTCCCTTTGGAGGAGGCGGAAATCTCCTGTTTCCATATCTTTAGGTCCTGTTTTTGCGGGCTGCCGGCATTTCTGTTTTCATCCGTTCCGCGAACATCGCCTCTCCAGCTTAGCTTGTTCATATGAAAGGCATTTTGACCCTCTCTTTCGCTCTTGCTGGCTCTCTTCCTTACCGTGTTTTCTTTTGACCTTTACATCAAAATAGTTGTGACATGTAGGGTGTATCTGGTTGCTGGATGGATACTGTAGCTAAAAAATAAACGTTTTTTTGGTTAATCTGTCAATGAACTATCATGTTGCTCCTTCTATAATGAAGTCACCATAGCGGCCAGAGGGGGGAGTACATGGAAAAGCAGAAGCTTTCAGTAAAAAACAGCATCACAGATTATATTGAATGGCTCGCCCAATACGGTGCGTCTGCGGATGGCGGCGTAACGAGGCTTTTATACACAAAAGAGTGGATGGACGCACAGCTTGCTGTAAAAACGGAAATGTCTTCTTTTGGGCTTGATACAAGATTCGACGATGTCGGCAATGTGCTTGGAAGGCTTTCGGGCACCCAGTCTCCGGATGAAGTCATTGTAACCGGGTCACATATCGATACTGTCATCAATGGGGGGAAATACGACGGCGCCTATGGTGTTCTGGCGGCAATGCTTGCGATAAAGCGGCTCAAAGAGACATATGGAGTGCCGAAAAAAACACTCGAAGCGGTATCCTTATGTGAGGAGGAGGGCAGCCGTTTTCCAATGACCTATTGGGGATCAGGGAATATGACGGGTGTTTTTTCATTACAGGATGGAGCAGAGCCAAGAGACGAATCAGGAGTCTCGCTGCAAACAGCGATGCATGAGAACGGTTTTGGCAAAGGTGTGTTTCAGGCAGCATATCGGACAGATATCAGCGCTTTTGTTGAGCTCCATATTGAACAGGGACAGACATTGGAAATGTCAGGACGGGATCTCGGGATTGTGACAAGCATTGCGGGGCAGAGGCGCTATCTCGTCACGCTGGAGGGTGAATGCAATCATGCGGGAACCACCTCCATGAAATGGCGCAAGGACCCGCTCGCAGCCAGCAGCCGTATCATTCATGAGCTGTTGCTGCGGTCGGAGGAGCTGCCGGATGAGCTCCGTCTGACATGCGGAAAAATAACGGCAGAGCCCAATGTAGCCAATGTCATACCGGGCCGCGTCCAGTTTTCAATCGATATTCGCCATCAGCATCAGCATGTGCTGGAACAGTTTCATCAAGACATGGTTGCTTTGATCAACGGCATTTGCCTACAAAAAGGAATTCGCGCCGTGATTGATGAATATATGCGGATAGAGCCTGTGCCGATGGACGAAAGGCTGAAGGCTGCGGCTTTTGAAACAGCATTAGAAAACGGCTTCAGCTGTGAGGAAATGGTGAGCGGAGCAGGACATGACGCGCAAATGATCGGAAGGCGCTATCCTGCTTGTATGCTGTTTGTGCCAAGCCGAGGCGGCGTCAGCCACTCACCGAAGGAATATACGTCAGCCAGACAGCTTGAGATCGGCGTCCGCGCACTGACTGATTTATTATACAAACTGGCTTACTGATAAAGGAGGAATGGCTGTGTCAGGCAGAAGAGAATTATGCACCCCGTTAAGAACGATTATGACGCCAGGGCCTGTTGAGGTTGATCCGCGTGTATTAAGAGTAATGAGCACCCCGGTTGTCGGCCAATTTGATCCGGCGTTTACAGGTATTATGAATGAAACGATGGAGATGCTTCGGGAGCTGTTCCAAACAAAAAACCGCTGGGCATACCCGATTGACGGCACTTCACGGGCGGGAATTGAAGCAGTGCTGGCTAGTGTGATAGAGCCGGAAGATGATGTGCTCATTCCCATTTACGGCCGTTTCGGTTATTTGCTGACTGAAATCGCCGAGCGATATGGGGCAAATGTTCATATGCTGGAGTGCGAATGGGGAACGGTTTTTGACCCGGAGGACATCATACGGGAGATAAAAAAAGTGAAGCCGAAAATTGTGGCCATGGTGCATGGAGAAACATCGACAGGACGGATTCACCCGCTGAAAGCCATCGGCGAAGCCTGCCGCACCGAGGATGCATTGTTTATCGTCGATGCAGTCGCAACGATTGGGGGCTGCGAGGTTAAAGTCGATGAATGGAAGATTGACGCTGCCATCGGCGGAACGCAAAAATGTTTGTCTGTGCCTTCAGGAATGGCGCCGATTACATATAATGAGCGGGTGGCGGACGTGATTGCAGCTCGCAAAAAGGTGGAACGCGGGATTGCGACACAAGCTGACAGGGCAGCACTTTCGGGAAATCGGCCAATTACAAGCAACTACTTTGATTTGAGCCAGCTTGAGGATTATTGGAGCGAAAGACGGCTCAATCATCATACAGAAGCGACGACGATGCTGTACGCCTTACGTGAGGGAGTCAGACTGGTGCTTGAAGAAGGTCTTGAGACGCGTTTCGAGCGGCATCGGCACCATGAAGCCGCATTAGCAGCAGGGATAAAGGCAATGGGGCTAAGATTGTTTGGAGATGACAGCTGCAAAATGCCTGTTGTCACCTGTGTCGAAATTCCCGGCGGCATTGACGGCGAGTCTGTCCGTGACATGCTGCTGGCACAATTCGGCATTGAAATCGCCAGCTCATTCGGCCCGCTTGCAGGGAAGATCTGGAGGATCGGCACGATGGGGTACAGCTGCAGAAAAGAAAACGTGCTATTCGTGCTTGCCGGGTTAGAGGCTGTGCTTCTCAGACATAACGCAGGAATCGAAGCAGGAAAAGCGCTCCAAGCAGCGCTGGATGTGTATGAAAACGCTGGCCGCCAGGCAGCGGTGTAAAGAAAAGCTTGCGGAACTCCGCAAGCTTTTTAACGATATGATTTCGTGTTTTCTCCAATCTGATTTTCTTCGTTTGACTCTTTTTACAAATCCTCTTTCTATGTGTTTCATTTTCTGACAAATCATGAGTCATTTTTTCTTCCATCGTCTATTCTTTATACAAGTTACCTATAAAATCACGCTGAACTAGTTGTTTCTCACGGCAATTTTCGAGAGGAGGATGCAGCATTGGGGAATTTTCACAAGGTGTTAGATGCGCTCCTGGAAGACCAGGAGGAGGCTGTACTGGCGACAATTGTTCAAGTTGAAGGCTCCGCGTATCGAAAAGCAGGCGCCTCTATGCTCTTTAAGAAAAATGGCAGACGGATTGGCTTGCTGAGCGGCGGGTGTGTGGAAGAAGATGTATTCCAAAGAATCAGTGCGCTGGGCGATCAGCTCACACCAACGCTGATTCCCTACGACATGAGGTCAGAGGACGATCTTTCTTGGGGCATGGGAGCCGGGTGCAATGGCATTATTCATGTTCATGTGGAGCGAATCACTCAGGAAAAAAGGCGGCACTATGAGAAAGTGAGGGATTGCCTTCATTCAGGCAAAGCTGTCACTTCTGTTATAAAGATTGGATCCTCACATTATTTATTTCTGACGGAGAACGGGCATTTTGGCAACTGGCCGGACGCGCCTCTGCAAGCTATTCAACGTACTGTTTCAACGCTTCATTTACCGCATTTCGATCCACCCACTAACATGTTTATTCAGCGAATTGAACCGAAGCCGCGCCTCATTCTGTTTGGGGCGGGGCCGGATACTGTACCGCTGGCCAATTTGGCGGCTGACACAGGGTTTTCTGTTATCGTGACGGATTGGCGGCCCGCTTATTGTACATCCTCTCTTTTTCCAAAAGCGGATCAGCTGATCACCGCTTTTCCGGAACAAATGCTTAGCGAATTTCAATTTTTTCCGCATGATGCAGCTGTTGTGGCAACCCATCATTATCAGCACGATCAAACGATCATCAACTTCTTATTTTCTCAAAACCTCCATTATATTGGACTGTTGGGTTCGGCAAACCGCACGAAACGGCTGCTGAACGGAAAACATCCCCCGTCTCACTTTTACAGTCCGGTCGGGCTGAAAATCGGTGCGGAAGGTCCCGAGGAAATTGCGGTAAGTGTAGTTGCAGAAATTATTCAAACAAGAAAACGGCTGGCGGTTGTATGAGAAACCCCTATCTGATCGGCGTGTTTCTCGCTGCCGGCAAAAGCAGAAGAATGGGACAAAACAAGCTGGCTTTGCCGCTAAAAGGAGAAAACATAGGCTCACTTTCCTTGAAAACTGCTCTGTCGTCCCGCCTTGATCACGTGCTGGTCGTCGAGCGGACAGAACATGCCTCCCTTGAGTGGATAGGAGCGCCGTATCACGCTCCGCCTTTTCAAAAACGCTGGAGCCTGCACGTTTGCCAAGACGCAGAAAAGGGTCAGGGGCATTCAGTCAGCAGCGGGGTGAGAAAAGCAGAAAGCATGGGGGCGGACGGCGTTGTCATTTTGTTAGCCGACCAGCCTCAGCTTTCCGTCGATCATCTCAATGCCCTTGTGGCTCTGGCTCCTGAGTCATTTGCCGTGTCATCGTTTTTAGGGGCGTTCACCCCGCCAATCTACTTCTCGTCGACATGTTTTCCTTATGTAAAGGGATTAACGGGAGATGAAGGGGCTCGCAGGCTCCTGAAAAGCGGACAGCTTGGAGCAGGAGCGGTTTTGGAGGCAAAGGATAGCGGTGAGTTGGACGATATTGATACACCCGAGGAATATGACATGGTAAGGAGGGCGATGTCTTGAACGGCCAAGTGACAAAAGCAAGGATGAATATTCAATTATGGAGACCGGCAGCGCTTGATGAGGCCTATTCGCTTTTAGAGAAGCTTGCTCCGGATGTGTGTGCCGCATCGGGAAGCACGCTCCTTCAGCTTCAGTGGGACAAAGGAACTCTACCGAAACAGCACCTTGTCAGCCTTGAAGGGATTGACGAAATGCGAGGGATCAGCACCAGTGACACCCACGTGTCGATCGGGGGGCTCACATCACTGAATGAATGCAGAAAGAACCCTTTGATTAAGAGAGCGCTTAGCTGTTTCAGTGACGCTGCTTCCGCTGTCGCTGCACCGGGGATTCGCAGCCGTGCCACGATTGGCGGCAACATAGCGAGTAAAATCGGTGATTTCATTCCGCTTCTGCTTGTGCTTGGTGCTGAGCTTATCGTATATCAAAAGGAGCTAATCAGGCTGCCGCTTGGCGCTTGGCTCAGTGAGGAAGACTTTAGAACGGCTATCGTCACGCGTGTCATCATCCCGCGGGCGGAGGGAGAGCGTGTATTTTATCACAAGCTTGGAAGGCGCCAGGCTTTTACCGGAGCGGCTGCTGTTGCAGCTGGACGTTTTTTGAAAGACGGCAGCATTCGCCTCGCCGCTGGCCATGCCGATATCACTCCTAGGAGATTATTGGACAGCGAAGCGAAATGGATGGCACCAGGGTGGGACTCGCATGAGCTGTACAAAACACTTATCCATGAGCTGCCGTTTTCCTCAGATGCTTTTATGTCAGCGGCATACAGAAAAAAAGCCGCTGCCAACGTCATCATGGCAGAGCTGATGGCTGAGGGAGGGGAATAAATGATCATCAACAAACCGTCAAGAGTCAGGCCGGATGGAAGGGGTAAGGTCACAGGGGAATTGAAATATATGACCGATCTCAGCTTTCCGGGAATGCTGTATGGCAAGGTGCTGAGAAGTGCTTATCCTCATGCAGAGATTGTGTCGGTTTGCACCATAAAAGCTGAGAAAATGGAAGGCGTGCAGGCCGTCGTCACACATAAAGACGTTCCCGGCTTAAACCGATTTGGCATTGTCATCCCTGATCAGCCGGTTTTATGTGAGGACAGGGTGCGGTATGTCGGGGATGCGATCGCCGCAGTTGCTGCGGAAACGGAAGAAATCGCGGAAGCGGCGCTGGAGCTGATTCGAGTTGAGTTTAAAGAGCTGGAAGTCATGGATTCACCAGAAAAATCGCTTCGGCCAAATGCGCAAAGACTGCATGAGGACGGGAATATCCTGCACCGCGCATTTTTTTCAAACGGCGATGTGGAAGAAGGGTTCCAAGCATCTGATACAGTCCTTGAAGAAACCTATGAGCTGCCGCGGCAGATGCATACGTATATGGAAACGGAGGGAGGCGTAGCCGTTCCGGAAGACGACGGGGGTTTTACGATGTATGCAGGAACCCAGCACGGCTATAAAGACCGTTTCCAGCTTGCCCGTATTTTTGATATTCCTGAAGAGAAGATCAGAATTGTGTCAAGTCCGATGGGCGGCTCGTTCGGAGGGAAGGATGAGCTGAATATTCAGCCGTATGCTGCGCTTTTGGCCCTGAAAAGCGGGCGCCCTGTCAAAATCCATCAGACACGAAAGGAATCTGTACGTTCTGGCATTAAGCGCCATCCGATGAAGATTACGATAAAAACGGGTGCAGATCATTCGGGAAATCTATTGGCGCACGACGTGAAAATTGTGGCGGACACAGGCGCTTACGCTACGCTCGGACCGGCTGTTCTTGATTTTTCTATCGAGCATGCCGCGGGGCCGTACCGTATTCCGAATATCCGGACTGAAGGAATATCAGTATTTACGAACAACGGGGTGGCGGGGGAATTTCGGGGCTTTGGCGGCAACCAAATCACATTTGCACTCGAAACCCATCTCGATCGTCTCAGCGGCATGCTTGGCATCGACCCGCTCGAGCTGAGAAGAAAAAATATCAGAAAACCGCATGACTTGGGGCCGCTTGAGCATCGAATTGCACCAACTGACGGAGCGGCACAGGTGTTGAATGCCATATCTAAATCTCCCATTCTTAAAAAAACAAGCCGGAACTGCGGGTATCTGCAAAGAGGCACGGGAGCGGCAATTACAATGCACGGCGGCGGGCTGGGGTATGGCCGAATGGATGCGGCAGGAGGCCGTTTGTCCCTTTCGAGTGAAGGCAAAATCACAGCATCGTTCGGATTTGAAGAATGCGGACAGGGGATTCTAGCAGCGATTGAACAGATTGTCATGGAGGAGCTAGGTTGTGCCGCAGAAGATATTTCCATTGTTATTGGGGATACCGCAAAAGTGCCGAAGTCAGGCTCCTCCACAGCATCCCGCGGCACAAGCATGGTGTGGCACGCGATCCAGCGTTTGAAGAAGCCGTTTCTAGCTCAGTTGAAAAAACGGGCGGCAGAATGGAGCGGCTGTTCAGCGGAAAATCTTATTCCCGGCGCTGCAGGCTTGCGTGACAAAAACACAAAGGCGCTCGTGGTGACGTATAAGGAGCTGGCTGAAAAAGGCCCTTTGGCAGAGGAAACGGCCTTTGACTTTCCAACAACGCCTGATCCTGTGGTGGGCGGCCATTTCCTCTACTCATTTGGAGCGGCTGCCGTTGAGGTGGAGGTAGATCTGTTAACAGGCGATGTCAAATTGATAGATTGTGAGCACGCTATTGCGGCAGGTCCGGTTGTCAGTCCGCAGGGATATCGAGGTCAAATTGAAGGCGGCGCTGCCATGGCACTCGGCTACACACTGATGGAGGAAGCGAAAATGACGGATGGCCGTTATGCTGCGGAAAATCTCGATCACTATTTGATTCCCGGAATCAAAGATGTTCCTGACATGAAGCTGATTGCAATAGAAGACTTAATGAAGGGAGACGTATATGGACCGCGCGGTGTTGGTGAAATCGGAACAATCGCCATCACTCCGGCGATTGTAAAGGCAGTACATGATGCGGTCGGATGCTGGATAAACAAGCTGCCAATTTCAAGAGAAGAGTTGCTTGAAGCGATCGACAGAAAGGGGCTGAAGCAATGGACATAAAAGAGGCCGGGCCATTTCCTGTAAAAAAGGAACAGTTCCGGATGACCGTGAATGGTCAGGCGTGGGAGGTTGCTGCCGTTCCTACGACACATCTGAGTGACCTGCTTAGAAAGGAATTTCAGCTGACCGGGACAAAGGTGTCCTGCGGAATCGGCCGCTGCGGAGCCTGCTCTATTTTAATCGACGGAAAACTGGCCAATGCGTGCATGACCATGGCTTACCAAGTGGACGGCCATTCCATTACAACAATCGAGGGCGTACAACAAGAGGAACTGAATATCTGCCAAACCGCTTTTCTGGAAGAAGGAGGCTTCCAATGCGGCTACTGTACCCCAGGAATGATAATTGCGCTTAAAGCACTGTTTCGGGAAACCCCTCAACCTTCTGACAAAGATATAGAAGAAGGGCTGGCGGGGAATTTGTGCCGGTGTACCGGGTATGGCGGGATTATGCGGTCAGCTTGCAGGATTAGAAGAGAGTTGAACGGAGGGAGACGGGAGTCCGGCTTTTAAAAGCCGGACTTTTTTAGCCTCAGTCAGACAGCGCGATCAAGACGCAGAAGCGTTGTGGGAAAACACACGATAAATCTCGTAGAACTTGACAGCTTCTGGATTAGAAAAAGATTAGTGAACACATAGCAAAGACGCCATAAAAACTTCATATGGCGTCTGTCGGACAGGGAGGTGTTGGATACGGCGGAGGCAAGGAAAGTTAAACTTAATAATTAAAGATAGCTGCTCCAACAATGATCAACAAAATGAATAGCACCACGATCAAAGCGAAGGAGCTCCCGAAACCGTTTGAGTAACCAGAGTTTCCACTGTATCCACCAGAATTGTAGAATCCCATAATGTCACCTCCTTAGAGGAGATAGTATAAGATATGCCAACGATCATTTTCGACATAGATTTAAGTCTAAAAAAGAAAAAATGAATATTTTGTCTAAAGGTGTAAGAGAGAACGCGTTATCAAAACTATTAAAAACGCAGCAATTGTCTTCAGAGTATTTTTTCGAGAAAAAACGCGGTCTGTTTATAGGATTGGAGAAGGGAGCTCGGCTGCTAAGAGCTGACTTATTAGTTTGAAACCTCGATTTATAAATGAAAGGACTACAGGATATTTTTCTCGTAGGCAATTATCCTGAAAAATATAGGTGAATGTTTATTCTAGCTGTTGTTTCACTAAGTGTGGGGATCACTTCAAGTACTGTCCTAGGATCAAAAGTTTATTGAAGTGCAAATAGAAGCCCGCCGGTGAGGCGGGCTTCCTTCTTAACTCCCCCTATACACCTGATAACCAAACGGCGACAGCAAGAGCGGGATATGATAATGTGCATCTGGATCTGCTAGCTGAAAACGGACGGTGACTATGGTTAAAAACGGCTGGTCGACCGTATTCACGTTTTTATTCGCAAAATAGTCTCCTGCATGAAATTCCATCACATACTCTCCGGAAACCAGCTCTTCACCAGCCAGCAGAGGGACATTGGCTCTGCCGTCATTGTTAGTGTAAACCTCTTTCATAATACTTTCGCCCAGCCGCTTCACTTCAATTTTTACGTTCGCCGCTGGTTTGCCGCTGGTTAAATCTAAAATATGGGTTGTCAGTTTTCCCATCAGGCTTTCAGGCTCCGACATTTTTCAGCGGCTTTCTGTTTTTCTTTCTCGGCGTCTTCTCTTGTCACGGTAAAATGTTGGAAACCGTATGGCGGGCGCGGTTCGGTGTAGACTTTTCCTTTTGAGCCCGGGATTTCTTCGACAACCGTATCCCACGTGTGATTTTGAGATTGGAAGCTGACATCAGTGAGCTGCGGGAACCTCGCTAATATTCTGCAGCCGATATGATAGATTAGGTTTTGGATTGAAGGGGTTTCGAGCTCGTGAAAAACGGTGCTCGCTAAGTCGCGGACTTGTTCAGCCGCAACGTAGCGGGCTGGATCAAAAGCGTATGCGTCATTGGTATTTTCATATTGCCAGCTGATGTTTAAATAGACAAACAGCGGGCGGTTGCCGTCTTCCGGGAGAGTCGTATATTCGTCCCGGATGAAGCCGACGAAGGAGTTGCCGCTCACCTTGACGAGCTGAAGATCCATGATTTCGCTGTATTGCTCGGTAATCGTTATGGTATTCCCGCTTCGTTCTGCTTTCAGCACAGAGCGGCTTCGTTCATTACGCGATCTTCTGAAGACGAGGCGGCTTGTGCTGAGCTCTTTCTCCTCGTATGCAGGCATTGCTTCAAACGGAATGTCTTCGCCAGTCAGAGTGATCGTGTCCATATGAGAATAAGTATCTAAAAATCGGTGAGCTACATAGTGTAGGAACCCCTCGGTTGTCGTTCCTTCATAGGATGCGAGATGGCGCTGGATAAAGTTTTTCATTGAATCCGTTGCCACGACGAGAGTGTTGTCTCCGTCTGTAAATGATGGCAGGAAGGCTTCTCCGCCAATTTCGCATGTCACATCAACGCCGACAACGGTATTGCTTCTCCCGGCAAAAGATGATTCTGGGATTTGCTTCACTCCAGTGAGCGGTTTTAAAAACGTTCGGTATGCAAATACATTTCCTTTGCCATAAGACATGGTTCTTTTCATTTGCGTCTCTCCTTTTTCAGTTGATGATGTCAGCCAGACGAAAGCGGGCGATTCGGTAAATTTCTATAAGGGCCTGCTGGAACTCCGTTTCTCGTTCGCTCTCAAGCCTTGCCAGAAGGGCTTGGTGAATGTCCTGTTTCGTCTTTCCCTTCACCGCTAAAATAAAAGGAAAGCCGAAGCGATCATAATAGTGTTCATTCAGCTTGAGAAACTCCTCGTATTCCTGCTGTTCTAATTTGCTGAGCCCTGCGTTCTGCTGCTCTCGTACCGAGTCATCGCTCATTGTTTTCTTTGTTCCGAGCCGGGGATGCTTTTTGATTAAATCAAGCTGTGTCTCGCGATCCGCGGCTTTTACAATGCCAGTCATTTTGCGGTGAAGATCAGAAAGCGACGAAAACGGCCGTAGTGCTGCGGATCTCTCCGCAATCCATGAAGAGTGTTCAAAAATAGAGCCAAGTGTGTCTGTCAGTGTTTGTGTGTCCATTTGGTTCAGGTCATCCATTGTGAACATTGGCACCTTCCTTTACGTTTTTATGTCTGCGCCATTCGACTGTTTGGTTTGAAAAAAAGCGTGCAGTGCAATGGCCGTCAAACTGCCGATCACAATTCCGCTTCCTGCCAAGACAGAGGCCGCGCCCGGAAGAGATGAAAACAACGCGGGAACTGTTGTGGCGCCAAGCCCCAAGCTGACGGAAGAGGCGATAATCAGCAAGTTGCCTTGCGAATCAAGGTCAACGCTGGATAGCATTTTGATCCCGTAAGAAATGACCATGCCGAACATGACGATCATTGCGCCGCCGAGAACTGGGGTGGGGATCACTGTTGTCAGGGCCGCTGCTTTTGGAACCAGCCCGATCGCGATCAGTATGATTCCTGTGATGGCGATGACGTTGACACTTTTCATCTTTGAGAGCTGAACGATGCCGACATTCTGCGAGAAAGCTGTATAGGGAAACGCGTTAAATAAGCCGCCCAGCAAAATCGCAAGGCCTTCTGCCCGGTAGCCCTTTTCCAGATCCTTCTCCGACAGCCTGCGGTTTGTGATATCAGCGAGGGCAAAATAAACGCCTGTCGATTCAACGAGGCTGACAATCGCAACGAGAAGCATCGTGACAACAGCCGGCAGCTCAAAGGTTGGCGGTCCGAAATAAAACAGAGACGGGACATGAAGCCAAGACGCCTCCAAGACCTCAGAAAAATCGACCTTTCCCATGAAATATGCAGCCGCTGTTCCTGCGATAAGACCGAGTAAAATCGCTATGGAGCGGATAAAGCCGTTAAAAAAATAAAACAGCAATAAGATAAAAGCTGTGACGCCAAACCCGAGGAGCACGTTGTCCAGTGAGCCGAATTCTTTGCTTCCTTCACCCCCGGCCAGGTTATTCATTGCCGTTGGAATCAAGCTGATGCCGATGATCATGACGACTGATCCGGTTACGACAGGCGGAAAAAAACGGACAAGCTTCCCGAAGAAGCCCGCGGCTAAGACGACAATCAGTCCTGCGGCGATAATGGCACCATATATCGCTGGGACACCGTAAGTGCTGCCGATGGAAATCATCGGGCCGACTGCGGTAAACGTGCATCCGAGCACAACGGGAAGGCCGATGCCGAAATATCGGTTTCTCCAGAGCTGCAAAAGAGTTGCCGCCCCGCACATAAACAAATCAATCGCGATTAAATACGTCAGCTGCCCCGCATTCAGCCCGATCGCCGCTCCGACAATCAGCGGAACGAGAATGGCTCCCGCATACATGGCAAGCATGTGCTGAAGCCCCAGCATCATCAGCTGTAAGGCATTGTGCTGTTCCTTCATCTTTTTTACACCTCTTTTTCTAATACGAGTGTATGTTCTAATACCGGAAGTTCTGTTTTCTGAGCTGTTTTGTCTTTTTTGCCGCGCAAGCTGAAAAATAGATTCAAAAAGATAGCGGTCAGGCTGCCAGTGATGGTGCCGTCACTGACCAGAATCCGGATCGGAGCGGGGAATTCAGCAAAAATCCCGGGGGCCGTGCTGGCGCCGATGCCGAGTGCGATTGAGCATGCGATGGTCAGGAGGTGGTATTGATTTTTGAGATCCGCTGTGCTGAGCATTTTGACGCCGGAGGCAATCACCATGCCGAACATGACGACGGTCGCGCCGCCAAGTACAGCAGCAGGAACGGCAGATGCAAGGGCGGCAATCTTCGGAATCAGTCCGAGACAGACAAGGATACAGCCTGCGGTAACGACGATGTTTCTTGTTTTCACTTTGGTCAGCTGCAATAAGCCAGCGTTTTGCGCAAAGGTATTATAAGGAAAGGCATTGAACAGCCCGCCGATGAGAATGGCGATTCCTTCCGCTCGATAGCCTTTGACGAGATCTTTTTCAGTTAAAGGTCTGCCGCATATCTTTCCGATTGCGTAAAAAACGCCGGTTGATTCCACAATAATGACGATTCCGACGATCAGCATCGTTAAGATCGGACCGATTTCAAACGCAGGGGCTCCGAAGTAAAAAGGCCTCGGGATTTGGAAGAACGGTGCTTCTGTAACAGAAGAAAAGCTGACTTTGCCCATGATCACTGCTGCCGCTGTTCCGGCGGCGATGCCGATCAGAACGGACAGTGTTCGGGCAAATCCTTTGAGAAAGCGGTTGAGGACTAAGATCAGAACAAGGACACCGACAGAGAGAAGAAGGTTTTCGAGCGAACCGTATTCGGGGTTGGCGCTGCCGTTTATTTTTTCGCCGCCAGCCATATTTTTCACACCTGTTGGAACAAGTGAAAGGCCGATCAAGGTCACAACGGTACCTGTTACGACAGGAGGAAATAACACAGTCAGCTTGCCGAAAAAACGCGCAAACAAAAAGATGAACACACCGGCCGCAATGATGGAACCATAAATCGCGTGAATGCCGTAATTGCTGCCGATTGCAATCATTGGGGTGACGGCCACAAATGAACTGCCAAGCATGACGGGAAGCCCGATGCCGATGTATGTTCCGCGCAAGGTTTGCAAAAGCGTAGCGACGCCGCATGTTAACAGGTCAATCGCCAATAGGTAGGACAGCTGTTCAGTTGTTACATTCAGCGCCCTGCCGACAAGCAGGGGCACCAAAATCGCACCTGCATACATGGCGAGCACATGCTGCAGGCTAAGTGTAAACACCTTAAACGATCTTTTTTTCACTATAGTCCCTCCCTGTATGTGAACTTTAGTAACATAATATCGTTCCGGTCGAGGGGTGTCATTGGATACAGTAGCTGAAAAAGACAGGTGTGATTGCTGAAAGTGACGAAAAACGATTCGTTTTGTAAGAAAATGTAACAAACTTTAGCTGATCAGCCGCTGCATACGTAATGCAAGCCGCAAACGCATCGTTGTTTCAGGATCTTTTAAGCTTTTCCCCAGAAGCTCTTCGCATTTTTCAAGGCGGTATATGACCGTATTGCGATGAACGTACAGACGCTTTGCCGTCTCTGAAATTTGGCAGTGTGTCTCTAAATAGACGGAAAGCGTATGAAGCAGGCTTTGATCCTCCTGCTGTTTTTCAGCGAGGCTCTGAAGCGTGGAGTTGTAAAATTTCTTCAAATCCTCAACTGGGAGCAAGCGCAGAAGCTCAGGCACATCTTTGGCGTGATACACCTGGATAAATGCGGTGCTTCTTGACAAATGCCCCGATTGCAGAGCATCAGAAGCTTCTGTGAAAGCGTCGGGAACATCAATGAGCTTTTGGCAGATATTGCTGATGCCAAAGGACACGGTTCGTTTAAATTGAGCGCTGACCTGTGTTTGAAACTGTTCTAAAAAGCTGATCACCGAGGCGTGCATTTCACTCCAGCTGTCTGTCGCCTCGATTAGAATAATGCCGACATTTCCTTTCATAAAGAAGTGAGGTGGAAACGGGAAGGCTGATAATTCACCTTCAAGAAATTCGAATACGCTGTCGGAAGCGAGCTGATTTTCTGTAAAGCTGATTGATTCGTCATTGCGATCGAGTTTGCCGGCGATGCACATGTATTTTTGATCCCAGCGCAGCTTGAATTCTTTCGCCCGGTTTTTGATTTCGTCATCTGAAGAAAAGGTCCGCTCAATAAAATTGTTGAAAAACTCATTGCGGGCCCGCCGGCTGAACTGCTTCAGCGCATTTTCCTTCAGCAGTTCAAAGGAAATGACGTTGGCCGCTTGTTCAATCGTGAGGATCAATCCTTTGTCGCCTGCCTGCACCATGTCGGGTATCAGCAGGTAGCCGCAGTTTTTTTCGTGATTATAAATAGGCAGGACAGAATATGTTTTCTGATCTGAGATTGTAGAGAAACAAGTGAAAAATGGCCCGGATACGGTATTCAGGGTGCCTTTCAGCTTTTCGGTCTCAACTGAAATCTGATGAGACGCAGACAGCATTTTGGCATGCTGGTCAAGCAGCAGCACGGGAAGCTGAAGGATGTCTGACACCTTTTTGAGGAGGGATTGCAGCCCCTTGCCGCTCATAATGTGGTTTGTGAATTTTTTGTGCGCGTAAATGGCTTGCTGCAGCTCGTTAGAACGCATATCGAGAATATGGCTGAGTGTGGCATTCACAATATCGCCGAGTCGGATGTGTTCCGGAAGCTCAATGATCGGAAACGCATATGAATCGGCCAGTTCGATGATTTCCTTCGGGATATCTTCCAGATAGCGCTTTGTTTTAATGCCGAGGCCCGCGCAGCCGCGTTTTGCCATTTGCCGAATCAGTTCAGATAATTGATGCGGGTGATCCTTCAGGTGATAGGCGGTGGTGACGAGCAATTCATTCTTATGCAAAAAGTCTACGATATCCGGAGCGTCCATCATATTGACATGCTGAACCTCTCTTTCCCCTCCTGCTTTTCCAGCGATTAAATTGGCGTTTTCAAAAGCCGGTATTTTCATCACATCAAGAATATTCATAGCGCATTCTCCTTTTCTATAAAAACATTGGTTAAGGTGAATAATTTTCAATAGGAATTCTAGCGGTTTTGCTGATGTAATACGATCATAGTAGCAGTAAACTGTTGAAAATAGAACTGGTTGTGTTACATAAACTGACATGGAAAATCGTCATCCTGACATGGGGGGATCAATATGGCTTACGATATGGTGATAAAAGGTGCGAAGGCAGTTACGCCAGATGGCGTTATAGAAGCTGATATTGTAGTTCAAAACGGTGTCATTGCCGAGATAGGTTCTGACATTGAAGCAAGCGGGACGGAAATCATCCAGGCAGACGGGAAATACGTGTTTCCTGGTGTGATAGATTGCCATGTTCATTTTAATGAACCGGGCAGGGAGGATTGGGAGGGGTTTGAAACAGGTTCTCAAATGATGGCCGCAGGCGGTTGCACTACCTATTTTGATATGCCGCTCAACTGTATTCCATCAACCGTGACGGCAGAGCATCTTCTCGCAAAAGCTGAGCTAGGCAGGCAAAAATCTGCCGTGGATTTTGCGCTATGGGGCGGCCTTGTGCCAGGCCATATCGAGGACATCCGTCCGATGGCTGAAGCGGGAGCGATCGGGTTTAAAGCGTTTTTATCAAAGTCAGGCACTGATGAGTTCCGCTCTGTTGATGAACGGACATTGCTCAAAGGCATGGCAGAAATCGCGGCTGCAGGAAAAATCCTCGCTCTCCACGCGGAAAGCGACGCGATCACAAGCTACTTGCAGATGGTTTTGGCCAATAAAGGAAAGGTGGATGCGGATGCGTACGCCGCCTCCCGCCCGGAGGAAGCAGAAGTTGAAGCGGTGTATCGCACGATTCAGTATGCGAAGGTGACAGGCTGTCCGGTTCATTTTGTCCATATCAGCACGGCGAAAGCGGTCCGGCTGATCAGAGAGGCGAAACAGGAAGGTCTTGATGTTTCGGTTGAAACATGTCCGCATTATGTCTTGTTCAGCCATGACGATTTACGGCAAAGGGGCTCTGTCGCAAAATGCGCGCCTCCGCTCCGGTCACGGCAATCAAAAGAGACGCTGATCGAGACGCTCATTGCCGGGGACATTGACATGGTTTCCTCAGACCATTCCCCTTGCCGTCCATCCTTGAAGCGGGAGGATAACATGTTTTTATCATGGGGCGGAATCAGCGGCGGGCAGTTCACTTTATTAGGAATGCTGGAACTGGCGCTTGAGCATCAGATTCCATTTGAAACCATCGCAGAATGGACAGCGGCGGCCCCTGCAAAACGATTCGGCCTTCAGAAAAAAGGGCGGCTTGAGGCGGGGTGTGATGCAGATTTCGTGCTCGTCAGCATGGAGCCGTACACTGTTACAAGAGAATCGATGTTTGCAAAGCATAAAAAAAGCATTTACGAAGGACATACATTTCCCTGCAGCATTTCGGCCACTTACAGCAAAGGCCGGTGCGTGTACAATGATGGGGAAAAAGTCACTGAAATTGACGGAGCTCTGGTCGTTCCTTCGTAAGCCCGGCGGATTTTACCGCCGGGTTTTTTGATTTCCTCCGTTCTAGTTTTTAAAATCTCATCAACGTGGTATCTTTTTTTAAAGGAGGCGGAGGCAATGG
The DNA here is from genome assembly GCF_037975435.1 of Bacillus sp. FSL P4-0290. Classification (NCBI taxonomy): domain Bacteria; kingdom Bacillati; phylum Bacillota; class Bacilli; order Caryophanales; family Bacillaceae; genus Bacillus; species Bacillus sp. FSL P4-0290. The sequence continues at coordinate 3,307,456 of NZ_CP150253.1, read as the reverse complement.
AGCATGTCAAATACATACTTAAGCAATCCTGGTCGCGCCATTCGAGCTCTAAATGGACGGAAGAATGCCCGTCATGCGGCCAATGCGGCGTGACGGCATTGGTGATTCAAGACCATTTCGGCGGCACGATTTTCAAAACAAGAGTCGATGAGAGCTGGCATTTTTATAACAGCATCAATGGTGTGGTGTACGATTTTACGAGTGAGCAGTTTCAGGCGCCTATTGAATATCAGCACATTCCTTCCTCAAGAGAAGAGGCGTTTTTAGATACGAATGAGGAACAATATCAGCATTTGCGTGAGGCATTTTCCCGCCATATGAACAGCATTTCCGAGGAAACCTGAAAACACGTGTGATAAACTGGAAGAGAGGTGAATGAGTGTGATTTATATCGGACTGACGGGATGGGGGGATCATGACAGCATCTATCCGCCGAAAACGGCCAGCCAGAAAAAATTGCAGGCCTATTCCTCCCATTTTCCGATCGTGGAATTAGACGCGAGCTTTTACGCGATTCAGCCGGCGCGCAATAATGAAAAGTGGGTGAAGGAAACGCCCGAAACCTTCCAATTTATCGTGAAAGCATATCAGGGCATGACAGGGCATCAGCGCGGCGAAATTCCCTTTGACTCAAAAGAGGAGATGTTTGATGCGTTTAAGGTGTCTTTAACGCCATATTTACATAGCAATAAGCTCGCCATGGTGCTGTTTCAATTTCCGCCGTGGTTTGACTGCAAGAAGGAGAATGTCGCCTATTTGAGATGGTGTAAGCACCAAATGGGAGATATTCCTTGCGCGCTTGAATTCAGAAACCGTTCCTGGTTCTCGCCGCCATTTTATGAGCAGACGCTTTCATTTATGAAAGCGGAAGGCTGGATTCACAGTGTCTGTGATGAACCGCAAATCGGAGAAGGCAGCGTTCCGACCGTGTTGCGCGCGACCGATGAAAACAAAACGCTCGTCAGGTTTCACGGACGCAACAAGCAGGGCTGGATGAAGCCTGATGGCGGGAAAAACTGGCGGGAGGTCAGGTACTTATACCGCTACAACCAACAGGAGCTGGAGGATTGGAAAAAGCACCTGAATGAATTGCAGCAGCAATGTAAGGATGTTTTTGTCCTGTTCAACAACAATTCCGGCGGTGACGCTGCGGATAATGGCAAGCAGATGCTTGAACTGCTTGATATCGAGTACAGCGGACTTGCTCCGAGACAGCTCGATTTATTTTAGAAAAGAGGTTTTTAATGATGTCGTTTGTGATTTTGGTCGTCCTGGGATTAATCGCAGGTACGGTAGGAAGTCTGATCGGGCTTGGCGGCGGAATTGTCATTGTGCCATCTCTGATGTTTTTAAGCACAGTGACGCAGCTGTTTCAGGATGTGACGCCGCAGGTTGCGATTGGAACTTCGCTTTTGGTCATTATTTTTACGGGCCTTTCTTCAACTTTGGCTTATATTAAATATAAAACAGTTGATTATAAGAGCGGGCTCATTTTCTTTATCGGTTCGGGTCCCGGCAGCATGATCGGGGCTTACGTGTCAAAGCTGTTCAATTCAAACTCGTTTTCCGTTTGGTTTGGCATTTTTATGATTCTGATTTCATTATCCTTAATGCTGAAAGCGAAAGCCCGGCCAATCAACAAAGCGCACAAAGGAATTATCCGGACATTTCAGGATGATGCCGGTGAGCCTTATACGTACTCATATCAGGCCTCTGTCGGTATTGCCATTGCCTTTGTTGTCGGTTTTTTAGGCGGACTTTTCGGTATAGGCGGCGGATCACTGATGGTTCCGGCGATGATGCTGTTATTTCTGTTTCCGCCGAAGGTTGCGGTGGCAACGTCCATGTTTATTATTTTCCTGTCTTCTATGACAGGGTCTGTTTCACATATGATTTCCGGGCACGTCAATTGGCTGTACGCCCTCGCGCTTGTGCCCGGCGCTTGGTTCGGCGGAAAGCTTGGCGCCGCCATCAACAGAAAAATGCAGACGAAAACGATCGTTATGATCATGCGGATCGTATTGATTTTGATCGGCTGCCAGCTCATTTATGAAGGCATTTTCAGCTGAACGATTAGGGAGAGATATTATGAAGGAGAAGCTCCGCTTATATCATACAAATGATTTGCACAGCCATTTTGAAAACTGGCCGAAAATTGTAGATTATATCGAGCAGAAAAGAAAAGAGCATCAGTCAGACGGCGAAGAGACGCTCGTTTTTGATATTGGCGATCATCTTGATCGTTTTCAATTCGTGACAGAGGCGACATTCGGAAAAGCGAATGTCGATCTCTTAAACCGCCTTCACATTGATGGAGCGGCGATCGGCAATAACGAAGGGATTACGCTTCCGCATGAAGAGCTTGCTGCCTTATATGATCATGCTGAATTTCCTGTCATCGTCTCTAACCTGTTTGATAAAAATGGAAACCGTCCGTCCTGGGCGGTGCCTTACCATATCAAATCATTGAAAAACGGTATGTCCATTGCTTTCTTAGGTGTAACTGTGCCGTATTATCCTGTATATGACAAGCTGGGATGGACAGTTACGGATGCCCTTGAAAGCATAAAGGAAACCATTCTGGAAGTGAAAGGGCAGGCTGATATTATCGTTCTGCTGTCACATTTAGGCATTCTTGATGATCAAGCAGTGGCTGAAGCGGTGCCTGAGATTGATGTAATCCTCGAATCACATACCCATCATTTGCTCGAAGATGGACAAGTGGTTAATGGGGTACTGCTGGCCAGCGCCGAGAAATACGGGCATTATGTCGGCTGTGTAGAAATCACGGTGGACAGCGTACAGCGAAGCATCAACAGCAAAACGGCTTCTGTGCAGAACATGGCGGAATGGACAGGAGAATCCGCAGAAACTAAAGCGTTTCTCAATGAAAAAGAACGTGAAGCCGAGGAGAAACTGTCCGATGCCGTTGCAGAGCTTGCACAAGATGCTGAGGTGAAGTGGTTTGAAGAATCAGAGCTGCCTTTGCTTTTGGCATACGCCTTAAAGGAATGGTGCGAGACGGACATCAGTATGGTCAATTCAGGTGTCATTCTCGGTCCGCTAAAAGCAGGTCCTGTGACAAAGCTGGATCTGCACCGCATCTGTCCGCATCCGATCAACCCGGTGGCTGTCCGCCTGACGGGAGAAGAACTGAAGGAAACCATTGTCCATGCCGCTTCCGAACAAATGGAGCAGCTCCGGATCAAAGGACTCGGCTTCCGCGGAGAAGTGATGGGGAAAATGGTGTATGCCGGCGTTGAGGTAGAAACGAAACGGCTCGATGACGGGATCACCCACGTCACTCGGATCACACTGAACGGGGAAGATATTGAAAAACATAAACAATACTCCGTTGCGGTGCTTGATATGTTTACGCTCGGCAAACTGTTTCCGTTGATTCGCGACGCTGCAGAAAAAGAATATTTTATGCCGGAATTTTTGCGGGATCTGCTTGCTTGGAAGCTTGCACAATAAGGCAGTCAGCCCACAACAAGCTGTGCCCTTCATCATAAAGTGATGAATGAAGGGAGTGGTTGACGTGGTAAACCTGACACCGATCATGATAGAAGGACAGCCTTTTACAGCTGTGACAGTAAAGCTTCCCAAAACGAATTTTATGGCCGTCGCCAATGATCACGGATACATTATGTGCGGCGCGCTTGATGTGGCGCTGCTGAATGAAAAATTAAAGGAGCGCGGCATCGTGGCGGGACGCGCAGTTGGTGTCCGCACCATTGACCAGCTGTTAGACGCACCTTTAGAATCCGTCACGTACGCTGCGGAAGATCTTGGCATCAAAGTCGGCATGAGCGGCAGAGAAGCGCTTTTAAAAATGATGAAATAAAATAAATTGGCCCCGGCTATTACTATGTCCCCTCTTACAAGCATACATTGTGATATGTAAGGGGGGATTTTCTTGCCAAGATATCGCGGCCCTTTTCGCAAGAGAGGACCTTTGCCTTTCCGTTACGTGATGCTCCTGTCCGTTGTCTTTTTTATCCTGTCAACAACGGTCAGCCTTTGGATGATCAATGGCTCGATCAAACCTGTTTTAATGGACATCGGCGAGATGGAAACGAAGCGTATAGCGACAGAGGTGATCCAGGATTCGATTGAGGACTATATGTCTGACAGTGAAAATATGAAAGATATGTTTCAAATGAATTCTGATGAAAACGGAAACTTAACGACAATCGATTTTAATACACAGGTTGTAAACAGTGTGAAAACAAAAGTGACAAAGCAGCTTCAGGCTCATTTGAAAGAGATGGAAACCCATACCGGACACAGCGGCGCCAGTGAAAACATTATGATCAACATTCCGCTGGGACAGGTAACCGGCAACAGCCTTCTTGGAAACCTCGGGCCGAAAATCCCGGTCCGGTTCAATTTAATCGGTGACGCTTTTACAGATGTCAAAACCAAAATCAAGCCGTATGGCATAAATAACGCACTTATTGATATCAGCATCTTTGTCGAAATTAAAGTGAAGGTCATCATTCCATTTGCCAGCAAAACCGCTGTCGTCACAAATAATGTTCCTGTATCGATTAAAGCAGTGCAGGGCGAAGTGCCGCAGTTTTATAATGGAAGCGGCGGCTCGGGTGTCACGCCTTCTGTCCAGCTTCCGAGCAGCAAAGAAAACGGTGCCGATTCAAAAAAAGAAAAAAGCAGCAAATAAGCCGCCTGTTGAAGAGGCGGCTTTTTGTTACTTCTTTTTTTGGTATTCATATCGCTCCCACGCCCTCAAATGCGGGTATGGATCAAATGACCATTCGGTTCTTCCGTTATCTTTGTACATGCCATAGTGCAGATGCGGCGGGAACTTCCCGGCGGTTCCCGGCGGGCCGTATCCGGAGCTGCCGACTGATCCGATCACTTGGCCAGGCTCAACGATTTGTCCTGTTTTAATCCCTTTGGCAAACCCATTGAGATGGGCAAAATAATGATACGTATTGTTAATGTCCCTGATGCCGATTCTCCATCCTCCGAAGCGGTTCCAGCCCTTCATTTCAACTACGCCGTAACATGTGGATTTGACAGGAAGGCCGTAATGGGCAAAGATATCCGTACCTTCATGAATCCGCCTTCCTCCGAAGCCGCGGGCATCTCCCCACGTGCTTCGATAGCTGTAATCGGTTCTGATCGGAAGCGGGAATGCATGCTCGCCCAGATCAATATGGCCGTAGGCTTTAAACAGCTTCATGAATTCAGATATGATCCCCACTGTCTGATCACGCCGGTAATAATTCCAAAGCCCGATCCGGATGTTGTCTTCATCTGTGCCATACGACAGTAAGTATTGGCTGAACGTATACAAAATATCTTCATCGTTGCTGACCTCGGCTTTCCCGTCTCCATCGCCATCCATTCCGATTCCGTCAAACACTTTAATGCTTAACGGCGCATCGTCTTTCGGATTCGGGTTTTCAGGCCCGCTCCAGATGTCATCGGGTATATAGATGCTGATGATTCCCGCCTTGTCAGGCAGATCTTTCCGGTTGCTCCGCACGTTTTCTTCGTATTGATCAACAGCGGCGAGCGCATACCAAGGGATCTGCGTCACAGCTTCGATTTTATGATATAATTCCATCCGTTTCGACAGCACTGGATCTGAAAGTTTTTTTCCAGACGCAGAAGGCTCAAATGCAAACAAAAGGAGAAGAAGAGCGGATAACAAAACTTTCACAAAATAATCTCCTTTCATATTGAATACACATAGTTTGCGGCAACCCGGCTTAAAAATGTCAGTAATCATCTTCCCTTGTCGAGAAATTTTTCCTATGTTAAAGTGTCTAAAGAAAAGACTTTCTTTAGTTAGAAAAACATTATTTTTGTTGCAGAACTAAAATCTGCACCTTTCTCGTTTTCAGAATGTTTCGTGTCAGAAATTGAGTATATTGGATATTGGAGATGATGGGAATTGGCAAAGAAAGACGAACACCTCAGAAAGCCCGAATGGCTTAAAATTAAATTAAATACAAATGAAAACTATACAGGGCTCAAAAAACTCATGCGGGAAAACAACCTTCATACCGTATGCGAAGAAGCAAAATGTCCGAATATTCATGAATGCTGGGCTGTCAGACGTACAGCGACATTTATGATTTTAGGTTCTGTTTGTACAAGAGCATGCCGTTTCTGTGCTGTCAAAACAGGCCTTCCAACTGAGCTTGACCTGCAAGAGCCGGAACGGGTAGCGGATTCAGTCGCGCTTATGAATCTGAAGCACGCGGTTATTACGGCTGTTGCGCGTGACGATCAGAAAGATGGAGGGGCAGGCATTTTCGCGGAAACTGTCCGTGCGATCCGCAGAAAAAGCCCGTTCACAACAATTGAGGTGCTGCCGTCTGATATGGGCGGAAACTACGATAACCTAAAAACCTTAATGGATACACGCCCAGACATCCTGAATCACAATATCGAAACGGTTCGCCGCCTGACGCCAAGAGTCCGTGCGCGTGCGACGTACGACCGTTCATTGGAATTTTTGCGCCGTGCGAAGGAAATGCAGCCTGACATTCCGACAAAATCAAGTATCATGATCGGGCTCGGCGAAACAAAAGAAGAGATTATTGAAGTAATGGACGACCTCTTGGCGAACAACGTGGATATTATGGCAATCGGCCAATATCTGCAGCCGACGAAGAAACACTTGAAAGTCCAAAAATACTACCATCCTGATGAATTTGCAGAATTAAAAGAAATCGCGATGCAAAAAGGCTTCAGCCATTGTGAAGCCGGTCCGCTTGTCCGTTCCTCTTACCATGCGGATGAACAAGTAAACGAAGCATCTAAAAAGCGTCAAGCACAAGCATAATGCCAAAACGCCAGATTATCTGGCGTTTTTGTCATTCCTATCGATTTTCATGTCCTGACGCGTTTCTCCATTGGCATTTTCATTCTCTGAGACAGGGCTTCCTTGCGGGGAGGTTTTCATTTCTTGAATCGTCCCCGACATGATCTCTCTGATATCCCTTGAACCAGAGCCGAGATTGCTGTAATTTTCGACGGATTGCATATGGTTTGGATTATCGGAAATATACACGTGATAGTATCGCGGTATCACGGAGGCCGCTGTTTTTTTCACCTGATCGGCGGTCAGCTCCCGGTTTTTAGAATCGGTTTTGTATACGACAAGCGCTTCTCGGTCAGTCACCAATGTCGCAGTATCTTGAATATGGGGGAGCTGAACCGTTAAACTTGATATCATGTGAGCGGTTTCTTCCCGGTTCATCACCGGCGTTTTCTGCTGGTCTCCGTCAAATTGTTCTCTTTGATAGCGGACATAGCCAAATTGTTCGTTCTCATTATGCCTGTTAAAAGCCTCGTTGCGGTCCGACACATGAATGGGTTTGGTTTGATTCTGCGTCTGATTCCGGACATTTTGGGCATTATCCAATCCTGCGCCTCCGCACCCGGATAATAGTCCGGTTAGCAGGAAGAGGCTGACAGCGGTTCGTTTCATTTATCAATCCCTCCTCATGTGTAGGGTAGCCAAATCGCATGATTTATTCTTTAGCAATTGATGGGGACGGGGCAATGAATTATGATAGGAATGAGTGAAAAAGAGGTGAGATCATGATTCTTATTCAAAATGCCGAATTTGAATTGGTGCACAATTTCAAAGACGGCTTCAACGAAGAGGCTTTTAAAGCCCGCTACTCCGATATATTAAATAAATACGATTATATTGTGGGAGACTGGGGATACGGTCAGTTAAGGCTCAAGGGCTTCTTTGACGACCAGAATCAAAAAGCAACCTTCGAAACGAAAATCAGCACATTAGATGAATATATTTACGAATACTGCAATTTCGGCTGTGCGTATTTTGTCTTGAAACGGATCAGAAAATAAATATACACAAAGGGGATGCTGTCATGTATTTTGTTGACAGAAGCAAAATCGAGAAAACACTAGGGTTCTTCGAGCACCAGCTGGCGCTATTTGACTCACAAACAGACTGGCAATCTGAAATCGGGGAATTGGCACTTCAGCGTATAGGCCATCTGTTAATCGAATGCATTTTGGATACAGGCAATGATATGATTGACGGCTTTATTATGCGGGACCCGGGCAGCTATGACGACATTATGGATATACTTGTTGATGAGAAAGTTGTCACGGAAAAAGAGGGTGCTGAGCTCAAGAAATTGATCGCCTACCGTAAAACGTTGGTTCAACAGTATCTGCTCGCTGACAGCGGCGAGCTTTACAGGCTGATCAAGGCGCATCAAACAGCTCTTCAGGACTTCCCGAAACGGATCAGAAGCTATTTGGAAACAGAGCTAGGACCTGTTTCTGCGTTTAAATAACAACTGGAAAGCCACAGGAGTGTTGGATATGAAAACATATAAAGGGTATTTAATTGATTTAGACGGAACGATGTACAATGGCACGGAAAAAATCGAGGAAGCGTGTGAATTTGTCAGAACGCTGAAAGATCGCGGCGTTCCTTATCTTTTCGTGACAAACAACTCTTCGCGCACACCGAAGCAGGTAGCGGACAAGCTCGTGTCTTTTGATATTCCGGCAACAGAAGAGCAGGTCTTCACGACCAGCATGGCAACTGCCCAGCACATTGCACAGCAGAAAAAAGACGCGTCTGTGTATGTGATTGGGGAGGAAGGAATCCGCCAGGCGATTGAAGAAAACGGCCTGACATTTGGCGGAGAAAACGCGGATTTTGTCGTTGTTGGCATCGACCGTTCCATTACATACGAAAAATTTGCTGTCGGCTGCCTGGCAATCAGAAATGGCGCCCGCTTTATTTCCACTAACGGAGATATTGCGATTCCGACTGAAAGAGGGCTCCTGCCGGGAAACGGCTCACTGACATCGGTGTTAACCGTATCTACAGGTGTACAGCCTGTATTTATCGGCAAGCCGGAATCAATTATTATGGAGCAGGCGATGCGCGTTCTCGGCACAGATGTGTCTGAAACACTTATGGTCGGCGACAACTACGCCACTGATATTATGGCCGGCATTAACGCGGGTATGGATACGCTGCTCGTTCACACAGGCGTAACGAAAAGAGAACATATGACAGACGATATGGAAAAACCGACTCACGCCATTGACTCTCTGACTGAATGGATTCCATACATTTGAAAAAAGGGCGCCCTAAAAGGGTGCCCTTATTCTGTATGCCGCGCGCGGTGAGCAAGTCTGCTTGAAGCCGCGGCGGAAATCGCTCCGACGATGTCATCTAAAAAGGTATGGCATTCACCGGTTGATTTATCATTCAATCGTTTAAGGATTCCGGGTTTTTCTTTGTCGATGTAACCGTAGTTCGTAAACCCGATCGATCCGTAAATGTTCACAATGGAAAATGCCAGAACTTCATCTACTCCATATAGGCTTTCATCTATTTCCAGCATCGTTTGCAGCGGTTCAGACAGTTTTTTCTGCTCAGCAAGAACATCCAATTCAATGCCCGTTAAAATCGCGTTTTGCACCTCGCGTTTTGCGAGAACACGATTGACGTTCAGCGTGCATTCATCAATGGTTAAATCCGGATGATATTTTTTCTGCAGAAAAAAGACAAGCTCGGCAATGTCTGATACCTCAACGCCGCGCTCCTTCATCCGTGCTCTTGCTTTAGCTTCCATCTGACTGAATTGTTCGTTTTCTGACATCAGCTTCACCCAATCTTTTTTACTAGTTTATACAAAATGCTTGAGAAGTTTACGACTTTTTCTTGCGCCTTCTTCGGATTAAAATATGTATTCATAATTCCGGCTGTGTATGACTACGATGTGATGAGCCCTAATTCAACAGGCAGGTGATCATGGTGAAAGGTACAATAAAAGAAAAATACGGCATTCACATCAGGCAGCTTTCCATGTACCAGCACACATATCAATGCTTTCAGACGCCTAATTCATACTTTCTGATTGTCCCCGTTTCCCAATTCTCAGAAACAGAGCTGGCGGAGCTTTATTACATGAGTCAGTATTTACAAGAACAAAGTGACCCATACGTTTCGGTTTTTATCTTTACAAAAGAAGGTGAACTGACATTTGAACATGAGGGAAAAACGTACGCTCTGCTGAAGGCGGCCCCCCCTTATTCAAACAGGGCGTTCTCCATTGGAGCGGAGCTTGCGGAATTTCACCGAAAAGGCCGAGGATATCCATATGAGGTGAAGGCGGCCGGAAGAATCGGCCAGTGGAAGGATCTGTGGGGAAAACGAATTGATCAGCTGGAAGCATTTTGGCAGAGAAAGGTTCAGACCCCTCCGCATGAGCCATTCGATAAAAAAATGATCGAATCATTTCCATATTATTTAGGACTGTCAGAAAACGCGATACAATATTTAGTGGACACTGAGCTGGATGACAAGCCCCAAGCCGCTGATTCAGGAACGATATGCCATCAGCGGATGGAAAGGCATACATGGTCACCGGAATCATTGATCAGGATTCCGGCGGATTGGGTGTTTGACCACGCTTCCCGTGATTTGGCTGAATATATGAGGCATACGTTTTTGCATCACAGACAAGATTTTAATCAGCAGGGCTTTCTCTTTTTACAGGAATACGAGCAAGTCACACCGCTGTCTTCATTTTCGAAACGCCTTTTATACAGCCGTCTGCTTTTCCCGCTTCATTATTTTGAAATCGTAGAAAGCTATTACATGTCATCAGAATCAGAAAAGCATTATTTTGAAGAACAGCTTAACTTCATTCTTAATGACTGTGGGCGTTATGAACAATTTCTCAATACAGCGCAGGAATTCATGAATATGCGGGCGCAGAAGCTGTTTGTTCCACGCGTCAGCTGGCTCGGCAAAGGCAGCTCAGGGTGAGGAGAAAATCTGACAAAAATAATTAGAAAATAAAGAATCTTGTCATATCAATGCGTTAAGCGTTTACATTCGCAAAATTCAGCCTAATGCTGTCTTGTCAAAACAGGAGCGGGCTTATATAATGTTTGTAACTTATATGTCTGTGTTGAGTTAACAATTGTCTTTTTCAAGAGGACAATCAAAAGAAAGGTGGAGTTTTTTTGAAAGCGATTCGTGTAGGGCTTTTAGGTTTAGGTACCGTCGGAAGCGGTGTCGTTAAAATTATTCAAGACCATCAGGATAAGCTTATGCATCAGGTCGGCTGTCCGGTTACGATAAAAAAAGTGCTTGTAAAAGATTTAGAGAAAAAGAGAGAAGTAGATTTGCCGAAGGAAGTGCTCACGACAGAAGTGTATGATGTCATTGATGATCCAGATGTTGATGTCGTCATCGAGGTGATCGGCGGCGTTGAACAGACAAAACAATATTTGGTCGACGCGCTGAGATCGAAAAAGCATGTTGTCACAGCAAACAAGGACTTAATGGCTGTGTACGGCTCCGAGCTGCTTGCCGAAGCGAAGGAAAATGGATGCGATATCTACTTTGAAGCCAGTGTTGCCGGCGGGATTCCGATTCTGCGCACATTAGAGGAAGGCCTCTCATCAGATCGAATTACAAAAATGATGGGAATTGTGAACGGCACAACAAACTTTATCTTAACCAAAATGATCAAAGAGAAAAGCCCATACGAGGAAGTGCTTAAGGAAGCGCAGGATCTCGGTTTTGCCGAAGCTGATCCGACTTCTGACGTGGAAGGGCTTGACGCCGCACGGAAAATGGCGATATTGGCGCGCCTCGGCTTCTCGATGAACGTGGATCTGGAAGACGTCAAAGTAAAGGGGATCTCCCAAATTACAGACGAGGACATCAGCTTCAGCAAACGCCTCGGCTATACAATGAAGCTGATCGGGATTGCTCAGCGTGACGGCAGCAAAATCGAGGTCAGCGTACAGCCAACACTGCTTCCTGACCACCATCCGCTTTCTGCTGTTCATAATGAGTTTAACGCTGTTTATGTATACGGCGAGGCTGTTGGTGAGACGATGTTCTACGGGCCGGGAGCCGGAAGCATGCCGACAGCGACATCCGTTGTTTCTGACCTCGTCGCTGTCATGAAAAATATGCGCCTCGGCGTAACCGGCAACAGCTTTGTCGGACCGCAATATGAGAAAAACATGAAATCGCCGTCTGACATTTATGCACAGCAGTTTTTAAGAATTCATGTAAAAGATGAGGTTGGTTCATTCTCGAAAATTACATCTGTGTTCTCAGAGCGGGGCGTGAGCTTTGAAAAAATCCTTCAGCTGCCAATTAAAGGCCATGATGAGTTAGCAGAAATCGTAATTGTCACACATCATACATCAGAAGCTGATTTCAGTGATATTCTGCAAAACCTAAATGATTTGGAAGTCGTTCAAGAAGTCAAAAGCACATATCGTGTAGAAGGGAACGGTTGGAGCTAATGTGGAAAGGACTTATCCAGCAATATAAAGAATTTTTACCTGTAACAGATCAAACACCGGCGCTAACTTTACATGAAGGAAACACACCTCTTATTCACCTGCCGAAGCTGTCTGAGCAGCTCGGAATTGAGCTTCATGTCAAAACGGAAGGCGTCAATCCTACGGGATCATTTAAAGATCGCGGAATGGTTATGGCTGTTGCAAAGGCAAAAGAAGAAGGCAATGACACGATTATGTGCGCGTCAACAGGTAACACTTCCGCTGCTGCGGCAGCATATGCAGCCCGTGCTAACATGAAATGCATTGTCATCATCCCGAACGGAAAAATTGCGTTTGGAAAACTCGCTCAAGCTGTGATGTACGGAGCTGAGATTATCGCAATTGACGGAAACTTTGACGATGCGCTTAAAATTGTCCGTTCCATCTGTGAGAAATCACCGATTGCCCTTGTCAACTCAGTCAACCCTTACCGCATTGAAGGCCAAAAAACTGCTGCCTTCGAAGTGTGTGAACAGCTGGGGCAAGCGCCGGATGTTTTAGCGATCCCGGTCGGAAACGCGGGAAACATCACTGCGTACTGGAAGGGCTTCAAGGAATATCATGAGAAAAACGGCACAGGCCTTCCGAAAATGCGCGGCTTTGAAGCTGAGGGTGCGGCGGCAATTGTGCGCAATGAAGTGATTGAAAATCCGGAAACAATAGCGACAGCCATTCGTATCGGAAACCCGGCAAGCTGGGACAAAGCTGTAAAGGCGGCCGAGGAATCCAATGGGAAAATTGACGAAGTCACTGATGATGAAATCCTTCACGCCTACCAGCTGATTGCCCGTGAAGAAGGCGTGTTTGCAGAACCAGGTTCTTGCGCGTCTATCGCAGGAGTGCTGAAACAGGTGAAATCCGGAGAAATTCCGAAAGGCAGCAAGGTCGTAGCTGTGTTAACAGGAAACGGACTGAAAGATCCGAACACAGCGGTCGACATTTCAGAAATCAAGCCCGTCACATTGCCGACTGATGAAGACAGCATCCTTGAATATGTAAAAGGAGCGGCCCGTGTATGAACGAAGCCGACATGCTGTTCTCTGTCACAGTTCCCGGAAGCACAGCTAACCTAGGCCCCGGCTTTGATTCAGTCGGAATGGCGCTCAGCAGATATTTGAAGCTGACCGTCTTTGAAAGCGACAAATGGTCTTTTGAGGCTGAAACAGAAACAGTCGCCGGAATTTCGGCGGGTACAGATAACCTGATCTATCAAGTGGCTAAACGGACCGCAGATTTGTACGGAAAAGAAATGCCTCCTGTCCATGTGAAGGTGTGGAGCGACATCCCGCTTGCACGCGGCCTTGGCAGCAGCGCCGCAGCGATTGTAGCGGCCATTGAACTGGCTGATGAATTATGCGGCTTAAAGCTGTCTGAAGCGGACAAGCTGCATTTAGCGAGTCTAGAAGAAGGACACCCGGACAATGCTGGCGCTTCTCTCGTCGGCGGACTTGTGATCGGCCTGCATGAGGATGACGCGACCCAAATGATCCGCGTCCCGAATGCTGACATTGACGTAGTCGTTGTCATTCCTTTTTATGAAGTGCTGACAAGAGACGCGAGAGACGTGCTTCCGAAGGAGTTTCCATATGCCGATGCCGTAAAAGCAAGTGCTGTCAGCAATATCCTCATTGCTGCGATCATGTCCAAGGATTGGCCGCTTGTCGGGAAAATCATGAAGAAGGATATGTTCCATCAGCCGTACCGGGCGATGCTTGTGCCTGAGCTGTCAAAAGTAGAGCACGTCGCCGAGATGAAGGGCGCATATGGAACGGCTCTCAGCGGAGCAGGCCCAACGATTCTCGTCATGACCGAAAAAGGAAAGGGAGAAGAGCTAAAAGAACAGCTCGCGCTTCATTTCCCTCATTGTGAAGTAGACGCTTTGACCGTTCCGAAAGAGGGAAGTATAATAGAGCGAAATCCTTTATATCAAGTAAAAAGTGTATAGATCATGCCAAGCGTTCCTCAGCGTCAGCGGAGGGCGCTTTTTTTTGCTGGAGATAAAGGAGTTTTTATTTAGAAAAACGAAATACATGTAAAAAGGAGGAGATGAATATGAAAAAGCTGATAACCGCAGACGATATCACAGCGATTGTCTCTGTGACCGATCCTCAATACGCCCCAGACGGTACCCGTGCCGCATATGTAAAATCACAAGTAAATCAAGAGAAAGATTCGTATACATCAAATATATGGATCTATGAAACGAAAACGGGCGGATCTGTTCCTTGGACACATGGAGAAAAGCGAAGCACCGACCCAAGATGGTCTCCGGACGGGCGTACGCTAGCCTTTATTTCTGATCGAGAAGGCGATGCGGCACAGCTTTATATCATGAGCACTGAAGGCGGAGAAGCAAGAAAACTGACTGATATCCCATATGGCGTGTCAAAGCCAATATGGTCCCCGGATGGCGAATCGATTCTGGTCACTGTCAGTTTGGGAGAGGGAGAAAACATTGATGACCGAGAAAAAACAGAGCAGGACAGCTATGAACCTGTTGAAGTGCAAGGCCTCTCCTACAAACGGGACGGCAAAGGGCTGACGAGAGGTGCGTATGCCCAGCTTGTGCTTGTCAGCGTAAAGTCGGGTGAGATGAAAGAGCTGACAAGTCACAAAGCTGATCATGGTGATCCTGCTTTTTCTCCTGACGGCAAATGGCTTGTTTTCTCAGCTAATTTAACTGAAACAGATGATGCCAGCAAGCCGCATGATGTTTACATAATGTCACTGGAGTCTGGAGATCTTAAGCAGGTTACACCTCATCGCGGCTCATTCGGATCAAGCTCATTTTCACCAGACGGAAGGTATCTTGCTTTGCTTGGAAATGAAAAGGAATATAAGAATGCTACGCTCTCAAAGGCGTGGCTCTATGATATCGAACAAGGCCGCCTCACATGTCTTACTGAGATGCTGGACGTTCATTTAGCGGATGCGCTGATTGGAGATTCATTGATCGGTGGTGCTGAACAGCGCCCGATTTGGACAAAGGACAGCCAAGGGTTTTATGTCATCGGCACAGATCAAGGCAGTACGGGCATCTATTATATTTCGATTGAAGGCCTTGTGTATCCGATTCGTCTGGAAAAAGAGTACATCAATAGCTTTTCTCTTTCACCTGATGAACAGCACTTTATTGCCAGTGTGACAAAGCCGGACAGACCGAGTGAGCTTTACAGTATCCCGCTTGGACAGGAAGAGAAACAGCTGACTGGCGCGAATGACAAGTTTGTCAGTGAGCATATGATATCAATACCTGAAGAGATTCAATATGCTACAGAAGACGGCGTGACGGTGAACGGCTGGCTGATGAAGCCTGCACAAATGGAAGGTGAGACAACATATCCACTTATTCTCAACATACACGGCGGTCCGCATATGATGTACGGACATACATATTTTCATGAGTTTCAGGTGCTGGCGGCGAAAGGATACGCGGTCGTTTATATCAATCCGAGAGGAAGCCACGGCTACGGGCAGGAATTTGTGAATGCGGTCAGAGGGGATTATGGGGGAAAGGATTATGACGATGTGATGCAAGCTGTGGATGAGGCTATCAAGCGAGATCCGCATATTGATCCTAAGCGGCTTGGTGTCACGGGCGGAAGCTACGGAGGTTTTATGACCAACTGGATCGTCGGGCAGACGAACCGCTTTAAAGCTGCTGTTACCCAGCGCTCGATATCAAACTGGATCAGCTTTCACGGCGTCAGTGATATCGGCTTTTTCTTTACAGACTGGCAGCTTGAGCATGACATGTTTGAGGACACAGAAAAGCTCTGGGACCGGTCTCCTTTAAAATACGCAGCAAACGTGGAGACACCGCTTTTGATACTGCATGGCGAGCGGGATGACCGATGCCCGATCGAGCAGGCGGAGCAGCTGTTTATCGCTCTGAAAAAAATGGGCAAGGAAACCAAGCTTGTCCGTTTTCCGAATGCATCGCACAATTTGTCACGCACCGGACACCCAAGACAGCGGATCAAGCGCCTGAATTATATCAGCTCATGGTTTGATCAACATCTCTAATAAAAAAGCCAGGCTGATCAAATATCAGCCTGGCTGCTTTATTAAAAGACTTGTTCTACTTCAACGACACCCGGCACTTCTTCTAGAAGAGCGCGCTCAATTCCGGCTTTCAGCGTAATTGTTGAACTTGGGCAGCTGCCGCATGCGCCTAGAAGACGAAGCTTAACGATACCTTCATCTACGTCTACAAGCTCACAGTCACCGCCGTCACGAAGTAAAAACGGACGAAGTTTGTCCAGTACTTCCTGCACCTGTTCTTTCATTTCAACTTCAGTCATGACATTCGCTCCTTTCGTCGTCATAAAACCATTATATTCAGTGTAACAATAAAAATCTATTGTTTGGTTTGCAAAGTTGCTCTCCCTATTATAGCACATTCAGACTTCAACACAAAAACGGTTTTTTTCTATAAAAACGCCCTTAGGCTCTGTATACTTAAAAGAAAGGACTTACATAGGAGAAGGGGGCGTCTACAAGTGATGAAACCAGTCATGCTAAGCGTGTACGGGGCAGAAAACGTTTGTGCGAGCTGTGTAAATATGCCGACAGCCAAGGATACATACGAGTGGCTTGAGGCTGCGCTGAAAAGAAAATATCCAAATCAGCCTTTTGAGATGCAGTACATCGATATTCATGAGCCGCCTGACAATGAACATGCGAAAGAGCTTGCGGAAAAAATCAGAAATGACGAGTATTTTTATCCGCTTGTGCTTGTAGAAGACAAAATTGTCGGTGAAGGCAATCCAAAATTAAAAGACGTTTATGAGGAAATGGAGAAGCATGGGTATACAGAAAACCGCTGACTTGATCAGCGGTTCTTCTCTATCATTAACCGTTATGGTGTTTATACATCCACAGCAAGCCGGATTTCAGCATACGCGGAACACGGCCGATCAGCGGACGGTCAGCAACAAGCCCGAAGCCGGCTTTTTTTCCGAGTGAACCGAGGACGCCTTTCAGCTTAAACTGCGGCATTGATTCAGGCAGGGCTTCTCCATTCCAGCGTTTTTGCAAGATTTGGACAATCTGCTCTGCTTGAGCCTCTGCCAGCTGGGCGCTCGGTGCATGAGGAAGGCTGGCGCAATCGCCGACAACGTACAGATGTTCATCACCTGGAAGATTATGATGAGGCGTTAATACAATACGCCCTTGTGCGTCCTTCTCCACATCTAAGTCTCTGACGACTTTGTTTGGCTGGATGCCGGCTGTCCACACGATGGCGTCTGCAGAAATCGGATCATCGTGGTTATACACAACGCCTTCTTCTACTTTTGTGATATTTGCCCTGTTAATAATGCGGACACCGTGCTCTTCGAACCATTTTTGCACATATTTGCTTAAACGCTCGGGAAAGCTTGATAAAATGAGATTACCGCGGTCGAACAAAATAATGTTCAGGTCATCACGGCTTTCTCTCAATTCACTTGCAAGCTCAACGCCGCTTAAGCCCGCTCCGACAATGGCGACGGTGGCATTAGCGCTCAGATTATTCAGCTTTTGGTAGGTTTCGCGGGACTGATCGATGGTTTGAATACTGTAGGTGAATTCAGGCGCTCCCGGCACGTTGTGATATTTATCCTCACAGCCGAGCCCGATTACGGCGTCATCGTAAGAAAAAGGTTCACGATCTTGGAACAGCACTTGTTTTTGTACAATATCAATTGATGTGATATCACCGTATTGGACATCCAGGCGAGGGTGCTCTGGGAATGACACTCTGATATGATGGTCAGAAATTGTGCCTGCGGCAAGGGCATAATATTCTGTTTTCAAGCAGTGATAAGGATTTCTGTCAATTAACGTGATTGAAACATCATCAGGCAGCTGGTTTGGCAATAAGCGATGAAGAACGCGCATGTTCCCGTAACCTCCGCCGATCAAGACCAATTTTTTCATTTGAATTCCCCTTTAATCCGAAGAGTATGATAGATACATTGAAGAAAATACGAACTATGTAAAATAACATCTAGAATTATATCGAATTTGATCTAAAATCACAATAATAGTTTCAAAATAACCTACAATTTAGCCTGAAAACACAAATTAGTAAAACGTTATTTGAGAAATAATATGTTACGATAATAAATTTTGAATCATCCGTTGTCTTTGACGAATAGTGAAAAATTCGCGATAATGGACATATGTGAGGTGAAACCGCATGAATCCAATGATTGAATTTTGTGTCAGCAATCTGGCTCACGGCTCTCAGGAAGCCCGGGCGATTTTGGAGAAGGATCCCAACCTTGATGTCCTTGAATATGGCTGCTTAAGCTACTGCGGGACATGCATGGAATCGCTTTTCGCTCTGGTAAACGGAGAAGTCGTCATGGGTGAAACGCCTGCTGAGCTTGTTGAGAATATATATACCTTTATTGAAGAAAATCCAATGTTTTAAAGAAAAGGGCCTGGACAGGCCCTTTTTTATTTTGCCGTACAAAAGAACTAAAAAAATGTGTAGACATCAAAAAATATTATTGTTATCGTATAAAAGATATTTTTTTAAATAAAATTTAAGAGGTGTACGAGTATTCATGAATGTTCTGTGGGGGCTGCTGGGCGCAGTTGCGATCATTGCTATCGCGTTTTTATTTTCAGAAAAGAAAAGCAATATTAAGATAAGAACCGTCATCGTTGGTTTATGCACACAGGTGGCGTTTGGATACATCGTGTTGAAATGGGAAGCGGGACGCGCTGTTTTTTTATGGTTTTCAAGCCGTGTACAGCTTCTGATTGACTATGCGAATGAAGGCATCAGTTTTATTTTTGGACCGCTTCTAAAGGTCGGAGACAGTCCGGCATTTGCATTAAGTGTACTGCCCGTTATCATTTTCTTCTCAGCACTGATTGCAGTTTTATATCATTTGAAAATCATGCAGCTCGTTTTCCGTGTCATTGGCGGCGGATTGTCGAAGCTCCTTGGAACAAGCAAAACGGAATCTCTGGCGGCTGCTGCCAATATTTTTGTAGGACAATCAGAATCTCCGTTAGTGATCAAACCCCTGATTGCCGGGCTGACGCGCTCTGAGTTGTTTACGATTATGACGAGCGGTCTATCGGCAGTTGCGGGATCTACCTTGTTTGGGTACGCGCTTCTCGGTATTCCGATTGAGTACTTGCTGGCGGCCAGCTTTATGGCTGCTCCAGCTGGACTAGTCTTTGGTAAATTGATTATACCCGAAACGGAAAAAACGCAAACCGTAAAAAGCGATTTCAAAATGGATGAAGGCGAAGGCGCAGCCAATGTCATTGACGCAGCTGCAAAGGGAGCGTCAACAGGACTGCAAATTGCGTTAAATGTTGGGGCGATGCTGCTTGCGTTTGTTGCGTTAATCGCTGTAGTAAACGGTATTCTCGGCGGGGCTTTCGGCTTGTTCGGTTTAAAAGGCGTAACATTAGAATCCATTCTCGGCTATGTGTTTTCTCCTATCGCCTTTTTGATTGGCGTGCCTTGGCATGAAGCATTGCAGGCGGGAAGCTATATCGGCCAGAAATTGGTGCTGAATGAGTTTGTCGCTTATTCTAACTTCGGTCCGCACATCGGCGAGTTTTCTAAGAAAACTGCTACCATTATCAGTTTCGCGTTATGCGGATTCGCCAATTTTTCATCAATTGCGATTATGCTTGGTACGCTTGGCGGTTTAGCGCCCAGCCGCCGTTCAGATATCGCACGTCTCGGCCTGAAGGCTGTTCTTGCAGGAACATTAGCCAATCTGCTCAGCGCAGCCATTGCCGGCATGTTTATATAAACGATAAAAGCTCCTTGCGTCAGTGCAAGGAGCTTTTATGTATGAAAAACGGGGGATAATTGTATTGTGTCCGCTTATAATAGCTTTTATACTAAGAAAAAGAAAAAAAGTTGGAGGCACCTATGAACTCATTTCGATTTACCAAAATGCACGGCCTGGGAAACAGTTATATTTATGTGAATCAATTTGAAGAACAGCTTCCAGAAGAAAAACTGTCAGAGATTGCAATTCAGGTTTCTTCTGTTTATACAGGGATCGGATCCGACGGAATGATCCTGATATGCCCATCAGACCAAGCGCCTGTTAAAATGCGGATTTTTAATAATGACGGGTCTGAAGGGAAAAACTGCGGCAACGGCCTGCGCTGCGTCGCAAAATACGCATATGAGCATAAGCTGGTTGAGGAAACATCTTTTCTGATTGAAACTCTCTCCGGGCTTGTGAAAGCGGAGGTTCAAGTCGAAAACGGAAAAGTGAATGTGGTCACTGTCGATATGGGCGAACCGCGCTTGACAAAATCCGAGCTTCCTATGCTTGACGGCGGGGAAGAGCACACAATCAATGAAACGATGGCATTTGGTGAAGTAGAACTAACAGGCACTGCCGTTTCAATGGGAAATCCGCATATCGTTTTTCCGATCGCAGACATTGAACAGGCACCCTTAACGACACTGGGGCCGGTGATTGAGAAAGATCCGAGATTTCCGGAAGGCATCAATGTGGAATTCGTTGAAACCGTGAATGAACAAGAATTGCATTTCCGCGTCTGGGAACGGGGATCAGGGATTACTCAGGCATGCGGGACAGGAGCATGTGCAGCGGCAGTCGCATCTGTATTAAACGGCGTATCAAAGCGAAATCAAGACATCACGGTGCATTTAGCAGGCGGGGATTTGGTGATAAACTGGAAAGATAACGGCCATGTAATGATGACAGGGCCGGCTGAAACCGTTTGTGAGGGTGTCTATTTCTTGTAAAACACCTTGTTTGAGAATTGGAACGATCATGTTTATAATAAAAGACAGCAACCGGTTTTTAAAAGGAGGTTCATAATGATGAGCAACCCGGTAACAATTACAGAAGCAGCAGCTTTGCATATAAAAGATATGATGAAAGAGCATGAAGAAGAAAACGCGTTTCTGCGTGTAGGCGTCAAAGGCGGCGGCTGCAGCGGACTTTCTTACGGCATGGGCTTTGAGCATGAAAAGAGTGAATCAGACAGTGTGTTTGATCAGCACGGCATCACTGTTCTAGTTGACAAAGAAAGCCTTGACATCATGAACGGCACCGTGATTGATTATAAACAATCCATGCTCGGCGGCGGCTTCACCATCGACAATCCAAACGCCATCGCTTCATGCGGCTGCGGTTCTTCGTTCAGAACAGCAACGAATGCAGGCAAGCCTGAAGAGTGCTAGACGGTAAACTATACGGTCGGCCAGGCGAATGATTAACGATTGTCAAAATAATTTCGGTAAAAAACGTTAGTATCTCGCGACAATTAACAACCCATTATGGGGCGTTTATTTCTCGATTATTACGGTTTCCTTGCGGTGATTTTCATTCATCGAAAAGGAGGCCGTTTTTTTATGGCTAAAGGAACGAAGCGAATACGTGCGCGTTATACTTCAGCAACTAAACGAGAACTTCCGAATATTACGTTTGATCGTGCGACAGATATTGTTATCTCGGGAAAGATTGCGGAGGGTTTACGTGAAAGGACGATAATCGATTACAAAAAGATCGTTAGATATTTCACGGAGTGGCTAACGCAAAAATACGAAGATATGGAGTATGTGAACGACGTGACAATCGAGCATTTGCGCGCATATATCCATTACTTACGTTACGAGAGAAGGCGATACGAAGGTCATACGAATATCGATGCGACAAAACAGCCGATAGGATTGTCTGAGACTACGGTAAATATTGCGATTCGCACGCTTACGGCATATTTTAACTACCTATACGCCGAGGGATTTATAGACCCGAATCCGGTCGAACGGTTAAAACTGATTAAACAGGACGTTGATATGACGAACAATTTCACAAATGAAGAGGTCGCGAGGATACTGGAGCAGCCGGAGCAACGTGATTTTGTCGGATTTAGAGACTACGTAGGAATTAGCCTCTTACTTGATTCCGGTCTAAGAATAGGTGAACTCGTTGGACTAACTGTAGATGAAATTGACTTCAGCGCTCAGCAAATAGTCTTAGGCGGCGGCAGAACTAAAGGACGCTATTTTAGAATTGTGCCTATATCAACATATTGCGCAAAGCTTTTGAAGCAGCTCATTGAAGAGAATCGCGCCCACTTTGATACTGACTCGGTTTTCGTATCCAGTCTAGGGGATCAACTCACGACTAATCATTTTAATAAACGCCTTAAGTTTTACGCAGAAAGAGCAGGAATAAAGACAAAGAAAGTCACCGCGCACGTTTATAGACATACTTGGGCTAAAATCATGATCGTAGACAAGAAGATAGACATTTACACAGTTCAAAAAATGGGTGGCTGGAAAGATATAAGAACACTTCGGAGATATGTACAACTTTCTACTGAGGATTTAAGAAGGTCACATGATGAAGGTTCGCCGTTAATGGCGATAAGAGATAGTCGAAGAAAAAGAATATAAAAACAAAAAAAAAGAACGTCAACCCATCGGAAACCCGATAAATTGAACGCCCTAACCCTGTGTTCATTATATCGGAAAAAAGCGTACAAGTCAACGCTTATTTAAGTGCGCCTAATTTTCCGCAACGGTTGCCGTCTCTTAACGAGGAGAGAAACCGAATGTACACGAAAGAAGCCTCTAAAATGGCGTCGTTCCGTTCAGTGGACGAGCTTAACGGCGCCATCCGTACGCACATATACCGCAATAAATCCGACCTAACGCCTGCCGCAATCGAGGTTCTAAAGGTGTTGTCTCGTCATGCCGTCAAAACGCCGGGCGTGGCGTATCTGAAGCTCGCAACTATCGCGGAACTAATCGGCAAGCATCGCGTAACCGTTATTCGCTCCATTAAACGTTTAGTCGATCTCGGCATTATCCGCAAAGAAATAAAATATCGGCCAGTATCCGGCGGCAACGGCGCCAATATGTACGTTATCCTGCCGGCGACTAAAGCCGATGTTACCCCGTCCGTGTTACCCCGCCAAGCTGCTGAAAAGCCAACGGAGACAAAGGCGGAAGTACCGAAACGGAAAGACGAAGCTGTTATTTCTCAAAGCAAATTAAAGTTACTACGTAATACGTATGCTGCGTTTAAATCGGCAGTCAATACGTTTGTCAGCGATCGCAAGTTAACGAGCAAACTTTACGGTATCTATCTCGCGCATACGTCGTATTTAAAAGGCGTTTATGCTGCCGATACTCTTCAAGAAATCGGACTAGAAGCTGTACGGCAGACATTTATCGCGACTAAAAGGAAAGCTATACGCAATCTTGCCGGTTACTATAACGGTGTGCTGGATCGGATGCTAGACCGTTTGTTTGCTGCGAGATTTGATTCGTTAACGCCTCGGTAGCGTCTTCGTGCGTTTGTTCGTCGTATTGTTAGCGAATAGCTTCGTTCGTGTTTCGTTAAAATTAGTATTATTCTACTGTTTTATGTTCGTATTTTAGATATAAAAGCCAAATTTTCTTTAGTTATATCAATTTAATTTTCGTATTTTTGTTGAAAATGACTATTTGAATGCCTATCCTTTCTAATGAAAGGAGTGTTTGAAAGTGACAAAAAAGAAGGATAGTTTCACTGTCAAAGAGGACTTAACTGAGTTATCTAATTTAATACATAAATTGAGTTCATCCAATTCTTTTAAGGATCGTACAAAGATTGAAAAAGCTCTTATTACTGTTTTGAGGCAAATGGAGGTTTCAGGGAATAGAAAGCGAACCATGAATGACTATCGTCTTCACGTAACAGACTTCATGAAATCAGAAGGCCTGACGTTTTTAGACGAAATAACTACGGAATCAATTTATTTATGGCTTGAAAAAATGGATGTCAGCTCACAAACAAGACTAATACGTCTAAAGTGTCTAAAAGCTTTTTTATCGCGGTGTTTTGATAATGGATGGTTTGAAACGAAGTTTTGGAAGAGTATTAATATAAAGGTTGATAAACAAGTGAAAGAAGGGGCGACGGAGCAGGATATTAAAATACTTTTATCCGTACTAGATTTAAAAGATTTTGTCCAATTGCGCGATGCTACGGCAGTTCTC
Source organism: Bacillus sp. FSL P4-0290 (assembly GCF_037975435.1). Lineage (NCBI taxonomy): Bacteria > Bacillati > Bacillota > Bacilli > Caryophanales > Bacillaceae > Bacillus > Bacillus sp. FSL P4-0290. The sequence continues at coordinate 3,283,101 of NZ_CP150253.1, read as the reverse complement.
CTTATGTATAAAACGGGGATTCGCGTAAGTACCCTGGCAAAACTCGAGGAAAAACACATTGATCTCTCGGATAAATTACTAAGATTGAACGGAGATATTCTTAAGAGTCGCGAATCTTTATTGCTACCGTTCGATGATGTACTTACACGCATGCTAGACGTTTTAATGAAGCAAAACAAAGCCATCCGATATCAGTACCAAAAGGATAATAACTTCGTTTTTATTACGAAACAGGGTGGACCCATCGCGACGGGACCATCAAACAACAATATACAGAAGCGTTTAAATAAGTACGCTCGTGAGTATGAATTGAAAAATATTAATCCGCATGCTTTACGAAGAGGTTTCGCCAAGTCATTACTAAATAGAGGCGCTAGATTAACAGATATATCAAAAGCGCTTGGTCATAGCGATCTTTCCGTAACAACACAGTATTTGTATTTAGATAAGAATGAAGTAGCTGAAAACCTTCGGAAATTTTTATAAAAGACGCCGATTTATTCAGCGCCCTCTTCCGTAGCTTCTTCAATTTCGAATAATTCCTCGACTTCTACCTCGAGCGCCTTCGCTATCGAGAAAACGTGCCAATCTTCGTGGCGACTGTTCTTATCGAATCGCGAAATCGACCCTTGCGGCACGCCGGATGCTTCTGCGAGCCTTGCTTGCGTCCATCCTTTTTCCTTCATTACGGCATGCAGGCGTGGTGTAGCTTTTAAGCACCGTATGTTTTTTGAAGTATGCATATATATGGGAATTATTTATGAAATCATGTTATAATTTTCCTATAAAAAAGAGTCGATGACTGTAGCTAAGCTTGCCTAAAAGTCCTTTATTTAGGAGGAGGTTTCTTGTTACAGTTCTAACAATGTGATAGAGCTATATTTTATTAGAACAGATGAAAGATGGGGTGTTTGGGTGAACATCAAAATGGATTTTGTTTCTGACTGGCAAGATATAATCATAGGGGATATGACCGCACAGGGGCTTCGTTTTTCCAATTCAGAGTCTAAAGAATCATTAGTGATTAAATATTTCACTCATTTGAGGAAAAAAGGGGGACAAGTGTCCCGACCGCGTCGTGTCCATTGGTCTAGGGAATTTGTATGTCCTCTTGAACAATTAAAAGGTCTTAAAAAATTGGTCGACGTACTAGAGAAAGGTAAGGATATATATCCTTACCTCAGTACGAGAATTGATGATATATCTTTCAACGATGGGATGTTTAATGACTGGGGAGTATTGCATCTTCATCTTGGAGATGGACCTTATAAAAAGGATAATAGGTTTATGGACAGAACAGGGCCTTTATTATTTCTGTATTTAATGACGGATGATGCATATTTAATAAATATATATGAACATCGTGACTGGACAAAAAAGTCAGTCCTTCAGACAGTACAATATAATTGGCCCGAGTTGCTTTATCCTCTCGAAGGAGTTATTAAGTTAAGCCACCAGTATACAGAAAAAGAACATGCAGATCTAAGGAAAGCGGGTATTTCAGCGACGGCTCAAGAGTTGAGGGACATAAATGGGGATACTATTGTGGTACTTCCGCGTGGTCTAGGGATCACAACATCAGGAGATGCAATACAGGACGTGAGATGCTATCAAGAGAATGTTGATAAGTTACACAAAATAGAGGAAGACGTTCGTGGCAAGCTTCAAGAAGTTTTTAAAGGGAATGGGAATGTACCAGATCCTCTACTTCTTAAACTCATACATGAAGATGACAAGTGGAGAGTTGTTGAACAGAATACTGGAATAAGATTTGATCTCTTTTAGTCATAAGAGTTTATAACGCATGTTAAAACTGCTCAAGTTTCAAGACGCCACGATGGCGTCTTTATTTTGGTATTATACCTTCAATTGCTTCGGATATCGTGGACCATTTTTCTAAACCACGAGCGACATTCGTACCTTTGCCTGTTATTGTTGCGTATGCTTCATATGTATTATTGGCTTCAAAAACTCTAACCGATAGATCCCTCTCCTTAAAGAGTAGCCATTCTTGTTTTTCTCCTTCAAATAACATTTTATGATCAATCCTCAATATCCAAGTTGTAAAGAATAATGTCGTCGATAGTGTATGTCTTAGTTGGTGAGAGATTATTTAATACATATAGGATTTTCTCGATTGTTTCGAGTTCTATCCGTTTTGTTTTCCCCTCGCAAAGATCCCCGATGGTTGCCGGCCTTACTTTTGTCTCAACAGCTAGTTTGTTTTTAGTAATTCCTAGCTCGTCCAGTATATCGTTCAACTTAAATTCAAAAGGCATTTTCTCTAGTCCTCCGTAATTTTATTTTAAACATATTATACAAGTAAAACGGCAGCAGTAAAATGTTTTTTGAAAAAACCTAAGAAAACCTCTTGACGTTTTACTCCTGAAGTAATATTATTAACTCAACAAGTAATACTTCAGAAGTAAAAAAGGCGAAGGCATCGACACTCAGATCAGAAGCGAAAATTTTGTAGTCTATTAACCCTAAGTTACATATCGCAACTTTTGCTTCTTAATACAGTGTTGCGTCTTTACGAAAAATTGAAGGAGGAAATTGAAAAATGAACGTTTACTATAAAAAAACTGTTGTTGGTTGGTGGAATATTTATCCTGCAGGCTCAGACGAGCAGTTCGTAAATCTTTCGCCAGAGGAATTCTTTACGCTCTTGCCCCAAGTATCTCGAAAAGCATTTGCTGGTTGCGCTGAAATTAAGCCCGAGTCAGCGCAAGAATTATTCGGTGAGGAGGTGCGGTCGGCATGACGAAAAAATTTAGTCCGAAGAAGGTGAAAATTCACTGGCACGGAGTCGCTTTTGATACGGGGCTGCCTATACACGAGGTATCTGACGCCTGGTTAATGAGTCCCGACATCATCGGAAAATATACGGGAGACGATGAGCTCGTATTTTACGAAGCTGACCGGCTGGATAAGAAGGATGACGGATTTCATTTGTATGAAGATAACCATCCACGCTTTTTCCAGGTAGGAACGTCGAAATTAGGCGCGGATCTTTCTAAAATTGATTTACCTGAACTCGCAAATATGTCATTTGTGAATTTCATTCGGATTGGTTTCTCACTAGAAAGGAAGGGTTCGACAATGAATAAATATAGCGTTTCTCGATTAGCAGTAAAAAACGCGGTAGCTCGGCTTGGTCTTACAAATGCGCAAGCACCGAACGCGTTAATTAAATATGCGCAAGGTTCTTCATTCGTTTGGTCACTCGGTTCTACAAGCGGTAGCCAAGCCGTTTACGACAACTATAACGAAAGAGTGCGCCTTGTAATCGCAGAGAACGGCACCGTACTGGACGTTTTCCCCATTGATTACGCGCTACAGTCACCGCACAACTTATCGGAAGAGGTACGCCAATCGCTTAAGGAGTCGACTAAAGAGACTTTGATCGCGAGAAGAGACAAGACCCACCGCAAGTGGTGCGAAACTGAACTCGCTTTTCACGAAAATAGTTACGAAATCGCTAAAGTGCGCCTCCAATTAATTGACGCAAGCGTCGAAGAAGCCGCGACGTTAAACAGACGTTTAGCGGACCTTTGCGCAGATAACAAGCGATTACACGAAGATAGATCAGCACTAAGAAAAGAACGGACTGAACTAGAGCGTGCTCTTGTACCTTATATCTAAGATTGCGGACGGAACTAAAATTCGAGGGGGAAACGAAATGGAAAAAGTACAGTTAGTTCGACACGGATCGACAGAATTTCCTTATACGGAGACACACAACGCCTATCTAATCGCAGCGGATACGGTAGCATTATGCGACTTTGATGCGTTGGGCGGCGGCAGGTTTGCGTTTTACGACGCGGAAGGCTTGACGCGTAAAAATGACGGCTATCACTTATACGACGATGCGCATCCGGCATCATTTGCGTTTGATTTCGCAAAGACGACGGCGGCTCTTCAGAAGCTCGACGGTCGCGAAATAGCCGATATGAGCGTCGCGCAGTTCATGCGATTGTTTTTCACGGGAGGCGGAAGTTGTGTATAAAGCAGGCGAAACCGTGCGATATTGGGGCGTTAAAACTGGCGGACTGACTTGGCTCTCATCTGAAGCGATGATCGGTAAGGTAATCGACTGGCAGCGCGAAAAACAGAGTTATAAGATCGAGGGGCGGTCGGGAACCGTCCAGGACGTTCCGGAAAGGTTAATTGACGGAGGTCGCGAAGGGAACGGCGGATTGCTTCCGGCATAAAAATACGAAAAAAAATCTAAACAAACGCAAAAAAGCGCCGATATTATATAAAATAGGCGTTAAAAAGATAGGTTCGACGGACATAATTAAAAAAGTGTCTTCGAATCTATTTATATTGAATTATGTATTTCAGTGAATATAGAATTTCCTATCTTAATTGAATTATACCAAAAATAATGATTATGTCAAGAAAAACTTTAAATGAGCACAATACATATTTTTGTCCTTTTGTTGTCTATACGTTATGAATCGAATTTGGGATTGAAAGATACTTGTTAAAGCTCCCGATATGCTGTCTTACGTTATGAAAATTTTTTCTTGTAAGGCCTAAAAACTTATGTTTCATGTGGACTTAATCATTATATAGTGAAGATTTGTTAATGCGGCATACTGCCGTGTCACTTATTTTTGATTAGTTTGTTAATTTCAGTTAATAAATGAAGGGTGTGTATCTGTATGAGTAGAGAAGTTTTTATCTTGATAAGGAAATTTAAAGGAATGAGACAAAGTGAGTACGCGCGATGGCTAGGAATTACGCCGGCTTATGTAAATATGATCGAATCCGGAGCGCGTTCTGTATCTGAAAAGATCGAGTGTTTTATAGCTTTGAATTTTGACGCGACAAGCGCTGAGTTTTTGGAGTTTGTAAGAAGGTATGAAAATCTAAGGGAATTGGGGTGAGGGTCGGTTGCCTATGTTAAGGAAATTTCTAAGTATCTGTTTTGATTTTATATTTAAATATCCATAGTATTATCCACTATAAATTATAACACAAACTGTTCGGTTTTGCAAACTAAATTTTAAAAAAATAGGGGGACATACGAATGGGGAAAGGGTCGAGCTATCACACGAAAGTAACGCAAAAAGAGGATGAATACCTTTACGACGAGGACGGCATTATTCGTCTGCTCTCAATTTACAACCAGATCGAGGGTCAAACGGACGAAGCGACGGTCACAATGCTAAGTGACTTGAGAACCGCGTTAGATACGGACGTACTCGATGGAATAGAGCGAAAAGTTATCGCGCTTCATTATTTTTTAGAACTGCCGGACAGGGACGTGAAAAAGCTGCTCGGTATTAAGACGAGCGAGGCGCGCGAGATACGTATGTCAGCTCCGGAAAGTGTTGCCGCTGTGATGCTCGGTTATAAAGCGAAGAAATTGCCGCCATATAAGCCGTTTAAAGCTAAAGGGCCTGACGTACTTGGCGAGTGGTTAAACGCCGTAGGCGCCGGAGAAGCACCGGTATATTCGTTTACTCGCGAGGTTCAAAACGCATTACTTCGTTGGTTAAGTGATAAGGCACAGCGCGATTCCCTTGCGGTTGAAACGGTGCGACAGCAGGAAGAAGGCCCGCCGGTGTTCCCGAGAGACTTTCCGAATTACGTGGAGCGATATCCGTTTTATACCGAAACGCAGCTCGAGCAGATGGATCGACGCTTGGGCGGTCTAAGCCTCGTTGATGAAGGTAAAGACAACCACGCAGCGCCGGGATGGAATCAAGTTCGTCAAGGAACCGTCACCGGACGAAAGAGGTCCGTATCCCAAGATGAAAAGAACGGTACTTTCCGCGAAGGATGGACGAAATTATACAAATAGGGGAGGAAAAGACATGCCGAAATCACCCGTTGTTCCTGCGATTGAAAGCAAAGACCCGGAGTGGAAGCGTTGTTTTTACTCAAATATATCGTATGAATTCAGTGTCACGTTAGGCGACCGTTTTGATAGTATCGAAGATTTCCGCGCGGCTTTCGACGAGCTGCGCAGCGATCTTAATGATTATCGCGGAGTGCTTGATATGATTCTCGAAAAAGAGGTACCAGGTGGAGAATTGACTTGGCGCGACTTTAAATGGATACGTGCGAATCGGTGGAAACAGTGTCCGGTATGTGGCCGTATATACCTCGACTACACGAACGGCCGGTCTGTGACGTGCTACCTCGACGAATACTTACGCTTCAACCTACAGACACGCGAATACTACGACAACGTAGATTACCGCGGCAAAGTGAAATCTATGTGTTCCGAGAAGTATCGAGCATGGCGGAAACGTGGGCGGCAGGGTCCGGTAGGTTATATCGCATTCAAAGGTGGCGGCTTCGCTTCGTAGGCGGGCCCGTCGGCTTGTTCGTCGTCACAATTTGTGACGAGATCAAATCGTTCGTCACAAAATGTGACGATCAAATACGGGAGGCTATAAAATGGGAGCTAAATTAGTTGTCGATCAATCTACGGGCGAGGTTTTAACGGATTATACGATAAGGCACCGCAAGCAAGACGAAGCCTATAAGAAGATGCAGAAGCGCGGAAAGGATACGCGGCACTTTTCGCTTACACATATGAAGCATATACGCGAGGTAACAAGCGAACTATCGAATACGTATTGCGGCTACGTCGTTATGCTACAGCCGTATATCGAGTACGAAACAAACGTAATCCTAGACGGAAAGAAAGAGCCGGCCAAACGCGCAGCATTAGCGAAAATACTAAAGGTGAGCCCGCGCACAGTTAAGGCGGTCGTTACCGAGCTGAAGGATAAAGAGATCATATATGAAGAAGACGGACGCTTTACGGTAAACCCTCGCTATCACCTACGAGGTAAGGCCGGCGGCGAGTCGCAGAACATGATTAAAACGTTCTTTTCTACCGTTAAATGCCTCGATGTAAAGGCGGCGGACCTTGGCTTCGTATATAAACTGCTTCCTAACGTCCATTTAGAAACGAATATGATATGCAACGATCCGTTTTGTGCAACGGGAGAGATCCGGTTTCTCAACGAAAAGCAAATCGGAGAGCTCGTTGGTATGTCGGAAAAGAAAGCGCGCGAAACGCTGACCAGATTAAGGAAGGCCGGGGTTGTTGGCGTATGGCATCGAGCGAAGGACAGTCGCGAAAAGTTGACGGTGCTAAATCCGTACATTTTCTATCGGAAGTCAGGACAGCCGGACGGAACATTGGATGCGTTATTTACTTCGAAATCTTACGTGGGGTGAAAAATACACCCCCTTTTTTGCACCAAAAAGCCGAGATACACCCCCTTTTTTGCACCGTGCTTACAAACGCTGAATCCCTTGCGGCTCTAAGAGCGAACGCTGTTTTTGACGTGGAATTTACGCAAAACGTTCTATATCTATACTAAATAAAAAACCGTTTAAACATACCGCCTTCCATTCGCTTACGCTCATACGGCGGAGATATTAAGTTATTAGTTATTTAATCGCGATAAAGGTACTTAATAAATAATATCTGCGGCCCGAAGGAGCGATAGCGACGTAGGGACGCTATGTTTCAAAGAACTATTGTCCGGTGATTTTCACTGGATAAAGAAGTGTAACTAATTCCCCTCAAAATACTTGTATTAAAGCCTCATATGCTGCCTTACGTTATGAAAATTAATTCTTGTTAACTTCTAAAAACCTATGTTTCATGTGGATTTTATCTGTATTTAGTGAGGAAGGAATCGATAACCTCTTGGATACTATACGTCGTTTTTTCTTCCTCTTCCCCAATTTTTGAATTTTATTAAGTTTGTTTGTGTTTCCGCAGACAGAACGAAAGCGATCGGCATATTGTCGGTCGCCTTTTTTGTGTTTGCGGCTCACTGTCGATTAGCTACCGGCAGGAAACGGCCTACCACGTGCGAGCCGCATCGCACCTTAAGCGGTAGGAAAAATACGCGAAAGGTAGGAGAACGCATATGACGGAAAGAATCGGACGCAATAAAGAAAGAGGATCACGAAAGTACCCGGATAAACAATCCATTTTTAACGAAATCAGTAGACGATATCGAGAAGGATTGCCGTTAAATTACACCGCGATTAGAGCTCAAGACGATCTCCTTAGACGTAGATGTATCACGCTATTCGGCAGCTATAAGGACGCAGTAATTGCCGCTGGATATTCTTACGAGGATATACGCGCAAATAAGTATGTCTATGTTAACTGCGGTAAGGCTTTCGAAGATGTACTCCATGAACTCCTTAGTGAATTGAATATCAGTTTCAAGCGCCCCAAGATTACTAACGGAGCCGGCGATTGCTGCCCAGATTTCCTACTAAACAATAACGTTTGGCTAGACGCTAAACTCAACGACTACTCCACGATTAACAGAGGTAACCGAACAGTTAGAAGATATGCGCCAGAGTGCCGGAGATTAATTATCGTTCACATGTATGGAACTGATGAGGATAGAGTGGTCGGAAAAGCTAGGGCCGTTCACGTGAATAAGTTTGTAAAGCAGTTACCTAAGCATCGCCAATCATACTACCGCAACAAGTTCGAGGATATCATGCGGAAGCTAACCGATAGCAGAGCTGCCTAAGTCACTGTAGAGTGATTGACGCTTTACTTAATGAAAGGGGAGAAGCATTGTGATTGAACTAAAGGGCAGCCGTATTCCTCGCGAAGATAGTAAGTCGTGTTGTGCCAAGTGTCAGTGTGAGGTGTCAACACCGAAACTACTAACGATAGAACTAACGGATGAGCAATCGATCCCACGCGTTATATACAAAGGCGAAGAGCTTACGGGTAGGGTTGCGGTAGAGTTTCTGTGGCATACCGATAATGCAAACGGAAAGGTTCCAACGTATATCAATATCGAGAAGCATAACGGCAACTGTAATATCGAAAGGATAACGTACAATCCGGACTCTGCTGAGGTTAAGCGTTATAACTTGTACGGTGATTCGGTCGATGCCTAACTACTACGACAAACATAAACGCGATCCCGAAGCACGAGCGTTCTACAAGTCGAAGGCATGGACGGAATGTAGAGCGTTGGCTCTTACGCGCGACCACGGCTTATGCCAAGACTGTCTCAAAGAACGTAAGATAACGAAGGCTCAGACGGTTCATCATATCAAAGAACTGCGCGATCATCCGGAACTCGCGCTAACGCTCGAAAATCTCGTAAGTTTGTGCAATCCGTGCCACAACCGAAGGCACCCGGAAAAAGGCGCTGGACCGGCTGCGAAAACGGCTAAGAAACGCAGAATAAACGTGGTTAAGGCGCAGGCTAATCCGGAGCTATAGCCCCCCTACCGTCGGGATTTCGAAGGCAAAAACGTAGGGACCGGCGGGGCCCCTTCGCTTGTAGCGCGACCGGAAATTTTACATTAAAGGGGGTAAATCCCCGGACGAAAGGAGCGATCATATGGCGGTACCCACTGCGAAAAGGCTGCGCGAATATCTTGGCGACAGGTATACGGAATCGGACGAAGAGCTTATCGAACTTTACATCGATACGCATAAGTTCTACCGCCGATTAAAAAAGGAAGTGGCGGAAAACCCTTTAATGATGCGGCATACGAACAAGGCAGGCGCGGAAAACCTCGTCAAAAATCCGTTAGCGATTGAGCTTACGAAGACGGTTACGACGTTAAATAACCTTCTGAAATCACTCGATCTTACGCCGGCACAACGCAAGGAATTAAACGCAGGCGGTGATGACGATGACGACGATTTCAGTAAATTCTAACGCTACAGAGGTCGAAAAATGGTACGAAAACTGGCTAAAAACGCAAAAAATAGCCGGATTTATACGCGAAAAACCGTCCGAAAAGTTGCTAACGACTTGGTATGCGGAAAAGGTAGCGTCGGGTGAAATAGTCGCGAGCAAGAAAAATATTCTCGCTTGCAGACGTCACCTTCGCGATCTTGAACGCGCCGGCACAGACGAATTTCCTTACGTCTTTGACGAAGAAAAAGGACACCGGCCGATACAATTTATCGAGCGGTATTGCAAGCCGTCGCAAGGTCGGTATTCAAACTTAACGCTTCAGCCGTGGCAGCACTTCGTTATCGGATCGCTGTACGGGTGGGTTCATCGCGATACTGGGCTACGACGTTTCCGCGAGGGCCTGATATTTGTCGGCCGTAAGAACGGAAAAACAACGAAAATCAGCGGTTTGGCTAACTTTGCGATAACAAAAGACGGCGAACCGGGCGCCAGAGCCTACGTTTTAGCCAACTCGAAGCAGCAGGCGGGCGTGCTTTTCGAAGAGAGTCGCGCCATGATTAGAAAATCGCCAAAGCTTCGTAAACATATTCGCGAAAATCAGAAAGGCATTTATCACGACGCGTCAATGAGTCAAATCGAAGCGCGGGCGTCAGATAGCGAAAAGTTGGACGGCTTAAATACGCACCTCGGCATATTCGATGAGATCCACGAATTCAAAGATTCGAAACTCATTAGCGTAATCAAGAACTCAAGGGCTGCGCGGACTCAGCCGTTAATCATTTACATTACGACGGCAGGTTATCAGCTGGACGGTCCTTTAGTCGAATATTACGAAATTGCCTCCGATGTTCTTGACGGAAGTAACGTACAGGAGCGAAATTTCTACTTTATGGCGGAATTAGACGACATATCCGAGGTCGAAAACCCGGAAATGTGGATCAAAGCGAACCCAAACATCGGCGTAACGATGGATATTCCGTCAATGATACAGGACTTTAACGCGGACCGACACGTACCACGAGAATATAACGACTGGCTGGTCAAGCGTTTCAATATCTTCGTTGACAACGGCGAAGAAAGCTTTATCGACTTCGAAGTCATTAAGCGCAATAACGGACATGTAGATCCGGAATCGTTGCGCGGCATGAGATGTATCGGCGGCTTCGACTTATCACAAACGGAAGACTTTACGAGCGCGTGTCTGGAATTTATTTTGCCGGATAATCGCGTTTTTGTTTTGTCTCATTCGTGGGTTCCGGCGGCAAAAGTACAAAAAGATAACGAAAAAATCGACTACCGTGGGTTTGAGGCCGACGGTTATTTGACGATTATTCCGGGCGAATACGTGGAATACGAGTACGTTTACGATTGGTTCGTGGAAATGTCGCGCAAATATCAGATCGAAAAGATCACGTTTGACCCGGCGAATGCGATGCGGTTGGTGCAAGACCTGCAGAACTACGGATTCCAAACGGAGGTCGTGCGGCAGGGTTACATTACGCTGAGCGATCCGTTGAAGAACGTTAAAGAATTATTGCTCGACGGAAGAGTCGTATATAACGAAAACAAACTTTTTACGTGGTACTTAAACAACGTTAAGCTCGTCGAAGATCGCAACGGAAACTGGTTGCCGACCAAGCAGACGCGCTACCGGAAAATAGACGGCTTTGCTGCGTTCCTTAACGCCCATTCGCAGGTATATCTCGACATGACTAAGCCGGTTGGAGGCGGGAGCGTCGGATTTATCTCGATTAACGATCTACTAAACGGTTAGGAGGTGAGAAAATGGGCTTTTGGAGCAACGTACGAAGCTTTTTCGGAGGCGCATCCGGATCAAAGGCGGCCGTTAAAAAGGACCTTCCGCATTGGTTTATTCCTCGCGCCAGTATTTTCGGCAACTACGGAGAGACAACGCTAGCTGATAACGAAACAGTCTTTTCGGCTGTATCGCGGCTGTCAAATACGATGGCAAGCTTACCGATCAAGGCGTACAAAAATTATCAGCCAATCGAGTCGCAGGCATCCGAACTATTAACGTACGCGCCGAACCATAACATGACGTCCGGTGAAATGATCGGAATTTTAGAGACGCATCGAGCTGTTTACGGCAATGCTTACGCGATAAAACGGTATGGAATGCGATATGAAGTCATCGGATTGGATGTTTTAGACCCTTCGCGAGTGCAGCCGGTCATTGAAGAAACGTCTCGCGAGCTCTGGTACGAGATATTCGGTGATAACGGAAATTACTTCGTTCACAACATGGATATGATTCACGTTAAGTACACGTCGGTTGACGGACTGAAAGGAATCTCGCCGTTAAAGGTACTGCGGAACGCACTCGACTTTGATCGCGATGTAAGGACGTTCAGTCTCGAACAGATGGACGGCGCCAAGATATCGTTCATTCTCGAACTTGCGACGCAACTGGACGAGAAGCGGAAAGCGGAGATGCTCGAGAACTTTAAAAGTTTCTATAGAGATAATGGCGGTATCTTAATTCAGGAGCAAGGCGTTAAAATTCGCGAATTAAAGCAAGAATTCATCGATACAAAGGCGTTCGAGGTCGAAAAAGTGACCCGTTCAAGGGTTGCGCAGGCTTTTAACATTCCGTTATATATGCTCGGTGAAACGCAAGGCAGCGTATCGAACATGGAGCAACTTTACATCGATTATGTACAAGGCACGTTGATGCCTATCGCAACTCAATACGAAAAGGAATTTAACCGGAAGTTGCTGACCGAAAAGGAACGCAAGGCCGGTTATTATTTTAAGTTCAGTATGAACGCGTTATTGCGCGGAGACATGCAGACTCGCGGTAATTTCTATCAACAAGGCATCCGGAGCGGTTGGTTTAAGCCGAACGAGGTGCGTGCATGGGAGGATTTACCGCCAGAAAAGGGCGGAGATACGCTTTATTTAAGCAAAGACTTATTCCCGATCGATCAAGTCGCGCAGCAGAAAATCACAAGCACCGACGCGCCAACGCCTCCAACGTTAAAAACTAACGAAGATGATAACGAAGACTCGAAAGGAGGTGAGGACGATAAAGAAGTTCTGGGAAATCAAAGCGGCGAAGAATGACGCTAAAGCTGGAGAGGTATACATTTACAGCGAAATTAGTTCGGCTCAATTTTGGGGCGACGAAGTAACAGCGCAGACTTTTAAGGCGGATTTAGACGAACTTGGCGACGTTTCTACGCTGAATATCTATATTAACTCGCCTGGCGGGTCCGTTTTCGAAGGAAATTCGATCTACAACATCATAAAGCGGCACAAAGCCCACGTTAACGTTTACGTCGACGGGCTAGCGGCCAGTATCGCAAGTGTCATCGCAATGTCCGGTGACGCTATTTTTATGCCCGCAAACGCGATGATGATGATTCACAATCCGTGGACGTTAGCGCAGGGAAACGCGGACGAACTCCGCAAGCAAGCCGATGACATGGACCGTATTCGCGAAAGTCTTATCGAGGCTTATCTCGGAAAAGCAGGCGAAAAGCTTGATCGCGACCGATTAATCGCGCTTTTGGACGCTGAAACGTGGCTTACAGCGCAAGAATGCCTCGAATTAGGGCTTTGCGACAGCATCGAAGCACCTAAGCAAGTGGCTGCGAAAGTAGATACGAAGTTATTCGCGAGTTATCGGAATACTCCGGACGCTTTACTTAATCAAACGCAAGAAGACGAAAAGCAGGCGGAAAGAGAGCGCCTGGAACGCGAGCAATTAATCGCGGAAGCACAAACCAACTTACTAAAACTCAAAAACGGGGGAATTATTTAATGGAACTATTTGATCTGAAGGCTAACTTAAACACTGTGGGTACTCAACTAGCATCTGTCGAGAAGGAAATCATGAACAAAGCTGCTGATCCGAACGCTTCTATCGAAGATGTAAGAGCTCTTAAACAGAAGAAAGATGACCTTAAAGAGCGTATGGATATCCTTCAAAACCAACATGATTCTTTAGAGCGCGAACAGAAAGCGAAAATCCAAGCGAGCTTAGAAAAAGCAAAAGCCGGCGTATCTGCGGGGCTATCCAGTAACGATCCTGAAGTACAAAAAATCTCAGCTAAAGCCGGATTCATTCGCGCAGCTGTACGTAATGAAGTTCCTGCACAAGAAGTTAGAGCGGTTTTAGGGGACAACAATGGAACTGGTGGCGAAAAACTCCTTCCTAAAACAGTTTCACAAGAGCTTTTACACGAACCTTTTGTAACAAACCCACTACGCAGTGTATCAACTTACACTAACGTTACAAATCTTGAGATCCCTAAAGTGGACTTTTCTTTAGATGATGACGACTTCATTCAAGATACACAGACTGCTAAGGAACTAGAAGTTGAAGGCTCAGTCGTTACTTTCGGCCGTCGTAAGTTCAAAGTTAAAGCTAAAATCTCTGAAACTATTTTGGCTGCAACTGATACTGACTTGGTTTCTACTGTTGAGAGAGCGCTTCAATCCGGTTTGGCTGCCAAAGAAAAGAAAGTCTCTTTCGCTGTGACTCCGAAAACTGGCGAAGAAGAAATGTCATTCTACGGTGCAGGAATCAAAGAAGTTCAGGGAGACAGCACGTATAAAGCAATCAAAGCGGCAATCGCTGATCTTGCAGAAGACTTCCGCGATAACGCAAAAGTTATGATGCGCTACTCTGATTACCTTGAAATGATCGAAACTCTTGCGAACGGCAGCGCAACTCTTTACAACGCTCAGCCAGAGCAAATCATCGGTAAGCCGGTTGTGTTCTCTGATGCTGCGGTTAAACCAATCGTGGGTGACTTCCGTTACTCTCACTTTAACTACGATCCTGCGATCACTTACGAAAGCGACAAAGACATCAGCACAGGCGAGAACTTATTCGTTCTGACTGCTTGGTTCGATCACAAAATCAAACTTAAATCTGCTTTCCGTATCGCATCCGTCGTAACTGCGCCCTAATGCGCCCCAAGGGTTAACGGCGACTCCTAAAGACACATCGGTGTCCCTTAGTTGGGACGCCGTAACCTTTAACGGGGGCATCAAAGAATACGAAGTTTATAGAGACGGAGTATCCATCGGAACACGCGTAGGAACATCGTTTGCGGACAGCGGCTTGACGCAATTAACTACGTATAAGTATCAAGTCCGCGCAATTCCTAACGTCGGTGATCCGTCGCCACTTAGCGCCGAGCTTTCGGTTACAACGTTAGCGACCGAACCTACAAGCGTTAACGTAACGGAATCATCTAAGACATTAACGGTCGGCGATACGTACCAGATTAACGCAACAGTTTCGCCAGCAGGCGCAGATCAAAACGTGACCTACACGTCTAGCAGCACCGCAACAGCAACCGTATCAAGCTCCGGCTTAGTAACGGCTAAAACGGCCGGCACAACGACGATTACAGTCGCGTCTAAGGTAAAACCTTCGGTTAAGACGACGGTTGCTATTACCGTTAACGAACCGACACCACCGGCAGGTGAATAACGATGGCTCTTACGCTTGAGGAAGCAAAAGAATACTTGCGGATTGACGGAGATGAGGACGACAACCTCGTCTCCTTTTTTATTTCCGCAGCAGCCAAGCACATGGAAAACGCAGGCGTAAAGGATACCGAATCGGACCTATACAAAATGGCGGCGCTGATCTATGTCGCGGATGCCTACGAAAATAGGACGACAGCCAACAGCGGCACAAAAATCGCCGGTATGATCCTTCAATTGAGGTGAGGCTATGGCGGTAAATATCGGAAGTTTAAACAAGCGAATCACGTTTTTACAATACGGAAACACAACGAATGACGAAGGGTTTGAGATCGATGGCTGGACGGAGGTCGCTACGGTATGGGCGGCAGTAAAAACGTTACAGGGCCGGGAATATATCGCGGCGGCTACGATTCAGGCCGAGAGAACGACCCGTTTTATCATTCGGTATTCAAAGCGGATGAATTCGCTACTCAACAATAAGATGCGCGTTAAATATGGCGGACGCGAGTTCGAGATCAAAAGCATCATCAACGATAACGAAGCGAACGTTACCTTCACGATTATCGGGGAGGAGGTCAACGTTAAGTGAGTTCGAGATCAAACGTAAAAGGAATGCGCGAATTAATGACGCGGCTTAATCGGATGGGCCGCGAAGCTCAATCCGTTAAGAAAGGCGCTCTCGAAGCCGGCGCAAAACCGGTATTTGACGAGATGGAAGCGCGAAAACCTAGCGAACAAAGCAAGATCCTAGTCAGCGACGTTAAGAACGACATTATCGAAATCGGACCGAGCGACCTCGACTTTATATCGCGATTCGCTGAGTTCGGCACCAGTCCGCACTTAGAGAAAGCGAAGAACAAAAAGGTCATGAGCGACGGTTCTACGTTTTACGGAAGAGAAGTCGACCACCCCGGACACCAAGCGATGCCTTTCATTGAGCCGTCTTTCAACGCGAAAAAGAACGAAGCACAGCGCGAAATCAGACGCTATTTAGAAAGGGAGTTACTGCGATGAGTGCACGGGCAATCGTTAATTCGGCGCTTAAACCGTTGGGCGTGCCCGTTGTTTTTCTGAAGTATCGCGGAGAGGACGAAACGTATATCCGTTTTTTCTTCTACGACGAAAAGAGCGCATTCAATGCGGAAGATGCCGAGGAAGCGACGGGATTTTACGTTCAAGTTGATATTTATACGAAGGACCATAGCGAATACGCCCGTCTAGAAACCGGTGTTAAGAAACAGCTCGTTGACGCGGGCTTTGGTCGCTTAGGGCAGTACGACCTATACGAAAACGAAACGGAGATCTACCACAAGGTGCTCCGTTTTTATTATGCGCAAAATACAGAGGAGGAATAAATTTGGCAGGAACACGCATGGGATTACGCGATATTTACTTTGCGAAATTGATTAAGGACGATGCTACGGGCGCCACTTACGATACGCCGGTTAAGGTCGGTAAGGCAATCGAGGCATCTATTTCACCGAATACAAACAGCGAAACTTTGAACGCGGATGATGGTCCGTCAGAAATCGAAACAGCTTTCGGAGGCGTTGAGGTAGAAATCGGTGTTGACCAATTATCTCACGATATCCAGGCGTTATTGCTCGGTCACACGATTAACGCTGACGGCGTACTCGAAAAGAAAGACACTGACTTGGCGCCATATGGTGCGTTGCTCTTTAAGTCGCAAGTATCGGGCGGCGGCGATAAGCTTTACGCGTTATATAAAGGTAAATTCCAGTTACAAGAAGAAGAATTCGCAACTAAAACGGATAGTCCGGAATTCCAGACAGATTCAATTTCCGGTACATTCATGCGTCGTGAATTTGATGGCGTTTGGGGACGTTCAGTTTACACGAAAGGTGAAGGCGTTAATCAGACGGTCATTAACGATTGGTTTAAGAAAGTTTACGAGCCTTCTACGTCTTCACCTGCACCGGAAGAAAATACAGGAGCTTAATAGATTCAACGGAGAGTTCGGCGCAAGCCGGCTCTCTTTTTATTTGACTACTTAAAAACAAAAAACTAGGAGAGTGTTTATATGCAAATTACATTACTAATCAACGGTGAGGAAAAAGTATTTAGCGCGCCATTCATTAAAGGAAGAATGCTTCGCGAAGCTATCAAACTTTCGAAAACAAGCAACTTCGATGACTTGGACGTTGGCGATCTTGACAACCTCGTTGATTACGTTGTTCGCGTTTACGACGGCCAGTTCTCGCTTGACGATTTCTACGACGGAATTTCTTCCGAAAAGATGATCTCAACTATTTCCGATACGATCCAAGGCGTCGTAGGAACGGTTAATGCAGGCGTTGAACCATCAGAAACTGCGAAAGGTGAAGGCGAAGCCACTGCGGAGACTCCGGCAAAAAACTAACGCCGGGGTACCTTTTCCCTTTAGACTTCCTCGAAAAGCTCGAACACGACATTAAAAAGCTTTATCTCGACAGCATGGAACGGCCGCAGGATATCTATTACCTGGACGAAATGGACATCGGCTGGTTCTTCGAGCTAATGCAATATTCCGATAGCGGTAAAAACAAGCGCAACGATTCAAGCGGCGGGAAGCAGGAAGTCTATATCGATCAGGTACTCGGTTTTTAGAAAGGGGGTAAAGCATGGCGGAATCACTCGGCTCATTGCGAGTCAGTATCGGACTAGAAAGCGCAGACCTAACGCGAGGACTTGCGGATATCAACCGAAAGCTCGGTGCGCTTAATAGCGAATTCAAGGCGACTATGGCTGGCGCAGGTAAATTCGATAATAGTCTCGATACTCTTAATCAGAAAGCGAACGTACTAAATCGAACGCTGCAAGTACACAAAGCGAAACTAACCGATCTTAAGCGTCAGTACGAAGAAAGCGTGCGGACAAAAGGAAAAGATGCGGCTGCCTCCGTTAAGTTACTAACGCAGTACAACAAAGCGTTAGCGGCCATGAGGAAAACCGAGGACCAACTCGATCTCGTCAACAAACGGATTAAGGAACAGAGTACAGGTTTCGCACAGCTAGGCGCCAAACTAAACGCGAGCGTCAATACGATCACAACGAAAATGCGTGCGCTTGATGCGGCGTTTAAAGCGTCAACGGCTGGCGTTGATAACTTCGGATCGACCTCGGACCAACTGAGGCAGAAAGCCGACCATTTAAATAAATCGATTGATCTTCAGCAGCAGCGCCTTAAAGACCTACGCCGTTTATATCTCGAATCTAAACGCGCAAAAGGTGAGGACGCACAGGAAACGCAGGAACTTAGCGCTCGTATGAACGAAGCGACCGCACAGCTTCGCGAAACGCAGGCGCAATTAAGAGCGACTAACACGCAAATTGAGCAGCAAGCCAACGCCTGGCATCGCATGGGAACGCAAGCCCAAGAAAGCGGTGAAAACCTTCGGACGGTCGGCGGAAATTTACAGTCGATCGGCTCGGAAATCGCGACATCATTCGGCGCGGCTACCTTAGCGGTTGGTGGAGCGCTAGGCCTTGCGACTAAAAAGTCGATGGACTTCGAACAGCAAATGTCGAACGTTAAATCGGTTATGAATCCGGAAGAAGCGAATAAGTACAGCGATGCTTTAACGAACCTGGCGGTCAAACTCGGTGCTGACACGAAATACAGTGCGTTAGAGGCAGCGCAAGGTATGGAAGAACTCGTTAAAGCCGGCGTAACTACGCAGGATATCATAAACGGCGGTCTTTCCGGTGCGCTTTCGTTAGCAACGGCGGGCGGACTCGAACTAGCGGATGCGGCAGAAATCGCTTCGACTGCACTTAATGCGTTTAAGGACGACAACCTTAGCGTAGCGCAAGCAGCGGATATTCTGGCAGGGGCGGCCAACTCTTCGGCAACCGACGTTCAAGAAATGAAGTACGGGTTATCGATGACTTCTGCGGTTGCTGCCGGAATGGGGCTGACGTTTAAAGATACGGCGACGGCGCTTGCTGTTTTCGCACAGAACGGTCTTAAAGGATCGGATGCGGGTACGTCACTTAAAACGATGCTCAGCCGTTTAGTGCCGATGACTAAAGCGCAATATGAATCGATGTCCGACTTAGGTTTAGTAACGCTTGATACAACCGAAGCCTATAAGCGGATGGCTGAAAAAGGCTTCAAGCCGGCGACCAAGGACTTAGGCGATATTTACGACGCTCTTAATAAATACGTTGCGAAAACGTCAGGCGCGAAAGAAGGAACCGACAAGTTTTCGAAGGCGTTCGATAAAGCGACGAGAAACCTCGGAATCATGGATAACAAGTTTTTCGATGCGAACGGTAATATCCGTAGCATGACGGAGATTTCCGGGGAACTTTCGAAAGCACTTGACGGTATGTCCGCGAAAGATAAGCAGGAAGCTCTTTATAATATCTTCGGATCTGACGCAATTCGTGGCGCGTTAATACTCGGAAAAGAAGGATCGAAAGGCTTTACCGCAATGGCTAAGGCGATGGATAAAATCAAAGCGGCCGACGTTGCTGCGGAGCGTATGAACAACTTGAAAGGTCGGATCGAGGAACTTTCGGGCGCGTTCGAAACAGCGCAGATCAATATCGGTAAAGCATTAACTCCGGTCGTATCGGCGTTAGTTGCCGTGCTTCAAAAGGTCGTTGACGCGTTCAATAATCTATCGCCAGGTATGCAGAAATTCGTTGCTATCACGCTAGCTGCGACTGCGGCCATTCTCGGCGTTATAACTGTACTTGGCGTTTTGCTAGCCGGAATCGGAGGCGCGCTCGTCGGTTTGGGTTCTTTACAAATCGCGTGGGGTCTTTTGTCGGTTCAGATTGCGGCGGCAGGCGGCATGATGGGAATATTTACGTCGATATTGGCGGCCTTAACGAGTCCAATTTCGTTAACAATAGCGGGCATAGCCGCACTAGTTACCGTCTTTGTTCTCGTATACAAACACTCGGAGCAGTTACAGAAACTTCTCGGCGTAGTGTTTAACGCAATCAAAGCCGGAGCCTTAGTCGCATATAACGGCGCGAAGGTAGCTTTTGACGGAATCGTAGCGGCAGTGCTTCCGGTACTTGTTCAAGGGTTTACGTCATTACTGCCGATTATTCTGAACGTAGTCCAAGCGGTATTTCCAGTAGCTTTGAGTCTTATTCAAGCAATCGTGCCGATAATTCAAATGATCGCGACTCAGGTACTTCCGATATTATTGAGCGCCGTTCAGGCGATTTTCCCTGCAGTCCTGACAATCATACAAGCAGCATTACCGATTGTTGTTGCGATAATCAAATTACTCGCTACCGTAATCAAAGATCTCGTAACTAATGTATTACCTCTTGTACTTAGCGTGGTTCAAGCGGTTTTCCCTGTTGTTCTAGCGATTATCCAAGCGGCAGTCCCAGTTATCATTGCGATATTGAAGGGTGTAGCAATAATTATTCAAAACGTAGTCATTCCAGCAATTCGTTTCATACTGCAAGTTGTTCAGATTGTTTTTCCGGTAATTGTCGGCGTTATTCAAGGAGCTCTTAATTTAGTTACAAATATCATCAAGCTTTTCTCTTCGGTACTAAAAGGAGATTGGCAAGGTGTTTGGAACGCGGTTTTAGGGATACTGAAGAGCGTGTGGACAATTATTGGTTCTGTTATACAAGGTGCCGTTAACTTAGTTTTATTAGCTGTTACAACTGCGTGGAACCTAATAAAGTCTGTAACTTCTTCTGTTTTTAATGCGATATGGGGATTTCTGAAGAGTATATGGAACAGTATATGGGGAACTGTTAAAAACCTGGCAGGAAAAGTAGTCGATGGTGTGGTAAGCGCTTGGAACTCTTTGTGGGGAAATACTAAAAATTTCTTTAAACGAATAAAAGATTTTGCGGTTGAAACTTTTGACAAGATGGTTTCAAACGCTAAAGCCCTTCCAGGAAAAATTGGCGATGGGATTAAAAACATGGCGGGCAAAGCGGTAGATGGCGTTAAAGCCCTCGGAAATAAGATGATCGGCGGATTCGAAGGCATCGTAAACGGACTTACGCAAAAAGGTATCAATAAGGTTCTCGGACTAATCGGCGTTGATAAAAAACACTACATTCCGAAATTAGAGATTCCTAGATACGCGAAAGGTACGTCAGCAGGCGGACATCCAGGCGGCCCAGCTATCTTAGGCGATGGCGGCGGCCCTGAGTTATTCCGTACACCTTCCGGATTCACCGGGTTAAGCCCAGGCAGAGATACGCTCTTTAATCTTCCGAAAGGTACGCAAGTCATTCCACACGATATGACGAAAAAGCTTATTGCGCAAGGCATCCCGGCCTACAATAACGGTACGAAAAAGAAAAACCTATTCGAACAAGGCGTCGACGCAGTTTCAGGCGCGAAAGACAAAGTCGTAAATGTCGCGAAGGGTGCCGTTAACAAAGTCAAAGAATTCGCGTTTGACGTATGGGATTACGTTTCCGATCCGGAGAAGCTAATCTCGAAAGTTGTCGGCAGTCTCGGCCTAAAGCTTCCGGAAATCTCCGGCGTATTCGGCAACATGGCGAAAGGGGCTTACGAAAAGGTTAAGTCGTCAATGGTCGGTTTCGTTAAGAAGCAGATCGATGATTTTGGCGGCGGCTTCGGTAGCGGAGAAAAAGCGACCGGCAACGTTAAACAGTGGATTCGTAAAGCGATGGAGATTACGAAAGTTCCGAGCAACTGGTTCGGTCCTTTAACGACTATGGCGATGAAGGAATCCGGAGGACGTACCGGTCCGTCTACGATTAACAAGTGGGACATCAACTGGAAGCGCGGAACGCCATCGATGGGGCTTATGCAGACAATTAGAACAACGTTTGATTCGCATAAGATGAAAGGCATGGGCGACATCATGAATCCGGTACACAACGCGGTTGCAGCCATTCGGTATATCATTTCGCGCTACAGAACGGTATTCAATACGCCAGGCATCAAGTCTATGCGCGCAGGCGGTCCGTACAAAGGTTACAAAATCGGTGACATCGTAACGCAGAAGCAGCTCGCTTGGGTTGCGGAAGAAGGACCGGAAGCGGTTATTCCGTTGCAGAACAACCGTCAACGTGCGATTCAGCTTTGGAAATCAACGGGCGATAAGCTCGGCGTTTCAAACGAAGGTCAAAGCGTGGCTCTTACTGCGCAGCTTATTAGCTTGCTCGAAAAACAAAACGCGATTTCTAGCGAACAGCTAAACGCCACAAAAGCGCTTGGCGATAAAGACACGGCGGTTTATCTTGACGGCAAGGCGTTAGACAATCGCAGCGCACGCATTATGAACGCCAAGAAGTTTTCGAAGGGGGTTAGGTAATGTTCGATTTGTTAATAGATCAGGGAGACGGCGACCAATCGCTACGAAGCCTACTCCCTTTCGTTAGGCTTCAAAGCTTTACGCCGGAGTCTCCGAGCATCGGTAGAACCACGTTAGATTTAGCGAATAGGAACGGTCTTGTTCAGCGCCAACGACGAGTGAAGTACAAAGAGCGCAAAATCAAGGCCGTTTTTCTATTGTCCGCAAGATCGCCGGAGCATTTCTATTTATATCGGGATGCTCTTGCGAAGCTTTTCGTTCAAGACGTACCGTACTACATTACGCATACTTTTACGCCCGGTGTTCGTTGGAAAGTCGTGTGTGATGACGTATTTGATCGCGAAAAGAATCGGGAGAAAAACTACAAAGAAATCGAACTCGAATTCATCGCGCTAGATGGTCTGTCGGAATCAAAGTATACGTCAGAGACTGCGCTAAACGTTGCCGGCGAGCACTTTTTTCCGGGCATGAACATTCCGGATCAGAACGACATTCCTTACCGGTTTAAGGACGTAGCAGATTTTAAAGTCTACAACGCGTCGGACGTTACGATTTATCCGACGGAGCACGACTATAAGGTCGAGATGTATTTGGCCGGCACTAATATAACGATCGCCAATCGCACGACAGGCGAATCATTAACGATAAAGACAACGCTTAACTCAACGCAAAAAGTTGAAATTAGGCGACAATACGTATTTGTAAACGATTCGGCCGGGGTTAAAACCTCCGGTCGTTTTCCGTCTATGGCGCCCGGCTATAACAGCTTTTACGTACAAAATGCGAGCGCGGTCGATATTCGATTCAAAACACGTTTCTACTATAAATAAAGGAGGGGCGGCCTATCAAACAACTATTCGTACAGTCGGTAGATACCGGAGAACAACAGGAAATTCTCGATATAGATGTAGCGCCGTCTCTCAAAGTAGGGACGGACGGCAAGAAAGAACTTAGCTTTACGATCGAGCTTACGTATGACAACCAACTCGCATTTAATCTATTAACGGAAACTAACGTACTGATAGTAGACGAAAAGACATACGGAGCACAGCGCTATTTCATTACGGACGTTGAAAAGGAGCAAGTCGACGAGTCTTTAACGAAAGTCATAACGGCTCACCACATGTACACGATGCGGCTCAATAACCATTTCGTCAACGAAGAACTATCCGGAACACTTTCGCTATCCAAGGCGCTGAGCCATACGTTATCGGGTAGCGGATTTAGATACGATATTTCAAGCGATGCGGCAAATATATCATCCGTAGTTCAAGAAAACTTCGGTAACAAAAACGGCATCGAACTTATGGACGAAATTGTCGAGGACTACAAAGTCGAGCTCGCAGTCGATAACGATATGATCTACGTTTACAAAAAGCTCGGGCAGGCGCGAAACTTTAAGCTGGATACGCGGTATAACATCCAAGGCATAACGATTAAAACTTCCTCGCAAAACATTACGACGCGGGCTTGGGGATTCGGTAAGAAAGACGAGAATACCGGCAAATATGCGTTTGAACCGTTTCAGTATATCCACCCGGATGAGAACTACTTTTTACTCGACGGCCGACCTCGGTATGCGGCTTCGATAGTTGACGATCGATATACGTCAAAGTCGAGCATGGAAGCTGCGCTGAAGGAAATCGTCAATCCTTATCCGCAAATAACGATATCGGTCACGCCAATCGCGTTTTATGATCCGTTGCTGGATGGCCGCGAAGACGAATTTGATATCGGTGATTCAATCAACGTAATCGCGGATACACTTATCGCCGGAACTACGTACGAAGATACAGTTCGGATCGTTGAGATGACGTACAATCCGTTAGATCCCTACGATGCGCCAGAATTAACGCTGGCAAACGTAAGTAAATCGGTGCTCGATATGCAAGTCGAAGAGATGCTGCGGATTCGTAATCAGGAAAATTATATACAGGCGCGCACCAACGAAATACGGCGCGAGATTTCAAGCGATATGACGACCACAACGCAGGTTCTAGAAGCGGCCACTTACGTAGATTTTACGAAGCAATCGCCGGAGTTATATGCACGACTTAATTTAGCGCACTCGACGGTCCTACAATCGTTCAACATCGATCGTGTAAACAATCAAATATACGCGACGCAAGTGTGGAACGGTGAAGGCAAAAATCCGAACATGGAATCGTTTGTGATTACGCGAATGGATCTATCTGGAAAGATGCTCGACTATATGGTCTGTCTCGAAGGCGGTCACGGAACGAATATCGGTCTCGATTGGTCGGCATCCGAAGGCAAAATGTACATCTGGAGCCATTATTATACGTCGGATGTAGAACGAACGCATACAATCGCTCGTTTTCCGTATCAGCCAGGCGCATCCATTCGATACAACGATCCGAGCATTCAGCGGACCAAAAACCTCGGCGGCGAAGAATACACGGTCGTTTCGCTAGACATCGAACACAATCTACTATTCTTCCGTCGCGAAAACAAAGTCGTCGCGCAAGACCTAGAAAGCGCTAGAAAAGACGTTCTAAAAACGGTAGACGAAATGACGGTTGATCTTCCGTCGGGCACGATCTTTCAGGGCGCGTATATGGACTATCCGTATGTCTATTGGTATACGGGCGACGCAAACGAAGCGACCGAACCGAACATGCTTCGCGTCTATGATATTCGCGGGAACACGACGATTTATGAAAAGCGGATTATCTTTGCGAAGAATACGGCGATTAGTTGGGAGGACGGTTTCCGAGAGCCTGAGGGCGTTCACGTTTACGTCGATCCAAATACGAAAACTCGAACGGTTATGACGGGCTATGCGACGGGGGCAGTCGGTAAACGTATTGCGAAAATTTACGCGTATCGCGAGCCTGCCGAGAAGCTAAATACGAGCGCCAGCTTTAACACGGATCTTTACGCAAACGATGACGCAACAAAGAAACTGCGGGCGGTCACTCAAACGCTGATTCTCGAATATACAGGCACGGCTTGGACGGTTTCAAATGCGGCTAGATACGTAGCGACGCAACAGAACCTCGTAACCAGTGTAGTAATTAGCGGAAACGATCTGAGGGTCACGCTTAACGAAAATTACTACAGTCTGTTACATGCGCAAGTAGAAGCGGACATCAACCTGAAAGCGGCGAATGTGCTCGTGGGTACCGATTTAAATCCGGGCGGCGATACGAGCAATATTTTAACGTTAGGTTTTGCGCGTAACGGAGCGCGGATAGCTCCGAACAGTACGTACGTTACGGCCGGCTCGAAAATATCCGTTTTACTAATGACGGCCAATCCGTCAGATTAACGCAAAGGAGGACGATCATGGCGATTAAATTAATAAAAACGTATTCTCCGAACGAGAACGCGACGCGCCTTAAGCAACAAGAACAAGACGCGCAAACCATCGAGGATGCGTTAAATAAGCAAAGCAGCGATTTAGATACGCACGAAAACGCTAAAATCGCGCACTCGGCATCGCAAATAAGTTACGAAGGAACTAACGTAGACACGGCGTTAAAAGCGGTCAATGCATACGTTGATAACCTCGTAATCGAAGCGAGTAAGGGCGATAGTAATGCGGAGGTTGTTGCGGCACGGACCAATTACGATGGTACGACGGATACTTCGCTTAAAAATCGCTTGGATAGATACGCGCAGAAAACAGATAACGGGCAGCTGTTCAAACTGACGACAGACGAAGGGTTTGCTACGTCCGTAACCTCCGGAGATCTAAACGATCTAACAACGCCTGGTTTTTATTATTTGATTCCCGGAACAGACGCGACTAACCCGACGATACTAAACATGCCGATTTACAGGACGGCTTTTTTACAAGTTATAAAGTCGAACAATAGTAGCGGCACGCTGCAAGTTTTTATTCCGTATAGAAGCTCGGCTACAGCTAATGACTATAAAAATATCTATTATAGAAACTTCGGAGTCGGAGCGAGCGCTTGGATGCCTTGGGCTGCGGTTGCAGATAAAGCAACAACCGAGGCAGCTATTGCCGCAATTACTTCGGAGACAATTAATCTCAACAAGTCTCAGCTTACGTTAACCGATGCAACGGCCAGCGGAGATACGTACCCGATCGGAGTAACCGTTCAAACAGTTAATGACGAGGGAAAGACGGGTTTTCCCATGACATACGGATTTGCTATGACGATAAAGTATTCTTCTGGACGTATGGCGCAGCACTTCATGGGCGCCGGTAACAACATTGGATACACCGGCGGTTGGGTGCGAACTTATTATTCTACGACTGGATGGAGTAAGTGGCACAGCCTGTTCGGTAATAACTCTTGGTGCAATGTTTCAGTTACGAATGAACAAACTTTGATACAAAGCGCTACTCAAAAGGTTAAATTTGATCGCGTAATCTCAGATTCTCACTCGCAGTTCAATACTTCCAATAATCGATTCATCGCAAAGGTACGAGGTATGTATATGGTTGGTACAGGTTTATATATCAACCGTAAAAAACAGTACAACAACGTTGAGCTTAACCTTTACAAAAACGGCACTAGATATAAAGTAATTCACCAAAATAGGCAAGATCCTAATAATACTGCGGCAGACAAATTCAACCAAGGCCATTACGCAAGTGGTGTTACAGTTCCGTTAGAAGTCGGAGACTATATCGAAATGTTTATCTTCGTGGGCGCCGGTCAGGACTTGACGATTACGTCAGGCTCCGGTTGGTACAACTATTTCGATATCTACCGTATCGGCGACATACCGCCGGGTATATAAGGAGGTTAACGAATGAATATCGGATTAGCAATGACCATTTTATTCCCGAATGCGGTAGCGAATCGTGACTATGTCGTAATGGTGGATGGCGATCAGCAGTGGATAGACGAAAATCAATGGTATCTAGACGCACCGATTCCGTCTGCGGAAGAATTAGAGGCGGCTTATCAGAAGTACCTCGAACAGCCTGCGCCTGATTCCGGAACTTCCGTCGAGGAATTACAAGCCGGACTTACAACGACGCAGCAGGCGAACTCGGTATTAATCAAGCAACTAAACGAAGCAACCGAAGCAGTCAAAAAAGCAAAAGAAGGCGCCGAAACAGCACATCAGATTATCGCGGAACTTATCGTGTTAACAACGGAGAAAGGGGTCTTGTAAATTGGAGGAGAATACGTTCTTGTATAACGCTATCAAGCTTTATTACGCGAAAGGTTACTACGATAAGCAGCAGGTCGCACGGTTCGTCGAACTCGGTAAAATTTCTCGCGAACAATATGCCGCAATCACTGGCGAAGTTTATTCTGGAACTGTTCCGGCAGAGCCTTCGCCTGAAGAACCACCGGCTGAAACGCCGCCCGCAACCGAGGAGCCGACGAATGATGGCACTGACGGTGGCGATACGGAACCTCCCAGCGAAGGGCCTTCTGGGGCGACTGACGGATCTACTGGGACTGAGTAAATAACGGAAAGGAGGCCGCATAATGTCGGAGCCGAGTAACAACGAGCTCAACGATAAAATAGCGGACATTCGCGAATGGCTGGTTCGGATAGACACCAAGGTCGATTTCTTTAACGAAGTCAAAACGAAGGCTGAACGTGCTGACGAGAAATCCGAAGAAGCATTGGCATTGGCGAAAGAGAATCGCGCAGATATAGCGGACATGAAAGCAAATACGAAATGGGTATGGGGCGTGATGCTGACCGTAGTAGGAATGTTACTTACGGTAGGTATCGCGCTTTTTACGTAAATAAACGCATTACGCCCGTCAGGTGAGAGTCCCGGCGGGCTTTTTTATTTCGAAAGGAGACGATAAAATGGCGATTTCAGTACGCAAGAATCTGGTCGCATCAAGTAAGTATTCCGTTAAGTGTCCGTATTCAATGGATGCGAAGTACATTACGTTCCACAATACGGCGAACGACGCTTCAGCGGACGCAGAGATTCGGTACATGATCGGAAACAACAACGAAGTGTCATATCATTTCGCGGTGGACGATAAGGAGGTCGTACAAGGCATTCCGACAGATCGAAACGCGTGGCATACCGGAGATGGTAACGGAGCAGATTCCGGAAACCGTACGTCTATCGGCGTCGAGGTTTGCTATTCGAAGTCAGGCGGCGCTAGGTACAAAGCGGCCGAAAAGCTTGCGATTAAATTTATCGCGCAATTATTGAAAGAGCGTGGCTGGGGCGTTGATCGCGTACGTAAGCACCAAGACTGGTCCGGAAAATATTGCCCGCACAGGGTTCTCGCTGAAGATCGTTGGGAAGAAGTAAAAGCGGATATTGCGGCGGAACTTAAAGCACTCGGCGGTAAATCAACGTCATCTTCATCCGCGAAGAAATCAGCGCCTAAAGCTTCCGGATCTACCTATACCGTCAAGAAAGGCGATACACTTTCTGAAATTGCGGAGAAAACAGGCGTAAGTGTGGCGAAGCTTCAATCGTACAACGGCATCAAGAACGCGAATAAAATTACGGTTGGGCAGGTGCTCAAGCTTAAAGGCGGTTCAACGTCAACCTCTAAAGGAAAGAAATACGTTTACCTTCCGGCTTCGGCCGATTCTTGGCGTATCTATCCGACTAACAAAGCGCCGGTTAAAGGAAATGAATGCGGCTACTTGCGTCCTAAGAAATTCGGCGGCCTGAAATACGAAGTCCTTGCGAACCCTCAAACGGACGTCTATACGATCAAAACGGATCAGTTCGGAAAAGTAAATATCTACGCTGCGAAATCAACTGGCGCAACAGTAAAATAACGAAAGGGAGACGATACTATGCAAGACGTTTTAATTTTCGCGACTGTACTGGCGCCTATTCTAACGGCGCTTGTTCAACTCGTTAAGAAAACGGTTAAGCTTCCGACTAATGTAATCCCGGCTTTAAGCTTCGTGATTGGCATCGGACTTGGTGCGGTTGCTTATCCGTTTACTGACCTCGACTCGGTGCTGCGATTATGGGCTGGCGGCTTTGCGGGATTAGCTGCGACAGGTCTTTTTGAACTCGGAGCCAAGCGCGAAGGCACAACGAAATAATAACGAAACTTTTAGCGAGTGCTTACGTATGATAACGTAGGTGCTCGCGTACATAAAAACTCATTGCGTATAAGTTTGGCGCCGTAGTATAATTTTACTAACATACGACGGAGGTATTCCTATGCGGAAGATGCTTTTATTGTTACTTTCTGTACCACTTTTATTATTGTCGGCATGTAGTGAAGATAGCGTTAATACTGGTGCGGTGCAAAAAGAGGACAGCGCAGAAAGCAAGAAAGCCGAGCCTTTTAAAGTAACGGATAAAAACGTAAAGATGCTTATAGCGGATGAGCTTAAGGAAAAAGGAACAGAAGATACGGAAAAATTGAAGAAGCTTGATATCTTTGATGACGTAGACGAGAATAATCGAGGAATTAAAACCGTTAACGTTACTTTAAACGGAAGTAGTAATTTAACTAACAATATGGTGAAAAAGGGAATGCTTAAAGAGGGCGAAAAACTTTTTCCTAAGATTTTTGAAGATACTTCCGTCGGTAGGGTTTTAATAACGTGGGAATTTCCTTTGGAGGACGCAAAAGGCAACTCATCTTTTGAAAAAGTCCTATCGATTCAGCTAGAGCGAAAAACCGCCGATGAAATAAACTGGAAAGAATTCAAATACAAGAATTTCGAAATAGTTGCCGACAGTTATTTCGAACATCAAGCGTTTAAAAAGTAACAATCCACGCCCTATCCTTCGCGGATGGGGCGATTTTTTTTATGCAGACGATTGCTTTTCTTTCGGCTTTGTTATCGACCGAATGAACGCGGTGAATGTCGGCGCCTGAAATACCTTAAACGGAAACGAAGGCAGCCCGTATCGCGTGTCCGATAGAATCAGTACGTGCGGAAACATTATCCGCTCGGGATTCTGCCACGCTTCCAGCGCAATAATGCCCGACTGGAAAAACGCTTCGTACCGGTCTAACTTTTCGCGCATCTGTTTTTCCGAATAGATTGACCGCTGCACCTCGATAAAGAAAGGCGTCCGCCGATATAACGCAAATATATCCGGCTCGACCGTACCTTTATCGCCGTACTTCGGCTCCACCAAGAACGACTCCAACGCCTGCCCTCGCATCTCCTTATATACGTTACCTATCGCAAGAAAATGATCGATCTTGGCGCTGTTCTTTTTCATCGTTGTTTCGCCGCCAAAGTAAACGTAAGGCTGGCGCGCCGTAGATCGCTGAATATGTCCGTCTCTAAGTAACCGCAGCAGAACGTTATTGGCTGCGTATTTTGGTCTGCGCAAATTTCCGAAATGTAGCTCGGCAATCATATCGCGATCCATTACGCGAAATTTATTAAGGTCCGCAATGATCGCTTTATCTCGGTTAGTAAGGGCCATCGATAAACACGTCCTTTTCCGTTAATATTTCCGGCTCGGCTGCCGGTGGTTGCGGTGGCGGGCCGTCAACAAAACGGTTATTCCAGTTGTCGATCCGATACGCGTCGAGAATCTTATCGGCGTTCTCTTCCGATAAATAAGGCGCCTGCAGTTCGGTTAGTTCATCGCGTTTAATTACGAACCTGCCGGGCGTCGTTTTGCTAATCCGTTCACTTCCAGGCGTACCGATAATTTTTGCGTTAGATGCGTCCGTAGTACGAAAGCCCACCCTAACCGTTAATAAGCTGCGTATTTTTGTATCGAGGATATCGTGAGAAGGTCGCTGCAAGCTTAAGATTACGTAAATACCAAGCGCTCGCCCAAGCGATACTAACTGAACGATGATCTTTCGCATTTCTTTATCGTCCATTATCATAACGATCTCGTCGATGCAAAGCAGGATATAAGGTGGCTTAATCGTGGTCGGTAGTTTATCGACATGCGTAACGCTATGTTTGTTTAACGTCTCGCTGCGCTTTTTTAATTCAATCGCAAGAAAGGAGAGCATAACGGCGAGGTCTTCCGGATATACACATACGCTTTTTACGTGGCCGACACGTTTGAATAAGTGAAATTCACTCATCTTCAGATCGCCTAAATAAAGGTGAAGCTCGTCGGACGTCTTGTGTTGGATGAGCGTTGTCAAAATACTACGGAGCTGCGTACTTTTCCCTGCGCCGGGCTCTCCGGATATAAGGCAGTTAGGTTCCGTTATTGCGTCGTAAACCATCCAATTTCCGTTTATATCCCTTCCACAAACAATCGGCAGCCCTTTACCGACCAAAGCCGGCCCTATATTCGAGAAGCTATACGGCAGGGCTCCGGCTTGTGGACGTTTGTATATCGTTAATACGTACTTCTTAAGCTCGCCTTTTAACTCGATACTTTCCCCGAACACTTGCTTAAAAACGTACACCTTTTTCGCGACGTCTTTCGGGTCCATACCGTTGAGTAGCGTGAAGACATAACGCGTGAAATGTTCGTTTATAGTGACGTCATGAATCTTAGGATATCGTCGCGCCTCCTTACCGTTAGACAGCCGATTTCCGATATACAGATTCGCAGCGTTAAAAGCATATTTCAGCGTATTTTTAGCGTGCATAGAACGGAGCATATCTAATACTTTCGGCAAGGTGATCGCCTCCTATAACGTGGTGAAGAACCGAATCAATAAAGCGAAATATCCAACGGGTAGGCCGATCTTAAGCAAGCCGTTAAGCGCGTCCGCAATATACGAGAATTTACCGCCAAACAAGCGTCCCTCTAACCAAGCTGCGCCTATACAGACAAGACCGGCTCCGCCAACCAAAACGTACAAGCCGACTACCTCCGGAGACATATCGAAAAATCCCTCTAACGTTAATCCCGGCACAAACGAAAAAGCTCGCGTTCCTCGGTCGTTCTTTCGTTTCGTTTTACTCAACTCTCTCACTCCTTAACAAGTTTTGCGATTCCTTTTATACCGGCGTTTATCCGGCCTAAAGTGCGGTAGGTTAACACGGTTGTAACCGTTACGGAGTTTTGTTTTAAGTGCGGTCGATTATCTATAAGCGTAAGGGAATCGTCTGTGTAGCTACCGTGTAGGTGCTGTGTAGTAAACGTTACGCTGCGTCGTTTGTCCAGTATGTCATTTTCTTTCGCGAGGTATAAAAAATGACGTTATGGACAAGGCTGTTTTTAAAAACGGGAGAGGGTGCGGACATGTTTTCGTTTTTCAATATCGGCAAGCCTCGGACAAGGTTCGGAAAGTGGATTGATCGAGAAGGAATTACGCAAATTGAAATCGAGGAAAAGGCGAAGCTTAGTCGCGGGACAGTCTCGAAATTATGTAACGATACCGAGTACGTCCCGAAGCATTCGACGTGGTCGAAGATAGAACGGGCTCTCAAATCGATGGGGTACGAAGTGGATCGCGAGGATTATTTTAGCGGTTAATTTTCGGGATGTGGATAACAACGCTTGTCTTGTTCGGAAAAATTGTGTAATATGTGGATAACGAAAAAAACCGTCATTGAAACGGTAATCATCGAGCGCGAAATACAATAACGTCACTGTTTCCGCGGCTTAAACGTTGATAAACTAGCGTTTCGGCCATCGGGAATAGGATTCCGGCTTCACCATCGACAATCCAAACGCCATCGCTTCATGCGGCTGCGGTTCTTCGTTCAGAACAGCAACGAATGCAGGCAAGCCTGAAGAGTGCTAAGCACTAAAAACGGATAGCAACTATTACTGACGCTTTTCTTAGCGATAAATCATCGTTAAGGGAGGCGTTTTTATTATGGGGAAATGATGCAGAGAGTTCCGGGGACTTCGGCAAGAGAAACGCTGCTTTGTTGTTTGATTTTTGTTGTAAATACAGCAAAGTTACGCTATATTTAATGTGGGGTATATTTTATTGCATTTGCAACAAAATCACGATAGGGAGTTGATGATGAAGAAGATTTTTGGAATGGTAACAAGGTCAGTATCTGTTCCGTGTTTAAATATATTAAAAAAGGGACACAAGACAATTGAATTTTAAATAAAGGGGCTGAATCCGAACAATGAGTGTAAAAATGAAAAAATGCAGCCGGGAAGATTTACAAACACTTCAACAATTGAGTATTGAAACATTCAATGACACTTTTAAAGAACAGAACTCACCTGAAAATATGAAAGCCTATTTAGAAAGCGCATTTAACACTGAGCAGCTGGAAAAAGAGTTATCCAATATGTCTTCGCAATTCTTTTTTGTTTACTTTGATCATGAAATCGCTGGATATGTAAAGGTCAATATCGATGATGCTCAGTCTGAAGAAATGGGTGCTGAATCACTTGAAATCGAGAGAATTTATATAAAGAACAGCTTTCAAAAACATGGGCTTGGCAAACATCTGCTGAATAAAGCGATAGAAATTGCGCTGGAACGTAATAAAAAGAACATTTGGCTAGGTGTGTGGGAAAAAAATGAAAATGCCATTGCCTTTTATAAGAAAATGGGGTTTGTTCAGACCGGCGCCCACTCTTTTTATATGGGTGATGAAGAGCAAACGGATTTAATCATGGCTAAAACACTCATATAATATTTTTCGAAGGGTGGATGATGATGTATATTCCAAAATATTTTAAAGTCACAAATGCTGAAGAAATTTGGAATTTTGTACAAGAAAACTCCTTTGGTACGGTTGTCACAACAGAACAAGGAAAACCAATTGCCACACATTTGCCGTTAGGATTCAATAAAAAAGACGATCATTACTATATTACGGGGCATTTCGCTTATGGAAATCCTCAGTGGAGAACGTTTGAAGCCTGTGAAGATGTGCTTGTGATGTTTCAGGGACCGCACGCTTATATTTCTTCTTCATGGTATTCGTGCGAAAATGTTCCGACGTGGAATTATCAGGCTGTCCACATGTATGGAAAAGCAAGTATGTTAGAGAAAGATGAATTAGCAGAAGAATTAACAATCATGCTGGAGAAATACGAAAAACATCGTGACAATCCTGTTTTATGGGATAAGCTTTCTCCAAAACTCTTAGAACGTGAATTGAAAGGTATCGTTGGATTTAAGATTAAGGTGGAAGACATTCAAGCGGCATATAAATTAAGCCAGAACCGAAATGAAACGGATTATATGAACATCATTGAACAGTTGCAAAATGAAGAAAATCCAAATGCAAAACAAATGGCAGAACTGATGACAGATACATTCAAAAAGCGAATATAAGCATATTTTGCTGAAGAAGTAGCAGAAAACGCCAAGTCAAGCGTCGCCGCTGACTTGGCGTTTTTTTATGATTAATATTTATCCCCATTAAAAATGGAATTCTTCACAATTACATAATCCACATTGCGGATGGCGTCAAGCTTTGTTCCGCCTGCATAAGAAATAGAAGATTGAAGATCCTGCTCCATTTCAATCAGTGTATCCTTGATTGAGCCTTTATGCGCCACGTGCATTTTTTTGCCTTCGACATTTTTCTTTTCGCCTTTTTGGAATTCAGAGGCTGAGCCGAAGTACTCCTTGTAAAGCTTTCCGTCTTTTTCGATCGTTTGGCCTGGCGATTCTTCGTGTCCGGCAAATAGTGAACCGATCATGACCATCGTTGCGCCGAATCGGATTGATTTTGCGATGTCGCCATGGGTGCGGATGCCGCCATCCGCGATAATCGGTTTGCTGGCAGCCTTGGCACACCAGCGCAGCGCCGCTAATTGCCAGCCGCCTGTGCCGAAGCCGGTTTTGATTTTCGTAATACATACTTTTCCCGGTCCGATGCCGACTTTAGTGGCATCCGCTCCCGCATTTTCAAGCTCTCTGACCGCTTCCGGCGTTCCGACATTGCCAGCAATAACAAAGCTGTCCGGCAAATGTTTTTTAAGGTGCTGGATCATTTCAATGACAGCATTTGAGTGCCCGTGAGCAATGTCAATTGTCACGTATTCAGGAGTCAGATTTTCTTCTGCCAGCTGGCGGACAAATTCATACTCCTCATCTTTGACGCCCACGCTGATAGAAGAGAATAACCCGCGTGCGTTCATATCTTTAATAAAATCAATTCGTGTCTCAGGCTCAAATCGGTGCATGACATAAAAGTAGCCATTTTCGGCTAATTGAATCGCTAGCTTCTCATCTATAATCGTCTGCATATTGGCAGGGACGACGGGCAATTTAAATGTACGTCCGCCTAAACGTACGGATGTATCACATTCTGAACGGCTATTCACAATGCATTTTGCAGGAATTAGCTGAATATCTTCGTAATCAAATACGTTTTCCATGGTTTTCACTCCTAAAAACGAATATTTAAAAGTATAATATATGAAATGTTCGCCTTCTATAATGTACTCTGTTTTATTTAGGATGTCAAACATTATGATTTGCTGGCAGGTGTGGTGCAAGTGCCGAAGCTTGTCATGCAGGGTGAGTTTAGGTATCATAGTTTTAACGAATGGTCTTAGAGAGCGGATCAAAACGCGAATGATATACGTTCAGCAAAGCTTGGTCGTTAGCACCAGGCTTTCTTTATGGCATGGACATGGGAAAGGAGCGAATAAGATGGCCCAAAACGAAGAAAAAACACCGAAGTCCCAAAAGATTCAGGACCGCATTATTATGGCAATGATCTGGGTAGTCGCAGCCCTTGTGATTGCGCTGGTTGTAGGAACTGCATTGAATTATATAAATATCTTCAAATAAAAAAGGAGCTGTGTCACAGACACAAGCTCCTTTTTTTATTATTTATTTTCAAAAAGACTTGTTGAGTGAAGAGGCTGTACGCGGGCTTTCGGGTCCATGTAAGCCTTGGCGTTGTTCACTGCTGTCGGTGCCTCACCGAAGCCGCTGGCAATCAGGTTGACTTTTCCTTCGTATGTACAAATGTCACCTGCTGCAAAGAAGCCTTCGATATTTGTTTCCATTGTTGATTTCACGACAATGGAATTTTTCTCGATGTCCAGGCCCCAGTTTTTGATCGGTCCAAGAGATGAAACGAAACCGTAGTTGACGATTAAGTCATCAATTTCTAAAATCTCTTTGCGGTCGCCTTTCACTTCTTCAAGCACTAGCTGTTCGATTTTGCCTTCGCCGATCAGCTCCGCAGGGACGAATGGTGTCAGGACATTAACCTTCGACGCATGAAGGTTTTCCACACTGTGCTCGTGCGCGCGGAACTTGTCGCGGCGGTGAATGATCGATACTTCTTTTGCGATTGGCTCAAGCATAAGCGCCCAGTCAACCGCGGAATCTCCACCGCCAAGGATCGCAACGCGTCTGCCGGAGAATTTTTGCAGATCATCAACGAAGTAATGGAGGTTTTTGCCTTCATACTGCTCGGCATTTTCAAGTTCCAGCTTTCTCGGTTTGAATGCGCCGTTTCCTGCAGTGATGATGACCGTTTTAGAGTAGTGGGTTTCTTCATTTGTTACAAGCTTAAACACGCCGTCCGCTTGTTTCTCAACAGATTCAACCGCTTGCTCCAGACAAATGGTTTGGTCGAATTTCGCCATTTGCTCTTTTAGGTTATTGATAAGCTCTTGCGCACGGATTTTCGGGAATCCCGCTACATCATATATATACTTCTCAGGGTATAGGGCGCTAAGCTGTCCGCCGAGCTGAGGCAGGCTTTCGATAATTTTGACGCTTGCCTGTCTCATCCCGCCGTAAAAAGCGGTGAATAAGCCGACCGGTCCCCCGCCTATAATTGTAATATCATAAACCTTTGTATCCTCTCGCATACGAAAATTGCCTCC
This sequence comes from Bacillus sp. FSL P4-0290, assembly GCF_037975435.1. NCBI lineage: Bacteria > Bacillati > Bacillota > Bacilli > Caryophanales > Bacillaceae > Bacillus > Bacillus sp. FSL P4-0290. The sequence goes on along the minus strand of NZ_CP150253.1, from coordinate 3,246,058 downwards.
TAAATGAAAATTGTTATTAATTATACCATATTGCCGTTCAAATTGACGAGTCAGCAGAAAAAATCGTAAGGATCTAACGTGCCCATCCGTTCTTGAAAATATTTCCGCAGGCCGCTACGATAATAACCAAATGAAATGATCTTTTTCTGAATGTTTCTTGGGCCAGCCGGATAAACATGATAATAGTGCTACGGGTAAGGACTTCACAAAAAACTTTTCAATATATTTCATAAAATCCCGCCAATAAGCTGAAGCTAACACAAATGATGATTTTATTATGGGTCTAACAAAAGCAAAAAAAGAGAAGGTGGATGTGATGGCATTGAATAAGCCCAAAATCGTGATTTTAGGTGCAGGATATGGCGGATTGATGACGGTGACAAGGCTGACGAAGTATGTCGGGCCGAATGATGCTGACATTACGCTTGTAAATAAACACAATTATCATTATGAAACGACATGGATGCATGAAGCGAGCGCGGGTACGCTCCATCATGACCGCTGCCGTTATCAGATAAAAGATGTAATCAACCAGTCACGGGTTAATTTTGTACAGGATACCGTAAAGGCAATCAAAATTGATGAGAAAAAAGTTGTGCTTGCGAATGGAGAATTGCAGTACGATTATTTAGTCATCGGGCTCGGCGCCGTGCCTGAAACGTTCGGCATTAAAGGCTTAAAAGAATATGCGTTTCCGATTGCCAACATCAACACGTCGCGCCTGCTGCGGGAACATATTGAGCTGCAGTTTGCGACTTACAATACGGAAGCGGAAAAACGGCCGGACAGGTTAACGATCGTTGTTGGCGGTGCCGGATTTACGGGAATTGAATTTCTTGGCGAGCTGGCTGCTCGCGTGCCGGAGCTCTGTAAGGAGTATGACGTTGACAGAAGTCTTGTCCGCATTATTTGTGTGGAAGCAGCGCCGACCGTTTTGCCGGGCTTTGATCCGGAACTTGTTGATTACGCCGTACATTATCTTGAGGAAAACGGAGTTGAGTTCAAGATCGGAACGGCTGTACAAGAATGTACACCAGAAGGAGTCAGAGTCGGCAAAAAAGATGAAGAACCAGAGCAGATCAAATCGCAAACCGTTGTATGGGCGGCAGGTGTCCGCGGCCATCCGATTGTGGAGGAAGCCGGTTTTGAAAATATGCGCGGCCGAGTCAAAGTCAACCCTGATCTCCGCGCCCCGGGACATGACAATGTCTTTATTCTCGGCGACAGCTCGCTGTTTATGAATGAAGATACAGAGCGTCCGTATCCGCCGACTGCGCAAATTGCAATGCAGCAGGGCATAACGGTCGCTAAAAACCTTGGCAGGCTTATTAAAGGCGGAGAGCTTGAGGAATTCAAGCCGGACATTAAGGGAACAGTGGCTTCTCTTGGCGAGCATAACGCGGTTGGGGTTGTTTATGGCAGAAAGCTGAAAGGCACGCCCGCTTCGTTTATGAAAAAAGTCATTGATAACCGCTCACTGTTTATGATTGGCGGACTCGGACTGACATTGAAAAAAGGCAAGTTCAAGTTTTTCTAAAAACCCGCGGAAGCGGGTTTTCTTTATTAAAAAACGCCAAAATAAAAAGAGAACGAGAGGAAAACAAGTATGTTTCCGCTTACATCAAAAGATTTGTCACATGATCTGACTTTATTGTTGACAGCTTGATATGGTATATTATCAGAAAATTAAGAAAAAGGGTGATGATTAGATGAAAACTGCAACGACAACCGCTTCACATGCATGCCCATTTTGTTCAGGGAAAGGATATTTTCAATTGATTCTCGGCGGTTCAGAGACTTGTCCGTCTTGCCAGGGGACAGGAAAAGACAGTCATTCTTTTTCCAGCCGTTGACTTTATTTCAGCCCCCGCGTTACACTAAAAACAACGCAGGGGGGTGGAATAGGTTGATTAGTCTGCCAGTCGTAATCATCTCAATTGTTTTGTTTTTTGTCTTGTTTTTTGGAATCGGTTTCTTATTAAACATGCTGCTGAGAATGTCTTGGATTATGGCTGTGATTTATCCAATTGTATGCCTTTTCATTATCAGCAAAGAAAAGCTGATCAGCTATGTCCAGTCGCCGGGAGAATCCTTTGCCAGCCTGTTTCATCGTGTCTTATCATTAGCGGCTGCTGATGTGCTGATTTTAGTCAGCGGTTTGGCCGGCGCCATCGTGTCCGGTATAGCGATCAACATGCTTAGAAAAAGAGGATATCAAATGTTTTAAATGCCGCTTTCTTCTAAAGAAAGCTTTTTTTATGCGTTCAGCTCATTCACCATTTTGAATAATGCTCTCTCCACTTGGGAACAATGATTCGGAGGAGAGGTGAATGATGTTGAATATGATCAGACGTTTGCTGATGACCTGTTTATTTCTGCTTGCATTTGGCACGACATTTTTATCAGTGTCAGGAATTGAAGCGAAGGACTTGTCAAAATGGGTGCAGGAACATCAGGAAAAGCACTTGAAGCATGCAGGACTGACATTAAAAGCATTGCAGCAGAAACAAACACAAACCACGTCCGCGGCTGAGGATAAAACAAAACCGTTAGAAGAGGCATTTGATTGGAATGAATATCCAGTCCAAAGAGTAACAGCAACAGGCTACACAGCAGGAGCTGAGTCGACGGGCAAAAATCCCGGTGATCCATTATACGGGCTTACATATTCAGGTGTGAAAGTGAAACGGGATTTATATTCCACGGTTGCTGCTGACCCGTCCGTTTTCCCGATCGGAACAATTTTATTCATTCCGAACTACGGTCTCGGAGTTGTGGCCGACACAGGATCAGCTATTAAGGGAAACCGCCTTGATCTGTACTTTGAGACAGTCAAAGATGTATACAATGAATGGGGCAAAAAAACCCTTGATGTATATGTGATTAAAAAGGGAACGGGAAAGATTACCGAGGATGAGCTTGAGAAGCTCAATGAAACAAAATCTTTGCAAGTGTTCAGAAATCAATATAAAACTGTGAAAGAATAAAACGCTCCAGCGAAAGCAGGAGCGTTTTTTTACATGAAAAAGTAAGCGAGTACCAATGTCAGTAAAATACCTGTTAATCCTCCGAAAAAGACTTCGATCGGCTGATGTCCGAGAAGCTCTTTCAGCTTTTTTTGCTTTTCTTTCTCTGCAGCCTTAGGGAAGTCCTTCGCTTCATTTACGAAACGGTTAAAATCAATAACAAGCTTATTAATGACTGTTGCCTGCTCACCGGCGTGGCGTCTGACGCCAGTTGCGTCAAACATGGTTATGACGGCGAAAATGGCGGAAACCGCAAAGAGTGAGGAGTCTAATCCATGCTCCAAGGCTACGCCTGTAGAAAGCGCAGTGACCGCTGCGGAGTGAGAGCTCGGCATGCCGCCTGTGCTTGTGACCAGCGACCAGTCCAGTTTTCTGGACACGATAAACTGTATGGGCACTTTGATGACCTGAGCAAAAATAATTGCGGCCAGGCTTGATAATAAAGGAAAATTCGTTAAAAGTTCCATCGGCGACATCCTTTCTATTTGAAAAATCCTTCGTGTTTCAAAAGAAAAAAGCAAGTCTTAGACTGTTGTTTGTTAAAATAAGTATAGTGGAAAGAATGTTTTTCCTATTATACCATTGTTCATTACAAATACCCATTACGTTAGGAGTGTAAGCCTCATGTTTTATGCGGTTCAACAATCAGAGCATACAGAAACCCTTGTGGTCGGGCTTTTTCAAAAAAGCCAGCTGACAGGAAAAGCGTTGGAAATTGATGAAATGCTCGAAGGCCATCTGACACAGCTTTTAAAAGAGGGTGATGTCTCTGCGAAACCGAATCAAGTATCAAAAGTATTCCCTCCATCTTCTGCGGGTATGAAACGGATTTATTTCGTTGGTCTGGGGAGAGAAGCTAATTATTCGTTTGAACAGGCGAAGGAACGTTTTGCTCATGTTTTTCAAGCCATTCATAAAGATCGAAAACAAGAAACTGCTGTCCTGCTTGATACGTTTATTTCGGAAGACGTGCCTCCAGCCGATGCCGCTCATGCTTTAGCTGAGAGCTGCCTGCTTGCTTCCTATGAGGTGCAGGATTATAAGCACAAATCAAATGAGCCTGACAAACAAATTGAAGCCGTGTATGTTGTAACAGATGAAGATACACAGGAAGTGCAGGCCGGGCTTCGCGTCGGCCAGGCATACGGACAAGGGACAAATTCGGCTAGAACGCTTGTGAATATGCCGGGAAACATGCTGACAGCGACTGACCTCGCTTCGTATGCTGAAGAGCTTGCGGCGAAATATGATTTTGAGTGTGAGATATTGGAGAAATCAGAGATGGAAGAGCTCGGTATGGGCGGAATACTTGCGGTAAACCAAGGCTCCACCGAACCGCCGAAAATGATTGTGTTGAAATATCAGGGCAAAAAGGAATGGGAGGACGTCGTCGGACTAGTCGGGAAAGGAATTACCTTTGACACAGGCGGCTACTCCATTAAAACGAAATCTGGAATTGTCGGCATGAAATCAGATATGGGAGGAGCAGCTGCGGTTCTCGGTGCTATGGAAACGATCGGAGAGCTTCGTCCTGAGCAAAACGTGCTGTGCGTTATTCCATCAACCGATAATATGATCTCCGGCGGGGCCATGAAGCCGGATGACGTGATCGTATCTTTAAGCGGAAAAACAATAGAAATCCTTAATACGGATGCTGAAGGAAGGCTAGTGCTTGCAGATGGCATTACATACGCGAAACAGCATGGCGCGTCAGTTCTTGTCGATGTAGCTACGCTTACCGGCGGCGTCGTTGTGGCATTAGGAACTGAAACAACCGGTGCAATGACAAATGATCAAAGCTTTTACCAGCAGGTAGCTGATGCTGCACAAGAGTGCGGCGAGGCAATCTGGCAGCTGCCGATAACAGAGAAGGATAAAAAACGCGTGAAGAGCAGCCAAATGGCGGATCTCAACAATTCACCGGGACGCGAGGGACATGCGATTATGGCAGGAACGTTTCTTGGTGAATTCGCTGAGTCAACACCTTGGGTTCACCTTGATATTGCAGGAACAGCGACTGCCAATAAAGCAACCTGCTTCGGGCCGGCCGGGGCTACTGGCGTTATGGCAAGAACACTGGCTACACTTGCGGAGCGATTTACATTGGAAGAAGATAAAAACGAGTAATGAAAAATCCCTGCTGTATGATGCGGCAGGGATTTTTACTTCCGAAATCTTTAGTTGACTAAAGTGGATCGGTTATGATACGATACGTTCGTACTTTATTTATCTACTACATTAGCAAACTAAAGGATTTTTGGAGGGGTATCATCATGAATGCAGTCGTCATCGCAGTCCTGCTTATGCTTGTATTAAGCCTGCTGCGTGTCAATATTGTTATCGCATTAATTATAGGCGCCTTGGCCGGCGGGTTAACAGGTGGGCTCGGTCTTGGCGAAACGGTTAAAGCTTTCACAGACGGTCTCGGCGGAAATGCCACCGTTGCAGTTAGCTATGCCATGCTTGGCGCGTTTGCCGCCGCTTTGACGAAAACAGGTCTTCCGGACGCAATGGTGGAAGCCTCCGTTAAATTAATCGGAAATAAAGAAGATTCTCGAAAAAAAGCACTGTCTAAGGTGCTGATTGTGCTGATTATTTTAATTGTATCTTGTTTTTCGCAAAACGTCGTTCCGGTTCACATCGCGTTTATCCCGGTGCTGATTCCGCCGCTTTTGAAAATCTTTAATGAACTTGAAATGGACCGCCGTCTGATCGCGTGTGTAATTACATTTGGCTTAACGGCTCCTTATATTTTGCTTCCGGTGGGTTTCGGCCAAATCTTCCAAGGCATGCTGAAGGACAATATGGCGGATGCCGGGTTAAACGTTCCGCTTGCTGACATTCCGTACGCACTGATTATTCCAGTTGCAGGTATGGTTGTCGGCCTTATTTTATCAGTGATCGTATACCGTAAACCGAAACAATATGAAACAAAAGACATTTCAGGTGCAGAAGCATCGCCATATACGAGAAAAAGCATTGGTATCGCGGTTCTAGCCATTGTTGTGTCACTCGGCGTCCAGCTTTACTTATCTCAGACTTTGGGAGTAGAAGGAATGATTATGGGGGCGCTCGCTGGTCTGATTGTTCTGTTTGTCAGTGGTGTGATGAAGCGTGATGAAGCGGACTCACTGATTACTGATGGAATGGTTTTAATGGCCTTTATCGGCTTTGTCATGCTTGTTGCAGCCGGGTTTTCAAACGTATTGACGAAAACCGGAGATGTCGAGTCACTGGTCAAAACGTCAGCTGGTTTTATCGGACACAGTCAGTCCTTGGGCGCATTGCTGATGCTCATTGTCGGCTTATTAATTACAATGGGGATCGGATCTTCTTTTGCGACGATTCCTGTTATCACAACCATTTTCGTGCCTCTATGCATGCAGCTTGGATTCAGCCCGATGGCAACGATTGCGATTATCGGAGCTGCTGCTGCCCTCGGCGATGCCGGTTCACCTGCCAGTGACAGTACGCTTGGGCCGACTTCAGGTTTGAGTGCGGACGGCCAGCATCACCACATTTGGGATACTTGTGTGCCGACATTTATATTTTATAATATTCCGCTTGTCATCTTTGGCTGGATTGCAGCGCTTGTTTTATAGGAAAAAGGCTCCCCTTTACTGGGGAGCCTTTTCTCGTTATGATAAAAAAACCGTCCAATAGAACGGTTTTTACGTAGATGATATGTGATTTCTGTTAAAGCCGGTTGCTTTATGAATAGAGCGGTAGATTGCTGGTGCGATAAACGACAGTATCACAGTCAGCGCTGTATCTTTTACCATAAACCAAATCATAAAGCCCCAAGCCGTGTCGTAGCTCACTGGCGTATGAATCCACAGCTTCAGTGCAAGATACATATAGGTAGTGCCGATGAGATACATGATCGCCGTTCCGATAAGTGAAGCAATGAGAAATCGAATTTTACTTGGCTGAATGTTTCGTTCTAAAAACCATCCCGCTGCAAATGCTGCCGGAATGTATGAGATAATAAACCCGCCGCTTTTCCCTGCAAACGGTGCGAAGCCTGCTGAAAATTGAGCAAACACAGGCGCTCCGGCCAATCCGACAAGTGCATATACAATCATGGCAATCGCTGCCCGTTTGCTGCCAAGAAGCAAAGCTGCCAAGAGACAGAAAAACGGCTGCATCGAAAGCGGAATGCCGGCTACTTGTAAAAAGGGTGCTACTGATGTAATGTTGGCCCCGACAGCCATAAGTGCGGCGAACATGCCAATCAGCGCCATATCTCCCGCACGAAGTTTACGTTGTTTCATCGTTGTTCCCCCTTAGGTTGACATACACAATCATAGAGTAATAAAGAACAAAAAGATTGTCAACATGATTTTAATTTAGGTTAACAAAAAGGAGGCCCATATGTATTTCGGAAAAACAAGACAGTCCGATCAATCTGGAAGAGTGCCGCCAAATCAAAACGTCACCACTTCATTTCCTGTGCTTCATACCGGAGATGTCCCATATTACGAAGATATGACGAAATGGAATCTTCAAGTATACGGTTTGGTTGACCATCCGATGCTGCTAAGCTTTGAAGATGTCAAAGCCTTTCCAAGGTATGAATCGAAAAACGACATTCATTGCGTCACGGGATGGTCAAGGCTTGATAATGTGTGGCAAGGCGTGCGGGCTTGTGATATAGCGGAAAAAGCGGGTGTAAAAGAAGAAGCGGGCTACGTCATTTTACATGCTGAAGAGGGCTGGACGACCAATCTGCCGCTTGATGATTTCTTAGCGGAAACTTCCCTTCTGGCTTATGCGCATAATGGCGAACCTTTAACCCCTGAACACGGCTTTCCGCTGCGGGGTGTATTTCCGCATCTGTATTTTTGGAAAAGCGCCAAGTGGCTGCGCGGCATCCAATTTACGAAAGAAAATCACCCTGGCTTTTGGGAGCGGAATGGCTATCACATGAGAGGCGACCCTTGGCAAAATCAAAGGTTTACATGGGATTAAGGTTCTATTTCAAATAGGACAATACGCATCTTTATTAGGTTTTTACTTCCATATTGATAGTCTGCAGGTACCTTATTTGATCAAGGTGCCTTTTTTATTCGGGAAAAAGTTGACTTTCTTTGGAAGAAAACCTATTATTTGAGGTGTCTAGTTGATAGTGAAAATCATTATCATACATTGCGGTTTAGTTTAAGGAGAGGAATGTCGTACTGCATGAAAGAGCAAACAACAGACCGGACAAATGGCGGGACATCAAACGCATTTACGATTCCTGGTACGGAAGTGCGTATGATGTCTTCACGCAATGAAAACCGTACCTATCACATTTTTATCTCGAAACCTAGTACGCCGCCGCCACCCGCTGGTTATCCTGTGATTTATCTGCTGGATGCCAATTCTGTCTTCGGAACGATGACGGAAGCCGTTCGAATACAGGGACGCCGACCCGAAAAAACCGGGGTGATCCCTGCAGTGATCGTCGGCATTGGCTATGAGACAGCGGAGCCGTTCTCCTCAGCACGCCACCGGGATTTTACAATGCCAACAGCCCAATCGAAGCTGCCGGAAAGGCCCGACGGCAGAGAATGGCCGGAGCATGGCGGAGCGGAGGGCTTTTTCAGATTTATTGAAGAGGATTTAAAACCGGAGATAGAACGAGATTACCAGATTGATAAAAAAAGACAAACAATCTTTGGCCATTCGCTCGGAGGGCTTTTCGTGCTGCAGGTGCTGCTAACAAAGCCCGATGCGTTTCAAACGTATATCGCGGGAAGTCCGTCCATTCATTGGAATAAACCGTTTATTCTCGAGAAAACGGACCATTTCGTCTCTCTCACCAAGACAAACAATCAGCCTATCAATATCCTGCTTGCCGCAGGAGAATTGGAGCAGCATCATAAAAGCCGGATGAACGACAATGCGAGGGAGCTTTATGAGCGGCTGGCCGTTTTATCTGAACAAGGCATACGGGCGGAATTTTGCGAGTTTTCAGGAGAAGGACATATTTCAGTTCTTCCTGTTTTGGTCAGCCGGGCGCTGCGTTTTGCGCTTCACCCTGACGGACCGCATCTTTCAATGGGCTGAGACATACTCAGCCTTGCCTTTAAAAAATATTTGTCACTGAAATTATATTTGACTGTCACATGACATTTGGATATGATTATTTTTATAATTGATAATGATAATCATTATCAATAGATTGCGTTTTTCAAGGCGCAGCAGTCTTTTGCGCTGGATGTCTGTTCGGCATTTAGAGCGAAGAAAGGAATTGATGATATGAATGCAAAGAGTATAGAGGGAAAAATTGCTTTTATAACAGGGGCTGCCCAAGGAATAGGCGAAGCTGTTGCGCGGACGCTTGCCAGTCAAGGCGCACATATTGCGGCAGTTGATTATAATCCTGAAAAGCTGGAAAAGGTTGTGAGCAGCCTCAAAGCAGAAGGCCGCCATGCAGAAGCTTTTCCTGCGGATGTGAGAGACAGCGCAGCGATTGATGAGATCACGGCGCGCATCGAACGTGAAATGGGGCCGATTGATATTTTAGTGAATGTAGCGGGTGTCCTTCGCCCGGGACTGATCCATTCGCTTAGCGATGAGGAATGGGAGGCGACGTTCTCAGTGAATTCGACTGGCGTATTTAACGCCTCGCGTTCAGTCAGCAAATATATGATGGACCGAAGATCGGGTTCGATTGTAACAGTCGGATCGAATGCTGCCGGTGTACCAAGAACATCTATGGCGGCATATGCGTCTTCAAAGGCTGCGGCTGTGATGTTTACGAAATGCCTTGGCCTTGAGCTTGCAGAATACAATATTCGCTGCAACATTGTATCTCCCGGATCAACGGAAACTGACATGCAGTGGTCATTATGGGCCGACGAGAATGGAGCGGAGCAAGTCATAAAAGGATCACTTGAGACATTTAAAACAGGGATCCCGCTCAAAAAACTAGCCAAGCCTTCGGATATTGCGGATGCGGTGCTCTTTTTGGTTTCTGGCCAGGCAGGGCATATTACGATGCATAATTTATGCGTAGATGGCGGCGCGACCTTAGGCGTGTAACTGAATTTAAAGGAGGTTCATGAGAATGTTGGATCAAAACGTTATAACAGAAACAAAAGCGGAGCATTTGCTTCATGAATATCAGCCGGGCGCCTTTTTCTTAGCGTCTCCTCATCGTGTACTGTTAGCGAAAGGTATATGTGAAATCGTACCGGAGGCAGACGGGCAAAACCAAATGGAAACCCTTTCTGGCCGAATTGCAGAGGCGTTACGTCAGGCAAAACAATCAGGGCAAAGCCGGCCGCTTGTTGTCGGGGCCGTTCCTTTTGATCAAGTAAAAGCAGCGCGGCTCGTTGTACCTGAAGAAGTGCGCTGGTCAGGACCGCTTCAATTTGATCATGAGGAAGAGGAACAGCAGGCTGGGCATACATACCACATAAAGCCTGTTCCTGAACCTGAGGATTATAAAAATGGTGTTGAACAAGGGCTGGCACGCATTGCCGATGGAACACTCAGCAAAATCGTTCTGTCCAGGTCGCTGCATTTGACATCGCCTGAACCGATTCAGACGGATGAATTGCTTCGCCATCTGGCTCAGCATAACTCGCATGGCTACACGTTTGCCGCAGACGTGTCCAGTCAGGAGGAAACGTCTCCCCACCGAACATTGCTCGGAGCAAGTCCGGAGCTTCTCGTTTCAAGGATGGGAACACAGGTCGTTTCCAACCCATTAGCCGGCTCAAGGCCGCGCAGTAATGATCCTGTTGAAGACCAGCGCCGGGCAGCTGAATTGCTTTCTTCCGCAAAGGATCTTCATGAGCACGCGGTTGTCGCTGACGCGGTTGCGGCAGCGCTGAGACCTTTCTGCCGGACGCTGGAGGTTCCGGAGAAGCCTTCACTGATCAAAACGGAAACGATGTGGCACCTGTCCAGCGTGATTAAGGGAGAGCTTTCCGACCCGTCTGTAACCGCACTTGAATTGGCGGCGGCGCTCCACCCGACGCCAGCCGTCTGCGGAACACCGACTGATCTTGCAAGAGAAGCGATTCTCAGCATTGAACCATTTGACCGCGGTTTCTTTACCGGCATGGTCGGATGGTGTGACGATGCCGGTGACGGAGAATGGACCGTGACCATCCGTTGTGCAGAAGCAGAAGAACGCTCACTCCGCCTGTATGCTGGAGCTGGTGTTGTGGCCGGTTCAAAGCCTGAGGACGAGCTTCAGGAGACGTCCGCAAAGTTTCGGACAATGCTGCGGGCAATGGGCGTGGATCACATATGAACAGAATGAATTGCTGGAGGGATACAACATGCTGAAAGGATTTACGCCTTGGCCTGATGAGTTAGCTGAGACCTATCGAAAGAACGGCTGCTGGGCCGGTGAGACGTTTGGAGATTTGTTAAGGGACCGGGCAGCCAAATATGGTGATCGCATTGCCATTACATGCGGAAACACCCATTGGAGCTATCGAGAGCTTGACACAAGAGCTGATCGCCTGGCTGCCGGATTTCAAAAGCTCGGCATTCAACAGATGGATCGTGTTGTGGTGCAGCTGCCAAATATCAAAGAGTTTTTTGAAGTCATTTTCGCGCTTTTCCGTCTGGGGGCGCTTCCAGTCTTCGCACTGCCTTCTCATCGAAGCAGTGAAATTACATATTTTTGCGAGTTTGCTGAAGCGGCTGCATATATCATTCCCGACGCTTATTCCGGTTTTGACTACCGTACGCTTGCCAGACAGGTTCAAAGTAAGCTGCCGACTTTGAAAAACATCATTGTCGCAGGTGAGGCAGAGGAATTTTTACCGCTGGAGGATTTGCATGCAGAACCTGTAAAACTGCCTGAAGTCAAATCATCGGATGTGGCGTTCCTCCAGCTTTCTGGCGGGAGCACCGGGCTATCGAAACTGATTCCGAGGACCCACGATGACTACATATACAGCCTGAAGCGGAGTGTGGAGGTCTGCTGGCTCAACCACAGCACGGTGTACTTGGCCGCGCTGCCGATGGCACACAATTATCCGCTGAGCTCACCCGGCGTTCTCGGCGTATTATACGCTGGAGGAAGAGTGGTATTATCTCCTTCTCCAAGTCCAGATGACGCATTTCCTTTAATTGAACGGGAAAAGGTCACGATAACCGCTCTTGTTCCGCCTCTTGCGATGGTATGGATGGATGCGGCATCCTCACGCCGTGATGATTTATCCAGCCTTCAAGTGCTGCAGGTCGGCGGTGCCAAGTTTAGTGCTGAAGCCGCGCGCAGGGTAAAAGCTGTTTTCGGCTGCACGCTGCAGCAGGTGTTCGGAATGGCAGAGGGTCTCGTCAATTATACGAGATTGGATGATCCTGAGGAGATCATTGTCAACACCCAAGGAAAACCGATGTCTCCATATGATGAAGTGCGTGTTTGGGATGATCATGATCGCGACGTAAAACCTGGTGAAACAGGCCATCTGCTGACGCGGGGGCCGTATACAATTCGAGGTTACTATAAGGCAGAAGAGCATAACGCCGCTTCATTTACTGAGGACGGTTTTTACCGTACGGGTGATATCGTCAGGCTGACACGAGACGGCTATATTGTCGTTGAAGGCCGGGCGAAGGATCAAATTAACCGTGGAGGAGAAAAGGTTGCGGCTGAAGAGGTAGAAAATCATCTGCTGGCGCATCCGGCTGTCCATGATGCGGCAATGGTCTCCATGCCTGATCAATTTCTTGGCGAAAGATCTTGTGTGTTCATTATTCCCCGGGATGAAGCCCCAAAAGCCGCAGAGCTTAAAGCATTTTTGAGAGAGCGCGGACTGGCGGCATATAAAATCCCTGATCGAGTTGAATTTGTCGAATCCTTCCCGCAGACAGGAGTAGGAAAAGTCAGCAAAAAAGCGCTCCGTGAAGCCATTTCCGAGAAGCTTCTTGCAGGATTAAAAAAATAAAACAACAATTTGAGAGGAAGTGTTCATATGGCTATACCTGCCATTCAGCCGTATCAAATGCCGACAGCATCTGATATGCCGCAAAACAAAGTATCATGGGTGCCTGATCCGAATCGGGCTGTCTTGTTAATACACGATATGCAAAACTATTTTGTTGATGCTTTCACAGCGGGAGCGTCTCCGGTAACAGAGCTTTCAGCGAATATACGAAAGCTGAAGAATCAATGTGTTCAGCTTGGGATTCCTGTTGTCTATACCGCACAGCCGGGAAGCCAAAATCCGGATGACCGTGCGCTGCTGACAGACTTTTGGGGCCCGGGATTAAACAGCGGTCCTTATGAGGAGAAAATTATAACCGAGCTGGCACCAGAGGATGATGATCTTGTGCTGACAAAATGGAGATACAGCGCGTTTAAGAGAACGAATCTGCTTGAAATGATGCGCAAAGAGGGACGCGATCAGCTGATCATTACAGGAATTTACGCCCATATCGGCTGTCTTGTTACAGCATGTGAAGCATTTATGGAGGATATTAAAGCCTTTTTTGTGGGAGATGCAGTTGCTGATTTTTCATTAGAAAAACATCAAATGGCGCTGGAATATGCGGCTGGACGCTGTGCGTTTACCGTGATGACTGACAGTCTTCTTGATCAGCTGCAGAATGCGCCGGCAGACGTTCAAAAAACGTCAGCAAACACTGGCAAAAAGAACGTGTTTACATGTGAGAATATCCGTAAACAAATTGCTGAGCTTCTACAAGAAACACCGGAAGACATCACAGATCAAGAGGATTTGCTCGATCGTGGTCTTGATTCGGTAAGGATCATGACATTGGTGGAACAATGGCGCCGTGAAGGGGCAGAGGTGACTTTCGTGGAATTGGCTGAACGCCCAACGATCGAAGAATGGCAGAAATTGCTCACAACCCGCAGCCAGCAAGTGCTGCCAAACGCGGATTATTTATAAAAGGAGGGTAAACAAACGGATGCCTGATACAAAAGATCTTCAATATTCTTTGACCGGGGCGCAAACTGGCATATGGTTTGCTCAGCAGCTTGATCCGGACAATCCAATCTACAATACAGCGGAATATATAGAAATCAATGGACCAATCAATATTGCTCTTTTTGAAGAAGCTTTGCGGCACGTGATCAAGGAAGCGGAATCGCTGCATGTCCGCTTCGGTGAAAATATGGACGGGCCTTGGCAGATGATAAACCCGTCTCCGGATGTACAGCTGCACGTCATTGACGTCAGCTCTGAGCCTGATCCGGAAAAAACAGCATTAAACTGGATGAAAGCTGATTTAGCAAAGCCGGTTGATTTAGGGTATGCCCCTTTGTTCAATGAAGCTCTGTTTATTGCCGGGCCTGATCGTTTCTTTTGGTATCAGCGCATTCACCATATAGCGATCGACGGCTTCGGTTTTTCCCTGATAGCCCAGCGTGTGGCAAGTACATATACTGCCCTTATAAAAGGACAAACAGCTAAAAGCCGTTCCTTTGGGTCTCTCCAGGCCATTTTGGAGGAGGATACAGATTATCGTGGATCAGAGCAGTATGAGAAGGATCGTCAATTCTGGCTGGACCGTTTTGCAGATGCACCTGAAGTTGTGAGCTTGGCTGATCGGGCGCCAAGAACATCTAACAGTTTTCTTCGTCATACGGCATATCTGCCTCCGTCTGATGTAAACGCGTTAAAAGAAGCGGCGCGCTATTTCTCAGGAAGCTGGCATGAAGTCATGATTGCGGTGTCAGCTGTTTATGTGCACCGTATGACCGGCTCTGAGGATGTTGTGCTCGGCCTGCCCATGATGGGTCGGATAGGGTCCGCGTCACTGAATGTACCGGCTATGGTGATGAACCTTCTCCCGCTCCGGCTGACGGTAAGCTCTTCGATGAGCTTTTCTGAACTGATTCAGCAAATTTCCCGGGAAATCCGCAGTATTCGGCGACATCATAAGTATCGCCATGAAGAGCTTAGGCGCGATCTGAAATTGATAGGAGAAAATCATAGATTATTTGGCCCTCAAATCAATCTTATGCCGTTTGATTACGGTCTCGACTTTGCCGGCGTCCGGGGCACAACGCATAATCTTTCAGCCGGTCCTGTTGATGATCTATCAATCAATGTATATGACAGAACAGACGGCAGCGGGCTGCGAATTGATGTTGATGCGAATCCCGAGGTATACAGTGAGTCTGATATTAAGCTTCATCAGCAGCGTATTTTGCAGCTGCTGCAAACGGCTTCTGCCGGAGAGGACATGCTGATTGGGCAAATGGAGCTTCTGTTGCCAGAGGAGAAAGAAAAAGTCATTTCTAAATGGAATGAGACGGCAAAATCCGAGAAGCTGGTCAGCCTTCAGGACATGTTCGAAAAGCAGGCAGTTCTTACGCCAGAACGTATCGCTCTCATGTGTGATGACATTCAAGTCAACTATCGAAAGCTCAATGAAGAGGCAAACCGCCTCGCGCGTCTGTTGATCGAAAAAGGGATTGGTCCGGAGCAATTTGTCGCTTTGGCGCTGCCGCGTTCCCCTGAGATGGTGGCTTCAATGCTTGGTGTGCTCAAGACTGGTGCGGCGTATCTCCCCCTTGATCCGGAGTTTCCAGCCGACCGCATTTCTTACATGCTGGAGGATGCGAAACCTTCATGCATCATAACGACTGAGGAAATAGCAGCCAGTCTGCCTGATGACCTGGCTGTACCTGAGCTTGTGCTTGATCAGGCTGTTACACAGGAGATTATAAAACGCTATTCGCCGGAAAATCAGGATGTATCGGTTTCGCTTGACCATCCTGCGTATATCATCTATACCTCAGGATCAACAGGAAGACCGAAGGGAGTCGTTGTGACACAGAAAAGCTTAAGCAATTTTCTGCTGTCTATGCAGGAGGCATTTTCTCTAGGAGAAGAAGACAGGCTGTTGGCTGTGACGACTGTCGCTTTTGATATTTCAGCATTGGAGTTATATCTTCCGCTGATTAGCGGAGCGCAAATCGTGATCGCAAAGAAAGAAACGATCCGTGAGCCGCAGGCATTAGCTCAAATGATTGAAAATTTCGATATTAACATTATGCAGGCGACACCGACACTGTGGCACGCTTTGGTAACGAGTGAACCTGAGAAACTTCGGGGGCTTAGAGTGCTTGTAGGAGGCGAGGCGCTGCCGAGCGGTCTTTTGCAGGCGCTTCAAGACCTTCATTGTTCAGTCACGAACTTATACGGTCCCACTGAAACAACGATTTGGTCTGCCGCAGCTTTTCTTGAAGAAGGGCTGAAGGGCGTTCCTCCGATTGGGAAACCGATTTGGAACACGCAGGTGTATGTGCTTGATAATGGATTGCAGCCGGTGCCGCCGGGCGTTGTCGGAGAGCTTTATATTGCAGGAACCGGCTTGGCCAGAGGTTATTTCCATCGTCCTGATTTAACGGCGGAGCGCTTCGTTGCAGATCCATACGGACCGCCGGGAACTCGGATGTATCGGACCGGAGACCAGGCCCGCTGGCGCGCCGATGGGTCTTTGGATTATATCGGGCGGGCGGATCATCAAATCAAAATTCGCGGATTCCGAATTGAACTTGGAGAAATTGATGCCGTGCTTGCCAATCACCCGCACATTGAACAGGCCGCGGTTGTCGTACGGGAAGATCAGCCGGGAGACAAACGATTGGCGGCTTATGTAGTCGCTGATGCTGCTATTGATACTGCAGAGCTTCGTCGTTATATGGGGGCTAGTCTTCCTGATTATATGGTACCGTCGGCGTTTGTGGAGATGGACGAGCTGCCGTTAACACCTAATGGCAAGCTTGACCGGAAAGCACTGCCGGCACCAGACTTCAGCACATCTGTCAGTGATCGGGCCCCGCGGACTCCTCAGGAAGAGATATTGTGTGACTTGTTTGCAGAGGTTCTCGGTTTGGCACGCGTCGGTATCGATGACAGTTTCTTCGAGCTTGGGGGCCATTCTCTTCTTGCAGCCCGTCTGATGAGCCGCATTCGCGAGGTAATGGGAGCCGAACTTGGTATCGCCAAGCTCTTTGACGAACCGACAGTAGCCGGACTCGCTGCCCATCTTGATTTGGCGCAGAGTGCACGTCCCGCTTTGCAGAGAGCTGAGCGGCCTGAAAAGATCCCGCTCTCATTTGCCCAGCGCCGGCTATGGTTCCTGCATTGTCTGGAAGGACCGAGTCCTACTTATAATATTCCGGTTGCTGTCCGTTTGTCAGGTGAGTTGGATCAAGGATTGCTGAAAGCGGCACTTTATGACCTCGTCCGCCGTCATGAAAGTCTTCGGACGATCTTCCCTGAATCACAGGGGACATCCTATCAGCATATTTTAGATGCCGATCGAGCCTGTCCCGAGTTACATGTTACTGAAATTGCTGAGAAGGAGCTTTCTGATCGGCTTGCCGAAGCTGTACGCTACAGCTTTGATCTTGCAGCTGAACCTGCTTTTCGTGCCGAGCTTTTTGTGATCGGTCCTGACGAGTACGTGCTGCTTCTTCTCGTCCATCATATTGTCGGGGACGGCTGGTCCTTAACACCGCTGACCAGAGACCTTGGGACAGCTTATGCGGCTCGCTGCCACGGACGATCTCCCGAATGGGCGCCTCTTGCTGTGCAGTATGCAGACTATGCGCTTTGGCAGCAAGAACTGCTTGGAAACGAGGATGATCCAAATAGCTTGATTGCCGGACAGCTTGCTTTCTGGAAAGAAACCTTGAAAAACCTGCCTGATCAGCTTGAACTGCCAACCGATTATTCACGTCCGGCTGAGCCGAGTCATGATGGAGATACGATTCATTTTCGTATTGAGCCCGAGTTTCACAAGCGATTGCAGGAGCTGGCTCGCGCAAATAGGGTGAGCCTGTTTATGGTGCTTCAATCCGGTCTCGCCGCTTTATTGACAAGGCTCGGGGCGGGCACCGACATTCCGATCGGCAGTCCGATCGCGGGACGGAATGATGATGCGCTGGGCGATCTTGTAGGGCTGTTCATTAATACATTGGTGCTCAGAACTGATACGTCCGGTGACCCAAGCTTTCGTGAGCTTCTAGACAGAGTACGGGAAGTGAATCTGGCCGCCTATGACAATCAGGATCTGCCGTTTGAGAGACTTGTAGAGGTGCTCAATCCGGCTCGTTCGCGTGCGACGCATCCTTTATTCCAAATCATGCTTGCGTTCCAAAACACACCGGACGCTGAACTGCATCTTCCTGATATGGAGAGCAGCCTGCGAATCAACAGTGTCGGTTCTGCCAAGTTTGATTTGACGCTGGAAATTAGTGAAGATCGCCTTGCTGACGGGACACCAAACGGAATGGAAGGACTGCTTGAATACAGCACTGATCTTTTCAAGCGAGAAACTGCTCAGGCTCTTGCTGACCGATTGATGCGCCTGTTGGAGGCTGCCGAGTCTGATCCTGACGAGCAAATCGGAAATCTGGATATTCTTGCGCCAGAGGAACACAGCAGCATGGTGACTGATTGGCAAAGTGTATCTGAAAAGATTCCGCACGCATGTTTGCCAGAGCAATTTGAGAAGCAGGCTGCTTTACGTCCTGATGCCATTGCCGTTGTATATGAAAATCAGGAACTGAGCTATGCAGAGCTGAATGAAAGAGCAAACCGGCTTGCCCGAATGATGATTAGTGAAGGTGTCGGGCCGGAGCAATTTGTGGCATTGGCACTGCCCCGATCGTTGGAAATGGCTGTCGGCCTATTGGCGGTGCTAAAGGCCGGGGCAGCTTATCTCCCTCTTGATCCGGATTATCCGGCTGATCGAATTGCTTTTATGCTAAAAGATGCACAGCCTGCGTTTATCATGACGAACACTAAAGCTGCAAATCACATTCCGCCAGTTGAAAACGTGCCGAAAATCGTGCTGGATGATCCCGAGCTGGCAGAGAAACTAAACACGTACCCTGCAGGTAATCCAAAAAATAAGGATAGGACTCAGCCGCTTTCCCCTTTGAATACGGCATATGTCATTTATACATCCGGCTCAACAGGTGTTCCAAAAGGTGTGATGATTCCTCACCAAAATGTAACACGTTTATTTGCAGCGACCGAGCACTGGTTCCGTTTCAGCTCAGATGATATCTGGACCATGTTCCATTCCTATGCGTTTGATTTTTCGGTGTGGGAGATCTGGGGTCCTCTGCTGCATGGCGGACGTCTTGTAATCGTGCCTCACCACGTCAGCAGATCGCCAGAAGCGTTTCTGCGCCTGCTTGTCAAAGAGGGGGTGACTGTTCTGAACCAGACACCGTCTGCTTTCTATCAGTTTATGCAGGCGGAACGGGAACAGCCGGATCTCGGACAGGCACTCAGTCTGCGCTATGTCATTTTTGGCGGAGAAGCGCTTGAACTCAGCCGTTTAGAGGATTGGTACAACCGCCACCCTGAAAATAGACCGCAGCTTATCAATATGTATGGTATTACAGAAACGACGGTGCATGTGAGCTATATCGAATTAGACCGAAGCATGGCAGCTTTACGGGCAAACAGCTTGATCGGCTGCGGCATTCCCGATCTTGGTGTATACGTGCTGGATGAACGCCTGCAGCCGGTCCCGCCGGGTGTTGCCGGAGAGCTGTATGTATCAGGAGCGGGGTTAGCACGAGGTTATCTAGGCCGGCCTGGTTTAACATCTGAACGCTTCATAGCTGATCCGTTCGGTCCTCCAGGCACCCGGATGTACCGCACTGGGGATGTGGCCCGCCTCCGCGCTGACGGTTCTCTCGACTATGTCGGCCGTGCAGACCATCAAGTGAAAATTCGGGGATTCCGGATTGAATTGGGAGAAATTGAAGCCGCGCTTGTTCAGCATCCGCAGCTTGAAGATGCGGCAGTGATCGTTCGTGAGGATCAGCCGGGAGATAAACGGTTAGCAGCTTATGTCATCCCTTCGGAAGAAACATTTGATACGGCGGAACTGCGCAGATATGCTGCTGAGAGACTGCCGGATTACATGGTGCCTGCTGCCTTTGTGACGATGAAAGAATTGCCGCTGACACCGAATGGAAAGCTTGATCGTAAAGCGCTGCCCGCTCCGGATTTCGCAGCGGCAGTGACAGGACGAGGACCGAGAACGCCGCAGGAAGAAATTCTCTGTGACCTCTTTATGGAGGTGCTTCACTTGCCACGTGTCGGCATTGATGACCGTTTCTTTGATTTAGGCGGACATTCCTTGCTTGCTGTACAGCTCATGAGCCGCATTCGTGAAGCGCTCGGCGTTGAACTCAGCATCGGCAACTTGTTCGAAGCACCTACTGTAGCCGGGCTCGCTGAAAGACTTGAAATGGGATCAAGCCAAAGCGCTCTTGACGTTCTGCTGCCGCTCCGAACAAGCGGAGACAAGCCTCCTTTATTCTGTGTTCATCCGGCAGGGGGGCTCAGCTGGTGTTATGCCGGTTTGATGACCAATATAGGAACAGATTATCCAATCTACGGCTTGCAGGCACGGGGAATCGGGCAGCGCGAGGAGCTTCCGAAAACACTTGATGACATGGCTGCCGATTACATTAAACAAATCCGAACGGTCCAGCCAAAAGGCCCGTACCATCTGCTGGGCTGGTCCCTGGGCGGGAATGTCGTTCAAGCGATGGCTACCCAGCTGCAAAATCAAGGAGAAGAAGTATCCCTGTTGGTGATGCTGGACGCCTATCCGAACCACTTCCTTCCTATAAAAGAGGCACCGGATGATGAGGAAGCGCTTATTGCCCTTCTGGCGTTAGGCGGGTACGATCCAGACAGCTTAGGGGACAAACCGCTAGATTTTGAAGCGGCGATTGAGATTCTTCGCCGTGACGGCAGTGCGCTTGCGAGCCTGGATGAAACGGTCATTTTAAATTTGAAGAATACGTATGTCAATTCTGTCGGCATTTTAGGTTCCTATAAGCCGAAAACCTTCCGTGGAAATGTTTTGTTTTTCAGATCAACAATCATTCCTGAATGGTTTGACCCGATTGAACCTGACTCGTGGAAGCCTTATATTAACGGACAGATTGAACAAATCGACATCGACTGCCGTCATAAAGATTTATGTCAGCCGGAACCTCTGGCTCAAATCGGCAAGGTTCTCGCTGTCAAATTGGAAGAGTTGAATAAATAAGGGAGGAGAAATAGAATGGCAAATCCTTTTGAAAATGCGGATGGCACATATTTGGTGCTGGTCAATGAAGAAGGCCAATATTCCCTATGGCCGGGTTTTATAGATGTGCCGAGCGGCTGGACAGTCGTTCATGAGCAAAAAGGGCGTGAAGCTTGTTTGGACTATATCCAATCGCATTGGAGCGATATGAGGCCAAACAGCCTAAAGGCTGTTGAAAATGTGTAATCGTATCAAAAAGAGACTGCTCGCCGCAGTCTCTTTTTCTATCTTACGCAGACGTTTGGGTATGATCACAATCTCTGACAGGGTTTCCGTTTTCATCGTTACACCAAGATTGGGATAAAAACGCTAAAAACACAGCGGCCCACTGATCTGCAAACTGAATCAGAATACCCCCGTCATGCCAAGAGCCGTTGTCTTTTTTCCAGCGCGTATCCATTGCATTCCCTTGATTCATATGGATATTGTGCATTCCGTTAGTCGGGGTAAAGCCGAATATTTTATCTGCAGCCTGTTCAGGGCCGAATTTTGAACCGAATATATAAACCGGCGCTTTCTCATCTTGTGCTTTCTTCATATAGGTTTCAATAAAATCATTTAAATCATTATCAGGTCCTGTGATTTCATGAGGCAAAGGCTTCATTTCCCGCGGGTCAAACAAATTGCCCCGCACATAATCCAGTGCCACTTCACGGTTTGCTTCATTGATCCTTGTATATCCATACGGCATGTTCGGAAGGATGGTAATTGAGCCCGAATCAAACTGATCGTCAGCCAAATACAATACTTCAGATTCCTCAGAACTGGACATCACATTGATGGCGCACCTGTAATACGTATTCTCTTCACCGAGCATTTTGACTTGGAAATGAGGACTGTCATCATCTGTTTCCCGCTTCATGTCTAAGACTATGCCTTTTAACACGCCATATTGCTGAACAGCCATATGAATCCTCCTTTATGATCAACTTCATAGTCATAATTCGTGAAATGGTCTCTTTTTTCCTTTTAAAAAATAAAAAAGCCTGCAGAAATCTTTCTGCAAGCTCATTGTGAATTAAGCACCCGCTACAGATGATTCATCCTGTAAAGCTTTCTCGGCAGGAACATACTCATAGCCTAGATCTCTTGCTACAGCTTCATAGGTCACGTGTCCGTTTGCGGTGTTTAAACCCGCTCTCAGTGCCGCATTGTCTGCGAGCGCTTTTACTGCCCCTTTGTTCGCGATTTGCAGCGCGTATGGAACAGTAACGTTAGTCAGGGCGATTGTTGACGTACGAGGGACTGCGCCCGGCATGTTCGCTACAGCATAATGCACAACCCCGTGTTTTTCATATGTTGGCTGATCATGTGTTGTGATATGGTCGACAGTTTCGACGATGCCGCCTTGGTCGATCGCTACATCAACAATGACTGAACCAGGTTTCATTTGTTTTACCATTTCCTCAGTGACAAGAGTCGGAGCTTTAGCACCCGGAATTAATACCGCGCAAATGAGGAGATCCGCTTCCGCTACAGCATCAGCAATATTGACCGGATTAGAAATTAACGTTTTAATCTGATGGCCGAAGATGTCATCAAGCTGGCGCAAGCGGTCTGCGTTTAAGTCAATGATCGTCACATCTGCACCGAGTCCGACAGCCATTTTCGCCGCGTTTGTCCCGACAACGCCTCCTCCGATAATCGTTACTTTTCCGCGAGAAACGCCCGGCACCCCGGCAAGCAGAATGCCTTTTCCGCCTTTAGGCTTTTCTAAGAATTGAGCGCCGATTTGTGCTGCCATTCTGCCCGCAACCTCTGACATTGGCGTCAGAAGAGGCAATGTCCGGCCTTCACTGACCGTTTCATATGCGATGGCAGTTACTCCTTTATCCTTCAAGGCCTGTGCAAGCTCAGGCTCAGCTGCTAAATGAAGGTACGTAAACAGCACAAGTCCTTTGCGGAAATAAACATATTCTTCCGGCAGCGGTTCTTTTACCTTCATGACCATTTCGGCGTCCCAGACCTGTTTCGGATCAGCAATGATTTCCGCTCCTGCTGACTCATAGGCTTCATTTTCAAATCCGCTTCCAAGGCCCGCGCCTGTTTCAACCAGCACCCGGTGGCCGTTTGAAATGAGCTGAGAAACGCCCCCGGGTGTTAATGCGACACGGTTTTCATTGTTTTTTATCTCTTTAGGAACCCCTATGATCATATCTGTCTCCTCCTGTATCTGTGATATTTTTAGTGTAGCTTGATATTTTGGAAAATTCTTTGTTTGATTAAGAAAATAAAAAAACATGGATTTGTGAAATTTCACAAATCCATGTGCCGAAGTTTGATATCTAAATAGATGGTGAATTTTTGATTCACATTTTTCAAATCAATTTCAGCGATCTGGCTGATCCGCTTGAGTCGGTAATTCAACGTATTAACGTGTATATTTAACAGCTTGGAAGCCGTATTCACGTTGCTGTCTGCTTCAATAAAGCGCTCTAGTGTTTCTACCATATTTGACTGGTGATCCCGGTCATATTGTTCCAGTTTGGAAAGCGAGTAATTATAATGGCCCGCCTGTTTCCGTTTTTCATTTAAAACATCTAAGTATTGATAAATGCCTAACTCAGAAAAGCTGAAAAGATGTTTGGTCTCTTCAGCGAACCGTTCCTTCGTTTTTAAGACGGACAATGCTTCCTGATAGGAGCGGGAGACAAAAGAAATAGAGTTGTATATTCCGCCAAAAGCGATAGAAACGTCTTCTATTTTATACCGCTCCTTCAGCTGTTTTTGCGTACTTAAAGCAAACTGTTTTAAATCTTGAAAAGGATGATCTGTTTTGGGTGAGGTTAATATAATAAGTTCATTGGAATCTACGGTCGCCAGCAGCACGTAAACCTGCTGGGTCGTTTCCTGTAAATATTGCAGCTGCTGTTCGATTTTTTCAGTCAGCTCGCCATTTATGCGGATGATCATAACGGAGAACTCTGAAGGAGCGGCCATTCCAAGCTTATGGAACCCATCCGCCATATCATCCTCCTGATGGATGTGTCCGGTCAGCATTTTCCAGAAAAATTCTTGGCTGCGTTCTTCATTTTTCGTTTTTCTGATTTGAAGTTTGAGAAGCTTGTTTTTCACTGCTTTTGCTGCCATTTGCAATGTCAGCAGATCTTCATCGGACAATGTTTTTTGGATCTCAAGCGCCCATATGAAGCCAAGTACTTGCTTGTTTTTCCAAATCGAAATAGCGACGCGATTGCTCAGCCCGACTTCATCGATTTGCTTGACTCTGATCGGCTGGTCCGTTTTTAAGAGAGCAGGAATTGTCCCGTCTTTCCACAGCTTGTTAATCACCTTCTCCGGTACCCTTCTGCCAATAATGGTAGACGTCCGGGCAGGGTCTGTGCAGTCGCTGTGTGTACTGTAGGCAAGCAGCTTGTGGTTAACATCCTCTATGGTGATCGGGCACCGCAGAACGTCGCTGATATGATCAGCCACATCTTCAAGTCTGTCAAAACTATATTTAAACGGATCATTCGGCATGGTCATAAATCTCCCTACTTTTCGTGCTTGATTTCTCTTTGACATCTCATCCCCTTCCTTTTATTATGATTGTTGTTGTTTGTGAAAATCAACAACAAAGAACAGAAGCAAAAAAAACAATTTCATGAGAGAAACGTTCTATATACATTTGGCGGTGTAATCGCCTTTTTGCAGGACAGTTGTATGCCTCATATAATACGACAGCTTATCCTATTAATCTTCTAAGAAAGTCATCGGAGGCAAGACTAATTAAGGAAAGAAAAAACTGAACCTTTCAGAAATGGTGCTGTAGCATCAAATTTTCTGAAAGGTTTTTTTGGGAGTTGGAGAGTTATTTGGGTCTTTTGGATTATTCGGAGAATGAAGAGAAGATTAAGAAAATAAACCTATTTACTTTACATTATATGTCATTTTTAAGTGATTCGGGGTAAACCATTGGACTCATTTTGTAAAATTAAAACATATTTGTTTGACTATGCCGAAAAACTGTTTTTATAATAATGACGTTCTAAAAATAAGTGAATTAGCCCATATTTAGGCTGATGGCACAGGAGGTAATGAGGAATATGGCAGGATTAATTCGTGTCACACCCGAAGAGCTAAGAGCGATGGCGAAGCAATACGGCGTTGAAAGCCAAGAAGTATTAAATCAGGTTGATCGTTTAAACCGAATGATCTCTGATTTGAAAAGCATGTGGGAAGGTGCTTCAAGCGAAGCGTTCGCAGATCAATACGAGCAGCTCAAACCTTCATTTATCAAAATGTCAGATTTGCTTCAAGATGTGAATCAGCAGCTTGATCAAACAGCAAATACACTTGAGTCTACTGACCAAGACATCGCAAATCAAATCCGCGGATAACAGTATGAAAGGGAAGGAGCGCCTGATTCAAAAGAAGACGGCGCTCTTTCTATGTAAGGGTGATCCTAAATGTATATTGATATTACAATAGATTTGAAACATTATAACGGCAGTGTCTTTGATCTCAGATTGTCAGATTACCACCCGGTGAAAAAAGTAATTGATATTGCTTGGCAGGCCCAAAGCGTATCTATGCCTCCGCGCGAAGGGCACTGGATCAGAGTGGTGAACAAGGATAAGGTGTTTTCCGGAGAATGCAAGCTGTCTGATTGCGGCATTACAAACGGAGACCGGCTTGAAATATTATGAAAGGATCTGGTTGAATGTCAGGTGAACAAAAATCATATTTAGAAAACCAATTAGAAGCTGTTGCCGAGAAAACAGATGCCGGCTATACATTTACCTTTCAACGGGAAAAAATAAAGCTTCTCGACGGTCTTGAAGCTAATGTGATCAAAGATATAAATCCATTTTTTCATAAAGAAATCGATGTGACGGATGATGAAGTAATCATCACAATCCAACCTCCCTCCTCCTATAAAGCATTCCGCTTCATGAAAGCTAAGGATAAAAAAAGTAAATGGCAGTTTGCCTATCAGCTTGTTCAAGCCGTACAGCAGCACAATCTGTCGAGGCTGAATTTGATTGTCGCTCCTGAAAACATTGTATTCGATAAAGGGCTTACGCCTTATTTTCTCCATTATGGAGTAAAAGAAAGCATTCCTCCTTACGAGCGTGATGAGGAAAGAGTATGGCAGGAGCTGAAAGCGGCAGCGGCTTTGGCAGTTGACGGTGCTTTTGCGTTTGAAGACTACCTGAAATTCAATGAAACGCTGACGTTCTCCGCAGAGGCAAAGGCGATATTAGATGCTGAATCCTATGATGATTTGCTCGAGCTGATTCAAACCCATATTGATGAGCTCGAAGCCAAAGCAAAAACATACATACATATCCCGAGAAAGAAGTGGAACATCCAGCGATATATCGGCCTGGGGCTCATTGTTTTGCTTGTACCGGCACTTATTTATTCGATGTACGCCTTATTTTTCGCGCAGCCAAAGCACCAGGCGATAGTGGACAGCAACCGTGCGTTCTTAAACAAGCAGTACAGTGAAGTCATCAGCACACTGTCCAAGTACGATGCGGAAAGCCTGCCTGAATCGGTGCAGTATCAGCTGGCGACGTCCTATGTTGAGGTCGAAAACCTGGGGAGTGCAAAAACCAAAAATATAGAAAATAATTTAGTTACTCTTCAATCAGACCCTCAGCATTTCTTATATTGGATTGATTATGGTAGAGGAGAATACAAAGAAGCGATCAGTATCGGCCGTAAGCTTGAATACAATGATTATATTTACTTTGCCCTAGCTAAATATAAACAGCAGCTTTTATCTGAGGATACAAATGATGAAGACATACAAAAAGAACTTGACTCAGTAAATAGTGAGCTTGAAAAAGCGCAAAAAGAACGTCAAGAAAATAAACAGTCTAATTCTGAAACATCGTTAGTCGATACAAGCGAAGAACAGACACAAACAGACGAAGAAAAACAACAAGCAGAAGAGAAAGCGGCAGAAGAAAAAGCCGCAGCCGAGGAAAAAGCGAAAAAAGAAGAACAGAAGAAAAAAGAAGACGAGAAAAAAGAAACAGAAAAGAAAGATGAGAAAAAAGATGACAAATAACGTGAGACATGAAGCACAGGTCATCGCATGCTGCCATTCGGCCGTAAGGGGGTTCGCCATTTGAGTCTATTATGGGTTTTTTACCAAAATAACGTTCAAAAATTAAATCTGTCTAACCTCCCGTCGTCTCATCCGGTGACCATAGGGCCTGATGTGAAGGATTCTGTTACGATCAGCACCATTCCATTTAATAGCGGCGTGGTTTCTCTTAAAAGAAAGGAATCCGGCGGCCAATACGAAGTTTTCCTGGGAAATGATTGTCTCGGCACGATTGAGACGGATATATCATTTACTCTCCAAACGGATCAGCAGGATATACGCTTGATATTGACGGGCAGTGAACCTGAGAAATCCGTTTATTTTACGGGAAATCGGGATGAAATTGTATGTTCCTCAGAAAAAACGAATGCAGATATTTATCTGAATCCGCAAGATTTTGCATTTGCAGAACAAAGCACGTTTTCTTTGCTTCGTGCAGGCGGCAGCTGGTCGGTCCGCCCTGAAAGCGGAACGATCTTCTTGAACGGAGAGAAAATCAACGCCAATACGCCGCTCAAGCCGGGGGATGAAATATTCTGGAACTTCACGCAAATGAGGGTGACGGAACAAGACCTTTTAGAAATTGTTCATTATGCCCAGTTTGAAACAGCGTTAACAGAAACGGTCAAACCGAGTACAGAGATGCAGAAAAAATATCCGCAGTACAGAAGAACGCCGCGGATGGTATACGATCTGCCGGATGACCGCGTTTCTTTCAGTTTTCCCTCTCAGGAGAGCGATCAAACCAACAGAGGGCTGTGGCTCGTCATCCTGCCTCCGCTTGTGATGCTGATCGTGATGGGCGTAGTTGCCATCATCCAGCCGCGCGGCATATTTATACTCGTTTCTTTGGCGATGTTTATGATGACTCTCATTACCTCGACAGTGCAATATTTCCGGGATAAAAACCAGCGGAAAAAACGCGAGGAAAAACGGGAGCGTGTATATAAGCTTTACTTAGACAATAAGCGGAAAGAGCTTCAGGCACTTGCTGAAAAGCAAAAGCAGGTTCTTGAATTTCACTTTCCTTCATTTGAACAAATGAAATACCTAACAAGTGAAATCAGTGACCGGATCTGGGAAAAATCACTTGAAAGCAAGGATTATCTCCAGCTGCGGCTTGGGACGGGAACAGTTCCGTCAAGCTATGAAATCAATATGAGCGGCGGAGACTTGGCGAATCGTGATATCGATGACCTCATGGAGAAATCGCAGCACATGCAGCGCGTCTATAAAGATATCCGCAATGCGCCGGTGACGGTCGATTTGGCAGAAGGTCCGATGGGGCTTGTCGGTAAATCGCAAATTGTGAAAAATGAGATTCACCAGCTGATCGGACAGCTGTCGTTCTTTAACAGCTATCACGATTTGCGTTTTGTATTTATTTTTCATGAAGAAGAGTATAAAGACTGGGAGTGGATGAAGTGGCTTCCGCAATTTCAAATGCCCCATATTTATGCAAAAGGATTTATTTATAATGAGCAAACCCGAGATCAGCTCTTGTCTTCACTTTACGAATTGATCAGAGAGCGTGATCTCGAAGATGACAAAGAAAAACTGCAGTTCAAACCGCATTTTGTATTTGTCATCACGAATCAGCAGCTGATCTCTGAGCATGTCATTCTCGAATATTTAGAAGGACAGCATGAGCATCTGGGCATCTCGACAATTGTCGCGGCGGAAACAAAGGAAAGCTTGTCGGAAAACATTACAACTCTTGTCCGCTACATTAATGAGCATGAAGGCGACATTTTAATACAAAAGAAAAAAGCGGTAAGAATTCCGTTCCGTCTCGATCATCATCAGCGTGAGGACAACGAACGGTTCTCACGCACGCTGCGGACGCTGAACCACCAGGTCGGCATTACGAATTCCATTCCGGAAACGGTATCGTTCCTGGAGCTTTTTCATGCGAAGGAAGTAAAAGAAATCGGCATTCAGCAAAGATGGCTGACAAGTGAATCGTCGAAGTCGCTGTCAGTGCCGATCGGCTATAAAGGGAAAGATGACATTGTGTATCTGAACCTTCACGAAAAAGCACACGGTCCGCACGGCTTGCTTGCGGGGACAACGGGATCAGGGAAAAGTGAATTTCTCCAGACCTACATCTTGTCACTTGCAGTGCATTTTCATCCGCATGAAGCGGCTTTCTTACTAATTGACTATAAAGGCGGAGGAATGGCGCAGCCGTTCCGCAACATTCCCCACCTCCTCGGCACGATCACAAATATTGAAGGAAGCAAAAACTTCAGTATGCGTGCGCTTGCTTCCATTAAAAGCGAGCTGAAAAAAAGGCAGCGCCTGTTTGACCAGTATCAAGTCAATCACATCAATGACTATACAAAGCTATACAAGCAAGGGAAAGCAGAAGTGGCGATGCCTCACTTGTTCTTAATTTCTGATGAGTTTGCCGAGCTGAAAAGCGAGGAGCCTGATTTTATCAGGGAGCTTGTCAGCGCCGCGCGTATCGGACGAAGCCTCGGCGTTCATTTGATTTTGGCGACACAGAAGCCAGGCGGCATCATCGACGACCAGATCTGGAGTAACTCGCGCTTTAAAGTAGCGCTCAAGGTCCAGGATGCCACCGACAGTAAAGAAATTTTGAAAAACAGCGATGCCGCAAACATTACCGTAACAGGCCGCGGCTATTTGCAGGTCGGAAACAATGAAGTGTATGAGCTGTTCCAATCTGCATGGAGCGGGGCGCCTTACTTAGAGGAAGTCTACGGTACCGAGGATGAAATCGCGATCGTCACAGATACGGGTCTGATCCCGCTTTCTGAGGTTGATACCGAAGATAACGCGAAAAAAGACGTTCAAACCGAAATCGAAGCTGTAGTTGACGAAATTGAACGCATCCAAGATGAAATGGGAATCGAGAAGCTGCCAAGCCCTTGGCTGCCGCCGCTTGCGGAACGTATTCCGCGCACTCTTTTCCCTTCAAACGAAAAAGACCATTTCCACTTTGCGTATGTCGATGAACCTGATCTGCAAAGACAGGCGCCAATTGCTTATAAGATGATGGAAGATGGAAATATCGGCATCTTCGGCTCTTCGGGCTACGGAAAATCGATTGCAGCCGCAACGTTCCTGATGAGTTTTGCGGACGTATACACACCTGAAGAGCTTCATGTCTATATCTTTGATTTCGGAAACGGAACGCTGCTGCCATTAGCGAAGCTCCCGCATACCGCGGATTACTTCCTGATGGACCAGTCAAGGAAAATTGAAAAGTTCATGATTCGCATCAAAGAAGAAATTGACCGCCGTAAACGTTTGTTCCGGGAAAAAGAAATCAGCCACATCAAAATGTACAATGCGCTGAGCGAAGAAGAGCTTCCATTCATTTTTATCACCATTGACAACTTTGACATTGTCAAGGATGAGATGCATGAGCTTGAATCGGAATTTGTCCAGCTTTCCAGAGACGGACAAAGCTTGGGTATCTACTTTATGCTGACAGCAACGCGGGTGAATGCTGTCCGCCAGTCATTGTTAAATAACTTGAAAACAAAGGTTGTCCATTATCTCATGGATCAATCAGAAGGATATTCCATTTACGGCCGTCCGAAATTCAATCTTGAGCCGATTCCGGGACGCGTCATCATTCAAAAGGAAGAGCTTTATTTCGCGCAAATGTTCCTGCCTGTTGACGCCGATGATGATATCGGCATGTTCAACGAGCTGAAATCAGACGTACAGAAACTTCAAGGGCGATTTGCTTCAATGGAGCAGCCGACACCGATTCCGATGCTGCCTGAGAGCTTGTCTACGAGAGAATTTTCTCTCCGCTTCAAGCTGGAACGCAAGCCTTTATCTGTACCGATCGGGCTTCATGAAGAAACAGTCAGCCCAGTCTATTTTGATTTAGGCAAGCATAAGCACTGCCTGATTTTAGGCCAGACTCAGCGCGGGAAAACAAACGTCTTAAAAGTCATGCTCGAACATCTGATTGATGATGAAACTGAAATGATCGGCCTGTTTGACTCGATTGACCGCGGCTTATCTCATTATGCGAAGGAATCAGCTGTTTCATACTTGGAAACGAAAGAAGATATTGAGCAGTGGATTGAAACAGCAGAAGACATTTTCAAAACAAGAGAGGCCATGTATGTAGAAGCCGTCCGCCAAGGAGACGCGCAAAATCTGCGATTCTCACAAGTGGTGCTGATGATTGACGGGATAACGAGATTCCAGCAGACGATTGATACGAGAATACAAGATCGTCTCGCTAACTTCATGAAATCATACGCTCATCTTGGGTTCAGCTTTATCCCGGGCGGAAACCACAGCGAATTCTCAAAAGGCTATGACTCCTTGACGACTGAGATGAAGCAAATCCGCCACGCGATTCTGCTGATGAAAAAGTCTGAGCAAAATGTCATTCCTCTCCCGTACCAAAGACAGGAGCCTGAGATTCAGCCGGGCTTCGGATATGTTGTGGAAAACGGGAAGGAGCAAAAAGTTCAAATTCCTTTATGTTCTGCTGAAAGGGAGAGTGCTAGATGACAGAACAACGAAAAAGCTTGATCAAGTTAATATCCGCCGTCATCATCATTTTGCTGCTGCCGGTGTTGTTTTTCCGATTTATCGGAGACGACCCAACGAAAAAAGCAGTCAATTCCACCCGGCAAATCGCGGTGGTGAATGAAGACACAGGCGTATTGAGTGATGAGGTAAAGTCTGATGAAGAGGACAAATCCGCCCAGTTCGGCAAGGAAGTAGCGGCCGTTCTGGGTGAACGTCCTGATTATTCGTGAACGGTCGTAAACCGAAGCGCGGCCGAGACCGGTCTCGCTTCAAAGAAATATGATGCGATCGTCTACATTCCCTCAGACTTCTCAAAAAACATTTTGAGCTATGACAAAGACCATCCTCAAAAAGCAACGCTCGAATTCAGCATTCAAGATAACCTGAATGCGGTTAACAAAGAAAAAGTTCAGCGGGAGCTTGAGGATGCCCAAAAGACAATGAACAAAAAAATGTCGGCCTTATACTGGAACTTTGTTTCGCAAAAAGTGGACAACATCAGAGGAGAATTTGACAAGATCGTCAATAAAGAATCTGAATTCCAGAATGTCATGTACAACTTTTACAAACCAAGCTCTAATGATTTAGCAGGTGAAATCAAACAGCAAAAAGACTTAATCGATGAGCTGAAGAAATCAATGAATGAAGCGCAAGGCACGACAAAAGAAAAAGCTTCTACGGCGGAGGAAGCCAAAAACACGCTGAAAGAATTCATTGATACAGTTGAAAGGTACAAAGAATATCAAGAGAATCAGAAAAAGCTGCTTTTGGCAGCCCAGGATTCAACACAGCAGCAAATCCGGACAGGTCTGGATGCCATCCAGGCACAGCAAAAGGCGAATCAGTTCAGTGAACGCATGAGCGGATTGGCAACCGGGATCGGCCAAGCGAAGACACAGCTCGGACAAACCAGTAATGTGCTGGCAAACGCCCAGGAAATTAGGGAAGGGCAAGTGTCCCAGCAGGAACTTGGCATGGCAAAAATCCAAAGTAATTTAATCGAACAATATCAGGCCGCATCAAGACAGGCTGCACTAAATCAGGTGTACCAATTGCTTGTCCCGGCACGTCAGGCATTGACAGTTGCGAAAGGGGACGACCCAGTCATAGACGATGGTTCTGACAACAATGATAAAGATAAAGACCCTAAAGAAGAAGATCCTGAAGAACTCAAAATTGATCTTGAAAAACAGCGTGAAGAACTGAAAAATATCGCTGCTGATATTCAGGATATTTCAGACAATCTGAAGGAGCCTGAAAAAGAGGACCCAACACCGGAGGACCCGGGTACTGAACCAGACGATCCGTCCACTGATAATCCAGAAAAACCTGATGACGGGGGCAGTACAAAGCCCGATGATACACAGGGCGACACAGGGAACGACAATAACAGCAGTGATACCGGTAATGACGGACAAACGGACGGCAGTACTCAGGATCAAGACCAGCAGAAGGGAACAGACGGTCAGGAGCAGAACGGCGATGCGTCAGACAGCGGAAAAACTGAAACGGGCACATCTGCCGAACAGACTGCTTCATCTGACTCAGCCCTTCAATTTATCAAGCTGGCAAATGAAGACGGTACCGGAGATTCAGGAGATACCGGCAGCGGCGGAGATACGACGGAGCCTGGGGACCAAGATCAACCAGTAAACGGCGACATTTCTGATATCGCCAAAGCAAAGGAACAGCTCAGCAAAGCATCTGAGCGAATCAAGCAAATTGAAGAAGAACTGAAGGAAAAAGAAAATACACATAATGAAGCACTGAAGAAGAAGCTTCAAGAATTGAAAGAGCAAATGGACGGTCTTAATGATGAAATAGATGATCTCAAAGACCAAGTGAAAACACTCGATGATAATCTCAAAAGACTCGAAGCGAAACGGAAGCGGGAGTTTGAAGGGATTTACAGTGCGATTCGCGAGCTTGAAAATAAAGATCAGCTTCAATTTTCAGGAGAAATCAATACAGAAAGCATCTCCGCTTTAATGAGATACTATAAATATTTGTCTGTTTATGACTCTGTATTATCCGGTACGATTGACAGTGCTGCAAAAGCCGGCGCTATTGACGGCCAGCAGGGCAACGTCAAATCAGTCCTGGCTCTCACACCTGAAGAATCAGCCAGCTGGGAAGCTCTCAAAAACAACACGATGCAAACAGATGAGGATATTAACAGCTTCATCGACGGCATGACCAAATTTGCGGACGACTACAGCGGCTATATCCGTGACTCTCAAGCAGGTGTTCTCGACGAACTGACGAAAATCTCTGAAAGTGCCGCAAAAGCGTCAGAACAGCTTGTAACGGGCGCAACACAGGAATCTGCGACGTTCAGCAACGATGGGCTGTCTGGCACCATGGCACTGAGTGTCCAAGATACGGTCGGCCAGGAAGTGCTGCAAATGTCAGACATGATGGGTTCATTGTCTGATCGCCAGTCAGGCATCATTGATTACACAACCAACATGCAGCAAAGCGTCAATGATGTTCAAGCGAAAGCCGACACCTTAAACAACAACTGGGGGAAAAATGTCGCCTCCACGAAACTCGTGCGAAATGACGTATACGGCATACTCGGAAATACATTAGTAGACGGGCAAAACAATGGCTATGTATATGATTACTTAGCGAATCCGCTTAAAATCAGCGGAGAGGTTCCGGAAGAAAAAATTCAGACGGTACCTCCGGTTGTCATCCTTGTCATTGTGTTGATCAGCAGTCTGTTAATCGGCTATTTCAGCTCGTATTACCAAAACGCACCGCTTCTCGTCAAAGGAGCGTTATTCGGAATTCTGAATATCCTTGTCGGACTTATGATCAGCTTGTTCGGTTTGAATATTTATTCACTGCCGGACGATCAGACGATTAAGTGGTCGGTGTTTACGATTCTATTGCTGGTCGCAAGCTCTGCCTTCATCCGGACGGCATTCAGATTCGGATCAATCCCTGGCTGGGTTGCTTCAGCGGCAATGATTCTATTCTATGTCGCACCGCTTATTGATTTGATCATGCCGAACTTTACATTTGAAGATCCGGTTTCGAAAGTATATATCGACATCCAGTACGGTACTGGGCACTTGTTTACAATGGGAATAACAGTTCTGCTGATCATTACGGTGATTGCCGCGGCTCTGCCGCTGATTATCCGGCTGATGGCTGAACACACAGCAGAAAGCGATGAAACGTATGAAGCGTGATCGCAGCATGGAAAAGGGGATCATGATTTGTATGCTCTCCTTTTCCCTTTTCATACCCTCTGCAGCTGCTGCCCAAACTGAAGAAAATACAGATGTCGCGCCAAACCAGTATGAGAAAAAAGACATCGAAATCGATACGAATTATTTGCATGAAGATACCTACTATGAAGAAAAAACAGAACTGCCTGAGGAACAAAAGGATATCACTTTTGATAAACCGAAGGACAAGGACGCCGAGCTGATAAAAGATTTGTTTACATCAACAAATGCCGAGGATTCCAACACGATTGCAGCCCAGTCGAAACAGCTTGGAATTACATTTGCAGAAAAACCAATAACAAAGACATCATCAACGGAAACAGAAGATGAACAAGAAACATCATCATTGCTGCTGCCGATGATCTATGTCGTACTGATCCTGCTCGGAATTGCAGGCATCGTGTTCCTCATCCCAAAAGTCACAGCGCAGGAAAACAAGAAGGCGTAGGCCGCGTGCTTGTGTTGTGTAAAAGCGGTGCCGTACAATAATAACGGAAAAGGAGGTTTCCAATGGAACTTTATATCATCACCGGAGCGTCAAAAGGGCTGGGTCAAGCCATTGCATTACAGGCTTTAGAAAAGGGGCATGAAGTCCATGCCTTATCCAGAACGAAAACGGATGTCTCTCACAAAAAACTAACGCAGCATCAAATAGACCTCATCAATCTCGAAGAAGCTGAACAGCAATTTGAAACATTGCTCTCATCCATCGATTCAGATCGTTATTCTGGTATTACCCTTATTAATAACGCCGGAATGGTAACGCCGATCAAACGTGCCGGCGAAGCGTCTCTTGACGAGCTTCAGCGCCATTATCAGCTGAACCTGACTGCGCCCGTGCTTTTGAGTCAGCTGTTTACAAAACGGTTTGCTTCATACAGCGGCAAAAAGACGGTTGTCAACATTACTTCAGGAGCCGCCAAAAATCCATATAAGGGATGGAGCGCGTATTGCAGTTCAAAAGCCGGGCTCGACATGTTTACGAGGACATTCGGATTTGAACAGGAGGATGAAGAGCTGCCGGTGAACATGATTTCGTTCTCACCTGGAGTGATGGACACTGAGATGCAGGCAGTCATCCGTTCTTCATCGAAAAAGGATTTCCACCACATTGAACGATTCCGGAAATTAAATGAAACAGGAAGCCTTCGCAGTCCGGACTTTATTGCCGGCACGCTGCTTTCTTTATTAGAAAAAGGGACGGAAAACGGCCGCATTTATGATATTAAAGAGTTTTTGTAGAGCAGATATTTTCTGCTCTTTTTTTTATACAAAAGGCTACAGCCAGCGCATTTTATTGAACAGCCGCATATACTGACTGAAACGTTGCTTTTAGGGTATAACAATGATGATAAGAAGATCAAAATGATGTGACATAAGAATTGAGTTTCTCTGCAAATTATGTTAGGATTCTAAAAATATCTAAAGGAGGGGTTTCCATGAGAAAGGTTACATTAATGGATGTTTTCACCCATCCAATTGCACAAAAATATCTTCAGCGTTCCGGCGTGGCACATGCGATTGCCTGCGCTTATCATGCATACAGGCTGTCTGTGAAGGCTGACATTAATCCTGATTTAGCAGCAAAAGCGGCACTGCTTCATGACATTGGCCATTATGAATGGTATACAGACGGAAAGTGGGATTATGAGAAATACAAAAGAAATGACATCCATGCCATTAAAGGGGCGGAACGGGCGCATAAACTTCTGATTCGGCTTGGCGAGGAACCGAAAGCAGCAAAAGAGATTGCACTAGCCATTTTGCTTCATACAGATTCCTATTTGCCTGAAGGCGAATTAGATAAAAACACACTGCAGCAGATTGTCAAAAAAACGGACGAACTGGATGAAGAGCCGGGCGGCCACCATCATTACCGCCAAATTGATCCTTCAACCGCACGAAAAAAAATAGAAAAGCTGGACCAATTAATCGACCAAGCCCAGACATCCGTGATAAAGCCTGTATAAGTACGGAACAGCGCCAGCTTTCTTCGCTGTCTCCGCTTCATCGATACTTCCTTTAGACCCGCTCCCAAACGTATTCTCCTAAAACCTCCGCACCCCTTTGTTTTATCAGGTAAGCCTGTGTCATTATCCATAAGCGCGGCATAAGCTGAGATAAAACACACAAAGGGGATAAAAATATGGTCAACCAAGGTAGTCCGCAACTGGTCTCTTTAGTCGATCCTTATGTCTATCAGACCATTAAAAAGCTCATCGGCTCAAGGTTCGTTATACAGACAGTACGAGATACGGTCAGAGGCAGACTGATCGATGTAAAACCTGACCATATCACAATTGAAGGAGCCCGAAATTCTGTTTGTTTGATCAGAATCCAGCACATGATTTCCGTCACCCCAGATTACAGTGAGCGGGTCTAACAGTGCTTGCGCATGAAAAATAGGCGTACACCGGGACGTCCTATTTTTCAGTTAAGCGCTGTAAAAACGCACTATGATACATTGTTCCATCAAGGTCAAAGCCGGCAAATTCCTGATCGTCACCATCTGAAAAACAGAAAGTGACACCGTACACCGTATAGCAGGAACGGACTAAAGCATGCTGGCGGACACGAAAATGATAACCGTCTGAATCTTTTACATACAGCCGGGATTTCCCGGCAAATGGGGCACAGAGGTGTGCTGCCTCACCAAAACATTCGAATCCGGCGATTTTGCCATCTTGGCTGATATCCAGCAGGAGACAATCATTGACTCTGAGCTCCTCAGTCCGTACATTCCTGTTCTTTTTCGGAGGAAGAACATAGATATAAGCCAGTTCTGAATCTGTATCGTATGTCACGGCCTTCATCACCAACACTCCTTTCATTATATTAAGAGTTCTGATATGAGTTCATTTTTGTTACAATGATGGGGTATAAGTTCTTTTATCTGACAGACAAAGAAAAACTAGGAGGAACAAAGCTTGTTGAAATCAAAAGTCCATTTTTGGACATTGCAGATTTTATTTGTTTTGCTGATTATTTTTGTAGCAACAAAAGTTTCATTTGTATTTCAGCCGTTTATTGTTTTTATCTCGACATTGTTTTTCCCGATGCTAATTGCGGGAATTTTGTATTTCATATTTAATCCGGTCGTCCGCCTGCTTGAGAAAAAAATTCCGCGGACATTATCCATTCTATTGATCTATTTACTGTTTATCGGTTTGCTTGCCTTTATTTCAGCGTCAGTCGGACCTATCATCACCGCACAGGTGACAGGGCTGTTTAACAACCTTCCTGATTATATAAAACAGATTCAGGCGCTGACAAAGGATTTGTCCCATTCTCAATGGTTTACCTGGATGATGAACCAGGATTATGTATCGATATCAAAAATTGAACAGTCATTGACAAGTTTTCTCCAAAACCTGCCGCAAAATATCACGTCCAGTTTATCTGCGGTGTTTGGTGTCGTGACAAACATCACGCTTGTTATTATTACTGTTCCATTTATCCTTTTTTACATGCTGAAAGACGGACACCGCTTTCCGCATTTGGCAGTAAAAATTCTACCGGCTTCTTATCGGACAGAAGGCTTAAAGATTTTTAAAGATTTATCCGATACGCTTGCGGCATATTTCCAGGGGCAGCTGTTAATCTGTCTTTTTGTCGGAACAGCGTGTTTTATCGGCTATTTAATTGCCGGACTGCCGTATGCCCTGATTCTTGGGATTGTCATGGCGATTACCAATATCATTCCCTATGTCGGGCCTTTTCTCGGTGCCGCGCCGGCTGTCATTGTCGGTTTTATGGACTCGCCGGCCAAAGCGCTGTTTGCGATTATTGTGGTCGTCATCGTTCAGCAGCTGGACGGAAACCTGCTGTCTCCTCTTGTGATCGGAAAGCGGCTGAATACCCATCCGCTTACGATTATTTTGCTATTAATCGGAGCGGGAAGCTTCGGCGGAATTCTCGGCATGATTTTAGCGGTGCCGGTTTATGCGGTAGTGAAGGCGTTCTTCCTGAATATTGTCCGCTTGATCAAGCTGCGCCAGCGGTCACGACTCGAGGAAAACGCAAAGCCAGCTGAATAGGCGGGCACCATTATCGGCTCCTTGCATATGATGCTGTAAATCAATGCGGAGGTGGGGAAATGCCTGCAATTGTGGGGCCGATTTATATCATGTCAGTTACGGATAATGCCGCGGCAAGCTTTGGAGACGTATTTGCGATTTCGCCCAAAAGCGTCGCTCATTCAGGGGCGGGGTCAGGCACATTTCAGCTTGGTGATTTTGTGAAGATTAACAACCAAACGAGTAAAACTCTCTTCAAAGATGCCGATATCACTGATGAAACAGTTTCGTTTAACGGGTAACAGCCTTTTCACAAGAGGCTGTTGCTTTTTTATTGTATAATATGGGTAGTCTTTGAATAGAGAGGTCATGTTATGAAAATCAGAAAAGCAAATATCAATACGCAAACCGGAATGATCACGGACGTGTATCTGCATGAAAACAGAAAAGAACTGCGCACGCTTGTAGCGGTACCGCAGCTGGAGTGGAGCACGATCATTTCCTATGAAGAAGATAAAGCAACTCTGCCTGAACGGCTGGAAGCGTCGTTGCGCCGGCATACAGAGGAAATCCCTGCTGGTGAGCTGGCCAAAAAAATCATTCATTGGGTAACAGAAATGTAAACGGCGCTTGAAAGTTTAGCTCCTGCCTGATCAGGTGATAATGAAGACAAACAAGACGGGAGGACAGGCTTTTGAGTGAAGATAAAATGGATCTCTATTTGCAGCAAGGAATGTATGGGCCTTTGGAGACAAAGCCTGACGAGCGCCACTTGTTTTTAGGTTCTCTAAGAGAAAGAGTCGTTTTGGCACTGACGAAAGGACAGGTGCTTAGAAGCAAACCGTATAAAGAGGCGGAGCACGAGCTGAAAAACAGCCATAACGTCACCCTTTTGATTAATGGAGAGCTTCAGTATCAGTCTTACTCTCCTTATATCCAAATGGCGAACCGGTACGGAGTGCCCTTCAAGATTGTATCTGATCTTCAGTTTCATACGCCTTTAGGCATCGTCATTGCGGCTGACATCGCTGTGAATCGTGAATTGATATATATTCAGGACGACATTTATAATCGGTCAGTGCTGAAATCTTAAGAGACAAACGGACCGTTTGTCTTTTTGTTCATGGCATTTCACTTACAACTGGAGATAAGATATAATGTTCTCATACTGATGGCGGGGAGGCCGGCTATGAAAAAAGCACTTATTTGTATTGATTATACGAATGATTTTGTGGCGAGTGACGGAAAATTGACCTGCGGGGAGCCCGGCAGAATGATTGAAGAGGCGATCGTCAATTTAACTGAAGAATTCATCACAAACGGTGATTACGTCGTATTAGCAGTAGATTCTCATGATGAAGGGGATCAATATCACCCTGAAACCCGTCTTTTTCCTCCGCATAATATAAAAGGCACGGAAGGAAAAGATCTGTACGGAAAGCTTTTGCCTCTATATCAGAAACATGAACATGAGCCTAATGTTTACTACATGGAAAAAACGAGATATTCTGCTTTTGCGGGAACTGATTTAGAGCTCAAACTCAGAGAGCGGCAGATTGGCGAACTGCACCTTGCCGGTGTCTGCACAGATATTTGTGTGTTGCATACAGCTGTTGACGCATACAACAAAGGTTTTCGGATTGTTGTGCATAAACAAGCTGTCGCCAGCTTTAATCAGGAGGGGCACGCATGGGCTCTTTCCCATTTTGCAAACAGCATCGGAGCGCAAGTGGCAGAGTAAGGAAGGGGAAAAACAGTGTTAGAGTACGGATTTAAAGATGACAGCCTGTCATTACATACAGACCTTTATCAGATCAATATGGCGGAAACGTACTGGAGAGACGGCATTCATGAAAAGAAAGCGATTTTTGAGCTGTTTTTCAGAAGGCTTCCGTTTGAAAATGGCTATGCCGTATTTGCGGGCTTGGAAAAAGCCATTGAATACTTGGAAAATTTCAAGTTTACGGATAGCGATTTGAGTTATTTACAGGATGAACTCGGGTATCATGAAGATTTTATTGAATATTTGCGCGGCTTATCTTTTACAGGTTCACTTTACTCCATGAAAGAAGGAGAGCTCGTTTTTAACAATGAGCCGATTATGAGGGTGGAGGCACCCCTGGTAGAAGCGCAGCTGATTGAAACAGCTTTGCTCAACATTGTGAACTATCAAACATTAATCGCAACAAAGGCTGCCCGGATTAAAGGCGTCATTGGTGATGAAGTTGCGCTTGAATTCGGAACAAGACGGGCGCACGAAATGGATGCGGCCATGTGGGGAGCAAGAGCAGCCTTAATCGGCGGCTTTAGCGCGACAAGCAATGTAAGAGCCGGAAAGCGCTTTAATATCCCGGTTTCCGGCACACATGCGCATGCGCTTGTGCAGGCTTACCGCGATGAATATACAGCTTTCAAAAAATACGCGGAAACACATAAGGACTGCGTCTTCTTAGTTGACACGTATGACACGCTTCGTTCAGGCATGCCAAACGCGATTAGGGTTGCCAAGGAATTCGGCGACCGCATTAATTTCATTGGCATCCGTCTGGACAGCGGCGATTTGGCGTACCTGTCAAAAAAAGCCCGGAAAATGCTTGATGAAGCAGGATTTA
This sequence comes from Bacillus sp. FSL P4-0290, assembly GCF_037975435.1. Taxonomy (NCBI): domain Bacteria; kingdom Bacillati; phylum Bacillota; class Bacilli; order Caryophanales; family Bacillaceae; genus Bacillus; species Bacillus sp. FSL P4-0290. The sequence goes on along the minus strand of NZ_CP150253.1, from coordinate 3,204,511 downwards.
CAGATGCGAAGGTGATTGCTTCAAGCGATTTGGATGAGCACACCATTATGAATTTAAAGGCTCAGGGAGCGCGCATTGATGTCTGGGGTGTCGGTACGAAGCTGATCACTGCCTATGACCAGCCGGCTCTCGGCGCAGTTTATAAACTCGTTGCCATTGAAGAAGACGGGAAAATGGTCGACACGATCAAAATTTCGTCCAATCCTGAAAAAGTGACGACACCGGGCAGAAAGAAAGTCTACCGCATTATTAATCAGTCCAACCATCATTCTGAAGGCGACTATATTGCGCTTTATGATGAGCAGGTGAATGATCAGAAGCGGCTCAGAATGTTCCACCCGGTTCATACATTCATCAGCAAATTTGTCACGAATTTTTATGCGAAGGATCTTCATGAGCTGATTTTTGAGAAGGGTATTCTTTGCTACCAAAATCCTGAGATTTCAGACATACAGCAGTATGTGCAGGATAACCTCAGCCTGCTTTGGGAGGAATATAAGAGAATCAGCAAGCCGGAGGAATACCCGGTTGATTTAAGCGAGGACTGCTGGAGCAATAAAATGCAGCGGATCCACGAAGTGAAAAGCAGAATTGAAGAAGAGCTTGAGGAAGAATAAAGAAAAACTGGCCTTTCGTTCGCGAAGGGCCAGTTTTCTTTATGTATATATTATTTTTCATGTTTAGACAATTTTCGTCAAATTATTTGATATACTTAGGGGTGAAAGCCGCGCGTATTGTAAGGGGGATAAATCAATGAGGGTGTTTGTTGCAAGACAGCCTATTTTTAATAGAAAAGAACAGGTTGTTGCTTATGAACTGCTGTATAGAGAAAGCGAAGAGAACGTGTATAGTGCTAAAGACGGCGATCAGGCAACAACAGATTTGGTGATCAACAGCTTTTTAAACATCGGAATTGAGAAGCTGACGGAAGGGAAACGCTGTTTTGTTAATTTTACGGAAAGCCTGATGTTTTCGAATCTTCCCACCTCCTTCAATCCGAAACAGCTTGTCATTGAAATCCTTGAAGATATACCGATCACGCCGGCCCTCATTTCTAGATGCAAAGAATTGAAAAAAATGGGGTATATGCTGGCGCTTGATGATTTTTATGCAATAAACCCGCAAGATGAGGACTTACTGGAAAAACTCATGAGCTATATTGATATATTGAAAATTGATTTTCTCAAAACAACACGAATGGAACGCAGAACAATTTTGCAAACCTACGGCTGCCGCAGCCTGATTTTTTTAGCGGAAAAAGTAGAGACCCGAAAAGAATATAAACAGGCGGTCCAAGACGGCTTTCAATTATTCCAAGGCTACTTTTTCAGCGAGCCGCGCATCATCAGCGGGCATGACCTATCGACTCATTTCTATTCTTACTATGAACTGCTTAACGAACTGAGCAAAGAGCAGCCTAACATAAAGCGTGTGACAGAGTACATAGAGCGGGATTTATCACTGTCCTATCAAATTTTAAAATTTTTAAACTCATCCCACAGCCGTTTGAGCCAGAAAATTGAAAGCATTCAACAGGCCATTATGCTGCTGGGATTTAATGAAATCAAACGGTGGATATATATTCTTTCCTTTAAGGATTTAAGCAGGAAAGGGCATTCCAGCAAGCACGAAATCATTAAGATTTCTTTGATAAGAGCAAAGCTTTGCGAACTGCTGGCGAGAAAGACATCCCGGCCGCAGCCTGCTTCTTATATGCTGATCGGAATGTTTTCTCTCATAGACACCCTCCTGCATAGAGAAATAGAGGAAATTGTTCAAGAATTGCCTTTAAAAGATGAAGTCGGGCAAGCATTATTAGGCCATCAAAACGACTACTACCAAATGCTTGAGCTTGTGAAATTAATTGAAAGCAACAACTGGGACACTTGCTCAGAATTAGGCAATCAACTCGACAAAGAAGAAGCGTATGAATGTTATCTTGAGGCTCTGGAATGGTGTCATAATCTTATGGACGCAAAATGATTGCGGTCCTCTGACCACCGCAAAGCAAGAATGATTCGGCTTTGCGTTCCGATAAGGCTGATATAGATGCCGTCGGGATTAAAGACCGTATCCACTTCATGCCGGACGCCCATTTGTTTGATCAGGCGCTTGATGGTTTGTTTATCGGACTGCTCGGCTGCCGTCAGAATGCGGCGCGAGAGCTCCCGCGAGCCCGCAATGCGGCCGAGAACGAGCTGGGCATCCGCAAATATCCCTGCGGCCTGCTTCGCTGAACGGATAAAGGTATCAATATTGTTGGCAGGAGCGGGCAGACGGCGTACCTCATACGGATACACGTAAAACCAGGGATAACGATATCTCATGGGAGCACCTCACAAAAAAAGGATGTTTCTATATGTATAGATCCCTAATTGCCGAATATGACAAAGCGAAAAGGCCACAACTTTAGCGTTGCGGTCTTTTTCGGTGTTTGTCGGTCAGGAAACGCCAAGAATCGCATATTCAATTTTGAAAATACGGTATGAAGGACTATAGTCTTGCTTAGTGAAAATGCGAAACCCGTTAAAATCAAGGAGATTAAGAATCTTTCTCAATTTCAGCACATATAAACGCTCTTTCACATAGAAAGATAGTCCTGTTCTTGTTGTGATTCCTTTGAGTATAAGGACCTATTGAGATTTGCGGTGTCACGCAGGACTTTTTTGCATACTTTTCGGTGAAAAATGAGCCGAAAGCAGATACACTATTAGTAACAGATCAAATACCTAGGACTCGTTCACCATACACAATTCATTGATCTTTCAAAAAAAGGAGTGTGGAAACGATGGAAAAGAAACTTGAAGAAGTAAAACAATTGTTATTCCGACTCGAACTTGATATTAAAGAAACGACAGATTCATTACGAAACATTAACAAAAGCATTGATCAACTCGATAAATACAATTATGCAATGAAAATTTCGTGAAAAAGACTTGGAAACAAGTCTTTTTTTTCGTTCTACCGATACAATAAATGGATAAAGTATTATATGATTGTTAAAAAACGAAAAACCTGCTGTCCTTTAAATGTCCCATTTAGTAAAATGGAATGGGAGGGGGGAAGTCGTTATTGAGCAGATATGTTTAGATTCTGTCCGGATCAAGGAGAAAATGAAGGAGATTGTGGATGAAAATATTTTAAATGAGGACTTAAAAGTGAAGCTCATTTCTTTTATCAAAGAAAAAAAACAATTTTCATTTGCAGAACTGGCTTATTACCATTACATAGCATTTGATGGAAAAAACGACAAAGCAATTGAGTTATTGGCGTCAGGTATAGAACTTTTAATTTTATCTGCGGACATTTTTGACGATATTGAGGATAAGGACAATCTTCAGGCTTCTTGGATGAAATTAGATCCTTCTATAGCAACTAACGCAGCTACCGCACTTTATACATTAAGTCTGCAAGTAATAGGTTCAGTCTCAAATCATCCAAAACTTTTAAGCCTTACTTTGCAATATTCACTCCAATCTTTACAAGGACAACATGTAGATTTGAATTTAACAGCCTCATCAGAATCAGAGTATATTGAAATGATTAAACTTAAGTCGGGTTCTCTGGTAACATTGCCCAGTATTCTTGGTGTATATCTGGCAACTGGAGAATATAATGAAACAGTTGAGGAGTATTCACGTTATTTAGGTATAGTCGAGCAAATTGCAAATGATCACTATGGACTTTATTACCCTAACTATAATGACTTCAAAACTAGACATACGCTTGCCTTCAATTATCTTAAAAATAAATTTAACCAATCATCAATTGACTTATTAAATTTTTATGCGCAAGAAAATCATATGATAAATAATTTGGAAGATTTGAAGGGAAAGTTAAGAGAATCAGGTGTAATACAATATTTGAATGTTATAAAAAATTTAGCAGTGGAAAATTTTAAGGAATCATTCAAAAAACTGAGATTAGATGAACAAAGAAAAAATAAATTACTTATTCAATTATTAAGGGGGATTTAATTTGAAACATATTGATAAAATCATTAGCCATCTAGTAAACAACCCGGAAGCGTTTGATCAATTTAAGAATGGGAACTTAACCTTGCTAAATATAAATGAAAAAGAAAAGAAAGCAATATTATACGCGTTTGAACAAGGAGAGGTGCCAAGAACAAGCAAGTGGCCTCCAATAGAAGCTATTAGTAATTTTTTTGAGGATGATAAAAGAAAAAGTTTGATTTAATTACGGGATGATGTGATGTACAGATATATTAACGTCTATAAATATTTGTCTCTAGTTTTTATCATTTTAAGTTTTATTTATGTTATATACCTCTCGTATAGCTTTGCTTTTAACATCTTCGTAGGTGCGGATGTAAAGATAAATGAACAGGGTAAGTTAGAGGTCACCAATGTTTTAGATTATACAGATGAATATTATTCATGTGTGAAAAAGGGAGATATCATTCTTGAAGTAAATGGGGAGAAAGGCAGTGATATTCAATTAAAAAGTGGAAGATTGGTCAATGTAGAAAGTTTAATTGTTGAGAGAGATAATAAATCATTTCATTTACAAAATGTAAGCCTAATCAGTGAAGAAAATTTATTTATGTATCTCATTCCTGTAATATCTTATTCAATCTGTTTATTTTGTATATTTTTTATTTATAGAATAAATAAAGTAAGAAAATCAACTTCTGCTTATATTTTAATTTTATTTTTGTTATTTGTATCAGTAGCGTATGTAAGTGCATGTGGAGCAAGAAGAGGTGAAGAGATAAGCACTTATCTGCTTGTTCTTACTTTAGTCAGTTGTCCGGTGTTATATATTCATTTTATATATAAATACTTTATAGAATTAGGAACAAAGTTATTCGAAAAGAAGATTTTAATCATTATGTATATGCTCCCGCTAATAAATCTTTTATTAGAGGACGTTCTGAGTAATAGATTAAAATCTTCGGCTTTTTTGTCTAATCTGAATTTGATTTCATTTTTTGTCCTAGTTCTTACTGTATCGATTCTTATCCATAAAGGGATAAGAAAATTTAAACAAAAAGAGCAAAAGTCAATTTTGAAAGTCCTTGCTTATACAAATATCTTTTCTTTCAGTCCGTTTATTGTCTTTTTTGCTGTTCCATATGTGTTTTTCGAGAAGTATGTCTCACCTTTTAGTTTGGCTGCTTTTACACTTGTTATACCTTTTTCTTTAGTATATCAATTTATGACTAATAGACTTTATAATATCGACTTTGTTGTGGGGCGGCTTAAGTACTACGGTTTTTTAGCCATTACACCTACTATTATCGTAGTGACCATCTTTAATTACATTCAGCAACCAAAGGATATCTTTTATTTAGTTAAACTAACAATTGCAATATATGTTCTTATGTTTGCCGTTTTTTACTTTAAAGAAATCATTGATTTTCGTTTCAAGTTGAAAAGATTTACAGAGAAATTTAATTATCAAGATGGGATTTTTAAATTTACTCAGTTGATTAAGCAAGCATCATCAGTAGATCAAGTACTTAATCACTTTAAAAATACAATCCTAGAAGTATTAAACATAGATAATGCTTGCGTGTATGATAATTCTAAAGGGGAAATCACCCTTCTTAGTAAGAACAACTTTAAAGATCTGACTTATAAAAATCATGAGCAATATGTGAAAAATTTTTCTGGTGATATCGGTAAAATTAAAGAGTTTAAACAAGGTTTTATTATTAAAATAGGTGAACGAGGAGACAGATCATTTTTAGTACTCTGTTTCTCAAGTTATAATACTTTTAAGTTAACAAGGGATGAAATTGCATGGCTTCAAACATTAGCATTTTATACAAATGTCTCATTGGAAAACGTTATGAAAATCGAAGAATTGATGGTGCATCTTGAGGATTTAAAACAACAAGAATCCAACCCCGTATGGCTCAAAAAACTCATGTACACGATCGAGGAAAAACAACGCTCGGATCTCGCCCGCGATCTCCACGATTCGGTTCTTCAGGATTTGATTTCCTTAAAACGCCAGTGTGAGCTGTTTTTGGGTGATTTCAAGAAGGATGATAATCCGTGCCGTGAAGAGGTGCAGGACAAGCTTGTACAGATGAATGAGCAGATGTCTGATGTGATTTCGATGACGAGGGAGACGTGTCATGAGCTGCGGCCGCAGCTTCTGTATGATCTTGGGCTGGTCAAGGCGCTGTCGAAGCTGGTGGCGCAGCAGCAGGAGCGGGTTCCGTTTCATATTCGTTTAAATACCGGGAGATTTACGGCTTCCCTTGATCTGGATTCGCAGCTGAATTTGTACCGGATCATTCAAGAGTTTCTGTCTAATGCGGTCAAGCACTCTCAGGCGACGGATGTGCTGATTATGCTCATCAGTATTCAAAACAAAATCGTTCTTCATTATGAGGATGATGGCGTAGGGTTTGATCAGGAAAAGAATACTGAGCATTCCATGAGCATGGGGCTTTCTGGCATTAAGGAGAGAGTCAGGGCTTTAGATGGGCGCCTTCGGATTGAAACAAGTGAAGGAAAGGGCTTTAAGGCTGATATTGAAATCGAATTGTAATGGATTTATAACGGAAACGACTTGGCACAGGCCAAGTCTTTTTTATAAAATGGAAAAGAGTGAGTAAAAGGGAGGAAAACATGAAAAAGATACTAGTGATTGATGACCATCCGGCTGTCATGGAAGGCACCAAGACAATTTTGGAAACGGATTCGAATTTGTCTGTTGATTGTCTCAGTCCTGAACCGAGCGAACAGTTTATCAAGCAGCATGATTTCTCGTCATATGATCTCATTTTAATGGATCTGAATCTAGGCGGCGAGGTCAATGGGATGGAGCTTTCTAAACAGATTTTACAAGAGAATCCTCATTGTAAAATTATCGTGTATACCGGTTATGAGGTCGAGGATTATTTCGAGGAAGCGATTCGTGCGGGTCTGCACGGTGCCATCAGCAAAACGGAATCTAAAGAAAAGATCACCCAATACATATACCACGTACTCAACGGAGAAATTTTAGTCGATTTTGCTTACTTTAAACAGCTGATGACTCAGCAAAAAACAAAGCCGGCTCCTTCCTCTCAAAAAGAACAAGATGTGCTCACACCTAGAGAATGCCTGATTCTTCAAGAAGTTGAAAAGGGATTTACAAACCAAGAAATCGCAGATGCCCTTCATTTAAGCAAGCGGTCCATTGAATACAGCTTGACATCGATTTTCAATAAGCTGAATGTCGGTTCACGGACGGAAGCGGTTTTGATTGCGAAATCAGACGGTGTACTTTAAATGTTGGGGGTGTAGATGATGGATACGAAACACACATTGCTTGAAGCGCTTGGTATAGAGATTGTTGAAAACACAGCGGAACGATGCGTTGCGGTCATGCCGGTGGATCATCGGACGGTTCAGCCGTTCGGATATTTGCATGGGGGCGCTTCAGTGGCCCTGGCGGAAACAGCGGCGAGCGCAGGTGCACAGAACCTGATTGATCATTCAACACAGGCTTGTGTCGGTTTGGAGATTAACGCCAACCATTTAAAATCTGTAAAGGAAGGAACGGTAAAGGCGGTAGCCGAGCCCGTTCATATCGGCAGAACGACGATTGTCTATCACATTCACATATATGACGAGCAAGAGAGGCTGATCTGTATATCCAGATGCACGCTGGCTGTCATCAAGAAATAAAAAAACAGCCGGAACTCTGCCTGTCCGGCTGCTATTATTTTTATAGATAAGAATCCTCTTTTCGTTTAATCACAAAGTTTCTGATTCCGTTATAGTCATCCTGTACGCTTCTCTCATCAAGCTTGACGCCGGAGTTATACGCAGCACGGCAGATCAAGTGCCCGCCGATAGGCGACGTAATAAAGATAAAGAGAATCCCAAGCAGGATTTTAGCGGAGAGCTCCCCCGTCACAAACCACAAATAGAAGAAGACACCGAGCAGAATCATATTGACACCTAATGTTGAGCCTTTAGAAGCAGCATGAGCGCGTGTAAACACATCGGGAAGGCGAAGTACGCCAAATGAAGCAATGAGGCATATTAGAGCACCCAGCAAAATGAATACAGCCACAACGACCTTAGCGGTTTCGATCATTTTCGATAATCTCTCCTTTCTCCAGGAACTTGGAAAATGCGATCGTTCCGATAAACGATAAAATCCCCAGCAACAAAATAATATCCAAAAACGCACTTGTTTTCAGCAAAATGGAGACAAGCGCCGTGATTGCGATCAGATTGATGCCGATTGCATCCAGAGCCACGACCCGGTCAGGCACAGTCGGCCCTTTAATGACACGAATGACATACAAAAAGGTAGACACTGCCATAATGCCGAGCGCGATTTGCAGGATCAGCGTAAACATCACCGGCTCACCTCCTGTATGGCTTTTTCAAATGACTCCCGAATATCAAAAATCGCTTTTTCCGCATCCTCGATATCCATTGCATGAATATAAAGTATTGTTCTGTCATCTGAAATATCCATCACCAAGGTTCCCGGCGTTAATGTAATGAGCAGAGAAAGCAGGGTGATTTCCCAGTCCTTCGTCAGTTCAGTTTTAAAAGCAAAAATACCCGGTCTGATATTCAGTTTTGGAGATAAGACTGATTTCATCACACTGACATTGGCAAGGTACAGTTCCTTTATAAAAATGAAACAGAGCTTGATGATAGAAATCAATTTCCATAGATAAAACTGGCGAGTGAAAAAGCGCCGGAAGAAAAAGAGAGAGAGCATTCCCAGAATATAGCCTGTAATGAATCCTGCGGCGCTTGGACTGTTGCTCAAGAACATCCAGCAAAAAGCGAGAAACACATTTAATAAAATTTGAAATGCCATGCGATCTACTCCTTCAGAACAGCTTCGATATATTTTTCCGGATTCAGCAGCGTCTCGGCCGCTTGATCAACGTAAGGCGACACCCATTCTGTACCCAACCCGAAGAGAAGAGACAGCAAGAGAAAAATAGCTGCCGGATAAAGAAGTCCTTTAGCTGTTCGATGATTTGGTTTTGGCGTTTCTTTTTCTTCGCCCCAAAACGCATGTATAAAGACCCTCAGCACAGAGTACAGTACGAGCAGACTCGAAAGCAGAATCAGCATGGATATCGTAAATTCACCTTCTGCGAAGCCGCCCTCCGCAATTTTAAATTTGCCGACAAATCCGCTCAGTGGCGGAATGCCTGCAAGAGAAATAGCGGAAATGAAAAACATCCATCCAAGAACAGGATAGCGTTTGATCAGCCCGCCCATTTTATGCAGGCTCGCGGTTCCAGTCAATGCGATCAGCGTACCCGCCAGCATAAACAAAGCGCCCTTAATCAGCATATCGTGAATTAGATAGTAGATCGCGCCCTGAATGGATGCGGGGGTGTGTACTGCCACACCGAACAAAATCACGCCGACAGCGGTAATAATGTTATAGATCACAATTTTCATGACATTCGAATAAGCGAGTGAACCGATCACACCGAAAATCACAGTCAGCGCCGCCAGCCAAATCATCAGCTGATGGGTAAAGGCAGTATCGTGAATAAAAATCAATGTGAAAACCCTCGTAATCGCATATAACCCGACTTTTGTCAGCAAAGCGCCGAACAACGCGGAGATTGCCGCCGGTGGCGCGTAATAAGAGCCTGGAAGCCAAAAGTAGAGGGGGAAGATTCCGCCCTTCATGCCAAATACCAAAAGCAGCAGGACACCAATCACAGTGATCAGCCCGGTTTGTCCTGATTCGCTGATTTTCACGCTAAGATCCGCCATGTTTAACGTACCGGTTACAGCGTATAAAAAGCCGACCCCTATGACAAACAGGGCAGACGATACAATATTAAACACAATATATTTAAGGGATTCCCGCAGCTGAATTTTTGTGCCGCCTAATACAATCAGCATATAGGAAGCAATAAGCAGAAGCTCAAAAAATACGTACATATTAAATAAATCGCCTGTTAAAAACGCTCCGCTGACGCCGGCAAGCAAGAACTGAACGCCGGAGTAGTAAAAGGAGCGCTCCCGTTTTTCACCGACAGAACGGAAGGAATAAAGCCCAACCAATAAACCGATGACCGCTGTTGTGAGAACGAGAAGGCTGGCGAATTGGTCTGCGGCAAGCACAATGCCGTACGGCGCTTTCCATCCGCCTAGGCTGAGTGTCTGGATACCTTTTGTGAAGACAGTCTGTACAAGTATGCCGCTAATCACAATCCCGATGGCCGATGCCGCCGTGCTGAAGATTCTCATGAGCATAAGATTCTTCGTCATGAAAATCAGAAGAATAGCCGACAAAAGCGGGATCAGGATTGGCAAAATAACAAAATTATTCATGTTGATCATTTCCCCTCATTTGATCCATATCGTCCGATTTCAATTCCTGATAAGCGCGAAAGGCCATGACGAGTATGAATGACGTAACGCCAAAAGAAATGACAATTGCGGTCAAAATCAGGGCTTGCGGAAGCGGATCGACAAATGATTTGGCATGCTCGCTCAAAATCGGAGCAGCGCCTTTCTTTAATCCTCCCATAGTTAAAAGCATTAAATGAACGCCATGGCTTAACAGTGCTGTTCCGATAATGACGCGAAGCAGGCTTTTAGACAGCAGCAAATACGTGGCAGCCATAAAAATAATACCGGCTAATACAGCCATTAAGATTTCCATTATTCTTCCTCTCCAATCGTTTGAATAATGGTCATCGTTATGCCTACGACAACAAGATAAACGCCTAAATCAAATATCGTCGCTGTGGCGAGCTCCGTTTTCCCAAGGATCGGCAGCTGAAAGTATCCGAATGTGTGGGTTAAAAAAGGAAACCCAAAGACAAAGGAGCCAACGCCTGTTAATACAGCGAGCAGAAGGCCGGCTCCCGCGACATAAATGAAATTGACAGGCAAAAGGGAACGCACGGTTTTTAAATCATATGCCAGAAGCAAGAGAACGATGGAAGAGGACGTGATCAGTCCGCCGACAAAGCCTCCTCCGGGCGCGTTATGCCCTGATAAAAATAAATAGAAAGAGAAAAGCAAAATGATAAAGGATACAAGCTTTGTCGCGGTTTGAAGAATCAAGTCATTTGTTTTTTGTTCATTCACCGCTTTTCCCCTCCTCTTTTACTTTTGTTTTAATCATGCTGTAAATGCCGAGAGCGGCTATTGTTAATACCGTAATTTCAAACATTGTATCAAATCCCCTGAAATCAACAAGAATGACATTGACGACATTATCCCCTCCGCCGAGATCGTGGCTATGTTTGACAAAGAAGGACGCAATGCTGTCTTTTGTCCGCTGGCTTGAGGATGCGATACCGAGCAGAGTAACGATAACACCGACGCCTAAAGAAATGATAAAATTCGTCATCCGGAACGTTCTCGTTTTTGTTTTCAGCCTCAGTTTCGGCAAATGGTAGAAGCAAAGCAGAAACAGTGCCACAGAAATCGTTTCAATGACGAGCTGAGTCAATGCCAAGTCCGGCGCTCTGAAAATGACAAAAAACAATGCAAGCGTATAACCGACAACACCGAGTGCAATGATCGCCGTCAGTCTTGACCTAGCAAAAACAGTCGCCACTGTGGCGCTGATCATGACAAGCGTCAAAATGATTTCGTATACACCGATTTTAGCCATGCCTTCCGTTTTAAATGAAAATCCGCCTTTAATGGCAAAAGCTCCGCCTATCAGAATGATGAAACCAGCGAAGATATACAGCAAATAATCTCTTAAAAACCCGGTCATATATTGTTTTGTGACCCGGTAAGAGCCTTTCTCCATCAGAGTCAAAAGCTTATCGTATAACCGGTTGAGTGTGAGTTTCGAAGGAAACAGTTTATAGATTCCTTTCCACTTATTCAGCGACAAATAACCAATTGTTCCGATCACAACAATACCCGCAGTCATGAGCAATTCCGTTGTAACCCCATGCCACTGTGAAATGTGAACGTGGAATTTCTCATGGCCGGCAAGCAGTGTCGGATAGATTGAGTTCATCGCAGGCTCTATCAGGCTGTACGACAATATATTCGGGAAAAAGAAGAGACTGACAGCCAAAGCGACAAGAATGACCGGTGGTACGAGCATGCCGACAGGCGCTTCGTGAGCCTGTTTTTCAAGCTGTTCAGGCTGGTAATTTCCTCTGAATGTTTTAAACAGCAATTTCATGCTGTAGATAAACGTAAATACACTTCCGATCCAGGCGAAAAGAGGGAACAGAACGCCCCATGTCTGCACGTTGAACAGGTCAAAATGTGTCACGCGAAGCATGCTTGTGAAAAACATTTCTTTACTCAAAAATCCGTTAAACGGCGGTAAGCCGGCCATTGAAAATGTCCCGATTAAGGAAATGGTAAATGTAATCGGCATAATCGCCATCAGGCCGCCTAGCTTCCGGATATCCCGTGTGCCTGTTTCGTGATCGATAATCCCGACTGCCATAAACAAGCTTCCTTTAAAGGTTGCGTGGTTGATTAAATGGAAAATGGCAGCCATAGCGGCAACTGTATAATATTCTGTATGGCCGTAATGAAGGGCCGCAGCACTGACTCCGAGCATGGAGATGATCATGCCGAGCTGGCTGACGGTTGAAAACGCCAAAATCGATTTTAAATCAGTTTGTTTCACGGCATGGAATGAACCCCAAACCATCGTAAAGAGGCCAACGAGGGACACGATCCAAAACCACTGAGCTGAAAAGGCGAAAATAGGACTGAATCTCGCAATCACATAAATGCCGGCTTTTACCATAGTAGCTGAATGGAGATAAGCGCTGACAGGCGTCGGAGCTTCCATCGCGTCAGGGAGCCAGATGTAAAAAGGAAATTGCGCTGATTTCGTAAAAGCCCCTAATAAAATGAGAATCATAGCCGGGATAAACAATTCGTGGCCGGCAATTAATTGAACCTGATGAACCATCTCTCGAATACTGAAGGAATCCGTTATCAAATAAAGGAGAATAAATCCGCCGAGCATGCACAGCCCGCCGCTGACCGTAATCAAAAGTGATTTGGCTGCGCCATAGCGCGACTTTTCCCGCTTATACCAATAGCCGATCAGCAAAAAGGATGAAAGGCTTGTAAGCTCCCAGAACATGTAGAGAACCATGACATTGTCTACTAGAACGACACCGAGCATGGCGCCCATGAACATCAATAAGTAGACATAAAAGGGCCCAAGCTGTTCTTTTTCTTTCGATAAATAAAAAATGCTGTAAAGAGTGACCAAAGAGCCAATGCCTGTGATCAGTAAAGCGAATAATAACCCGAGGCCGTCTATATAAACGGTAAAGTTAATGCCGAGTGACGGAATCCACTCTAATACCGATCGAAGTGTTTCTCCAGACTGTGTCATCCTGATCATTGGGAGAAAGTATATAAACAGCAAGACGGGCAGGATCAACACAAACCAGCCCGTATGCACTCTTTTTGCGTATTTTGCCAAGAAGGGAATGATAAAAGCAAATAAAAAAGGCGATAAAATAGCAAGATGTAAGAGCTGCAAAGATAAGACCTCCTTTTCTCGTTCTCAATTGAAAAATGCGCTATGTATGAAATATACGGTCAAACGACCTAGTCCAAATTATATCGCACTTTTCTGCAAGCTGCCACGCTTCGAACTGCTGTAATGGGTTTTTATGAGTTCTTTTGACCTCAAAATAAGTCTAACAAAAAAGAGGTTATTTGTATATTTAAAATCAATCCTGATCAAGCTGAAGGAAAGGAGCTGGTCATGTGAAAAGAAAAGTCGTGATGTGCTCAGGTTTATTCTGCTCAGTATTTGCAGGGGCATTCATGTTGAATCAATATGACGGGCGCAGCGGTGTGGCGGCTAGTGATGAGTGGGAGCTGTATTTACTGGAGCACCATCTGTCAGCCAGAATGAGTGAGATGGAATCAAAGGATCTGCCGTTTGGTCCCCGAGAGTATATTCGGATTGTGAATAAATAAAAAAAGAGTTCCGCATAAAACGGAACTCTTTCTGTTTATGAAGTGAAAAAACGAAGCAGCACTGTCGCGCAAATAACTGTGCCTGCACCGCCGAGACGGGTTGAAATTTGGGCAAACGGCATAAGGCCCATTCTTCCTGATGCCGATAAAATGGCAACATCACCCGTTCCGCCGAGGCCGCTGTGGCAGCAGGTAACGATTGCGGATTCAACCGGATACATGTTCATAAGCTTGCCTACGAAATATCCAGAACCAATCATCGCGATAACAACTGAAATACAGATGATGACAAACGGTATAGAAATCACAGACGCTACGTCATCCAACGGAATAAAGAGGATGCCGAGACCGACCATCAGCGGCCATGTAAAGCTTGAAGAAATAAACTTATAAAGCTGGTAAGCGCCTTCTTCCATTTTTTTCGGAAGAATATTTGCATACTTGACAGCCGCAGCTGAAATAATCATTAAGATCGCGCCCGGGATGAAGATGAATTTCTCCAATAACCCGCCAAAAATAAAGAATGTACACGCGAGCAGAACTCCTGCTCCCATTAATTTGAAATCAATTTTTGCTTCGGCTTCTTTTTGATTGAAAATCTCATTTGCTTTTTTAGATTTTACGAGACGTCCGTTCCCGTTTAGATCTGGACGCTTATCGCCAAGCTTTTTCATTAAGGCTGCACATATGATAGCAAAAACATTTCCTATAATTGCTGCTGGAACCAGCTGAGACACAAATACATCAGCAGATGAGCCCAGTATTTGTGAGTAGGCGATTGAAAGCGGCAAAATTCCTTCGCCTATTCCCCCGGCAATAATCGGGACAACAACAAAGAAAAAGGAATCATAGGCACTATAGCCAAAAATAAATCCGACAAGGATGCCGGCTGCAACGGCCGCGATCGTTCCTGCAACCAGTGGAACGAACATTCTGATAAACCCCTGTATTAAAACAATTCTGTTCATACCGAGGATACTTCCCACAACAAGGCAAGCGATATAGAAATAAAGGAAGTTAGACGTTTTCATCAAGTTGGTTACAGCGTCTAAAGATGTTGAATTCAGTACATTGTAAAAGACTAAAAATGAAGGAACAAACAAAGATAAAATAGCAGGGCCGCCAATATCCTTCAATATCGGTATGCGTTGGCCTATGTCTCCGAGAAACACACCAAGAATCATAATGATGGCAAACCCGCCAAGCATATTTGCCGGCAGCTCATTGTAATAGGCTGCAAGAATAATAATAACAGCTAATACTGTGTATAATGGCAAAGGAATCACACCGATTTCCCAAGACCAAATTTTTTGAAACAGGTTTTTCTCCTGTGAGTCTTTTTGCTCAGGTGAAATTGTCCCCGTTTTTGGAATTGCTCCCATGTCATACACCCCCATGTATTGTTTGTTACAGTCTACAAGAAAGCGTTAACACTTCATATTTTTTTAAGTTAAAAAACTAATAAACAATTAAATTAAGAGGGTCTTTTGAATTAGAAAAAAACCCCTGAGAATCGTCTTCCCAGGGGAGAATGTTTATCTTTTTCCTTTAATATAAGGCACGCCATTGGCTTTTGGCGCATCTGCCCGCCCGATAAAGCCGGTTAAAGCGAGAATCGTTAAGACATAAGGAGCCATCAGCATATACACATTTGGTATGTCTTTAAAAAGAGGGAGCAGCGATCCAATGATGCTTAAGCTTTGGGCGAATCCGAAAAACAGGGCGGCCCCCAGTGCTCCGATCGGATGCCATTTTCCGAATACAAGCGCTGCCAGGGCGATAAAGCCTTGCCCGGAGATGGTAGAGTGCGTGAAATCAAGCGCAATTGTGGAGGCATATACGCCGCCGCCGAGACCGCCGAACAATCCGCTGATCATCACACCGATGTAGCGCATTTTATATACGTTGATTCCCATCGTATCGGCCGCCATCGGATGCTCTCCGACAGAACGGATACGAAGGCCGAACGGCGTTTTGAACAAGATAAACCAGGAAATAAAGGCAAGTGCTATTGCAAGAATAGACGTATAATAGACATCCGAAAAGAAGATCTTTCCCAAGACGGGAATATCGCCCAAACCGGGGATTTTCGTCTTATAAAAAGGCTCTGGAATTTTGTCTGTCTGCGCTTTGCCGTAGATCAGTTTGACGATAAATAAAGTTGCCCCAAGCGCCAGCATGTTAATGGCGACACCGCTGACTGTCTGGTCGGCGCGAAACGAAATCGCCGCTGCCGCGTGAATCAGTGAAAACAGGGCGCCTGCTGCCATGGCGGCAAGGAGCGAAAGCCAAGGTGCGGCGGCACCTAATTCCGGACCAAAAAATAAATTAAATAACACGCTGGTGAACGCCCCGATAATCATGAGGCCTTCTAGGCCGATATTCACCACACCTGATCTCTCGGAAAACACGCCGCCGAGAGCAGTTAAAATAAGCGGGGCCGCATAGACGAGTGTTGCAGGGACAATGATAGATAAAATCTGCACAATGTCCACTTAGTTCGCCCCCTTTTTCTTCAATTTGCCCATGACGAAACGAATCGCATAGCTTGAAGCCACAAACAGAATAATAATAGCAATCACAATATCAACGACCTCTGATGGAACGCCTGATTCAATCGGCATATTTAATGCGCCGATTTTCAGCCCGCCAAGCAGGCATGCTGCCAGTATAACCCCGATGGCTGTGTTTCCCCCGAGAAGAGCGACAGCGATACCGTCAAAGCCTACGCCGGTAAATGCGCCTTTCACTGCTGCGTATTCGAATGTTCCTAGCCCCTCCATGGCTCCGGCAAGGCCTGCAAAAGCGCCGGAGATAAGCATGGAGGTCATGATATTCTTCCGCACGCTCATGCCGGCATACTGGGAAGCGTGCTGGTTAAACCCGACCGCCCGGAGCTCAAATCCTTTTGTAGTTTTGTTGATGATAAACCACATGATAACTGCTGCGAGAAGGGCAACGATGATTCCCAAATGCAGCCGTGAGTAATCGGTGATCTGTTCAAGAAAAGGAGAGCGGAGGGAGGCGGATTCGTGAATTTTCCCCGTCTTGTCCTGATGATCTGTCAAGACGTTTGAAATGATGTAATTGGTCATGTGCAGCGCGATATAATTCATCATAATGGTGACAATGACTTCATGAACGTAAAATCGCGCTTTCAAAATGCCGGGAATAAACCCCCATAATCCTCCTGCAGCTGCCGCTGTAATCAATGCGAGCGGCAAGTGAATATATGCCGGTCCGTCAAACGCCGTACCGACCCAAACCGCTGCTGTCCAGCCGACGAGCAGCTGTCCCTCGACGCCGATATTAAAGAGTCCGGTTCGGAATGCAAAGGCGACAGCCAATCCGGATAAAATATAAGGCGTAATTTGCCGGATTGTTTCTCCGACATAATAGATTTCTCCGAATATCCCATTCCACAAAGCCGAATATCCGCTAGCCACACTGTAGCCGCTCACAAGCATAATCAACGCGCCGGCCGCAAGACCAAGTATGATTGCGATGAGCGGCACGAGTAAATGAGAGAGTCGTTTAACCATTTGCTTTCCCCGCTTCCTTTTGCGTGCTTCCTGCCATCAAGAGACCAAGCTCCTGTTCAGTGGTTTCCTGCGGATTAACGCTGGCGATAATGCGTCCTTCAAAAATAACGGCGATTCTGTCACTGAGATTCATAATTTCTTCAAGCTCAAACGAGAGGAGAAGAACGGCTTTCCCGGCATCACGCTGCTCAATGAGCTTTTTATGGACAAATTCAATCGCTCCGACATCAAGGCCGCGAGTCGGCTGGGCGGCAATTAATAAATCAGGATTTCGGTCTATTTCCCGCCCGATAATCGCTTTTTGCTGGTTTCCGCCTGACAATGCCCGAGCGTGTGTATATTCATCCGGCGTTCTGACGTCGTACTCGCTGATCAGGCTGCGTGCTTTTTTGTACATTTCGCCTTTATGTAAAACGCCCAATGCTGAATACGGCTTTTTGTAATAGCTTTGCAGCAGGATATTCTCTCCGATTGGAAAATCAAGGACGAGACCGTGTTTATGGCGATCCTGAGGAATATGCCCGATCCCGGATTCAGTGATTTTTCTTGGCGTCAGGTTTTGGATCTGTTTTCCGTTTAAGGTGATTGTTCCTGAATCTGTTTTGCGGAGTCCTGTCACCGCTTCGATCAGCTCTGATTGCCCGTTTCCGTCGACGCCTGCTAAGCCGACTATTTCTCCCGCTTTGACAGAAAGAGACAAATCTCTGACTGTCTCTATTCCGCGGGTATCCTTTACAGTTATGCCGTCAATCGCAAGCACTTCCGCTCCCGGCTGAGCAGCTCTCTTTTCAGTTTTGAACGATACCTCGCGGCCGACCATTAGACTGGCGAGTTCGTCTTGGTTTGTATCACGGACATCAAGGGTTTTGATGCCTTTTCCTTTACGGATAACCGTAACGCGGTCACAAATCTCCATAATCTCTTTCAGCTTATGGGTGATTAAGATGATGGACTTCCCTTCTTTGACCAGGTTCTTCATAATTTGCATCAGTTCCTTAATTTCATGAGGCGTCAAAACAGCCGTCGGTTCATCAAAAATCAGAATGTCGGCACCGCGGTAGAGGGTTTTTAATATTTCTGCGCGCTGCTGCATACCGACTGATATGTCAGCTGCTTTTGCTTCAGGATGGATCTGCAGGCCGTATCGATCGGAAATGTCCTGCACCTCTTGGCCAGCACGCTTCCGGTCAATTCTGCCAAACTTCTTTGGCTCCTTCCCGAGAATAATATTTTCAGCAACTGTAAAGGTGTCAACAAGCATAAAGTGCTGGTGCACCATTCCAATTCCAAGGTCATTCGCTTTGTTCGGGCTGTTGATGTGCACCTTCTCGCCGCGCACCCGAATTTCACCCCGCTCCGGCTGATACAGCCCGAAAAGGACATTCATCAACGTTGATTTCCCCGCTCCGTTTTCACCGAGCAACGCGTGTATTTCGCCTTTTTTGACTTGAAGATTGATATTGTCATTGGCGACGATACCTGGAAACGCCTTGCGGATATTGAGCATTTCAATGACATATTCCATTGATTGACCGCTCCTTTATTTCAAAATAAAAGAAAAACAAGGGATAAGGGCTCGACCTCCTTATCCCTGCGATTCTTATTCAGCTTTGAAGGTTTTCAGCTCTTTCTCAGTTGCCGGGATTTCCAATCCGTCGATGATTTTTTTCTTCCATTTATCGACCGCTTTGATCACATCATCCGATAGATTTTGTTTAGATGGAGAAATGCCGACTCCGTCTTGATCAAGCCCGTAGGTAAGTGTTTCGCCGCCCGGGAACTTTCCGTCACTCGCTTTTTTCGTTACATCTTCAACGACTGTATCTACTTTTTTCACCATGGAAGTGAGGGTGACGTTATCATCTGTTCCTTCTACCTGGCCTTCTGCGTATTGGTCTTTATCGACACCGATGACCCAGACATCGCGTTTTGGATCTTCTTTTTTCAGGTTTTTCGCTTCAGTAAAGACGCCTGTGCCAGTGGCGCCCGCAGAGTGATAAATAACATCTACGCCTGATTTATACATGCTTTCGGCGGTTGCTTTACCGACATCGGCTTTATCGAAACCCCCTGCGTATTTCACTTCTACAACGGCTTTAGGGTTAATTGCTTGCACGCCGGCACGGAAGCCGACCTCGAATTTTTTGATTAACTCTGATTCCATGCCGCCTACAAAGCCGATTTTTCCTGATTTGCTTGATAGGGCTGCGGCCACTCCGACGAGAAATGAGCCTTCCTGCTCTTTAAACGTAATACTTGCGACGTTGTCTTTATCGACAACAGCATCTATAATCGCAAAGTTTGTATTTTTACGCTGGTCAGCAATTTCGCTGATTGAATCCTCCATTAAGTAGCCGACGCCGTAAATTAAGTCAAAATTCTCACGCGCCAATTTATTTAAGTTCGTTGTATAGTCTGCATCAGATTTGGATTGAAGATAGTCGTAACCGTTTTTGCCTTTTTTCAGCCCATTCTCTTTCCCAAAGGCTTGGATGCCTTCCCAGGCTGATTGGTTGAAGGATTTGTCATCCACTCCGCCTACGTCAGTAACCATCGCCACACTGAATTTGTTTTTGCCTTCGCCTGAGCCGCTGCTTTTTTCGCTGTTTCCGCATGCTCCTAATATGGTGCCTGCTGCGATCACAAGTGACATCGCCAATCCGATTTTTCGTTTATTCAAGATATAACCCCCCAGAAAAATTTGGTTCAAAGCTGATCCGGCCAGTCATGTGATGGGCTGTCCTGAACAATTTCTTAGAATCGATAAAATTTTCTGATAATAACAAATGGAATGCGCTGAGACAGTTCTATTCTTCCCTGAATAAGCGTGGTGTGAGTATTTCCTTCGAAAGGCGGGGAAGAGAAGGATGCGGAAGGCGTTCCGGGCGGAAAACCGTGACATCGTTTTCTGAAGTAAGACTTATGACTTAGTTTTTCGGGATCAACTTACCAATCATAATTTATCATTTAACTAATAAGAAATAAATAGAATTTCGCATAATTTTTTAAAAAGTATCTATTTTTAGAATTGTTTGCTTAAAAATGTGAAAGGCCCTTTGTTATTCTTGTATAACTTATCAACAATAGAATCAAGCATCTTGGCAAGAGATATGACAGAAAAACGCACTGCTCAAAGCAAGCAGTGCGTTTTCTTATAGATATTGCTTTATTCCGTTAAGGTTACTGTTGTTGACGTTGTACTGAAACACAGGTCTTCCGATCGTTCCGTACGCCATTTCTACATTCAGAACCTGTATATCTTCAAGAAACTTTAAGTATTTTCGTATGGATACTTGAGAGATTTCTGTGTGCTTTGCCAAGTCTTCTGTCGTAAAAGATTCATTTTCAAATGACTGGATACTGGACCAGATCAGCTTCAGCGTGCTTTTTGTCAGGCCTTTAGGAAGCTGCACTTTTTCTGTTGCTTCTTTCTTTTGAAAAAGCTCGGCGTCCAGTTCTTTTTGGCTCATGTTGCGATGGGTTGAATACACCTTTTGTTTTCGTCTGTAATCAGACAGAGCCGTTTGGAAACGTTCAAATTCAAACGGTTTGATTAAATAATCAACAGCTCCGTACCGAAGTGTTTTCTTGATTACGTCAAGCTCGCTGGCCGCTGAGATGACAATCACGTCAACCGCTTCATTTTGGGCTCTCAATTCCGTCAGCAGTTCCAGCCCGTTTTTTCCCGGCATATAAATATCAAGCAAAATGAGGTCGATATGGTGCTCGCCTAAAATATGCAGAGCGCTTTGAAAGGAAGAAGCGATGCCTTTCAGCTGAAAGCCATCTATTTGGCTTAAGTATCGTTTATTTAATTCACCCACCATGGGGTCATCTTCAACTATTAGTACATTAATCATGATTTTCCTCCTTCGGTTCGTACGGGATGCGAATACTGAATGTCGTTCCTTCATTCTTTTCGCTTGTGAGGATCATTTGGCCTTTTAAATTTTCGATGCTTTGCTGTGTGAAATAAAGGCCGAATCCCCGGTTTTTGCCCTTTGTTGAATAGCCTTGTTCAAATACTTTGGCTTGGTCTTCTTCAGACATGCCTGCTCCAGTATCGGTAATTTCAATATCAAGTATGCTGTTATGGAAGCGCATGGACATGGTGATTTGTTTTTTCGGCATATCGGCAACGGCGTCTAAGCCATTGTTGATGAGATTTCCGATGATTGTAATAAGTTCATGGATGACAGAAGGGTCTGCCGCGTTCGGGATGACACCGTTGCATTCAATATCAAGATTTGCGCCCTGCTCACGTATAAAGCTTTGCTTTCCGAGCAGAAAACCGGCCAGTACGGAGCTTTTGACATCATTTATAATTTCACTTGTTTCTGATTTTTGCTGTATGGCTATATCTTTAATATAATCTCCAAGATCATCATACTCTTTCAGCTGGACGAGACCTAATATCACATGCAGTTTGTTCATAAATTCATGAGACTGCGCTCTCAGTGCGTTTGCATACATTTTAACACCGGAAAGCTGTTCAGCTAAATGTTTTACCTCGGTCTTGTCGCGGAATGTTGCAATCGCTCCGACAGTTTGTCCTTTCAGCTGGATAGGAACTTCATTAAACACAAGCTCCAGCCCGTTAATGCGGACGTCTCTGTCTTGAAGAGGTTTTTTTGTCTCAATGACCTTTTTCAAGCGGCTTTTCGGCAAGATTTCATCTACATCCTGATCAATGGGATTTGTGTTGATGCCCATTTTGACGAATAGGCGTTTTGCTTCCGCGTTGGCAAGTTTAATTTTGCCATGTTCATCGACAGCGAGTATTCCTTCCTTCGTCGATTCCAGCATCGCGCTCCGTTCTTCAAGCAGAGTCGCAATTTCATAAGGTTCAAGTCCGTACATGATATTTTTCACTGTACGGGCGACGATAACGGCTCCGATCACACCGACGAAGATGCTGACGCAAATAATAAAGTAAAGCGGCCGTAAGCTATGGCTGATCACTTCATCAATTTCATTTACGGTGATGCCGACCGCGACTGCACCGACCTGTTTTCCATTCTCTGCGTAGACAGGGACGAACGCTCTCTGCGATTTCCCGAGCGTGCCAGAGGCTGTGCTGATATGGACATGCCCTTTTAATACCTCGGACTCATCACCGCCCCTGAATTTTTTTCCGATTTTGCTCGGGTCAGGATGAGTTTTGCGGATACCGTTCATATCCATGACGACAACAAATTCCGTGCCGGTAATTTTCTGAACCCGCTTTGTGTAGCTCTGCAGTTCCTTTTGTTTTTTTCCGCTTTCTAAAGCAGCGGCTGTCATCGGCGCTTCAGCTACCA
This sequence comes from Bacillus sp. FSL P4-0290, assembly GCF_037975435.1. NCBI lineage: Bacteria > Bacillati > Bacillota > Bacilli > Caryophanales > Bacillaceae > Bacillus > Bacillus sp. FSL P4-0290. Next base: position 3,181,762 of record NZ_CP150253.1, on the reverse strand, counting down.
TTTCAGCAGTCTGCAGCGCAGTGGCCTTTTCCTGATCTCTAATTCGTTTGGTGGTTTGGGCACCGACTGTAAAAAACGTAATGAGCAATGCGATTAATACAACGATACAAACAAATATGGTGAGTCTGGTTTGCAGTTTTAATGTTTTTTTCATATAAAACTTCCTTACGTTTTATGATTCCTGCGTACTACTTTACTCTCAAAATGCTGCTTTGTGAAGATTTGGGACCGTAATTCGTAAAAAGGAGAAAAAATGGAATAATTTATCTTGTCAATGTGTTTTAAGTCCTCCATAATAAATGAGGTAGATTATAGAAAGGGACTTTTTTATATGAAAAATACTTATTTGACAGGATATTTTCCGCTGATTGCGATCCTGCTTTTTAGTTCGTCCTTATCCATCTCAACTTCACTTTATGCGTTGAAGATGCTGTCTTCATTTGGAATGTATGATGGAATGCTCGATTATTTTTCAGAGAAAGGAATCAGGCTTGCGTTATTTGCTGCCTTTGCACTTTTATATTTTATGGTTCTGTCCGCTCTGAAATTAATTGCAAATACCGTGACCGAGCTGTCATTGCTGTTTTTTGCTAATGATCCGGAAGGGAACAACCTGAAAAAACTCAGAATGGGTTCCATGATTTATTTGGGCGGCGGGATTTTATCCTTTGTGCTTTTGCAAAATGTCATTTGGATTGTGATCTGGTTTGCGGTCGTCACGCTCGCTTACTTTGTGTTTACCGTGTACCGGATTTATTCGACGCTTTCTCTCATGTCATTAGTCGGATTCATTCTATTGGAACTGCTGTTTTGGTTTACCTTTGTTATCGGTATTCTGTTCATATTTATCAAGCTTTATAATAGCATAATGGCTAGCTTACCTGTGTAAGCTAGCCATTTCAGCGTTTGGTGGTCAGATTTGCGCTTCGTGCTCTGTACGCAATGAAACGGCGGTAGATTCTCAGGTTTCCGCCGTTTCACAACTTCAAAAGTTTTCAATCACGCTGAATAGATGACAAAATCCTAAAACGAAGCCGTTTTAGGATTTTGTCAACAATCTGTGATGGCTAGCGTCCTAGCCATTTTTTATTTACGGTAAAAATCTTTTTTTAATAGAAGGGGAGGGGAGCATACATTCATTTTTTTTGCCAAACCACTTATAGCGGTTGTTGGCAATGAAAGAATAGACCATATCTCTGACAGGCTTCGGCACTGCGAAAAAAAGGACGAAGAGCCGCCATGGGCCTCGCAGATGCCTGAAAACCTTAATGGCTGCAGTTGACTTTGTGTACACTTGGCCGTCTTCAATAAAGACAAAGCTGTCAAACCGATCAGTCGGAAGCCCGCTTTTTTTCAGCAGGCTCTGTCCTGTTTCCGACTGCAGCGATGTGAAAGAAATCAATCCGTCCGGATCACGTTTAATGATAAATTGCACGGCGCCATTGCATAAATTGCAGACACCGTCAAACAGCAAAACGCGATTTGGAATTTGTTCTGAAGTCACCCCATATCCCCTCCGATCCTTTAATAAGCAGCTTGCAGCGTTCCTTTCCAGATGGAAAGCTGAGGGCTGATGCTGTGAAGATATTCAACGCTGGTCGGTGTATCCTTTCCGACCCAGACACCCATTGTATACGTATCAGTCAGGCCGACAAACCACATATCGTGATAATCATTTGATGTTCCGGTTTTACCGCCGATGTAAGGCGCATTGAAATATGCTTTTTTCCCTGTTCCGCTTTTCACAACGGAAGACATCAGTTTTTTCAGCTGCATGTTCGTGCGGACGCTGAATATTTGAGTCGCTTTATCATTCCATTTATAAAGTGTTTCTCCTTTAAGGTCTGTCACCTTTGTAATCGCATGGCTCGGCGTATAGCTTCCGCTGTTGCCGAATGTCGTATAAGCCTTTGTCATCTCAAGAGGCGTCATGCCGTTTGTAAATCCGCCAAGCGCCGCCGGAAGAAGATAGTCACTGTCGACAAGTTTGGCAAAATGATACGGCTCAATATAACTGAATGCCTTTTGGATGCCGACGCGGTCGAGCATTCTAATAGCCGGTGTATTATATGAATTTTTAAACGCCGTATCAAGCGTCACTGTGCCGTAAGTGCGGTTATTGTAGTTTTGCGGACAGTAGTCTTTGCTGCAAAACTTGCTGGCATCAATGGTGCTGCTTGTTGTCGCGCCGGTCTGTTCAATATAAGGGCCGTAATCAAGAAGCGGCTTAATGGATGAACCCGGCTGCCTGTACGCCTGGTAGGCGCGGTTAAAGTCATATTTTTGATAGTTTTTCCCGCCGGATAGAGCGATGATTTGATGCGTCTGGTGATTAATCACAGCCGCTCCGCCCTGTACGTCCGCATACGGGAGCTTGGAATTCATTTGTGCCACAACTTGATTTTGCATATACGGATCAAGTGCAGTATAAATTTTCACACCGTCTTTCATCAGCGTGCTGACTCTTGCGGACAGCTCGTTTTCGATCTTTTCTTTTTGTTTTCCTGATGCTTTTTGAAGGCGTTTATCAAAGCCTTCTGATTCAGACACCAGCTGAGTGAATTCATCATTGACGTAGGAAACGTAGTCAGGATATTTGTCTTCTCTTTTTTCAACATCCAGTTTGATTTTTTGTTTTACGGCTTTTTTCAGCTCTTTGTCCGTAATGACCCCGGCATCTTTTAGCCCTTTAAGCAAACGTTCTTGACGGCTTTTCGTGTAGTCAAAATGCTTGAGAGGATCATATAATGTAGGGTTATTAGGTATAGCACAGATAAAAGCCATTTCTCCCACTGTGAGAGATTTCAGCGGTTTGCTGAAATAGAATTGAGCCGCTGAACCGACGCCATAAACACCATTGTTAAAATAAATGGTATTTAAGTAAGCTTCAAGAATTTCATTTTTCGTATATTTTTTCTCCAGCTGATAGGAATACGCGAGCTCTGTCAGCTTGCGGCTGAAGGAGCGTTCGTGACTCAAATATAAGTTTCTTGAAAGCTGCTGTGTGATGGTGCTGGCACCCTGGTCAATTTTCTTGTCTTTTACGTTAGAAGCAGTAGCCCGCACCATTCCCATAAAGTCAAAGCCTTTATGCTCGTAAAAATGGCGGTCCTCAGATGTTAAGAAAATCTGTTTGACTTCCTCGGGAATCTTGTTAAATGGAACGAGCACACGGTTTTCGTGGTCGCTGACGATTTCCGAGACAAGGGAGCCGTCCCTGTCATACATGTAGCTGTTCTGAACAAGGCTGATATCTTTCAGATTAATATTTTTATCAAGCACCTGATCCAGGGACTTCATTTGTTTTACTTCTTTTCCGGAAGCGATAACTGTAAATGCAAACAATGGGATTATGCAAAGGAGCAAAATCCATCCGATTATTTTTCGTAACATGGTCACTCTCTTTTCTCCTAAATTCTAGCCATATCGTACCATTCTTTTGAGATTACGAGAAGGTTAAATTTAGAAGATTCCTCAGTTTTTTCTCGGAATCAGCTTGCTTTGGCATAAGAATCTTTCCGAAGTTTCTGCATGATCCAAAGCATGCAGGCGCCGGCGAAAAAGAGAAACGCCGTGACGTAAAAGGTGGCCGAAATGGTAAAATGGCTCGATATGATTCCGCCGAGCAGAGGCCCGAGCACGTTTCCTAAAAAGCGAAAGCTGACATTGTAGCCGAGAACTTCACCTTGAATGCTGCCGGGAGCCTGAACGCGGATCGCTGCCGTAATGCATGGCAGCAAACCGCCCATCGCCATTCCGAATAAAAATCTGAAAACAAGGAGCACGCTGAGTGAGGACGCGAGCGCCTGCGGAATAAAAAAGAAAGAGGCGGCGAGCAAAAGTCCGATTAAAATGCGGCGGTGGCCGTAGCGGTCGCCCAGATCACCCCATTTTCTAGCCAGCAGCAAACTTCCGAGCCCCGTTGCTGAAAATGCCATGCCGGAGAAAAAGGCAAGATTGACAGGTCCGTGCAGCTCATTTACATATAAAGCGAGCAGGGGCTGGATACTGAAATTGCCTGTTTGAATCAGCATGGTTAACAGCATCATGACCCACAGCGCCGGATGGTGAAAAATATAGGAGAGCACTTCTTTTCTCGAGTAAGACGTACGTTTGGCTGTTTTCTCTGCAAGAGGCTTTTCTTTGACACCAAATAACACGAGAAGAACAGACGAGAAAATCACAAAGGATGTGATAAAAAAGGTATACGTAAAGCCGAAACGATCAGCAAGCATGCCTCCCAAAAGCGGGCCGAACAAGCTTCCGGACACTTGCCCCATTTGCAGCGTGCCGAGTGTTTTGCCAGCTGAGCTCTTCGGAGTCTGTGCCGAAATCATCGCAAGAGATGTCGGGATGAATCCGGTTACAAGACCCATTGCCATACGCAGAAAAAACAATTGGTACACCGATGTAACAAAGCCCATGAAGAAAATGCTGAGGGCAATGCCTGTTCCGGTTGCCATAAGGATTTTCTTGTATCCGCGTTTGTCTCCGAACCGTCCCCAAAACGGGGATACCAAAAACGCCATGAGAAATGTAATGCCGAACACATAGCCGCTCCACCTTTGCACAAAGCCGTTTGAAAAAGAGCTGAGCGTCTCAATGTATAAGGAGAGAAAAGGAACGATCATCGTTGTGCTAGCGGAGACAAAAAAGTTCGCCAGCCACACAATGACAAAGTTTTTCTTACGGATAGAAATAACATCACCTTCTTATTATTTCGGGTTCCTTACTAATTATAAAGAAACGATTCACAATTTAAAAGAAACGAAGCGGCTGGGAAAATTCATTATTTTTAGAAAATGAAGAAATGTCGAGAAGGGGAATTGATATACTATAAAGATAGCATTTTCTGATCGGAGGAAAGGCAGGTGTAAAAAGGTGACGACAAACAGCTTACTCATTATTGATTTCGAATTTACAATGCCTGATGGAAAGTACAGTCCTCAAAACTTCTTCCCGGAAATCATTGAAGCCGGAATTGTAAAGTCGATTGATGATGAAGTGGTTGAGACGTTTTCTAGCTATGTTAGACCGAAAAAGTTCCCGAAGCTTACGAAACGCTGCAAATCATTTTTAAAAATAACCCAAAAACAGGTAGACGAAGGAATGAGATTCGAGGATTTCATCCGTAAACTAAACGAGCTGGATCCTGAGAAAAACAGCACAATTATTACGTGGGGAAACATGGATATGAAAGTGCTGAAGCAAAACTGTATGTTTAACCATATCCCTTTCCCGTTTAAGGGAGAAATGAGAGATTTATCGCTTGAATACAAAAACTTTTTTGGAGACCGGACATTGACGGGTTTATGGAAAGCTGCCGAAGAGTATGGAGATTCCGGAACCGGCACCCATCATAAAGCGCTTGATGATGCCCTTACAGCATATAAACTTTTTAAGCTTGTTGAGCAGGATAAGCAGTATCTCGAAAAGCCAAAACCGCCCACAATCGGTGAAAGAATCGATTTAACCGAACTGTTGAAGCGCGCGACGTGAAAAACCCAATCTTTTGTCAGACTGGGTTATGGCAGGTTAAAATATTCTTTTTCTAAAATGTCCAGATTATGAAGGGAGCGCTTTGCCCACTCCGAACCATCCTCATTCAATTTGGATCTCAGCTGTGCTGTCGCCTCCCGCAGAGATTCGGTATAATCCGGCACTTCACCGTCATAAGGCTTCACCATATGGTGGGGGATATTGGTCTGTTCACCATGTGCGAGCGCTTTTCTCTCATGAAAAAATGGCACATCCGCCTGTTTTGGATGATGAAGGTCTCCTTGAGCGGGATGGGTAAGAACCGCTTTCACTTTCACTAAATAATGCTGCGGCCTGCAAGCCGTAATTTCTCCTATGTATACACCTGTTTTGTAAAATCCTTTAACGATAGAGCCTGTCTCAAACGTGCTCATCTGTCATCACCTCGCATTTATTCTATTAAAGTTCCAATCGATTTGCTAGTGAGGAAGATCAGCGGGAAGCTTAATGGTCACCGTAGTGCCTTTTTGGAAGCTGCTGTTAAATGAAATGGTCCCGTGATGATGTTCAATAATGGAAAAGGTTACGGTGAGGCCGAGTCCCGTTCCGTTCGTTTTTAAGGAATAATAAGGTTCGCCGAGTTTTTGCATTTGATGGTCTGTCATCCCGACCCCATTGTCTGTGATGTTAATCATGATCGTATGGCCGTTTCTTTTGGCTGATATGTGGATCATCCCCTTCCCGTGAGGAACCGCTTCAATGCTGTTTTTCATCAGGTTGATGACAGCCTGCTTCAGCTTTGTTGCGTCTCCGTATATCAAAAGGTCCGGTTCTGTTTCAGCCTCGACGGTTACTGACTTGTAATTGGCGTACGACACCATAAGGGAGCTTGTCTCTTTGATAAGGGCAGATAGGTCAAAAACCTCTTTTTCGTATAATTGCTGTTTGGCCATATCGAGATAGTTTGTAATAATGCCTTGCGCCCGGTCAAGCTCTGACAGTACAAGCTTTTTGTAATCTGCACTCGACTTGTTTTGTAAGGTTTCATCATTAAAAAGCAGCTGGACAAACCCGCGGACAACTGTCAGCGGATTCCTGACCTCATGAGCGACGCTCGCTGCCAGTTCACTCACAATCGTCATTTTTTCAGAATGGATAAGCTGTGAGCGCAGGGCGATATTTTCGGCGATGCTTTCGATAATATAGATGCTTAATAGAAGAACACTGGAGCGGAAAAGCCCTGAGACTGCCGCCTCGTAAACGAAAATTCCTGATTTTTGAAAATTTAAAATATTCAAGGCGGAAAGAATCCAGCTTGAGGCGAAAAATAGGAAAATCTCCACGCAGCTGATCAATAAAGACAGCAGCAGTTTTTTCGCTTTGGACATGAATGGCCATTTTTTCTGAAATAAGATTGGGATAATGATAAGAAAAGGCAGCAAAGTGAAAACAAACATTGCGGAAGGTTCGTAAAAAAGCAGTTCAAAACATAGGACAGATGCGGCGACTGTAAGTCCGGAAGCGGTACTAATGTAAAATAAACAAATGATAACGGGAATCATCTGAAGGCCGTATTGTATGTAGTCCATTTCATGAATCGGGAAAATAATGCATAAAACGGAGGCGCCGCAGGCGAAGAGCGTGACCAAACCGCTGTTTATTTTTGGCACAAGAATCGCAGGTTTTCCAAGCCAAAACACTTGGTAAAGAAGAATAGGAAACAAAATAAAGCAGATGTGCAGAAGATAGTCTTTTAGAATTTCCATTCGTGTGAAATCCTTTCGTATAAAATATGAATCTATTATAACACTAAATATTAGAAGTAAAATATAAAATTCCTTTATTAAGAACGCCTTTACAAATGAAGACGTAAAGGCGTTTAACAGCTATATTTACGATAATGCGGCTTTGATGCGGCGCAGGCCGTCCTGCAGGGTTGCAAGAGAGCATCCTGCGTTCAGGCGCATAAATCCTTCTCCGCCAGGCCCGTATTTCGTCCCGGGCTCTAAAATAACTTTTCCTTTTTTTAGCATTCTTTGCTGAAGCTCTGCATCGGACAAGCCGTAAGCGCTGAAGTCGAGCCAAATCAAGTATGATGCATCCGGCTTCATCATTTTGACCTTTGGCAGCTCGGTGCTCAAAAAGGCTTCCGCTTCGTTCATGTTTCTCTCAATGTAAGAGATCAATCCATCAAGCCACGGTCCCCCTTTTGAATACGCGGCTTCGATTGCAGTGACGGCAAACGCGTTCAGTCCGCCTAAACCATTGCGCTGAAGGCTTGCGGAAAACTTGGCGCGCTTCAGGCGATCCGGAATAATGATTGCTGAAGCCTGCAATCCGGCGATATTAAATGTTTTGCTTGGAGCAGCACATGTCACAGAAATATCAGCGAAATCGTCAGAGAGCGAAGCGAACGGCGTGTGTATGTGTCCGTACAGCATTAAATCAGAATGGATTTCATCCGATACAACTGTGACGCCATGCTCAAGGCACAATTCGCCTAGCTTCAGTAAGTCTTCCCGGCCCCATGAACGCCCAGAAGGGTTATGAGGATTGCATAAAATAAACAATGTAACACTTGGGTCACTAAGCTTCGTCTCCAAATCTTCAAAATCCATTGCATATGCGCCGTCTTTTTCTAGCAGCGGATTATGTAAAATGTGCCGGCCGTTTTTCTCCACCATATGGTAAAAAGGCGTATAAACTGGAGGCTGAACAACTACTTGATCGCCCGGCTCCGTAAAAGCTTGTACCGCCATGCTCAAAGCCGTTACAACGCCGGGGCTGAATGTGATGCTTTCCGGATTCACCTTCCAGCCGTGCCTGTTTTGCATCCATCCGCACACAGCATCCCTCGTTTTTTGATCTGGAGTTGTATAACCAAAAATACCGTGGTCAAGACGCTCTTTTAAAGCTTCAGTTATCGCTTCTGGCGCGCGAAAATCCATATCCGCCACCCACATCGGGAGTGCGTCTGTCACGCCAAATAATTCGCCTGTTTTGTCCCATTTGACCGATTGGGTGCCAAGGCGTTCTTCTCGTTTATCAAAGTTCATTCTGTTACCCCCTCATGTATGTTTATTCTTCTAAGCTTCACTATGATAAGATAGAACTGCAAATTTTATTATAAGCGGTGATGAATATGGAAGAAAGTCAAGCGGTCAGGGAAATGATTAAGATCATTGCCAAATGGGACCCGTTTAAATATGGAGAAGAGTTTTACGAAACGGAGGCTGTTGATGTCGTGCAGGCAGTCTATGATGAAGACGATCCCGACGTGCTGGCGAAAAGCATTCAGCAAATATTTGAAACTTCTTTTGAACAAACGCTGCCGATCGCCAGCTGCCGGGAAGTGGCTGGCCAGCTTTTATTCATTAAAAACAGCAGCTCCTGCACGCCTTAAAAAAACCGGTTCAGCACCGGTTTTTTTAATTGATAAAATCAGCAATGTGTTCAGAAACAAGTTCAGGCCGTTCTTCAGGCACCAGATGTCCGGTCTGGCCAAGTGAGTACAGCACGGAATTAGGCAAATCTGCGTGCAGCCGTTTACCGATCTCCATTGGGACAATTCGATCCTCCTCGCCCCAAATCAATAGAGCAGGCTTGTTCATTTTCTTCAATTGCTCGGGTTCTAAATCTCCTTCTCTGTGGCGGATAAACCTTGTCATGGCTTTGAAAATCTGCTCGTCCTGAAACGGTCTGCCATAGCCGTCGATCATCTCCTCATCAATCAGCGATTTGTCATGCACCACATTTAATAAATTTTTCATCACGCCTTCTTTCGAGAGCCAGCGTTTGATGTAAAGATGAAAATACGGGATATGGGTCCCGAAAATGATCGTCGGGTGTGAACGTTTTAAATACCCTGAACTGCAAAGCAGCACAACCTTTGAAAAAAGCTCAGGTTTTTGGAGAGCAGCAGACAGCGATATCTGCCCGCCCATAGAATGCCCGACAAGCACAGCCTGTTTCACTTGCAAGTGCTCCAAAATCCCAATGACAAGCTTAGCAAGGTTTTGATAGGTATAGATAAACGTTCTTGATTTTTCAGATTGGCCGAAAGGAGGCAAATCAAGCGCGATGATGTCGTACTTGTCCCGAAGGAGAGGAATTACTTTTCTGAAGCTGAATGCAGATGATAAAAAACCGTGTACGCAGACCAGCGTTTGCCTGCCGGGATTTTGATAATGTTCGTAGTATACATTGACTCCATCGACCGTAAACCGCCTTATTGGTGAAACCGCCTCCATTCTGTGTCACTCCCTTTTTTTGATGGTTGTATTATGCCCTGAAATTGTAAATTCTAGCGGAAGTTTCTCCTCGTTTTTTCTTAGCATTCGTCAAAAAACGTGATATAATGTCATGAGATTTCTTGACATTGCAAAGGTGTGAATCAAATGAAATTGACAGAAAAAGAAACAGAAATATTAGAAATTTTAGACGAAAACAGCCGCGCCGATTTAGAAACAATTGCAAAGATGGCAGGCATCCCTGTAAATGAAGTAAAAACAATTATTGACAAACTGGAGAAAGAAAAGGTTATTATCGATTATTCCGCTATGATTGATTGGCGAAAAGTAGACGGACATGAGGGCGTTACGGCCATGATCGACGTCAAAGTAACGCCGAAGCGGGGCGTCGGTTTCGATGAAGTGGCGGAACGGATTTACCGATTCCAAGAGGTTGAATCAGTTTACCTGATGTCAGGCGTATACGATTTGTCTGTCGTGATTCGCGGCAATTCGATGTCTGACGTAGCGCGTTTTGTTTCGGATAAACTCTCAACGCTTGATTCAGTTGTATCTACGACAACCCATTTTATCCTGAAAAAATACAAGCATGACGGCAAAGTGTTTGAAACAGGAGACGACGACAAAAGAATCGTGGTGTCACCGTAAATGACTTCGTATTTATCAGACTATGTACAACAAATAAAACCATCCGGCATCCGCAAATTCTTTGATTTGGCGGCAACGATGGAAGGCGTCATTTCTTTAGGCGTCGGCGAGCCTGATTTTGTTACCGCGTGGAATGTCCGCGAAGCAAGCATTCTCTCTCTTGAACAAGGATATACGTCATACACGGCCAATGCGGGTTTATACTCATTGCGGGAGGAAATCAGCCGTTATTTGAGCAACAGGTTTGACCTTAGCTACTCGCCAGATAATGAGCTGATTGTGACAGTGGGGGCAAGTCAGGCTTTAGATATTGCGATCCGCGCCATTGTGAATCCAGGTGAGGAAGTCATCATCCCTGAGCCGTGTTTTGTGGCTTACGATGCGCTTGTTTCTTTGGCAGGCGGTATCCCGGTTCACGTTCATACAACGGCAGACAAAGGATTTAAAGCAACGGCTGCTGATTTTGAAGCGGCAGTCACTGAAAAAACAAAGGCCATTCTCATCTGCTCACCATCGAATCCGACAGGTTCGGTTTATTCGAAGGAAGAGCTGAATGAGATTGCTAAGTTTGCCAAAAAACATGATGTCATCGTTTTAGCCGACGAGATCTACGCGGAGCTGACATATGATGAGGAATTTACAAGTATAGCGGCATTACCGGGAATGAAGGAACGGACGGTAGTCATCTCAGGCTTTTCAAAAGCATTTGCAATGACGGGCTGGAGGCTCGGTTTTGCCGCGGCACCATCCTTGCTTCGGGATGCCATGCTTAAAATTCATCAATATGCGATGATGTGTGCGCCCGCAATGGCGCAGTTTGCCGCCCTTGAAGGCCTGAAGAACGGCATGGAAGACGTAGAAAAAATGAAAAAAAGCTATCGAAGAAGACGGAATCTGTTTGTAGAATCGCTCAATGAAATCGGTCTCAGCTGTCATCATCCGGGCGGCGCTTTCTATGCTTTTCCATCTATTAAAAGCACGGGAATGAGTTCAGAACAGTTTGCCGAGGAGCTTCTTACGCAGGAAAAAGTGGCAGTTGTTCCTGGAAGTGTGTTTGGTCCGAGCGGTGAGGGATATATCCGTTGTTCATACGCAACCTCGATTGAACAGCTTCAAGAAGCGTTAGTCAGAATGAAACGCTTCCTGCAAAAAACAACATAAAAAAAGATACGAACCTTTTGTTCGCATCCAATAAAAGGGGGGAATACTAGAAAGCCTTTGGTATTTTCAGTTTACCCCCTTTTTGCTGTGCATAAACCTGATTTTTTATAAAAAGTTTTCTTTGCGGAAATAAGACATGTGTGATATAATTTTAAATTGCGTATAAACAGATATTTAATTTAACTTAGGAGTTGTTATGAATGGCAGCAAAATTTGAAGTGGGCAGTGTTTACACTGGTAAAGTTACAGGATTACAAGCGTATGGTGCGTTTGTTGCATTAGATGAAGAAACTCAAGGTTTAGTACACATTTCTGAAGTGACTCACGGTTTCGTAAAAGATATCAACGAGCACCTTTCAGTTGGCGACGAAGTACAAGTAAAAGTACTTGCTGTTGATGAAGAAAAAGGCAAAATCAGCCTTTCAATTCGTGCGACACAAGCTGCGCCTGAGAAAAAAGAAAGCAAACCAAGAAAACCTAAAGCTGCTCAAGTAAGCGAAGAAGCTTCTACACCACAAGGTTTCAACACATTAAAAGATAAGCTTGAAGAGTGGATCGAAATGTCCAACCGCAAAGACCTTATCAAAAAATAAGCATGAAAAAAAGCACCGGACAGGAATGTTCGGTGCTTTTGATTTCATGCAAAATCCTATTTCAGCGTGATTGATATCCTATCGCATTTCAGGATTTGCTGCTTCTTCACGTGATCTTTCCTCGTTTGGCTTAAATAGCAGACCGAGGTTGATTAAGCCGGCGATTCCGACAAGTCCGTAAATGATTCGGGAAAGAGCTGACCCTTGGCCGCCGAAGATAGCCGCTACTAAGTCAAATTGGAAAAATCCGATCAGTCCCCAGTTAATGGCGCCAATGATGGTTAATACAAGACAAATTCTTTGAATGGTACTCATGTTTTGCAACCTCCTCCATGAATTATTAAAACAGTTATAGATTGTGACATATTGGAGAATCTATACATGCATTCTCCATATGAGGGAAGCTGGCCTGCCCTCGCTTATATCAGCTTCTTTCCCAGCATCTTGCAAAATAAAACCATCTGGTATGCTGATCGGTGAGAGCTGATTGCTTTACATGTGGTGAGGACATTCTGCATAATAAAAAATCTAAGGAGGAGATGTCATGCAAAACTTTACATACTGGAATCCGACCAAATTAATTTTCGGGCGCGGCGAAGTGGAAAGACTTCCGGAGGAACTCAAACCTTACGGAAAAAACGTATTGCTTGTGTACGGAGGCGGCAGCATTAAACGCAGCGGCCTGTATGATCAAGTGATTGAACAGCTGAATAAAGCCGGAGCGACCGTGCATGAATTAGCAGGTGTGGAACCGAATCCTCGTGTGTCGACTGTTAATAAAGGTGTTGCCATCTGTAAAGAACAAAACATTGATTTCTTGCTGGCTGTCGGAGGCGGAAGCGTAATCGACTGTACAAAAGCGATTGCCGCAGGAGCAAAGTATGATGGTGATGCGTGGGATATCGTTACGAAAAAGCATCAGCCAAAAGATGCTTTGCCATTCGGAACGGTATTGACTCTCGCTGCGACTGGTTCAGAAATGAACTCAGGATCTGTTATTACAAACTGGGAAACAAAAGAAAAATACGGCTGGGGCAGCCCGCTCGTATTCCCTAAATTCTCGATTCTTGATCCGGTGAATACATTCACCGTACCTAAAAACCACACGATCTACGGGATGGTTGACATGATGAGCCACGTATTCGAACAATACTTCCATCATGTATCAAACACGCCGTATCAGGACCGCATGTGTGAATCACTTCTGCGTACAGTCATTGAAACAGCGCCTAAGCTGATTAATGATCTCGAAAATTACGAATTGCGTGAGACGATCCTGTACACAGGAACAATCGCATTAAACGGCATGCTTTCTATGGGGGCAAGAGGGGATTGGGCTACTCATAATATTGAACATGCAGTATCAGCCGTTTATGATATTCCGCATGCCGGCGGACTGGCAATTTTGTTCCCGAACTGGATGAGACACACATTGTCTGAAAACCCTGCCCGCATGAAACAGCTTGCAGTTCGCGTGTTTGATGTTGAAGAAGCAGGTAAAACGGATGAAGAAATTGCCCTTGAAGGTATCGATAAGCTGTCCGCATTCTGGACAAGCCTTGGCGCTCCGAACCGTCTTGCTGATTATGATATTAATGATGAGCAGCTTGACACAATTGCTGACAAGGCAATGGCTAACGGTACATTCGGCCAATTTAAATCACTCAACAAAGAAGATGTGCTGTCAATTTTGAAAGCATCACTATAAAAAAGGGGAAATAGCCGTTTGGCTGCTTCCCTTTTTCTTTTTGTCAACTTATGTTACAATGGAAAATCTGTTTTTTACCAGCATCATTTGGAGGTTTTACTATGGAAAATTTCACTTATTATAATCCGACAAAGCTGATTTTTGGAAAAGGTCAGCTTGATCAATTAAGAAAAGAATTCAAACGATACGGCAAGAATGTACTGCTTGTTTACGGGGGCGGCAGCATTAAACGCAACGGCCTTTATGATCAAGTCACAGGCATTTTAAAAGAAGAGGGCGCTGTTGTTCATGAGCTGTCAGGTGTAGAGCCGAACCCGCGTCTTGCAACAGTGGAAAAAGGCATAGGACTTTGCAGAGAGCATGACATTGATTTTCTGCTTGCTGTCGGCGGAGGCAGTGTGATTGACTGTACAAAGGCAATCGCAGCTGGCGTCAAATACGATGGCGACGCTTGGGATATTTTCAGCAAAAAAGTAACAGCGGAGGATGCGCTGCCGTTTGGCACTGTTTTAACTCTTGCTGCAACAGGGTCTGAAATGAACCCAGATTCCGTGATTACAAACTGGGAAACAAACGAGAAATTTGTATGGGGCAGCAATGTCACTCATCCGCGTTTCTCTATTTTAGACCCTGAAAATACGTTCACCGTTCCAGAAAATCAAACAGTATACGGCATGGTTGACATGATGAGCCACGTATTCGAACAATATTTCCATAATGTTGAAAACACGCCGCTTCAGGATAGAATGTGCTTTGCTGTTTTGCAGACGGTCATCGAAACAGCTCCTAAGCTTCTTGAAGATCTGGAAAACTACAAACTTCGTGAAACGATTTTGTACGCTGGTACTATTGCTTTAAACGGCACGCTCCAAATGGGCTACTTTGGTGACTGGGCTTCTCATACAATGGAACACGCTGTTTCAGCTGTATATGATATTCCGCACGCGGGCGGTTTGGCGATACTGTTCCCAAACTGGATGAGATACACGCTTGATACAAATGTAGGCCGTTTTAAAAACCTTATGCTCAACATGTTTGACATTGATACTGAAGGCAAAACAGATAAAGAAATTGCGCTTGAAGGAATCGATAAACTGTCTGCGTTCTGGACAAGCCTCGGTGCACCTTCTCGTCTTGCTGATTACAATATTGGAGAAGAAAAGCTTGAACTGATTGCTGATATCGCAGCCAAGGAAATGGAACACGGGGGCTTCGGCAACTTCCAAAAACTGAACAAAGATGACGTGCTTGCCATCCTTCGCGCGTCTCTATAAACCCAAAGGGCGGAATCCAGTCATTCCGCCCTTTCTTCTTGACTTGATTTCACAGATAAGTTCATATAAAGTGAAAGATGAAAACATTATACCGTTATGGAGGGACAAGCAATGACGCATGTACGCTTTGACTACTCAAAAGCGTTGACTTTCTTCAACGAACATGAACTTACATACCTGCGGGACTTTGTAAAAACAGCACACCATAATATCCATGAAAAAACAGGCGCGGGCAGCGATTTTCTAGGCTGGGTGGACCTCCCTGAACATTATGATAAAGAAGAATTCGCGCGCATCAAAAAAAGCGCGGAAAAAATCAAATCTGACTCTGATGTCTTGCTTGTTGTCGGCATTGGCGGTTCTTATCTAGGAGCGCGGGCAGCGATTGAAGCGCTGAATCACGCGTTTTATAACACTTTGCCAAAAGCAAAACGCGGCAATCCGCAAGTCATTTTTATCGGGAACAACATCAGTTCATCTTATATGAGAGACGTCATGGATCTTCTTGAAGATGTTGACTTCTCTATTAATGTGATTTCTAAATCAGGTACGACAACTGAACCTGCAATCGCTTTCCGTATTTTCCGCAAGCTTCTTGAAGAGAAATACGGTAAAGAAGAAGCGAAAGCGCGGATTTATGCAACAACTGATAAAGAGCGCGGCGCATTAAAAACGCTTTCTAACGAAGAAGGCTTCGAATCATTTGTTATTCCTGACGATGTCGGCGGCCGTTATTCAGTTTTAACAGCTGTAGGTCTCTTGCCGATTGCTGTCAGCGGCGTCAACATTGATGACATGATGAAAGGCGCCCTGGATGCGAGCAAAGATTTTGCAACATCTGAACTGGAAGATAACCCAGCATACCAATATGCGGTTGTTCGCAATGTCCTTTATAATAAGGGCAAAACAATTGAAATGCTCATCAACTACGAACCGGCGCTTCAATACTTTGCGGAATGGTGGAAGCAGCTGTTCGGAGAAAGCGAAGGGAAAGATGAGAAGGGCATTTATCCTTCTTCAGCGAACTATTCAACAGACCTTCATTCTTTAGGCCAGTATGTACAAGAAGGCCGCAGAGATTTATTCGAAACGGTCCTGAACGTAGAGAAACCTAAACATGAACTGACAATTGAGGAAGCGGATAACGATCTTGACGGCTTGAACTATTTAGCCGGTAAAACTGTTGATTTCGTTAACAAAAAAGCATTCCAAGGTACAATGCTTGCCCATACAGACGGAAATGTTCCGAACTTAATCGTTAACATTCCTGAGCTGAATGCATATACTTTTGGATACCTTGTATATTTCTTCGAAAAAGCCTGCGCGATGAGCGGTTACCTCCTTGGCGTCAATCCGTTTGACCAGCCTGGTGTAGAAGCGTATAAAGTCAATATGTTTGCGTTACTCGGCAAACCTGGCTTTGAAGAGAAAAAAGCAGAGCTTGAAAAACGTCTGGAAGATTAATGTGAGAAAGCTGACTGGCATTTGCCGGTCGGCTTTTTATAAAATCAGAAAGGGTGCTGATGTTCATGAAACAATTGGTTAAACATCTCATCATTGCCGGTTTTTCTGCAGCTATTTTAAGTTTCCTTATCTCCTTTGATGCCGTGTATACAGAGTTTTCTTCAAGCTTTGGCGGCACGCTTTCACATTTTTTCATCCACGCCTTTCTTCTCATTGGTTTGCCGCTTGCCCTTTTTACCGATGCAGTACATCGGATTTTGCATTTAAAACGAACCCATACTCTTTTCACTAAATTAGGACTCTATGCAACGGTTGTTTATGTGTCTTGGGATTCAGCTGTATGGCTTGCAGCGGCAATGGCTGTTTACTTCTTAATTGAATGCGCTTTCTTTTCTGTTGGCCGCGCGAAAGAAACAACGATTTCCATGTAGGCGCCTCTGAATGAAGTCTTGTTCGGCAGGACAGGATAAGTGAAAAAAGGGGCATTCTGATGATACCAATACCTTCCGCGATAGATGGGCAGTCTTTTCTGCTTCAAGAACTGGAACAAGTGATGAAGCCGCTCGGTTATGTGATAAACGGCGGCTGGGAATACGATCATGGCTACTTTGATTATAAAATTGATGATAGAGACGGCTATTTATTTTTAAGAATTCCCGTCAATGCGGTACAGGGCAGTCTCGATGAACGAGGGGCGGCCGTCCGGATCGGAACGCCGTTTATGCTGAGACAGGTGTTTCAGGCGGATGTTGACGATCACGCCGAGGGAGGGCCTTTCCAATCACTGTTTAATCAATTTTCCGAACCGGAAAGGCGGGACGCGGAAATTGATCCGGCATTTTTGGATATCGGCGCCTCTCTCGTGAAAGAATTGGAGGATGTTCTGTTACACTAGATGGCAAGGAATTGATCTGTTTCGAGCACCTTGTATGTAAGAGGAGGGGAAAGCATCGGTCCCTCCTTTTTTTGTACGCCTATAATTGTTGTGTTGTGATCAAGGAAATAGAGAACACAGGTTTTGTAAGCCGCTCCCTTTAGTTCGTCAGGAACAGCAAGAAGCTCCACATGCTGATCAAGTGTCAGCTTGATTCCGTTCTGCTGTTTAGACGGCCGTAACTTGACTTGGTAATGCTGCAGCATCGCCCGGCTGATAAATTCTGAAGTTCCGATGATTTGGTTTGCGCCTGCCCGCTCCGCATTGGTGACAAAACGGTCAGTCAAAATTTCGACGATGCAGTAAGCAAGGGGATTAAGCCCTTTAACAGATAAAAGAGTCAGCACTGACAGCATATCAGCATCAGTTTCACTTTTATACTGATCGGCAGTAATCATCACTGATTCCGCTTCAGTAATATTGGCCCGTTTCAGTGTCCCATCATCGGCAGCGTGCCCGCGTATGAAATGAACGTTTTCAATAAGCGGGCCTTCCGTTAAGGATTCATCGATTAGTACGACTGTTTTGGAAGGGGCGGCAAGCTGAAGCTCCTTCAAAAGCCGGTTTGTTTTTTCATTCCACCCGATCAGAATGATGTGGTCCCGGCCTTTGTAAGCAACTTTTCCTTCGATGTAGCGATGCTGTCTGCTGAATGCGGCCGCTGATAACGTAGCGAAATACGCTGTGACAAAGCTTGCTCCGCTCAAAATCAGCAGTATTCCGGCTGCCTGTCCCAGCGGCGTGTGCGGCACATAGTCTCCATAACCGACTGTAGAAACCGTAACGACAGCCCACCAAATACCTTCGAATACCGAAGTGAACTGCTTAGGCTCAAGTATATAAATGATTTGGCCGAACAAAAGAATCAGACATAAAATAATAACCCCGATTCGGATAAATAACGGCCACCTGAGCCATGAAATAAATATCCGATTTGATTTCATTCTTTTTCTCCTTCTTCAGATACTGAGATGGATAAAATCTGTTTAATAATTGTATTTAATTTCTCATTTAGCTTTTCCTGGCCGTACTTATCTCGGGCCTGCTTCATTAACTCGGCTGTATCATCATCAAGCTGAATAAGCGGTTCATCAATTTCCGATTCATTATACAGCTGGATAAACGCGTCCAGTCCTTCATTCATTCGGTCGATTGCTGTGCTCAGCTGTTCCTTTTCCTCACTCGTCACTTTCATAGCTTCCATCACACCCGTGCTTTTTTCTAACAGTATGTCCCACTTCCGGTGATGTTTTTCAAAAAATGTACAAAACATATAAAACCGGATTTCTCCATAAACTAAAACAAAAAGGATGAAAAAGATGACGATCTTTCAAAGAACGATCGTGGTTTTGATCGGTACGCAGCTGGCGGCATCCGCGGTGATTTTGTTTATTTTTGATTTGAATTCATATAATCACTTTTCCGGCAGCTTCTCCTGGCTTCATTTTCTGAAAGAACTGGCCGGCAGTTTCGCCTTTTATTTGTTTTCAGCAGGCCTGTTCTTTTTGCTGATTGGATTGTGTGCTCCAAGCCGGAAGAAAAAGCGCATTTCTGTACACGGGAAAGAAAACTCATTAAAATAATCGTAATAGAGAAATGATCATGGAAAAAGGATGATGAAAAAATGCTGTTTATATTTTTAACAATAGCCGCATTGGGATTGTCGTTTTGGGCACAATTTAAAGTAAAGAGCAACTTTGAAAAATATTCAAAAGTGGAAGCCTCAAGCGGACGTACAGGGGCAGAAACGGCAAGACGGATTTTAGATATAAACGGTCTTTACGACGTGCCGGTCGAACCGGTAAGAGGCACTTTAACAGACCATTACGACCCGACAAGACGGGTGGTGCGTTTATCTGAGCCGGTCTATTACGGCCGCTCAATTTCCGCCATATCCGTAGCTTCCCATGAAGTCGGACATGCCTTGCAGCATCAGGAGTCATATGGTGCGCTTGTGCTGAGACATAAAATCTTCCCAGTCGTGAATTTTGCATCCGGTGTAGCTCCTTTGCTTTTCTTAGGGGGCATGCTTCTCGGCAGCCTGAATTTGATCGGGCTTGGCATCATACTGTTTTCAGCGGCAGTCTTTTTCCAGCTGATTACATTGCCTGTCGAATTCAATGCAAGCTCACGCGCGAAGCAGATTATTGTGTCAGAAGGATTCATCCGAAACAATGAAGAAAATGGGGTAAATAAAGTGCTGAGCGCTGCTGCCTTAACGTATGTGGCCGCCGCCCTGGTTTCCCTGTTTGAACTACTTCGTTTTGTGATGATCTTCTTAAACGGTCGTGATGAGAATTAACGTTAAGGAGGTGGCCCCTTACCATTTATGGTAAGGGCTTTTTTTGCTTATTTTACAATTGATCGCCATTTTTGTTTTGATTGGCATTACGGCTGTTTTCGTTGCAGCGGAATTTGCGATCGTCAAAATCAGAGGTTCAAAAATCAATCAGCTCATCGAAAGCGGTGACAGCCGGGCGCTAGCCGCACATAAAATCATCTCCAATCTTGACGAGTATTTATCAGCCTGCCAGCTTGGGATTACGATTACAGCCCTCGGCCTTGGATGGCTTGGTGAACCTACATTTGAACGTTTTCTTCATCCCTTATTTACAATGACAGGCATGCCGGAACCGTTTAACCACATTGTCACATTTGTAGTTGCATTTATCATCGTCACTTTTTTGCATGTGGTGATGGGGGAGCTTGCCCCGAAAACGGTTTCTATTCAAAAAGCTGAAGCTGTAAGCTTATGGATTGCAAAGCCGCTGATCTGGTTTTATAAAATCACGTACCCGTTTATTAAGGCATTAAACGGCTCTGCAAGCTTTCTTGTGAAATTGTTTGGCTTTCATTCAGTAAAGGAGCATGAGGTTGTCATCAGTGAAGAGGAACTAAGGCTGATCCTTTCTGAAAGCTATGAAAAGGGAGAAATCAATCAGTCTGAATTCCGCTATGTAAATAAGATTTTTGAATTTGACAACCGGGTAGCGAGAGAGATTATGATTCCGCGGACAGAAATTGCGGTTATCTCTCTGGAGCAGTCGCTTGAAGAGGCAATTCATCACATCATTAATGAACGGTATACACGCTACCCTGTCATCAAAGATGACAAGGATCATATTTTAGGGATCATCAACAGCAAAGATATGTTTAAAGCTTATTTTCTCGGCCAGCCGATAAAGCTGGAGCAAATCATGAGGCCCGTTATCAGGGTCATTGAAAGCATTCCTGTTCAACAGCTTTTAATCCGCATGCAGAAGGAGCGGATTCACATGGCGATTCTCGTCGATGAATACGGGGGAACGGCGGGGCTTGTCACTGTAGAGGATATTATAGAGGAAATCGTCGGGGAAATCCGCGATGAGTATGATCAAGATGAAACACCGCACATCCTGAAAAAGGGCGAGCACCATTATGTGATGGATGGAAAAGCGCTAATAGACGAAGTGAATGACCTTCTCGACATTGCGATTGAAAATGAAGAAATTGATACGATTGCAGGCTGGCTTCTAACGCAAAAAATGGAGCTGAAAGCAGGAGATGTGATACACGCGGAGGGCTGTGAATTTAAAATCCTCGACGCCGAAGATCATCACATCCGTTTTGTAGAAATTAAAAAAACTGATTTTTAATAAAAAACAGCCGGGGAACGAACGGCTGTTTTTTGTGTCATCAAGTCATTTCTTAAAAAGCAATGCTGTGAAGCCTTTTTTCTACATAGGATATATAAGACCGGTACACTGGGAAGGAGTGGCTGTATGAAAAAGGCTTGGTGGAAGGAAGCCGTTGTTTACCAAATTTACCCCCGCAGTTTTAAAGATTCAAATGGCGACGGAATTGGGGATATTCAAGGAATCAGATCCAAGCTTTCTTACATAAAAGAGCTGGGCGCTGACGTCATATGGATTTGCCCGCTGTATGACTCACCGAATGCTGATAATGGCTATGATATCCGGGATTATCAAAACATATTAAGCGAGTTTGGCACGATGGAAGATTTTGATGAACTGCTTGGTGACATTCATGATCTGGGGATGAAGCTGATTATGGATCTCGTTGTGAACCACACAAGCGACGAACATCCATGGTTCATAGAATCCCGTTCATCCATACACTCGGAAAAGCGCGACTGGTATATTTGGAAAGACGGCAAAAACGGAAAAGCGCCCAACAATTGGGAAAGCATTTTCGGCGGGCCGGTTTGGGAGTATGATCAAAAGACAAGCCAGTATTATCTGCACCTTTTTGATAAAAAACAGCCTGATTTGAATTGGGAAAATGAAAAGGTGAGGAATGCCGTTTATGACATGATCAATTGGTGGCTTGATAAAGGAATTGACGGATTTCGGGTGGATGCCATTACGCATATTAAGAAAAAAGAAGGGCTTCCCGACATGCCGAATCCAAAGGGGCTGGACTATGTCCCTTCCTTTCCTTATCATATGAATGCTGACGGCATTATGGATTTGTTAACAGAGCTGAAGGAAAACACATTTTCCCGCTATCCGATTATGACAGTTGGTGAAGCAAACGGCGTCGCTGCAAAAGAAGCAGCTGATTGGGCTGGAGAAAAAAACGGCATATTCAGCATGATTTTTCAATTTGAGCATCTCGGCCTGTGGGATGTAGAGATCAATGAAAGTATTGATATCGTTGCATTTAAACGAATTTTAACTGACTGGCAGGACAGTTTGGAAGGGATCGGCTGGAATGCTTTGTTTATGGAGAATCACGACCAGCCCCGTTCAGTTTCTGTGTGGGGAGACGACGGAGTGTACCTGAAAGAAAGTGCAAAAGCGCTTTCCGCTGTTTATTTTCTCATGAAAGGCACACCGTTTATTTATCAGGGACAGGAACTCGGGATGACGAACGTGGCTTTTCCATCTATTGAGGACTATGATGATGTCGCAATGAAACGCCTGTATGAAACAAAAACAGCGAAAGGCACATCACACGAGGATGTGATGAAGATTGTCTGGAAAAAGGGAAGAGACAATTCGCGAACGCCGATGCAATGGAATGCTGGTCCATACGCCGGATTTTCTGAGGCCAAACCGTGGATCGGAATCAATGACAATTACAAATGGCTGAATGCCGAGGCGCAAAAAAACGATAAAACATCCGTTTACCATTTTTACAAAAGCTTGATCAAGCTGCGCCAAACATATGATGTTTTTATTAACGGGACATACGAGCTCATTTTACCGGAAGATCAGCAAATCTTTGCATATCTTCGGAAAAACGAGAGCCATACTGCACTGATTGCGGCCAATCTGACAGGAACACCGGCGTTGTTCAGGCACTCTGGATTGCCATTGTCATCAGATGCACTCGTCTTGTCAAATATTGAAACAGAGCCGCACAAGCATATGACATCAGTACTCTTAAAGCCGTATGAAGCAAGAATATATCTATGGTGCTAAACTCCAGCCTTAGACTGGAGTTTTTTTGTTTTATCGGGTTTATGAGAGCGGTTTAACAGGAAAAAAAAGAACACAGAACGAATTAAGCGATGAGAGCGGACAAACGAAAGGAGAAACAAATGCTGAAAACACTGCAAATCAAAACAACCAAACGAGATGAAATGATTGATATCACCCGGGAGGTGGAAGCGTTTCTTCAAGAAACAGGTATAACGAGCGGCGCAGCGCTGATTTACTGTCCGCATACGACTGCGGGCATTACAATTAATGAAAATGCCGATCCGGCCGTCAAAAAAGATATGCTCAGAAGGTTTGATGAGGTATATCCGTGGGAACATGAGCTGGACCGCCATATGGAGGGCAATACAGCTGCACACATGAAGTCGAGTACAGTCGGAGCTTCACAGCATGTCATTGTGGAAAACGGCCGGCTCATTCTTGGAACGTGGCAGGGCATTTATTTCTGCGAATTTGACGGCCCTCGCACCCGGACATGCTATATCAAAATGATGGGATAATAGGCTGTTTTTTATGACAAAAGCATGATCGCTGAACAAGCGCCGATAGCCGGAGGGCCTGTCACACCCGCCCACGCTGCGGCTTTATCGAATGAAGGCGCGCTTGGCATTCGTCCATATGCGAAATAAAAAGCGCGGGAAAGAGACACGCGCCTCATCCTTTGTTTTCAGGAAAGCCTGCATGAGGGATAGTCAATCAATGGATGTGAACGTACCGAGCTTTGCCGAACGTAACTTGATAAACTGAGGTGACAGATATGAACATTCTTCAATACTCTTATAAAAAAAGAGGGAAAATTGAGTTTGTATTTGAAGGCTGGCCTCACTCAAAAGTTACAATGGTTCCTATCAAAGGCTACTATTTTGTCCGCTTTATCAAATGGAGCAGCCTGGATCCAATCGTGACAAGAAATGACCTTGAAAAAATGGAGTGGGCTGCGAACCAATATTTCGGCACAGCCCCCTTCTATCGAAAACGAAAGGCATTTGAAACCCCATCGTCCGGAAAATAGGCGATGGGGCTTTTTAGCGGACGATGCGGAAAAGAGACGGAACATCCAGTCTGGTCGCCTGAGACAGAAGGTAGGCTGACTGTAAGGCTCCTTTTTTCCTAAAAGAATTCAGCTTATCTATAATTTGCTTTCCGTTTAAGATTCCAAGACCATGGGCAAAATATTTATCTTCCCCCAGTAAAATCACATTTTCGCCTCTCCATTGTGCTTTTTGCGGATCAAATTCAGGATTCTTAAAATACAAACAATCTCCAAGGAAAAAGTGGTGTCCTGTTTCCGTATAGATCGGCAATTTCTCATAATGCCAGTCATATAAAATAATTCTGTCAAAGCTGGCATTGAATTTATCTTCTCCGATTGTATCGATTAAGGCCAAGTAATAAATGATAACGATTGCGGTTGCGCATTCAAACGCATAAAACGGGCCGTTCTCTGCAATGTCCCGAATCGCTTTTGAAGGCGGCATTCTGTATTTCAGCTCCAAGGCGCCCTCCGGTGAAACCCTCCAATACGTTGTATTCCCGTATGTTTTTAAAAAAGTGGCAAACTTCGCCCCGCTTTTGTGCAGCGTCTTTGCCGCTGCTACAATATTCATCCGCAGTTTAAGCTCAAACATCAGTTCAGCAATTGAATGATAATCAAACTGAACAGGCGTCTCAATCATCTCTTTTAACAGCGGGTTCAGATTTTGATCAATCTGCCAATTTTCAATATCCTGGGGACGGAGCAATTGTCCTGATACAATAATCATGTTTAGCCCCCCTTGTTTTTTATAAGATATGCAAAGAGCTTGGGCAATGAAAGCTAAAAAGACAGAAGACTGCCAAAAAGAACTTCTTCCATTTTTTATTTTAAAACTTTTTTAAGCAGCCGATATATACTGTATCAAACCTGAAGGAGCAAGTGGACATGAAGACTTTTATCAATTGGCTTAAGAAACCGTCTATTTCAAAGAAATTAATCGTCTCATTTATTGCGATTCTCATTATCCCTATTCTTATATTAGAATTTAGCTCTTACCGAAGCGCCAGCGGAAAGCTGGATCAGGAAATTATGGGAAATGCGAAAAACAGTGTCGATACATTTAATACAACTGTTACAAATGATCTGGGAGAAAAAGCGAAAGCAGTCACCTTTTTCAGTGAATCTCTTAAAAGATCCGCATTCAAAGGGAAATCGAATCAAGAAGAGATCAAAGCTAAATTTTCACAATATGTATCTATTAATCAAGGAGTAGCCAGAATTTATGGGGGCGCAGATAACGGCACTTACGTACAAGCGCCAAAAGAAAAATTGCCGGAAGGATACGACCCGAGACAACGGCCTTGGTACCAAGATGCGATGAAGGCCGGCGGTGAAATTGTCGTGACAGATCCTTACGTGGCTGCGAGTGACGGAAGCATGGTCATTACCATTGCACAGGAGCTGAAGGACGGATCTGGCGTTGTCGCCATGGATATTACCATTGATAAATTGTTAGAACAAATGAAACAAATCAAGGTCGGAAAAGAAGGTTATGCTTTCATTGCAACAAAAAACAAAACCTATGTCGCCCACAAGAACCATAAGGCTGGAGAAAAGCTTTCAGGCGACTGGGTAGCCAAAATGTATGCGAATGACAGCGGTGAACTCCAGTATACTCTTAATAACGAAGATAAAAAGATGACCTATACTACAAACGAACTGACTGGTTGGAAAATAGCCGGCACAATGTATATGGATGAAATTAAGGATGCCTCAAAGTCTGTGCTGACTACAGGAATGATTGTGCTGATTGCTTCCATTGTGGCAGGCGGAATTTTAATTCTGTTTATCGTTCGTTCGATTACAAAACCGTTAAAACGTCTTGTTCAATCATCGAAAACGATCAGCAGGGGGGATCTGACCGAAACGATCGAAATCCATTCAAAGGATGAGCTTGGGGAGCTTGGGGAAAGCTTCAATGAAATGGGACAATCTCTCCGCTCGCTGATCAGCGCTATTCAGGACTCGGTGAACAATGTGGCCGCATCTTCCGAACAGCTTACCGCATCTGCCGGGCAGACGAGTAAAGCCACCGAGCATATTACGATGGCGATTGAGCAGTTCTCAAACGGAAACGAGGAGCAAAGCGAAAAGGTTGAATCCAGCTCTCATCAGCTGAACTTAATGAATGAAGGACTCCAGCAAGTCTCACAAACATCGTCAGATATTACAAAGGCATCTATCCAATCAACGGAAATCGCCGGAACGGGTGAGAAGTTTGTGCAGCAGACAGTCGGACAAATGAACTCGATTAATCAATCTGTTCAGCAGGCTGAAGCTGTTGTCAAAGGCTTAGAAGGAAAATCAAAAGACATCACAAGCATTTTGAGAGTCATCAACGGAATCGCTGACCAAACAAATCTGCTTGCACTAAATGCAGCCATTGAAGCGGCGCGTGCCGGAGAATCAGGACGCGGCTTCTCTGTCGTAGCGGAGGAAGTGCGCAAGCTGGCTGTCCAATCAGCCGATTCAGCAAAAGAAATCGAAAAGCTGATCCAAGAAATCGTTGCAGAAATCGAAACCTCTCTTCACATGTTTAAAGAGGTCAATCAGGAAGTACAGTCCGGACTTGTTGTCACAGACAATACAAAAGAAAGCTTCCAGAGCATTTTCAGCATGACAAACGAAATCGCGGGCAAGCTGCAGACGATGAACTCCACCGTCGAGCAGCTGTCAGATCGTTCACAGCATGTTTCAGCATCAGTCAGCGGCATTGCAGACGTGTCGAAAGAAAGCTCGGCAAGCATCCAGGACATTGCCGCATCAGCTGAAGAACAGCTTGCTTCCATGGAAGAAATCAGTTCCTCAGCGACCACTCTTGCGCAGATGGCAGAAGAGCTTCGTGATCTGACGAAACAATTTAAAATCGAGTAAAAGCCGAAAAACAGCGCTATCAAAGCGCTGTTTTTTTATATGGTAAACAATAATAAAGTCCTAGTTTAAACGGTGAATTTAGAACTATTTTTCATTTTTTCCTCCATTTTCAATGTAATTTAAAGGAAGATTCGCCGATATAATTTGTAAATTATTGAAAGAAGGTTCAAAAGGAAATGAAAAAAACACTCACCACTATTCGCAGATCATCAATTGCAAGGAGACTTATTATTTCTTTCCTGCTGATCTTAATTGTTCCGATAACCGCCCTTTCGGTTAGCGCTTATCAATCAGCAGTTGCCTCACTTGATGTACAGATGACGCAAAGCGCAAAGGAAAATGTTCAGATATTAGATCACATCATTGATGATAAAATCAGCACGACTGAAAAAAGCCTCGCATATTTCAGCGATTGGGCTACAGAAGAAAAGTTTCAGGATAAAAAGAAAACAGAGCTGAAACAGGAATTTAAACAATTTATCCAAATGAATGATAATGTCGCTGCGGTATTTTCAAGCGGCAAAGACGGGGACTTCACACGTTATCCGTACGCTGACATGCCAAGCGACTTTAATGCTTTGGAACGAGATTGGTACAAAGAAGCAATGGCCAATAAAGGCAAAACAATTGTCACTGAGCCTTATGAATCGATTTCATCAGGAAAAATGGTCGTCACCATCGCCCGTCAAACGGTGGATGGGTCAGGCGTTGTCGCCATTGATATGAAAATTGATGACTTAGTCACTACCGCGAAAGGAATCAATATCGGAAAAGAAGGCTATGCTTTTATTTTGAGCCAAAACAAGAAAGTCATCGCCTACTCCGGAGAAAAAGCGGGAACAGAGCTAAAAGGGGACTGGGTTGATAAGCTCTACAAGGATAAAAGCGGGGACTTTGAATATACGTACAAAGGCAAAAAGAAAAAAATGGCATTTGCAACAAGCGAAACAACAGGCTGGAAAATCAGCGGCACGATGTATGCAAACGAGATTCACGATGCTGCAAGCAGGGTTCTGATCATGGCTTCAATCGTTCTGGCGATTGCCATCGCAGCTGGAATGACGGCGATTTATTTTGTGATTCGATCCATCACAAAGCCATTGAGACGCATTGTCGCATCCGCTGAAAAAATTAGTGAAGGCGATCTAACCGAAACGATTGAAATCAATTCAAAAGATGAACTCGGCGTTCTGAGCGAGAGCTTCAATCATATGGCACACTCGCTTCGCTCGCTCATTCAGGGGATCAAAGACTCAGTAGAACACGTTGCCTCATCGTCCGAAGAGCTGACTGCATCGGCAGACCAGACAAGCAGAGCCACTGAACACATTACAATGGCTATCGAGCAATTTTCAAACGGCAGCGAAAGCCAAAGCGAGAAAATAGAAACGACAACCGAACAAATTAATGAAATGAATGACGGATTGGCAGAGCTGGCGCGGGCTGCAGCAGTGATTACAGAAACATCCGCAGATTCAACAGAAGTGTCAAGTAAAGGGGAGACACTCGTCCAGAAAACAGCCGGCCAAATGAACACAATTGACCATTCTGTAAAAGCAGCGGAACAAGTGGTGAAAGGGCTGGAGATCAAATCAAAGGATATCACGAATATTTTGCGTGTCATCAACGGCATTGCGGATCAAACCAATCTTTTGGCTTTAAATGCCGCCATTGAAGCGGCCAGAGCGGGTGAATACGGACGGGGCTTCTCAGTCGTCGCTGAGGAAGTGAGAAAGCTCGCGGTACAGTCGGCTGACTCGGCAAAAGAAATTGAATCGCTGATCAGTGAAATAGTAAAAGAAATTCACACATCACTGAATGTGCTTCAGTCCGTAAACAAAGAAGTTGAAACAGGGCTTGTCATGACGGATGAAACTAAACAGAGCTTCAAACATATATCGCAAATGACCAATCAAATTGCTTCCGAGCTGCAAAACATGAATGCGACGGTTGAGGAGCTGTCAGCGGGAGCTCAAGAAATTTCCGCAGCTTCAAATGATATCACAGCCATTTCTAAGGAAAGCTCGGATGGCATCCAAGATATCGCTGCTTCAGCTGAGGAACAGCTGGCATCCATGGAGGAGATTAGTTCATCTGCACTGACGCTTGAAAGAATGTCTGAAGAACTCCGTGATCTGACAAAACAATTTAAAGTAGATAAATAATAGGTCTAAAATACTATTTATTTATGGGAAATTAGTTACTTTTGTTAAATTTCTTCTTTTTTGCTGTATATATTTACCCATTTCCAGCCGATATGAAGGGTAGCATAAAAAAGGAGAAATGAATGATGAAAAAAATACTCCAACTCATAAAACAAAGATCAATTACACGGAAGCTTCTCGTTTCCTTTCTGTCGATCCTCATCATACCGGTTGTCATATTGGCGATCTTTGCGTATCAATCGGCTAGCAGCTCACTCGACAGACAGATGATGGGGAGCGCATTGGAAAATGTACAGCAATTAAACGAAATCATTAACACCAGCATCGGCGAAAAAGAAAACAGTGCTGATTATTTCAGCGAATGGCTGACAAAAGAGAAATACAATGCAAAAAGCAATGCAAGCATTGCAGAGAAATTCTCACAATATATCAGCCTTAACAAGGATGTAGAATCCATTTATACAAGCGACACAAAAGGGCACTTTACCCGCTATCCGGATCTTCCGATGCCAAGCGGCTATAATCCGGTTGAACGCGACTGGTACAAAAAAGCGGTTGCAAATAAAGGAAAAGTCGTTGTGACAGATCCTTATAAAACTGCTTCTACAAATACGATGGTTGTGACAATCGCCCAGCAGACAAAAGATGGTTCAGGCGTTATCGCAATCAACATGACGATTGAAAATCTGTTGAAAACAACCAAAAAAGTCAACATCGGCACACAAGGCTACGCATTTATCATGACGAAGGACAAAAAAGTTGTCGCTCATCCTAATGAAAAATCAGGAACTGAATTAAAAGGCGACTGGCTCGATAAGATGCTGAACGCTGATAAAGGCGATTTTCAATACACCATGGACGGCGATAAGAAAAAAATGGCCTTTGACACAAACAAGTTGACGGGATGGAAGATCGGCGGCACCATGTATTTGGATGAAATCCATGAGGCAGCCCAGCCTGTCCTTCACCTTGCTTTAATTGTCTTGGCCGCAGCTATTATCATAGGGATTATCGTCATGACTTTGATCATTCGGTCGATTACAACACCGCTGAAACAGCTTGTCGGTTCCTCTAAGCGGATCAGCGAGGGAGATTTGACGGAAACCATTGATATCCGTTCAAAAGATGAATTGGGCGAGCTCGGCAAAAGCTTTAACAATATGGCGTCGTCACTTCGTTCTCTCATACACGCCATCCAGGATTCGGTAGATAATGTTGCCGCTTCCTCTGAGGAGCTCACTGCATCAGCTGCGCAAACGAGCAAGGCAACAGAGCACATTACATTGGCGATTGAACAATTTTCTAACGGCAATGAAAAACAAAACGAAAACATTGAAACGGCAGCAGAGCACATTTATCAAATGAATGACGGGTTGACGAATATGGCTCAAGCTTCTGAAGTGATCACTGATTCATCTGTTCAATCGACAGAAATTGCAAGTGAAGGCGGCAAGCTTGTTCACCAAACCGTCGGCCCAAATGAACGTCATTGACAAGTCCGTTAAAGAAGCGGAGCAAGTTGTACGCGGATTGGAAACGAAATCGAAAGACATTACAAACATTTTGCGTGTGATCAACGGCATCGCAGACCAGACGAACCTGCTTGCCTTAAACGCAGCAATTGAAGCAGCGCGCGCAGGCGAGTACGGCCGCGGCTTCTCCGTTGTAGCGGAAGAAGTAAGAAAACTGGCAGTACAGTCAGCAGATTCAGCAAAAGAGATTGAAGGATTAATCATCGAAATTGTGAAGGAAATCAATACATCTCTCGGCATGTTCCAATCTGTCAATCAAGAGGTGCAGACAGGCCTTGACATCACAGATGAAACAGAAATGAGCTTCAAACGCATTTCTGAAATGACGAACCAAATCGCCGGCGAACTGCAAAATATGAGTGCGACGGTTCAGCAGCTTTCTGCCAGCTCCGAAGAAGTTTCGGGAGCGTCTGAGCACATTGCATCGATTTCAAAAGAAAGCTCAGCGCATATACAAGATATCGCGGCGTCAGCCGAAGAGCAGCTTGCTTCCATGGAAGAAATCAGCTCGTCTGCAGAGACCCTTTCGTCTATGGCGGAAGAGCTTCGCGATATGACCAAACGATTCAAAATCGAATAATAAGCCTTAACACCCAAGCTTGTTGCGCTTGGGTGTTTTTTTTAGTTTTTTTATTAAACCTTTTATCCTAGTTTGACGATATTAGATTTATCTTAAAGGAGGAGTCAACAAGAATGGGAAAATTCATACATTGGATCAAACAGCCATCGATCAGCAAACCGCTAATCGCTGCGTTTCTGGCAGTGCTTATTTTGCCGGTTGGGGTTTTAGCATATTTCAGTTATCAATCAGCTTGGAACGCGTTAGACAGAGAGCTCATAAACAGTGCGAAGGGAAATGTTGAAGAACTAAACAGTACGCTGCAAAATAAATTAGAAGATAAAGTAAAAGCAATAGATTATTATAGTGAGACAGTCGATAAAGACATATTGCTAGGCAAAAACAAAACATTACTGAAAGAGAAATTTAAGCAGTACACGACACTTAACGACGATGTAGGCGCAATCTATGCTGCTTCAGAAGATAAGAAGCTTTATAAATATCCGGATAGCGGTGTTCCGAAAGGTTTCGATCCGACAGGACGTGACTGGTACAAACAGGCGGTTGCGGAAAAAGGACAAGCTGTTTTCTCAGAACCGTATACTGATGAAGCGACAGGAGATATCGTTGTCACAATTTCAAAACAATTAAAAGACGGTTCAGGGGTTATAGCGCTTGATTTAAACCTGGATGAAGTGCTTACTGCATCACAAAGAATCAAAATCGGTAAAGAAGGCTTTGCATTTATTACGACTGGCAACAAAAAATATATCGCCCATCCGACAATTAAGCCGGGGACAACCGGTTCCGGCGATTGGACAAACCAAGTATATTCCAAAAAAGAAGGCTCATTTGAATATACATTCGAAGGCAAAGAAAAGAAAATGGCCTTTACGACAAATAAATTGACTGGCTGGAAAATCGCAGGCACATATTTTGTCAGTGAATTGCAAGATGCTTCAAGCCCGGTGCTGAACACTGCGGTTATCATTCTATGCGTGTCAATTGTAATCGGCGGCATACTCATTCTCTATATTATCCGTGCCATCACCAAGCCGTTAAGAAAACTTGTCTCAACGTCTGCAAAAATCAGCAGCGGAGATCTCACAGAAGTCATTGACATTCACTCGAAAAACGAGTTTGGCCAGCTTGGCGAAAGCTTTAATGAAATGTCTGCATCATTGCGTTCTGTAATCGGCGTTATTCAAACGTCTGTAGAAAACGTTGCTTCATCTTCTGAGGAGCTGACGGCAAGCGCAGCCCAAACGAGCAAGGCAACTGAGCATATTACACTTGCCATCGAACAGTTCTCAGATGGCAACGAGGCACAAAGCGAGAAACTGGAAACAAGCTCAAATCATCTTTCTCAAATGAACGAGGGGATTTCAAAAGTGGCTCAGGCCTCTTCAACCATTACGAAATCATCGATTCAGTCCTCTGAGGCAGCGGGCAGCGGAGAAAAGCTGGTGGAGCATACAGTCGGCCAGATGAAAACAATTGACCAATCCGTTCAAAAAGCGGAAGCGGTTGTGAAGGGTCTTGAAACAAAATCGCAAGACATCACAAGCATCTTGAATGTGATTAATGGCATTGCTGATCAAACCAACCTGCTTGCATTAAATGCTGCGATTGAGGCGGCAAGAGCGGGAGAGTACGGAAGAGGTTTCTCAGTAGTTGCGGAAGAGGTTAGAAAACTTGCTGTACAATCAGCAGACTCCGCCAAGGAAATTGAAGGATTAATTCAAGAGATTGTCAGGGAAATCAGTACCTCACTTTCAATGTTCCAATCCGTGAATCATGAAGTGAAAGAAGGCTTGCAGATTACGGATCAAACAGCGGAAAGCTTTAAACAAATCTATGAGATGACAACCCAAATTTCCGGCGAATTGCAAAACTTGAACGCGACGGTTGAACAACTGTCAGCCGGATCACAGGAAGTGTCAAGTGCTGTTGAAGATATTTCTGCAGTGGCGAAAGAAAGCTCAGCAGGCATTCAGGATATCGCAGCTTCGGCTGAAGAACAGCTTGCGTCTATGGAAGAAATCAGCTCTTCAGCGGAAACGTTGGCAAACATGGCGGAAGAACTTCAGGACATTACGAAGAAATTTAAAATTGAATCATAATGAAACGAGAAAGCGGCATATCTGCTGCTTTCTTTTTTATTAAAAACAAAAATAAACAAAAACAATTCAAAAACAAACGGAAATCATATATAATGAAAACGGATACAAATAAAAGGAGATGGAGGAATATCAAATATGGTGAAACATATATGGGATTCAGAGCGAGCTGCACAGCTGCCTAAAGGTGTAGAGGAATTGGTGTACAGGTCCAATCTGATCGGGTCAGACCGCACTGTCTGCAACTGGGGCGGGGGGAATACATCTATGAAAACAACGGAAAAGGATTTTAGAGGCCGTGAAATAGAAGTCATGTGGGTAAAAGGAAGCGGTTCGGATTTGGCAACAATGAAAGCGCATAACTTTACCGGTTTGAAATTAGATGATATCCGCCCGCTGATTAAAAGGGACCAAATGCCCGATGAAGAAATG
Source organism: Bacillus sp. FSL P4-0290 (assembly GCF_037975435.1). Taxonomy (NCBI): domain Bacteria; kingdom Bacillati; phylum Bacillota; class Bacilli; order Caryophanales; family Bacillaceae; genus Bacillus; species Bacillus sp. FSL P4-0290. The sequence goes on along the minus strand of NZ_CP150253.1, from coordinate 3,148,090 downwards.
GTAGACTACCTGTCTCATTGTATGATAGACAGCAAACATCCCCGCCCTTCAATTGAAACGCTATTACACGCTTTTCTGCCATACAAACATGTTGACCATACCCATCCAGATGCGATTATCAGCATATGCTGTGCGGATAATGGAAAACAAATCGCTGAAGACATTTACGGAAATCGGTTTGTATGGGTGCCATACGTCCGTCCTGGATTTACTTTGTCTAAAATGATCGCTGAAGGCGTAGCAAACAATCCCCACGCCGAGCTTATATTAATGGAGAAACACGGCTTAGTCACTTGGGGAGAGACGTCTGAAACATGTTATCAAAAAACGATATCCATCATTCAAGAAGCCGAGCAGTATGTTAACGATCGTATCAATCAGCATGAGGTATTCGGAGGCAAAAGGTATCAGCCGCTGCCGGAGGATAAAAGAAAACAAATCTTGGCAGGCATCATGCCTGTGATCAGAGGAGCAGTAAGTGAAGAAAAGAAAATGATCCTTTCCTATGATGATCATGACGATGTCTTGGAATTTGTAAACAGTGTCCAAGCGCCAGCACTTTCGCAAATCGGTGCGGCATGCCCGGATCACCTTGTTCACACAAAACGGGTTCCGCTGTACATTGATTGGAATCCGGAAACTCAAGATGTGCACAAGCTTGCAGATCTGATCAAGTCAGGAGTCGAGACCTTTACATCAGAGTATCAGGCTTACTTTACACGAAATCAGCAGGATGGGGATCAAATCTTTGAATCCTCCCCACGGGTGATATTGATTCCGGGAATCGGAATGGTGAATACAGGAAAAAGTTATGCCATGTCTAAAGTAAGCGGGGCTTTATATCGGAGGGCCATCGCCGTGATGAAAGGAGCAACCGCTCTGGGGCAATTTGTTTCTTTACATGAAAATGAATCCTACCATGTCGAATATTGGCCGCTCGAACTATATAAACTCACGCTGGCCCCGCCGGAAGCAGAATTTTCCCGAAAAGTAGCGTTGATAACTGGAGGAGCCGGCGGAATCGGCAGTGCAGCATGCCGCCGATTTGCAGCTGAGGGAGGGCACGTGATCGTAGCTGATCTGAATATAGAAGGTGCACAGAAAATTGCCGGGGAAATAAACGATGCATACGGAGAAGGACGGGCAATGGCTGTCAAAATGGATGTGACAAAGGAGGAAGACGTACAATCAGCTTTTGAACGAGCGGCGCTTGCTTACGGCGGCATTGATATCGTCGTCAATAATGCCGGGCTGGCCACATCAAGCCCATTTGACGAAACAAGTCTAAAAGAATGGAATCTTAATATGAATGTTTTAGGAACAGGCTATTTCCTTGTAGCCCGTGAAGCGTTTAAACAGATGAAACACCAAAATAGAGGCGGAAGCATGGTATTTGTCGGATCGAAAAATTCGGTTTATGCGGGCAAAAACGCCTCTGCCTACAGCTCGGTTAAGGCGCTTGAAACCCATTTAGCAAGATGCATTGCTGCAGAAGGCGGAGAATTCGGCATTAGGGTCAACTCTGTTTTGCCTGATGCGGTTCTTCAAGGATCGGCAATCTGGGGTTCAAGCTGGCGGGAGGAACGAGCCGCGGCGTACGGGATTGAACCGGATCAGCTGGAGGAACATTACCGGAAACGGACAGCATTGCTCGTCAATATTTACCCGGAGGATATTGCCGAAGCCATTGCATTCTTCGCTTCTTCCAAAGCCGAAAAAACAACGGGCTGCATGATCACGGTAGACGGCGGCGTCCCTGCTGCTTTTACGCGTTAGAAATATGCTATGATAAAAAATATAAGAAGGACTACGATATGAGGAAGGGCGTTACCGATGCTAGTAGCAGAACGGCAGCAAAAAATAGTGGAAATAGTAAATATGCGTTCAAGCATCCGCGTTTCCGAATTAAGTGACATATTTTCAGTCACAGAGGAAACCATTCGGCGTGATCTTGAAAAGCTTGAAAAAGAACATAAACTGAGCCGGAGCCACGGAGGAGCGGTCAGTATTCAGCAGAAGGAATCAGAAATTCATTTTTCTGAACGGGAAATCACGAATGTCATCGAAAAAAAAGCCATCGCTCACGAAGCGGCCAAATATGTAAAAAGCGGAGACCGAATCATTCTCGATGCAAGCACAACCGCTTGGTACATGGCAAAAATACTCCCTGACATTGAGCTCACCGTGATTACAAACTCAATGAAAGCAGCTATTGAACTCAGCAATAAAGAAAACATATCAGTCATTTCAACAGGCGGCATTTTGCTGGAAAAATCATTATCGTTTGCCGGCCCGTTAGCAGAGCGTTCACTTGAGACCTATCATGTCAATAAAACCTTTCTGTCATGTAAGGGATTTGACGTACACAACGGGATGAGTGATTCAAATGAGTGGCAGGCGCTGCTCAAAAAACGGATGATCGAAAGGTCGGACCAGACCATTTTGATGGCCGATTCAAGCAAATGGGGGAACCGCGAGTTTTCACATATTGCCTCGCTGCAAGATGTCAGCTGCCTTATTACGGATTCTGGACTTGATCCGGCATCGGTAAAAGCTCTTGAGGACAAAAAGGTGAAGGTGACAGCTGTTCCTCTTTCGAAGAGAGGGTGAAAGGATGATTTATACTGCCATTGATATAGGCGCATCAAGCGGGAGAATCATGGTAGGTGAACTGAATGAAGGGAAGCTTGACATACAAGAGATTCACAGGTTCGCTAACGGTTTCAGTCAAAGAGACGGGCATTGCTTTTGGGATATTGATCATTTGCTAAAACAAATCCTGCAAGGACTGCAAAAAGTAAAGACGCTTGGGTATGAACACTGCACCGTAGGCATTGATACATGGGCAGTTGATTATGTCTTACTGGACGAAAAAGGCGATCGGTTGCGGGAAGCAATCTCCTACCGTGATAGAAGAACAGATCACACAATAGACAAACTGGAACATACCCTCTCAAAAGCCGCAATTTATCAAAAAACAGGAATACAATTTCAGCCTTTCAACACGATCTATCAATTGTATGAGGAAGACCGTGAGCTGCTGATAAAGACAGACAAAATTATGATGATTCCTGATTATTTAGGCTATTGTTTAACCGGAAAAGCTGTAACGGAAATCACAAATGCGTCCACAACACAGCTTTTAAACGCCTCAACGGGAAATCTTGATCCTGAATTGCTTGAAGCCGTGTCCGTTCAGGAACAGCAATTTGCCCCGCTGACTGAACCGGGGTGTGAACTCGGGAAGCTAAGAAATGAGTGGTTCCCGGATTATGATCTCCCGGCGTGCAAGGTGATGACAGTCGCAACACATGATACGGCCTCGGCCGTCATTGCAACGCCAGGAATAAATGATGGCTGGGCGTATATCAGCAGCGGAACATGGTCGTTAATCGGGGTTGAAAACAAAACACCGATAATAACTGATCTTGCTTTAGAAAACAACTATACAAATGAACGCGGCGCAAACAACACCATTCGCTTTCTCAAAAACATTATCGGCATGTGGGTGATACAAGAAGTCAGACAACAGTTACAAGCAGATTACTCTTTCCAGCAGCTTGCAGAAGAAGCCAAAAAAACAGAACCATTCCAGCAATTTATAAACTTAAATGATAAACGTTTCCTGAATCCAGAAAACATGATAAAGGAAATACAACATTATTGCAGACAAACCCGCCAAAAGACTCCTCGCACTGCAGGCGAACTTGCCTGCTGCATCTACAGCAATTTAGCCATCATCTATGCGATAGCCATCAAAGAGCTCGAAACAATCACAGAAAAACCGATCGAGCAATTTCATATCATCGGCGGCGGAGCCCGGAATGATTTCTTAAATCAATTAACGGCAGACATGAGTGGAAAAGCGGTATATGCAGGGCCGATAGAGGCAACTGCCACCGGAAATCTTTTGATGCAAATGATTGCTGCCAAAGAAGTCAAAGACATAAAAGAAGCCCGGCAAGTCGTCAGAAATTCCTTTCCGATCAAAGTGTTTACACCTAAAGACATTGACAGAAGCACGATCATTCAGTCATTTCAGCAAACTGTTTTGAAAGCGCTATCTAAATGATGAAGAGGTGAAAAGGTTTGAAAAGAAAAGCCAGTATCATGTTTGTCCATCAAGACAAGTACGAAGAATACAAACAGCGGCATGATGACATTTGGCCTGAGATGGCAGAAGCACTCAAAGCTCATGGAGCACACCATTATTCCATTTTTCTAGACGAGGAAACAGGCAGGCTTTTTGCATATTTAGAAATAGAGGATGAAGAGAAATGGAGAAAGATGGCGGACACGGAAGTTTGCCGAAGATGGTGGAAATCGATGGCGCCATTAATGAAAACAAATTCGGATTTCAGTCCTGTTTCGATAGATCTAAAGGAAGTTTTTTATTTGGATTAAAAAACTGATAAAGGGAGAGAGCCGTATGACCATAAAAGCCAATTATGACAGTGCAAAACAGGCATATGAAAAATGGGGAATTGATGTTGAAGAGGCGCTTCGGCAATTAGAGCAAGTGCCCATTTCGATCCATTGCTGGCAGGGTGACGACATTGAAGGCTTTGAAGTAAATAAGGGCGAGCTTTCAGGCGGAATTGACGTGACTGGCAATTATCCCGGAAAAGCGCAAACTCCTGAAGAATTAAGAAGAGATTTGGAGAAGGCTCTTTCTCTCATTCCTGGAAAGCACCGCGTAAACCTGCATGCGATATACGCAGAAACAAACAGGGAAGCGGTAGAACGTGACGAATTGAAGCCGCAGCATTTTGAAAACTGGGTGAAATGGGCAAAAAACCTTGGTCTCGGTTTAGATTTTAATCCAACCTTGTTTTCGCATGAGAAAGCGGCTGACGGACTCACCCTTTCACACCCTGATCCGGATATCAGAGAATTTTGGATCAGGCATTGCATCGCTTGCCGCCGTATCGGGGAATACTTCGGGAAAGAATTAGGAACACCTTGCTTGACGAATATTTGGATTCCCGACGGCTATAAGGATATCCCGAGTGATAGGCTGACACCGCGTAAAAGACTAAAAGAATCACTGGATCGGATCTTCGCAGAGGAGATCAGTGAACAACACAATCTTGATTCAATCGAGAGCAAGCTGTTCGGGCTTGGCTCCGAATCATATGTTGTCGGATCTCATGAATTTTATTTAGCTTATGCTTTGACGAACCATAAGCTTTGTTTACTTGATACAGGCCATTTCCATCCGACTGAGACGGTATCGAACAAAATCTCGTCCATGCTGCTTTACACAGACAAGCTTGCCTTGCACGTATCGCGGCCTGTTCGTTGGGATAGCGACCATGTAGTGGTTTTGGATGATGAATTGAGAGAAATCGCTCTTGAAATTGTACGAAATCATGCTCTTGAGAAGGTCGCCATCGGTCTGGATTTTTTCGATGCCAGCATTAACCGTGTAGCCGCCTGGACTATCGGAACGAGAAATATGATCAAAGCTTTATTGTATGCCCTGCTTCTCCCGAACGGATATTTAAAACAATTGCAGGAAGAGGGCCGCTATACAGAAAGGCTGGCCCTGATGGAGGAATTCAAAACATATCCTTTCGGAGCCATCTGGGATTCCTACTGTGAGCAAATGGGCGTTCCGGTAAAAGAAGCATGGCTTCATGACATCAAAGAATATGAACAACAGGTGCTTTTAAAAAGGAAGGCATCTTCTCCGATTGTCTAATAAAAAATCCGCCGCGGCATTTGCGCGCGTGCGGATTTTTTTAAGCTTGATCAGCAGGGTATACAATCCCCATTTGCTTTCTTGCTTCTTCCATAATTTTCGCGGTGGTCAAAGACCGTTCAAATGTATTTTCTTCAGATTCCAGCTTATTCTCTTTTATGAGCGTGACAAATTCTTCTGCTTCATAGAACATCGCTGGTTTAGGATCAGGGATCGCGATGTTTTCAAGGCGGCCGTCCCGGTAGCGGATTTCAACACGTTCAGGCCGGTGAATCGTATCGATTACAATCGTCCCGTCTTCACCCTGGATTTCAGCCGGGGCATAGGAAGTAGAGATTTTGGAATGCATCAGAACAGCTTCGAACCCGTCGTAAGACAGAATGACAGTTCCTTCTCCGTCCACTCCGGAGGATAAAGCATATCCGTTTGCTTTTACATCCTTCGGCGCGCCAAACAACACAACAGCCGGATAAATACAATAGACGCCAATATCCATTAATGACCCATTGGAAAGCTCAGGCTGAAACGCATTCAAAACAGTTCCGCTTCTGAACGCGTCATACCGTGAGGAATACTGGCAGTAGCTTGCGGTAAATCTGCGGACAGTGCCGATTTTATGCAGGTGTTTTTTCAGCTCTTTGAAATTCGGCAGGAAAGTGGTCTTCATTGCTTCCATGAGAACAACGCCGTTTGCCTTAGCCGCTGAGATCATCTCTTCTGTTTCTTTTGTATTCGAAGCAAATGGCTTCTCACAAAGCACATGCTTGCCATGGTTCATAAAGAGAACGGCTTGTTCCTTGTGAAGAGCGTTCGGGCTCGCTATGTATACGGCATCAAAGCAATCGCTCGCCGCCATTTCCTGAAGGTCTGAGAAGGCATGCGCAGCGTTGTGTTTAGCAGCAAACTCGCCAGCGCGTTCAGCCGATCTTGAATAAACAGCAGTCAGCTGAAAATCTTCGATATCCGCTGCTGACTCAAGAAAGCGGTCTGTAATCCAGTTGGTTCCTATTATTGCAAAACGTATCACTCGTATCGCTCCTTTTGTATGATATAGCTAAATTATAGCTTAAAAAGAACAAAATCACATGATAGATATAAATAGAATGTTAAAACCGTGAAAGCTTTTCCAGCAATTAACGGTTTTTATTTTTCATTATAGGGACGATAGTGTACAATTTAATTAAACTATGTATGACGGAGGAACGATAGTGGAGACGTTGCAAACATGGAGCGGCAGATTCAAGCGATTCTTCTTGGATAATAAGTTTGTTTTATTTTTGCTTGTGCTGCTGCTGATTGGTTTAAATATTCTAGTATTTACAAAAACATCATTTATTTTCACCCCGATTATTGTTTTGCTCAAAACGATATCACTTCCGATTATTTTGACAGGCATTGTTTTTTATCTGTTAAACCCGGTCGTCGATTTCCTTGAGAGAAGAAGAATAAGAAGAATCTATTCTATATTGCTGCTATATCTATTGGTTATCGGGCTGATCACGATCACAATCGTGTCGATCATTCCCTTCTTAAAAGAACAAATTATGAGTTTAATCGACAACATCCCAAGATATGTGGATATCGTTGAAAATCAGACGAAACAGCTGATCGGCAGCAACTTCGTCAATCAGGCCCAGCAAACGACGAACATCAATATATCTGATCTCGCAACAAAGGTTTCAGATCAGGCAGCGACAATTGTGAACAGTACCTTTACCGGCGTTGGGAATTTTATCGGCGCCCTGACTGAGATTATCATTTCAATCGTTACGGTTCCGTTTATCCTTTTCTATTTGTTAAAGGACGGAAAAAAATTGCCGGTCTACATACTGAAGTTTGTTCCGACGCAATTGAAAGAACAGACATACACAGTCTTAAGCGAAATGAATCATCGGTTAAGCTCTTATATCAGAGGCCAGATCATTGTCAGCTTCTGTATCGGGTTTTTGCTGTTTATCGGTTATTTGATTATCGGGCTGGATTATGCTTCATTGCTTGCAGTCATTGCGGCTTGCACAAGCATCGTTCCATATTTAGGGCCAACGATTGCCATTACGCCTGCGATTATCATTGCCATAGTGACATCGCCGCTCATGCTGCTTAAGCTGGTGATCGTTTGGACGATTGTTCAGCTGATTGAAGGGAAGCTGATCTCTCCGCAAATTATGGGAAAAAACCTTCACATCCATCCGATTACGATTATTTTTCTGCTGTTAACAGCCGGCAAGCTGTTCGGCGTTGTTGGAATCATTCTTGCGATTCCCGGCTATGCGGTTGCCAAAGTCATTACGACACATTTATTTGACTGGTTTAAAATGCGGTCACATTTATACGATGAAGAAAAAAATGAAAATACGCCGGGGCATAAAGTGTGATTTTCGTTTATAGTTATATAAGACGGGCTTTCCATTTATGGGAAGCTCCCGTTATGTAAAAAAATAAATGTCTAATGGGGAGAATCAAAATCATGACTCTATGGGAATTGTTTGTAGCCGCCATTTTAGGAATCGTAGAAGGATTAACAGAGTACGCGCCGGTTTCTTCGACAGGACATATGATTATAGTAGACGACATCTGGCTTAAATCAAGTAATCTGATGTCAGAAGAAGCTGCTAACTCATTCAAGGTGGTTATTCAGCTAGGCTCCATTTTAGCAGTAGCTATCGTGTTTAAAGACCGAATTTTAAATTTACTGGGCTTGAAAAAAAATATTACAAGCGACCAGGAGCAGGGACATAAATTAAGCATTGCCCAAATTGCCGTCGGACTCGTGCCTGCAGCTGTTCTCGGCTTTTTGTTTGAAGATTACATTGATGAATATTTATTTTCCGTTAAAACTGTGGCCATCGGTTTAATTGCCGGGGCAATCCTCATGCTTTTTGCTGACTGGGTCAATAAACGGAAAACAGCGACAGACACACTCGACCGCATTTCCTATAAACAGGCGATAGCCGTCGGCTTATTCCAATGTCTTGCCCTTTGGCCGGGTTTCTCGCGTTCGGGTTCAACCATTTCCGGCGGTGTTATTCTCGGATTAAACCACCGAGCTGCAGCCGACTTTACGTTTATTATGGCGATGCCGATCATGATGGGAGCCAGCTTTCTAAGCCTCGTGAAGCATTGGGACAGCTTAAGCTCGGATCTGATGCCATTTTTCATCGTCGGCTTTATCTGTGCCTTTGTTGTCGCACTGTTTGTCGTCCGTTTCTTCTTAAGGCTGATTAACAAAATCAAACTTGTCCCATTTGCAATCTATCGAATTATTCTCGGTGTGATTTTACTTTTGATCATGATGTAAGTCGAAAATAAGGCTCTTTTACGAGCCTTATTTTTTCTGTCAATTCAAGAGGAAACAGCTTGTTTTTCAAAATAAAATCATCTATAATAAACATGACATTACATACGGGGCCATAGCTCAGCTGGGAGAGCGCTACGCTGGCAGCGTAGAGGTCAGGGGTTCGAGCCCCCTTGGCTCCATACCTGTAAACCCTTATTCTATAAGGGTTTTTTTGTTTTGAGGAAAAGATTCATTCTCTGAATCCTCCAGTTGAGCGAAGTCAAAGTGAGCAGTTTATCTGTCAATCATGAATTTTCCAATACCTCCTTTTGTTCCTCAAAGACCGTCATGTCTTCCAAAGGAGGGGAGTAGACATGAAGAGACACCATTCGTTCGGATGTGGGATTAGACATTTTGTGAATTAAACCTTTGGTTGAAATAAGGCATTCTCCTTCGTGGACAAAGTATGAATTGGAGAGTTCTGCGTGTTCGCCGGCTGAGCGATAAATAGAATTAAGAAGCTTTCCTTCTAACACCATTGCACAACCAATGGATTGACCATGATCGTGGACTGTTGTCTCCTTGTTTGGCGGAATGTTAATCACGATAATTTCCAATTCATTATTTCGATAGATGGCATTTCGGCCGTAAGCGTACTGGTCTGGTTCCTTAATATACGGTTGACTCAATTTTGCTGCGTTTGGAATTTGTTTTAAAGACGTTGCTAAATCTTTAACCGATGGATTTTTCAAGCCGCCAAAAATGTCTTGGATACACTCATACAGTTCCATTCGTTTTTGCCTCCCGGAATATTTAAAATTTCCTTACATTGGTATTTCATAGGTTAATTCATGGTATTTACCCATATACAATTTAGAGGCGGCAAACGCCCAGTGAACACAAAAAAATGTGCGGCCAAAATGTTGTCTTATCACCAACTTATTCGAGTTTATTAGTTGGAATAGTGGATTGAAAGGGTTAAAACGGCCTGCTTTAATTCGCTTGAGGGAACGAGCAGGGCTCCATAAGTGCAGTTCTAGGCCCCTTGGCTCCAAAACACAATATCGGGGAAAAGCTTTCAGACTTTTTATGTTGTGCTTGAAATTTACTCCATTGACAAAACACAATCGATTTGAAATAATATTTGATTATATGCTCATTCATTCACATAATTATAATAAAATAATATCATTTCCCCTGAAAGGGAGAATATTAGACTGAAAGCTAATGGTATGCAAAATCTATTAGCTTCTTTTGGTTTCAAAAAATGATGTGTTTCGCATGTATTCATATAGGAAGGAATGACAACATGAAGACAAAACACTATTGGGTGATTTCTTTGCTCGCCGTCTTAGCGGTCGGGCCGGGATTGATGTCTAACACGGCATTGTCGTCAGTTCAAGGCCTTGTTCAGAAAGCGGTTGGAACAAGTGGCTTCACATCAGTAAATCCAATATTGATCGGCAATATGGCCTTTGCCTTATTAGTTCCGGCAGGACCGCTGCTGAGGAAAAAATTCGGTGCTCGTCCCGTCTATCTGGCTTCATTACCTGTCTTTATACTAGGTTCACTGCTCATCGCATGTTCAAGCGATGTTGCATGGATGGCGGCAGGACGCTTTTTACAGGGAGCGGCAACAGGTGTCATGCTGATGATTATGATTCCAATGCTTGTACTGTCATTCCCGATTGAACGCAGGAATTATGCACTGCTTGTGCTGATCGGGGGATTCTATGGTTCTGTTATCATCGGCACAATCCTGGGAACCATTGCAACAAGCTGCGGGCATTGGAGATGGCTGTTTTTCATCTTTGGCACCTTGTCCCTGATCGGTGTCGCGGTGAGCTATTTCTTTCTCCATGACGAACATCACGGAGCGGCGGATCAAGAACAGCCGCTTGATCGTGCGGGAATTCTTTTATCTGTTTTCCTTGCCGCAGCCTCAGCGGTTTCATTCATTTTTCTGCAAAAATGGGGGCTGTCATCGGGTTATGTATGGATTGGTTTCGGGGTGACGTTATGTTTGCTCATTGGTCTATTGATTGTGGAATATAAAGTGAAAAACCCATTCATATCTATTAAACTGATGCTGCTGCCAAAACCGGTGCTTGGCTTATTGATCATAGCTGCAGGGACGATAACGGTAGCTGTCAGCCTGTCTGCTTTTCAAGGCTTGCTCCGTCAAATGTATGATATTTCTCAGGAGCATCTCATTCTTTTAAACTTGACTCTTTTAATCGGAGTGGCGATCGCGGCCATTTTGAGCGCTCTGTTTTATGATAAAGTCGGACCAGGGATGCTCGGTATTATCGGCGGACTCATTCTCGTCTTTGTGAATTTTCAATGGCTGCATATGCAGGATCGATCATCTCTTTATATGTTCGCGGCACTGTTTATCATGCTTGCAGCGGGAACAGGCCTGACAGTCGCCGCAGGGCTGATGGGAGCTGCCATGGGAGGCCCGCTGCCTGATTTGGTCAAGAGAATGACAGCTGTTCAGTTTTTAAGATTGTTTGTCTATATGGGAGTTCCTATTCTCATCGGCTTTTTCACGAAAAAAGATGCTGCCAGACAAAGCGGTTCGGTACAGGATTCTATGATGACTGCTTATCATGATCTCTTCTTCATTTCTTTTATCCTTAGCGTGCTGCTCGTCTGCCTGTCATTTTGTATGAATGCCACTGGAATGGGGCACAAACTGGCACATAAACCACATGATAAAGCGAAAACAGCTCCGGAAAAACCGGCCGTTTCAGCAGAAGGTTTGTCGAAGGCAACTGTCAAATCATATAAAGTAATAAATGATACGGAATATCGGAATGCACTCAGAAATTTACAAAAATAGAAACATGGTAAAAACCTTTTCATTGAGCGAAAAGGTTTTTATTTTGCAATCTTTTCCCAACTTTATCCCTAAAGAATTGAAAAATATTAGAAGTGCAAGTAAAATTCTAAAAGGTAGATTCTTTTACATTCGTAATCTTTTAATTCGAAGGAAGGTTTTCATGGCCCGTAAAAAACTTAAAAAACGTAAACTCTTGATTTCACTATTTTTCCTTGTATCGATTCCGCTAGCTCTGTTTGTTTTAGCGACAACTTTATCAAAACCGATTGAAATATCCAAAGAAACTGAAGAAATCGATGAACAGCAAGTATTTATAGACAGTCTGTCCGGACATGCCCAAATTTTGTATGAAAAATACCATGTTCTCCCCAGCATCACAATTGCTCAGGCCATTCTCGAATCGGACTGGGGGAACAGTGAACTGGCTGCTAAGGCCAACAACCTTTTTGGCGTAAAAGGGAATTATAAAGGCCATCATGTCACGATGGAAACGGACGAAGTTGAAAAAGGGAAAAGAAAAACCATTCGCGCGAAGTTTCGAAAATACAGCACGTTTTTTGAATCTATGGATGATCACGCCCAATTGTTCGTCCGTGGCACATCGTGGAATAAAAAGAAGTATAAACCGGTGCTTGAGGCAGGGAATTATAAGGAAGCGGCAACCGCCCTGCAAACATCAGGATATGCTACAGATCCTGACTACGCTGACAAAATCAGCGCTATTGTGGAAAAATACGATTTAGATGAGTACGATGAGGTAAATCCATCCCTCAAATCTGTGGATTTAAACGCCTCTATTAAAGACAGTGCCGTTCAAGACGTATGGTCCAAGCCCTCTACTGATGATCGGTCCATAAGGCTTACCTCTGCCCAATCTTACGTCGGCAAAGACATAAAGGTTGTGTCTAAAAAACAGAAAGGCCAGTCTGTTTGGTACCAATTCCAAATCAATGATAAACTTATTGGCTGGATTGATGATTCAGCTGTTGAAATAAAGGAGGCAACCTAAGCCCTTTTTACTGGTATTTTTAATTCTTTGTTCCATTCCGGGGAATTTGAGGTATAATATTCCACGGAAGTTATCACTTTTTAACTATGCTTTCGGGAGGGAACAAAGGTGCAGAAATATAGACGCAGAAACACGGTTGCCTTTACAGTATTAGCTTATTTTACTTTTTTTGCGGGAGTATTTTTGTTTAGTATCGGACTCTATAATGCTGATAATCTGGAACTCAATGAAAAAGGTTATTACATCGCTGTTATGATACTTGTAGCAGTTGGTGCGATTCTTACACAAAAAGTAACCCGTGATAACGCGGAGGATAACGAAATCATCGCGGAACAGGAAAAAAGACAAAATCAATCTCATATCGAATCATAAAAAAATCCGGCGACTGTACGCCGGATTTTTTGATATCACCCTGTAAACACTTCGCCATCAGGGTAACGGATATTTGATTGCTCTGTTTTTGCGAATGAAAACACGAACGTTAAAGGACCAATTCTTCCGATAAACATGATGACAATAATGATACACTTGCCAGCTGTTGTCAGTTCAGGAGTAAGCCCCATCGTAAGGCCAACAGTTCCGAATGCGGAAAAGGTTTCAAACACAATTTGAAGAAATGGCGCTTGTTCTGTGATCGTCAGGGCGAAAATCCCTAAAAACACGATGAACAAACTGGTGACGCTCACAGCTAAAGCTTTAATGATAATCGGATATTTGATGGAACGGCGGAAAATAACCGTTTCTTTTTTACCTCTCAAGTAAGCAATAACAGATGTTAAAATCACGATGAACGTAGTCAGCTTAATGCCGCTCGCCGTTGATGCGCTTCCTGCTCCGATAAACATCAATAATAAAGTAAATACAATTGTTCCTTCTCTCATGCTTCCAAAATCTAGAGAATTGAAGCCTGCGGTTCTCGGCGTCACTGCCTGAAAATAGGACGCCCACAGTTTATCCACTATATGCAGGTGGCCGAGCGTGCCGGGGTTGCTGTATTCTAAAATAAAGACCGTTAGCATAGCAATCGCATTCAACATCAGCGTTCCTGTAAGCATGAGCTTTGTATGTAAAGAAAAAGCTTTAAAACGCCGATTTTTCATCACATCAAACAGAACCGTAAATCCGATCCCTCCTGTAATAAATAAGAAAGTAATCACGAGGTTTACTGTAGGATCGCCAACGTAGCTCATCAAATTATCAGGCCACAGCGAAAACCCGGCATTGTTAAAAGCAGAAATTGCGTGAAACAAACTTGCAAACAAGCCGGATGACCAGCCGTACTGAGGTACAAGCCGGATGGATAAAATGAGTGCTGCTATCAATTCAATACTGATCGAAAACAGAAACAGGACTTTGACAAGGCCAATGACACCGCCGATTGTCGGCTGGTTTAAGGCTTCCTGGACGAGCATTCGTTCTTTTAAGCCGATTTTTTTTCCTAATATCATGACGATCAAGACCGCAAATGTCATAAATCCAAGCCCGCCAATCTGAATCAGCCCCATAATAACTGTTTGCCCGAATACCGTAAATTGAGTACCGGTATCGACAACAGCAAGCCCTGTAACAGTTGTAGCGGAAGCCGCAGTAAAAAGAGCATCTATCCATGACAATGGCTTCGTAGTGGAAATCGGAAGCATTAATAGGACAGCCCCGATGATAATGGTAAGGAAAAAACCAATGGCAAGCACTTGAGGCGGTGTAAACCGAACCCATTTGATCACTTTATCCTTTTGAAGTGTCACCTTTGTCTACATCCCTTCGTTTTCAAAACGTTTAATATCCTTTTTGTGGCCCATGATCACCAGGCAATCTTGCTCGTGAATGATGTCTTCAGGCGCGGGGGAAAGACAGATATCTCCATGATGTTTAATGGCCAGGATCGTGCAGCCGTACTTTGCTCTTACATTCAGGTCAATAATCGATTTTGAATCAAGCTTGCGCGTAGCCAGCAGCTCGACAATACTGTATTCATCAGATAGATCAATGTAATTCAAAACATTTTCGTCTGAAAGGCTTTGTGCGATTTTAACCCCCATATCTTTTTCAGGATGAATAATGCGGTCAGCGCCGATTTTTTCAAGCACCTTGTGATGATAATAGTTTTGAGCCTTTACCCAAATATTTGGAATATCAAGCTCCTTTAATAATAGGGTGGTCAGCGTACTCGCTTGAATATTTGCTCCGATGGCAACAATCACATATTCAAAATTGCGTATTCCTAATGAAAGCAATTCGTTTTCTTCGGTGGCGTTGGCAATTACCGCATGAGTGGCGTAAGAAGCATATGCATTGACCTTTTCTTCGTTGATATCAACCGCAAGGACCTCATGCCCCATTCTATGAAGTTCTTTACAAATGCTGCCGCCAAACCGGCCCAGCCCGATCACGGCAAATTGCTTATTTTTAATTCTTCCCAATGTTCATATCTCCCTTAGTGAATTAACGTTTTTGAAGCAAAAAAGACCATTGCAAAGAATGGCCGATAATAGACCTCCTCTCTGTATACGCCTACGAGGTTAGCTGTCGGATTAGGGATTCAGAGTACCCCCTCTTACTTAGTAAGATTCACCCCAAGGCTGTTAAAAAAACAGCCAATCGTTGGTTCCCCCGTTCGTGTTTGATTAAGCGGTAAAAGAGACTGTATGAAATTGAACACTCAAGAATTTACTCCTGTTTCTAGTGTTTGTCAATTTAAATTTTAAACCAGAAAAAAGATAACGGGAATTGGAGAAAAAGGGGAGGGTAAAACGCAAAAAAGACCGGCGTTAACCGGTCTTTTACATTAGTTGCAACCGCAAGGCTGAGTCGGAGGAGTGCTGCGCTTAGCCACGTCAATGCTGGCTTCTGCGTAAAATTTATTTCCAATGCTTAATGATTTATTCTCTGCACGGAAAGTATATGTACCTGCGGCAGGAAGTGTTTTGTTATTCAGTTTTAATTTAAATTCGCCAGCTCCTAACAAATCAAGTGCCAAAGGAACTCTTACTGTTTTCCCGTTATTGAGGATCTGTGTTGTACGCAAGGCATTTCCGTTCAATGTGTCTTTCGTGTTTGCAGTAAATCCGCTTGGCAATGTAAACTCCATAACGCCAAGGCTGAGAAGCGTGTTTGGACGGTAAGTCAATTCGACATCTGAGAAAGACCATTCCGTTTTGCTGGCGCCAGTGATTGTTGCGAACAATGAAGCTGTAGACTGTGTTCTCATAGTAGATTCAGTATGAGCTTTAGTTGATGTAGATTCAGCCGCGAAAGAAGCTGTAGGTGCAGAAACGAGTAACCCGAGACTTAATGCACTAATTGCCAAAGAAGATAATAATTTGCGTTTCATAACAAAATTCCCCCTAAAAAATGATAAATTAAACAGGCCTGCCCGCTTTTCACCTCCTCTGAAGGCCAAATACAAATTTTACCTACATAAAATTACCATCAAATATTTTGGAAGTAAATGGGGTGTTTTTCCCGTATTTTTCAAATTTGTAGTAGTTACATCAAAAAAACGCCTGGTTTCCCAGGCGCTTTCTGCTTTACTTTGTTTCGATCGGTATAAATTTAAAAATTTCTCCGGTCTGCACCGATTCAGCAAGCCGTTTCAGCCAGTCATAGTAAGCTTTAGAGCTTTCCAGCTGATCATATAACTGCAGTGCTTCATTTTTGATATCCTCATCGAGATCTTCCTTGCTTAAAACCTTTTGTAAATCAGCTTGTGCTTCCTCGATCGCTGTTACATTCACTTGAACCTCCCGCTCCCATTTAGGTGGAAAGAAATTTGTGAAAAATTTAAAGAAATCCTTCTCAGCCACAAATGTATGCTTGCGGATGCCCCGGTGAAATGTTTTTTTCACTACATTTAAGTCTTGAAGCTTTTTGACGCCAGTGCTCATGCTTGGTTTGCTCATTTGCAACTCCTCACGCATTTCGTCAAGCGTCATCTCATCCCTCATATACATCGTCCCATATAAAATCCCGACACTGCGGGTAATTCCGTAAAGATCCATCGTTTCAGCAATGGAGTCAATAACAAGATCCCGAGCCTGTTCTATAGCTGCAAATTCTGGATTTTCATCCATACTGACCCTCTTTTCCTTTAGAAAATTAAATTCGTTAAGTTATTTCTTTATGTTCTTTATCTTAACGAAACATGAGGAAAAGTCAAAAAGAAAAATCAAAATGGGACTTTGACAGTTTAAAAACCATATGTTAGATTAAGGTTGTTAAAAACATTAAATTTTTATTTAACAAACTTTATTTACGTCAAGGAGGCTTATATGAGTCAAACATTATTCATTGACGGAGAATGGATCAGTGCCGAAAAAGAACAGATCCGCAGTATTATCAACCCATTTAATCAAGAAGAAATTGCAACTGTAAGCGAGGGAGGGCGAGAGGACGCCATCAAAGCAATCGCAGCCGCACGCAGAGCATTTGACAAAGGAGAATGGTCATCGCTATCCGGGCTTGAACGCGGAAAAATTGTTCTGAAAATTGCGGAATTAATCAGACGCGATCTTGAGGAGCTGGCTGAGCTTGAATCTCTTGATACAGGAAAAACACTCGAAGAAAGCAAGGCCGATATGGACGATATCGCCAATGTTTTTCAATATTACGCCGGCTTGGCAGACAAAGATGGCGGAGAGATCATTTCATCTCCGATTCCTGATTCAGAAAGCAAAATTATTAGGGAGCCAATCGGGGTTTGCGGCCAGATCACTCCATGGAATTATCCGCTCCTTCAAGCGAGCTGGAAAATCGCCCCTGCACTGGCCGCAGGAAACACAATCGTCATGAAGCCGAGTGAGATTACGCCGCTGACGACAATCAAAGTCTTTAAGCTGATGGAAGAAGCCGGTGTTCCAAAAGGTGTCGCAAATCTTGTTCTTGGACCGGGAGCCACAGTGGGCGACGAGCTTGCCGTAAACAAAGACGTCGATTTGATTTCATTTACGGGCGGAATTGAAACAGGCAAAAAAATCATGCGGGCGGCAAGCGGAAACGTCAAAAAAATCGCCCTTGAACTTGGCGGGAAAAACCCAAATATTGTTTTCAAGGACGCGGATTTAGAAGTTGCGGTTGATCAGGCCTTAAACGCTGTATTTTTCCACGCCGGCCAAGTATGCTCTGCAGGTTCCCGCTTGCTTGTTGAGGATGCCATTCATGATCAATTTTTGGCGGAGCTGGTCAAACGGGCAAAACGCATAAAACTCGGAAACGGTTTTCATGCTGAGACAGAAAGCGGTCCGCTTATTTCGGCGGAGCACAGGGCAAAGGTAGAAAAATATGTAGAGATCGGAATAGAGGAAGGCGCGAAGCTGGAGACAGGAGGCAAACGCCCGGAAGATCCTGAGCTTCAAAACGGCTTTTTCTATGAACCTACTATTTTCTCAAACTGTAATTCTGACATGAGAATCGTTCAGGAAGAGGTTTTCGGTCCTGTATTGACAGTCGAAACCTTCAGCTCTGAAGAAGAGGTAATCGAGCTTGCGAATGATACCATCTATGGCTTGGCTGGAGCGGTATGGTCAAAAGACATTGAAAAGTGCGAACGGGTAGCAGCCCGCTTGAGAATGGGAACCGTTTGGATCAACGATTTTCATCCGTACTTTGCACAAGCGCCATGGGGCGGATATAAGCAATCCGGGTTCGGACGCGAGCTTGGAAAAATAGGCCTTGAAGAATACACAGAAGTCAAACATGTATACCGCAATACAAAACCGGCAGCGGTTAACTGGTTTAATTCATAAGAGGGGGAGATTGATGATGACATTAAATATGAAGGTAGAAAGCATGCAGAAATTCCACACATTTGAAATTCCGACTGTGATTAAGCATGGAATCGGAGCCATCAAGCATACGGGTGAGGAAGTAGCTGCACTGGGCGTTTCAAAAGCGCTCCTTGTCACAGACCCAGGGATTTATAAAGCCGGTGTTGCTGATCCTGTAATCGAATCACTTAAAGAAGCAGGCATTGAAGTGGTGCTCTTTAATAAAGTTGAGCCAAACCCGCCTGTCCGTCTGGTGAATGAAGGATCTGAGCTTTACAAAAAAGAGAACTGTAATGGTTTGGTGGCAGTCGGAGGCGGAAGCTCCATGGATACAGCAAAAGCAATCGGAGTAGAAGCGACTCACGAAGGAAGCGTGCTTGATTATGAAGCGGCAGATGGGAAAAAACCGCTGGAAAACCGCATTCCTCCGCTGACGACAATTCCCACTACAGCTGGAACAGGATCAGAAGTAACCCAATGGGCGGTTATCACAGATGAAGAAAGAGAATTCAAATTCAACACGGGCGGTCCGCTGATTGCAGCGCACTTGACCATCATTGATCCTGAGCTTCATGTTTCAATGCCTCCGCATGTAACAGCTATGACGGGAATTGATGCGCTCGCCCATGCCATTGAGTGCTATACAATGAAATTTGCACAGCCAATCACGGATGCGGTTGCCTTAATGGCGATTGAGTATGCCGCTCATTACATTAAGAGGGCATTTGCTGACGGAGAGGATCTGGAAGCAAGGTACGGAATGGCGCAGGCTGCGATGCTTGCCGGCCTTTCTTACGGAAGTGAATCAGCGGGCGCGGCTCATGCGATGAGCCAAACGCTTGGCGGTATTATCCCAGTCGCTCACGGCCAATGTGTAGCGGCGATGATGGGCCCTGTCATGGAATACAACTGGAAGGGCTATCCTGAGAAGTTTGCGCGTATTGCGAAAGCGTTCGGTATTGATACAAGCAAGATGACAACAGAAGAAGCTGCGAAAGCATCTGTCAATTGGATGTATGATCTGGTCGAAGATTTAGAAGTGCCGACTTTAGAAGAGCAGGGAGTATCACCTGATATGATCGAACGCTTGTCTAAAGAAGCAATGAAAGATCCGCAAACCTTCGGAAACCCTAGAGATTTAAATGAAAAAGCATACAACTGGATCTACAAGCGCTGCTTTAACCTTACGCCTAAAACGGTATAATCAAAATCCCGCTCCTTTACAGAGCGGGATTTTTTGGGATAATGAAGCATAGGTGGAAATTTTAGATAAGAAAGAAGGTGCCAGCTGATGTGGAAGCGGATGACTGCAAAAGCGGAAGGCTTATATATCGCAGATACAGAAAGCTTCGTAACAAAGCAAATGGACAAGCTTGATTTTGATTATGGCGGCATCCCCGGCGACTTGCATTTTGGCCTGACCAAAAAAGCGGGAGCCAGAGAACCAATGTTTTCAAGAGGGACTGAAATTTTCAACCGCAGACAAATTTCAATTGTTTCAATAGAGGAATGCAACGAAATCGCTTTAAAAATGGGAGTGCCGAGAATTTTGCCGGAATGGCTCGGGGCGAATGTGGCAGTCAGCGGTATGCCAGATCTTACTTCATTAAAAGAAGGAAGCCGGATTATTTTTCCGAGCGGAGCGGCTCTGCTGTGTGAGGGCGAAAATGATCCTTGTATCCAGCCGGGAGAAGTCATTCAGTCTTATTATCCGGACCAACCGAAGCTGGCGTCGGCTTTCGTCCGCCACGCACTGGGCATTAGAGGGATTGTCTGTATTGTGGAGAGACCTGGTGCTGTTTACACAGGTGATGAAATAGAAGTTCATTCCTATCAGCGAAAAGTCAAACGAAAAGCAGAAAGGGTCTGATTAAATCAGGCCCTTTCTATCTTTTCTTTAATTTCTTTCATTTGGCTGAGGTGCCGTTTTTCATGATGGCCGATAAAATCGATCCACTGTCTGACAGTCAGCTCTTGAAACACAGGATGCGGAAGCACTCTTTCAAAATCTTCTTCTTTCAGAGAGGCAATCGCAGCAGTCAGCTGCTCTCTTACCACATCAAGCTCACGTTTCATTTGGCTGCCTGAAATAAAATCATGCGCAGGCTCAAGATGACTCGGGGCTTTCCGTTTATTATTTCTGTCCTGTGCTACCTCAAGCGGTTTTTCTTCAATTTCTTTAATCGGAGCGTCCTTTACACGTTCCTTCAACATTTTTTGTGCGGTCATATCGATTTTTTTCAAATGGTCAAGAACTTCCCGTATGCTCCATTCTTCAGCAGAAGGCTTTTGATTCAGCTTTTCGTCAGAAAGTCCTTTCAATTCGTTCCACGTTTCTAATCTGGCTTCATTAAAGATACTCATCATATCTCCTCCTAAAATGACATTACCATATATATAGGCAATTATCATTTATAAAGCACTTCAAATGGGTTACTTGTCTTAAAATTTTGAAACTTTTCCTGGGGTGTCTCGTATAAATGGTAACGGCAGCCGTTCATCAATGCATTGATGAAGAAAGGATGAGGAAATTGGAGTTATTTGGAGTACCTATACAAACAATTTATCTTTATACGCTTATTATTGCGGGCAGCCTTACGCTGTTATTTCTGTTTTTCGGAGATGTATTTGCAGGGCTGCCAGAAGGCATTCCGTTTCTTAATCCGACATTAGTGCTCTCATTTTTCACATGTTTTTCAGCGGGCGGATATATAGGTGAACTCGTATTGCCTCTGTCAAGCTTGCTGATTGCGCTTTTATCTTGCATCCTTTCGATCATGCTGGTGGTATTGCTTCACATCTTTGTACTGGTACCATTATCATCTGCAGAAGAATCATTGGCATATAGAGAAGATGATCTCAGAGGAAGACTCGGTAAAGTGATTACAGCTGTTCCGGTTGACGGGTTTGGTGAAGTGGTCATAGAAGGGATAGGCGGGACCATTTCAAAGTCAGCGGTCAGTTTTGATAATCAGCAGATCAGTTACGGGACAACGGTGTTAGTCGTAGATATTAACAACGGAGTTCTTTCTGTTACTCCGCATGAACCCATTTAACATACAAGGAGGAATTTGATATGACAATGCCGATTATAATGATCATTGGAGTTGTATTCTTTTTATTAATTGCACTAATAGCTGTGTTTATTACGAAGTATCGTACAGCAGGGCCTGATGAAGCGTTAATTGTAACAGGGAGCTATCTGGGTAATAAAAATGTTCATGTCGATGAAGGCGGCAACCGTATTAAAATCGTCCGCGGCGGAGGAACCTTTGTCCTTCCCGTCTTCCAGCAGGCAGAGCCGCTAAGCTTATTATCAAGCAAACTCGATGTTTCGACACCTGAAGTCTATACAGAACAAGGAGTGCCAGTAATGGCCGATGGAACTGCGATTATTAAAATCGGCGGTTCTATAGGAGAAATCGCTACAGCGGCCGAACAATTTTTAGGGAAATCAAAAGACGACCGTGAGCAGGAAGCGCGGGAGGTTTTAGAAGGCCACCTTCGTTCCATTCTCGGCTCAATGACAGTTGAAGAAATCTATAAAAACAGGGAGAAATTTTCTCAAGAGGTGCAGCGTGTCGCTTCACAGGACCTCGCGAAAATGGGGCTTGTGATTGTTTCCTTTACCATTAAAGATGTGCGTGATAAAAACGGTTATCTTGAATCATTAGGGAAACCGAGAATTGCCCAAGTAAAACGCGATGCTGATATCGCAACAGCAGAGGCTGATAAAGAAACCCGAATTAAGCGGGCAGAAGCCGATAAAGACGCAAAAAAATCAGAACTTGAACGGGCGACGGAAATCGCTGAAGCTGAAAAACTCAATCAGCTCAAAATGGCTGAATTCCGCAGAGAACAAGATACGGCAAAAGCGAATGCCGACCAAGCATATGATTTAGAGACTGCCAGAGCGCGCCAGCAAGTCACAGAGCAGGAAATGCAGGTTAAAATTATCGAACGCCAAAAACAAATAGAACTAGAAGAAAAAGAAATTCTTCGCCGTGAACGTCAATACGACTCAGAGGTAAAGAAAAAAGCCGATGCAGACCGTTATTCTGTTGAGCAGTCCGCAGCAGCTGAGAAAGCCAAACAGCTCGCGGAAGCCGATGCCAAGAAGTACAGTATAGAAGCAATGGCAAAGGCTGAGGCGGAAAAAGTAAGAATTGACGGGCTAGCAAAAGCAGAAGCGGAAAAAGCGAAAGGAGAGACAGAAGCAGAGGTTATCCGCCTGAAAGGTCTTGCAGAAGCGGAAGCAAAAGAGAAAATTGCGGCCGCCTTTGAACAGTACGGGCAGGCGGCGATTTTCGATATGATTGTCAAAATGCTTCCGGAATACGCGAAACAAGCAGCGGCACCTCTTTCAAATATTGATAAAATCACCGTTGTCGATACAGGAGGAAGCGGTGAATCAAGCGGAGCAAACAAAGTAACCAGCTATGCGACGAACTTAATGTCAAGTCTGCAAGAAAGTTTAAAAGCATCCTCAGGAATTGATGTAAAAGAAATGCTTGAGAACTTTTCAGGAAAAGGAAACGTAAAACAAAGCATTAATGAATTAACAAATGAAATCAAAGAAGCCAAAACGGTCCAAAAATCAGAGTAAGGAAAGGGCAGAACCGTATGGTAACTGTACGTGAAGCGAAGTTAGAGGATATAAAGGACATTGCAAAAGTGCATGTAGACAGCTGGAGGACAACATACCACGAAATTATCCCGATTGATTATTTAAACAGCCTGAACTATAAGGAATTTGAAGACAAATGGAAAAGTCGCTCGTTAAAAGGAGTATTTGTTGCTCAGGACGAAAAGGGTTCAGTATTCGGCTTTGCTTCATTTGGACCTATTCGCTCTGAACAAGAAGGCTATGACGGCGAGTTATACGCTATTTATCTTCTGGAAGAGCGCCAGCGGCAAGGTGCAGGCAGGGCGCTCTTAGCAAAAGGAGCGGAGTTTTTGCTTCAACATGGTTTTTCAAGTATGTTTGTTTGGGTTATTGAGCAGAATCCCTCGATTATATTTTATCAGGCCTATTCACCTGAAAGAGTAGCGGAGGACAACTTTGAAATTGCCGGAGTAAGGCTGAAAGAAGTAGGTCTTGGCTGGCCGGATCTTTCAGCTTTAAAAACACTTCTTAACAGATAACGAACAATCCCCCAGCGGAATTCGCTGGGGGATTGTTACTTTTACGCTTTGTCACTTTTAAGCAGACGGGGTGCTGTCATAAATAATAAACATAGGACAATTGCACAAATAATGAATGAAGGAACCATGTAAGTCGCATTATAAGTTAAAGAATAAATCCATACCGGTGTTCCTTTTGGAGCAAAGCTGCCGAAAAACACAGCTCCTGAAATGACATGCGCGGCATAGCGCAGCAAACTGCCGATAAAAACTGCGCTGACCACTGAAACAATCAATTTCCCTTTTGTTTTTGATACAGCGGCTTTACGGACAGAAGAAGCGAAACAGCCGCTTATGCCGATTGCTGCGAAAGCGACAATGTAATCTAACAATAGCTGTACAGGATGTTGAGCAAACAAGTTTCCGATTGCTATTTGTACTAGACCTGTCAACAAACCTGTAGTAAGACCTGCTTTGACACCCCAGCGAAACGAAATTAAAAAGATCGGAATCATCATGATGGAGACCGAGCCTCCTTGAGGCATGCTAAGAAACATTCCTGAGACAATGTCTAAAATAACGGCTGCCGCTGTCATAATGGCAATTTCAATAAGGCGAACCAGTTGCTTAGATTGATTCATATCTATCTCCTTCCATTGACAGACAACCAAAAGGACAACAAAAAAGCAGCACGCGGAAGGATGAGAAAAGTTCCACGCACTGCTTTACGATCTGCAATTCATTTGACTTTGCCACATCCCTACGCCAGCGTTAACTAACAGGTTCAAAGGGTCAGAACGATACCGCTCACTCTCAGCTTTAATGCTCCCCTTGTGGTCATCAGTATTTAGTTCGTTTCTACTATACAAGAAAACGAAAAAAACAACAAGATCACATGACTGATGTATATGTTCTTTTAAGAAAGTTATATGATACACACGCTTTAGAAATCATGGCGAGGATTATAGTTTATTTGTTTTATAGATTTTTTCAAAAAAACTATTGCAATAAATAAATACAGGTGTTATATTATTAAACGTCGCTGATGCACAGCGGACACAAACTAGATGCTTCAAAACAACTTGAAAAAAGTTGTTGACTTAAAAGAAGCTAAATGTTATATTAATAAAGCTGCTTCGTTAAGCGGCAGTAATGATCTTTGAAAACTAAACAAGACAAAACGTACCTGTTAATTCATTTTTATAAATCGCACAGCGATGTGCGTAGTCAGTCAAACTACTTTATCGGAGAGTTTGATCCTGGCTCAGGACGAACGCTGGCGGCGTGCCTAATACATGCAAGTCGAGCGGACAGATGGGAGCTTGCTCCCTGATGTTAGCGGCGGACGGGTGAGTAACACGTGGGTAACCTGCCTGTAAGACTGGGATAACTCCGGGAAACCGGGGCTAATACCGGATGGTTGTTTGAACCGCATGGTTCAAACATAAAAGGTGGCTTCGGCTACCACTTACAGATGGACCCGCGGCGCATTAGCTAGTTGGTGAGGTAATGGCTCACCAAGGCAACGATGCGTAGCCGACCTGAGAGGGTGATCGGCCACACTGGGACTGAGACACGGCCCAGACTCCTACGGGAGGCAGCAGTAGGGAATCTTCCGCAATGGACGAAAGTCTGACGGAGCAACGCCGCGTGAGTGATGAAGGTTTTCGGATCGTAAAGCTCTGTTGTTAGGGAAGAACAAGTACCGTTCGAATAGGGCGGTACCTTGACGGTACCTAACCAGAAAGCCACGGCTAACTACGTGCCAGCAGCCGCGGTAATACGTAGGTGGCAAGCGTTGTCCGGAATTATTGGGCGTAAAGGGCTCGCAGGCGGTTTCTTAAGTCTGATGTGAAAGCCCCCGGCTCA